>JAJRSO010000014.1 GCA_024278755.1 Calditrichota bacterium | reverse complement strand
TTTTGTGTCTGGCCGATGTAAAAACGCCCGTCTTTTTCGGATTTGAGGAGATAAACGAAATACATAAACTCTCCAAATAAAAAAAGCCCGGAAGAATTGCTTCCGAGCTTTGTACTCCCAAGGGGAGTCGAACCCCTGTCGCCGCCGTGAAAGGGCGGTGTCCTAGACCACTAGACGATGGGAGCGTCCAATTTCCCCAATTTTAACCAGTCTGTCGTCCCGAGCATCGGGATGTCCTAGACCACTAGACGATGGGAGCGTCTGTGTTTCAAATTTTTCGGTTTGCTCAAATTTAAAAACTACTTCGTCCGAATACCAAAGAACTTAACCGAATTTTCAAAAACCTATGCACGTCAAAGGGTGAGTGATGGGACTTGAACCCACGACCTCCTGGGCCACAACCAGGCGCTCTAACCAAGCTGAGCTACACCCACCATACTGTGTACGCCCTAGAGGATTCGAACCTCTGACCTACTGCTTAGAAGGCAGTTGCTCTATCCAGCTGAGCTAAGGGCGCTGTCCTGTCGGGGCGAGAGGATTTGAACCTCCGACCCCCTGCTCCCAAGGCAGGTGCGCTAACCGGACTGCGCTACGCCCCGAACTACTCCTCAAGCAAAGAGTTTATAAATTTAATATGTTAATTTTGGAATGTCAATAAACAGACAAAATATTTTTGTTTAAAAAAGCAATTAATTTGTGAACGGCTTTTCCCCGATGACTAACGGCATTCTTTTCTTCCATACTGAGTTGAGCAAATGTTTTACGCATTTCAGGCAGATAAAACAACGGATCGTATCCAAAGCCTTCTGTTCCGCTTAACTCGGTTAAAATAATTCCTTCGGTGCTGCCGGTAAAAAAATATTCGCCCGATTTATCTTTATAACAAATGGTACACACAAATCGTGCCTGGCGCCGGCCTTTCGGCACGGTGTTCATGTTTTGGATCAGAACACGATTATTCAATTTATAGTCTGCATGCGGTCCGCCATAACGTGCGGAATAGATTCCCGGTTCATTATTCAATGCGTCCACTTCCAGGCCGGAATCATCGGCCATTACGGGGCGGTTAAACGCCTGGTAACAGATACGGGCCTTAATGGCGGCGTTTTCCTCAAACGAATTCCCGTCTTCAATGATTTCGGGGATTGTTTCCATTTCGGTCAGGCTTTTTAAACGAATAGACTGCGAATCAAAAAGCGGTTCTATTTCTTTTATCTTGTGTGCGTTTTGAGTGGCAATGAGCAAATCAAACATAGGTAGTTGTAAAATCTCAATTAGTTACGAACCTGGATTTCAAAGCCGCCAATACCCACATCCGCAGAGATGTTCAGGAAATCTTTTTTTCTGCTGTAATTATCAGAAACCCAATAATCATCTTCCTCTTCCACGGCATTGTCAATAGCAACCGAACTTAAAAGAGAACTGCTAATACGCGCTTTAAACGGAGTATCGGGATTCAGGTAAAGGCTGGCACTGGCTACGCCGATTTCAATATCGATACGCGGGCTACGCTGAAGTTTTCCGGTAAAATAGAAATCATAATCGCCCACGCCGCCTTCAAAACGAAATTTATTAAAATTCGCATTCAGTAGATTTTTACCTTTTATTTCGCTTACGCCGGATTCAATGGTAAAATGATTCATCACGATGGGATTGGGTTCGGCGAAATTAATGATGGTTTCGCTGGCGCCAGTGCTGATTTTTAAATCACTTATTTTGAGAGAACCAAATTCAAAACGGTTGCTGGCAGCGCCGTTTTCGATGACAAATTTAATGGGAATTTCCGGGCTAAAATAGAGATGCCAGCTATTTTTCTTCATGTCATCGAAATTTTTAAAATTATAGGTTTTATCCTCTTTGTCTTTGGAATTAAATCCCGAGGTACTAATTTCCAAAATACCTGTTTCACCGTTGATGGAATAATCGAGGAAAGGCTCTTTGTCAGCAAATTTAAGCTCCCCTTTAAAAAGATCGCCGGGTTTTCCCGGATGTAAATAAAGCGTTCCAGCGCCAAATGAGATTTTAACTTCCAGCTTTTTTTCGCCATCCAGCGGAATCGTCTTTTTTAAAATATCCAGATTGTCTTTTGCCCAAAGGGTCTGCAAAAGAAGGAAAATGGCGGTTAGAAAAAACGTATTTTTTTTCATTTTAAAATAAAATATCCTTTAATCGTTTTTTTAACATTTCCCTGGCTCTGAAAATCCGCGCTTTTACGGTGCCCAACGGCAGTCCCAGAATTTGGGCAATTTCCTCGTAACTTTTTTCTTCCGTATGCCGTAACAAAATAGCCGTTTTATATTTTTCGGGCAGCTGTTCAATGGCCTCTTTTATCAGGCGCGTCTTTTCTTCTGCCAGTATCTCCTTATCCGCGGTACGTTCCGGATCGGCATATTCATGTTTAATTTCGTCGTCTTTATAGCGGATGGTCTGGTCTATGGACTGTGTTTTCAGTTTCCGCTTACGAAAAAAGTCGATGCAGTTATTAGTGGCAATTTTGAAGAGCCAGGTCGAAAAAGCATATTCTTCATTAAACGAATTAATGGAATTATATGCCTTGATAAACGCTTCCTGGGTTAAATCTTCGGCCTCCTGTTTATTGCGAACCATTCGGAAAATAACGCCGTGCACAGCGTCTTTATATAACAGTATCAGCTCATCATATGCTTTACCGTCGCCCTCTTTGGCCCGTTTAACTAATGCAGCATCTTCTCTTTTCAACTCGTACCTGTTTTCCCTATACGTTTAAAAGGTTGCATTTGTTACGCATTTTATTATTTGGTTTTTTATTTACGAAAGGTAAAAGTTCCTGAAATAAATCACAAATTAAAAATAAAACAATTTATTGGCGAAAAGTGACCAAAGATGGTATAAAATATTTTTTGTTTTATATGGGAAGGATTGCATTACCGCCACTGTTCATATTAACTTACACGCTTTTTGATGAAAACCGAAAACTTAACAGATACGGGGAAAAATGAGATCCTTATTAATTCGCGCAGAAGATAAAAATATCTGGGAACGCCGCAGTACGCTGGTTCCTTCCGATTTGAAAAAAATTCACAATCAGGTAGAAATTAAATCCTTCATCGAAAAATCGGAAAAACGGTATTTTAAAGAAGAAGATTTTAACCGGGCCGGCGCCGAAAGCTGTGCCGGAATGGAACCGGGTGACATTGTTTTTGGGGTTAAGGAAATTCCCGAAGAAAAAATTCTAAATAAGAAGGTTTATCTCTATTTTTCGCATACCATAAAAGGGCAGCAGGAAAATATGTCCATGCTGCGGCGTATTATGGACAGCGGTTCCAGCTTGATCGACTATGAAAAAATTACCGATGAACAGGGAAGGCGGAAAGTCTTTTTTGGCCCTTATGCCGGAGACGCCGGCGCCATTGACATTCTTTGGTTGCTTGGTGAAAAATGGCAGAAGGCCGGAATTCAGACTCCGTTTGCCGGCGTAAAGCAGGCGTTGCATTACTAATCGGTTAAAGACGCTAAAGAAAAATTAAGTAATATTGGTGCACAATTGAAGCAGGAAGGATTCCCCGCAGATGCAGGCCCGGTCATAATCGGTATTCTCGGTTACGGAAATGTTGCCAAAGGCGCCATGCAAATTTTTGAATGTTTCCCGCATGAATATATTGAACCCGAAAAACTCATTGCTTTTGCACAAAGCGGAAAAGCAGAAAATAATAAGCTCTACTTAACCGTTTTTAAAGAAGAGCATCTGGTGGAGCATAAAGAAAACAGGGATTTTCAATTGCAGGATTATTACGATCATCCGGAAAACTATAAAGCGCAGTTTAAGCAATATCTGCCCCATCTTACGATTCTGGTAAACGCCACTTACTGGGAAACCCGTTATCCGAAATTCGTAACTTGGGACGATTTGTATGAACTCTTTAGCAGGGAAGCCAAGCCCCGTTTAAGCGCAATCGCCGATATCACCTGCGATGTAAACGGCTCGGTGGAGTGTAATGTAAAGAGCACCGGTTCCGGAATGCCGGCCTACCGCGTCTTTCCGTTGCAACGCACCACCGAAGACGGCCATGTTGGCGAAGGAATCGTATTGCTTGCCGTGGATAATCTTCCGGCCGAATTGCCCAAAGACGCCTCCGAATTTTTCAGTAATAATTTAACGCCGTTTGTTCCGGGAATAATGACGGCCGATTTTAGTAAACCGCTAAACAAATCAGGGCTCCCGGATGAAATTAAGCGGGCGGTGATTGTGTACAACGGTAAGCTAACAGATGAGTTTGCGTATCTGAATGACTTCTTATCCTGATGTTCACCGGAAGGTAGATTTTATTTTGAAATTCTGAAGACATTTTCTAAATAAAGTATGGTGATTGCTGCGGAATAATTTAGAGTTCGGGCGGCTGGCAAAAGCCGTCCGTTTTGTAATCTGTCCGGTAAAAAAATTTTAACTTTTTTGCCTCCCTTTGTATATTTTGCTTCGAATAAAATAAGAGGCAGTGCAATGCTAAAAATCAACGTCAAAACGGTAACTTCCATTCTGGAGCTTTTCCTGCAGCAGGAAGTACAAAAAATAGGTTTTAAAAAGGTTGTTTTAGGCCTTTCCGGCGGGGTAGATTCCGCCGTAGCCGCGGCGTTGTTGGCACGAGCATTGGGTCCGAAAAATGTGCATGCCCTATCCATGCCCTACCGCGAAAGCAATCCCGATAGCGAAGCGCATGCGGAACTGGCTGCCAAAGAGTTGGGAATCCATTATCGATTGCGGGATATTTCACCCATGGTGGACGCCTTTTTTAAGGATGAGCCGGATGCCGGTCCCATGCGTAAAGGTAATAAAATGGCCCGCGAGCGTATGTGTTTGTTGTACGATTTCTCAGCGGAGCACAAAGCGCTGGTAATCGGCACCAGCAACAAAACGGAACTGCTACTGGGTTACGGAACCATTTTTGGCGATCTGGCCAGCGCCATAAATCCCATTGGCGATTTGTATAAAACCCATGTATGGGAACTGGCCGAATATCTTAAAGTGCCTCGGGTTATTATCGACAAAGCCCCTTCGGCGGATCTCTGGCTGGGACAGACGGACGAACATGAACTAGGCTACACCTATAAGGAAATCGATCCCTTTTTATATTATTTGGTAGACCTGCGCTATCCGGATGAAATTTTAATGGAAATGGGCTATTCTGCGGAAATGATTAAAGATATCAAATCCCGCATTCAGAAAAATCAGTTTAAACGCCGTCCGACGGTGATTGCCAAACTGGGCAACCGAACCATTAACCAGGATTTTCGATACTGCCGCGATTGGGGCGTTTGATTTGGAAACCATTGAAAAAGGTACTTTGTATCTTGTTAGCACGCCCATCGGGAATCTGGCGGACATCAGTTACCGGGCTGTGCATATCCTGAAAAATGTCGATTTAATTGCAGCGGAAGACACCCGAACCTCCGGCGTTTTGCTGCGCCACTACGAAATTAAAACACACATGACCAGTTACCACAGTTACAATTTGAAAAAGGAAACGGTTAAACTGGTGCAGAAGCTTTCCGAAGGTTTATCCGTGGCGCTGATTTCCGACGCCGGTACGCCCTGTCTTTCGGATCCGGGTTTTAATCTCGTGGAGGCCTGTGTGGCCAACGCAATCCCCGTGGTTCCCATTCCGGGCGCTTCCGCTCTGCTGGCCGGGCTTACCGCCTCCGGGCTGCCCGTGCACCGTTTTGTGTACGAGGGCTTTTTGCCGCAGAAAAAGGGGCGCAAAACAAGGCTGACTTTTTTAACGGAAGAAAAACGCACGATTGTGTTATATGAGTCGCCGCACCGCATCGAAAAGACCGTGCGGGAACTGCTGGAATACTGGGGCGACCGAAACGTTGTAATGGCCAGAGAGCTGACCAAAAAATTTGAAGAGTTTTACCGCGGCACTTTGTCCTCCCTGCTGGAACATCTGCAGGTTGGAAAGGTAAAAGGTGAAATCGTACTCATTGTAGCCGGGAAATAAACATAAATGGAGCATGTTTCAAACAAACGTTTTTTCTCATTTGAAGGGATTGATTTCTCCGGGAAATCTACGCAAATCGAATTGCTGCGCACTTTTCTGGAAAAACGCGGCGATCGGGTTTATGTATTACGGGAACCCGGCGGAACCGATATTTCCGAAAAAATACGCGCCCTGCTCTTAGATAAAAAAAATGGTAAGATGACGGATTTTTGTGAAATCTTTTTATACAGCGCCGCCCGAAACCAACTGGTAACCGAAAAAATAATTCCTCTGTTAAAAAAGGATGTTTATGTAATTGCCGATCGCTATGTGGATTCCACCACCGCCTACCAGGGCTGGGGGCGCGGTATCGATTCGAAGATTGTGGAAGAGATTAATACGGCTGCCGTACAGGGACTCATGCCCCGGCTGACCTTTTTTTTAAAGATTGATCCGGAAGCGTCCTACCAACGACGTTGGGACAGCGGACGTGCAATGGATCGACTGGAAGAATCCGGTAAGGACTTTTTTATGCGGGTGGCGGCCGGATATGCGGCCATTGCCAAACAAAATCCGCAGCGCGTTCGTGTTTTGGATGCCGGCGCGCAAAAAGAAGAAATCCACAATCGGATTATTGACTTTGTACTATCAGAGGAGAAATAATAGATGAAACCGAGCTATTCAAAGCTGTCTGTCTTTTTACTAATTTTTATACTTGCTTCCGGTTCCCTGAGGGCCGGCGATCAGGATGATTATTATACCGGGCTGAAAAAAGGCTGGCAGTACATGCAAATGGTCTATGAGCGTCTAAATCAGCAATATGTGGATGACCTCGATCCTTATCCGCTGATTCGCGCCGGAATAAACGGAATGCTGGGCGAGCTGGATCCTTATACGGTTTTCCTCGAAGAAGACGGGCAACGCCGTTTGCGTATTATGACCACCGGCAAATACGGCGGTTTGGGAATGGAGATAGGGTTGCGCAATAAAAAAATTACGGTTATTGCGCCCATCAATAATTCACCGGCAAAAAAAATCGGTATTCAGGCCGGTGATATTATTGATAAAATTGATGGAAAACAAACAACAGGGAAAAGCGTAGATCAGGTCTCAAAGGAACTGCGCGGAGAAATAGGCACCGACGTAACGCTTACTATTTTAAGGCCGGGCCTCAATGAGCCGCTGGATTTAACAATAACTCGCGCTGAAATTGTTCTGGAAGATGTGGGCTACAGCGGGTTTATCGCGCCGGGTACGGCCTATCTGAATCTGAATAGTTTTACCGATAAAGCGGTTGGAGAAGTGGTTAAGGTTATCCACAAACTGCAAAAAGAACAGGAAATAAAAGCATTTATTTTGGATTTGAGAGGTAATCCGGGCGGGCTGCTGGATGCGGCGGTAAATATTGTAAATCTGTTTGTACCCAAAGATCAGCTGGTTGTGTACACAAAAGGTTTCCGTGAAAAAGAGTATAAGTTTTTTACAAAACAGAATCCGCTGTTGCCCGATATTCCGCTGGCTGTTTTGGTGGACGGCGGCAGCGCCAGCGCTTCCGAAATTGTGGCCGGCGCTCTGCAAGACCTTGACCGGGCGGTTATTGTGGGCGAAGATACCTTTGGAAAAGGGCTGGTGCAAAAGGTCTTTACGCTGGATAAGCACCGTAACGTAAAACTTAAAATGACCACCGCCAAATACTACATTCCCAGCGGTCGCTGTATTCAGAAAAAAGATTACGGCCGAAATAATGAAGTGATTGTGCGCGATTCATCCGCGTTAAAAGACGACGGCGCGCATAATTTTTATACACAACATAAACGAAAAGTGTTAGACAAGGGTGGAATCTATCCCGACATACCTGTAAGCGGCGATACGCTTAGTTATGTTTTAATGCAGCTCATTCGCAAAAGTATGGTTTTCGATTTTGCCGTTGACTATCATAATCGTTATCCGCAATGGAAAGACAATCCGGTTTTTGCCGATTCAATTATGGATAAATTTAAACAATTTCTCAGTGCGGCAGATTTTAAATACGAGTGCGCCTGCAGTAGAGATATAGAACGCATTAGAAAATATATTCAGAAAGAACAGTATTCAGAACATATTCAGAATCAATTAAACGAATTGGAAAAAAGTCTGGATATGGAACTCAATAAAGAATTTGAACAGGATGAAAAACAGATAGCCGAATTTCTTTATCTTGATTTGATTGAAAAATATTTTAACCGCAAAGAGCGGGATCGCATCAGCCTGCAAAAGGATAAACAGGCGCTCAAAGCCATTGATGTTGTACGGAATCCTGAAAAGTATCAGCATATTTTGGCACTAGAATAGCATTAAAAGCTTTAACATATTTGTTCTGCCAATAGCGGGCGGCATAAAAGAAAAACATAACATTACAAATAAACGATACGTTTGAAGGTTCAGCTCTTTATCAGAAGGCCTAACCGACGTTTGCCGCTTATTTGTAATTTGTGTTTTAGAATTTCAGACAGGAAAATAAATGAACGTAGAAGTTCTTTTTAATAAAATTTATCAAACCGGGCAAAAATGCGGCTACGATATTTTTGTGGTTGGCGGTTACGTTCGCGATGATATAATGGGTAAAAAAAGTAAAGACATCGATTTTGTGGTCGTTGGCGACGCCATGCTTTTTGCCGGACAGTTGAAGAAAGATCTGCGCCTGCGAACCCTGGTGCGTTATCCGCGCTTCGGCACCTTTATGACCCGTTATTACGGATACGAGCTGGAGTTTGTAAATGCCCGGGCAGAATCCTATCATAAAGATTCCCGTAATCCGGTTACCGAACAGGCCGACCTGCGAAGCGATTTAAGCCGCCGTGATTTTACCATAAATACGCTGGCCATGCATATTAATCCGAAAAATTTCGGAGAAATTATTGATGTGTATCAAGGACGGGAGCATATCAGGCAAAAACTGATAAAAACGCCGCTGGAACCGCTGCAAACTTTTTCGGACGATCCGCTACGTATGCTGCGCGCCATTCGTTTTGCCACCCGCCTGGGGTTTGAAATCGAAGCGGAAACGTATGCCGCTATAACAGAGGCTGCCGAACGACTCTCCATCGTATCGCAGGAACGCATTACGGATGAGTTTAATAAAATACTGATGGCCGAAAAACCTTCAATTGGGTTGCGCATGTTGGATGAAACCGGTCTGATGGATATCATCCTGCCGGAGATGAAGGTGATGAAAGGCGTGGAGCAAAAAGAAAAACATCATCATAAAGATGTTTTTTACCATACCCTGGAAGTGGTTGATAATATATCAAAAAAGACCAAGAAGCTGGAATTGCGTCTCGCCGCGCTGTTTCATGATATTGGTAAACCGCGCACAAAACGGTTTACGCCCGGCAGCGGCTGGTCTTTTCACGGACACGAAGTGGTGGGCCGGCGTATGGCAGGGGGCATTCTGAAACGCATGCGTTACCCGGCGGAAACCATCCGCTATGTTAAAAAACTGGTAAACATGCACCTGCGCCCTATGGCTTTGGTCAGCGAAGAAGTGTCCGATTCCGCTTTGCGCCGTCTGCTGTTTTTGGCCGGCAGCGATGTGGACGATCTGATGATTTTATGCCGGGCAGATATCACTTCCAAAAATCCGAAACGGGTAAAAAAATATCTTGCCAATTATGCCCATGTCATCGAAAAAATGGCCGAAGTAGAAGAACGGGATCGGCTGCGTAATTTTCAGCCTCCGGTGGATGGACGGGAAATTATGGAAGTCTTTGATCTAAAACCCGGACCGCTGGTGGGCAAAATAAAACGTTTTATCGAAGAGGCTATTCTCGGCGGACAGGTTCCTAACGAGCATGACGCTTGTTTAAAATATATAAAAAAACATTTCGAAGAGGCGGTAAACTGATGCGCGTTATTTTTTGGTACATGGATTCCTTTACCTACCATCCTGCCATAAAAGGATGGGAAAGCGCCGAAACGGTAGAAAAAGGCGGCGCCTTTTCCGATGTGATTGTCGCTTTTGTACATGGCGAAGAAAAAGATGAAGAAAACGCCTCAAAGGTCGAAACGAAATTAATAAAAAATATTAAATGGTTATCCGGAAAGTTAGGCAGTAAAAATATCGTGCTGCACTCATTTGCCCATCTTGGCGAATCAAAATGTGCACCGAATTTTTTAAAACAACTCTTCGATCGGGCGTAAGCACGATTAACCGATTCCGGCTATACAACGGCACAAACGCCGTTCGGATATTTTTTGGATATTTCCATTTCGGCGCCCGGGCGCTCTCTCGCCCGTGTATACAAAGAATTTTAAGGAAGGCTGAATATTTTTATTTTATCCTTGTACTCTTAGCAACTTTTCGCTTAAGATACCGTTTATAGAGAATCTGAAAACCCGGAGTAAGAATGAGTGAGCAAATGGAAGTAACAGAAAATACGGTTCCTGAACTAAGTTTCACCGCAAAAGTAGTGGGCCTCTTTAGTAATCCTCAGGCCGTTTTCGAAAATATCCGACTCTACCCCAGCTGGGGGTTGCCCGTGCTGCTGGCCATAATCGCAGCCATGTCTTTTTCCTATTTTACCCAGGATCTGATGCTTGCGTTTCAGAAAGAAGCGATTTATGAAAGCACCATGATTCCTGAAGAATACAAAGACACAGCGATTGAAAAGATGGAAGAGAAAAGCGATACACAGCGTAATCTGGAATCCTTCGGCGGTTCGATTGTGAATATATTTTTAGTGTATCTGATTGGCGCCGGCGCATTTTTGCTATTCGGAAATTTTTTTCTTGGCGGCCAGGCCTCTTTTAAACAGGTCTTTTCCATGTTCAGCTGGGCCGGTCTAATCGGAATCATGGAAATACTGGTAAAATTGCCTATGGTACTGGCCAAGGGCTCGTTACATGTGTACACGAGTCTTGCCGTGTTGTTGGATCCGGCTGATTATAAAACCGTTTTGTTCCAGCTACTAAATGCGATTGATGTTTTCACCATCTGGAAAATAATCGTTTGGGCAATCGGTATGAGCGCTATCTATCGATTTTCGATAAAAAAAGGATATATGACCTCGCTAACCCTGTATGGTATGTATCTGGCTGTTACCATCGGAATCAGTCAAATTTTTTAAATTTAAAGGAGTTTATGCATGCTGCGTTTAATAAAAACGGCATTTGTATTGTTTGCCATGCTTTTAATCGTTTCTGCAACAGAAGTAAATGCTCAGGAGACAAAGGGAACTGTGTATACGTTGCAGGAATGCATTAATACAGCTCTTAAAAATAATAGTTCGCTGCGGAATGCCGGTTACTCTTATGATGCGGCTAAAATGGATGTCCTGAGCAGTTTTAAGGGGATCCTGCCCAGTCTGTCCGTTTCCGCCGGCCGCGGAGAATATGAAACAGGCCCGGCCGAATACTTAAGCAATGAGCCGGTTGGTCTGGATGAGGACGGAAATGTAATTTACGAACTGCGCACCCGAAAAACAGAGTTAACCACCCGTAAATCAACCACGGCAGGTTTCAATTTGGACCAAACCATTTTTGACGGCGGGATATGGTGGAATCAAATTCGCAAAGCGCGTGTGGAGCAAAAATCTTCCAAATACAATTTTGAAAGCCAACGCAACAATACCATTCTGTTGGTGCAGTCTTCGTATTTCGATTTAATTAAACAGATAAAAATGCTGGAAGTATATGATTTGGCGGTACAGCGCAGTAAAGCGCAGCTCGATCGCACCAGTAAAATGTTTGAATTGGGCGCTGTTGCCAAAGTGGATATGTTCCGGGCAAAAGTGAATTTAGGCAATGACCGCATTAACTTTTTAAAACAGAAAAATACGGTGGAACAGAGCCGTAAAAATTTAAACCTGGCCATGGGACGCGATCCCTTTACACCGCTGGAAGTAAAAATCGAAGTGCAGCGCGAAGAAACTCTGCCCGATATTAAAGAAATGGTTAAAACCGCTTATGAACATCAGCCTCTGATAAAAAAAGACGAGCTGGATATTCGTTCCAGCGAACTTTCTGCTGCCCTGGCAAAAGGGTTAAATTTCCCGCGTTTGTCGGCCTACGTAAGTTACAACCGTTTTCACGAAAATTCCGTTAAAGTTTTTTCCGATTTCGGACAAAACTATTCTACGCAGTACGGGATTCGGTTATCGTTTAATATTTTTAACGGATTTTCGGACTATGCCAATGTTCAGAAAGCAGAAATCGGCCGTAAGGCCGCTATGGAAACTTACGAGGAATACAAACGCACCCTTAAGGCCTCAGTACATCAGTATTATGCCGATTATATGTCCACACTGGATATCATCAAAATAAATCAGGAAAATTTAGAAGCAGCGAAGGAAGAGATGCGGCTGGAAGAAGAACGTTATATGGTTGGCGCCGGTACTGCGTTGGAAGTTCGCGAAGCTCAGGTTAACCTGACCCGCGCCGAGGAAACCCTCATTGCCGCCCAGTTTACCGCCAGCCTAATCTTAGCACAGCTTGATAACCAGTTGGGCCTGACCTATCAAAAAATAAAATAGAAGCCATTCGATTAGGGGGATGAGTGTATGATTGTGTCCGGAAAAGAGAAACGCATTATCACTTTTAACTAAGAAAAAAACCGGATAAAGAATTTTTAGGATATTGACACAATACTAGAATTAAAAATTATTACCGCTTCGATTTTTATACATGCGAAGCAATATAAAATACTATTTTTTGAAAATTACGCAAATTGAAATCAGTCCAATTCCTTTTGGACGGAAGGATTTATAAATGAAAAAAATTCTTATTTCCGGCGCTGTTGTTCTTCTTCTCGGCGTTCTTTTTACCGTCAATTTGCTTAAAAAAGAAAAGGGCAAAGAGGTAACGGCAGAAAAGGTATTGTACGGAACGGTACAGCAAACAGTTACGGGTTCGGGGCAAATCCGGCCTGCTGTGGAAGTAAAAGTCAGCGCTCAGGTGGCCGGTAAAATTGTGCAGCTTAATGCCAAAGAGGGCGATCGGGTAAAAAAGGGCGCTCTGCTGGCCGCTTTGGATCCCGAGCAGTATTTAGCTTCGGTCGAGCGTGCCTAATCTTCGTTGCTGGCGGCAAAGGCCAATGAAAAAAAAGCAAAAAGCGAACTGGTCCGCGCGGAAGGCCTTTCTCAGAAAAAATTGATATCCAATGCCGAATTGGAATCGGCGGAAGCCGGATATGAGTCGGCTGTTTCCGGTCGCCGGCAGGCCGAGGCTTCGTTAAAAGAAACCCGGGACGCTCTGCATAAAACCAAGCTTTACGCATCGATGGACGGCGTGGTGACCCGATTAAACAAAGAGGCCGGCGAAATGGCCATCGGCGCCCAGTTTCAGGAAGATGTGATTATGGTGATTTCCGATTTATCGGTTATGGAAGCGGTGGTGGAAATTGATGAAAACGATGTGATAAATGTTAGTCTGGGCGATTCGGCAATTGTGGAACTGGACGCCTTTGCCGATACGACATTTAAAGGCGTGGTTAGCGAAATCGCCAATTCCGCCGTGACCAAAGGCCGGGGGACGCAAGAGCAGGTGACCAGTTTCGAAGTGACTATCATTCTGGATCATCCCGACAAACGGTTTAGGCCCGGTATGAGCACAACGGTGGATATTTTAACCAAGCGGCTGGATCAAACGCTTAAGATTCCGATTCAGGCGGTTACGGTTCGTGACAAAAAGGAACTTGAAATAAAATCGAAGAAAAAGAAACAAATCCCGGATACAAAATCTGAAAAAGAAATGGTTGAAATTGTTTTTACGATTAAAGACGGACGCGCTTTAGCGAAGCCGGTGAAACTGGGAATCAGCGATGACACACATTATGCTGTAAAAAACGGACTGCGGGAAGGCGATATGGTAATTACCGGGCCATTTAAGCTGCTTAATAAGAATTTAAAAAACGATGATTTGGTTAGCATAAAAGATCAAAAGAGAGCCAAATAAATGCTTATCCAAATTAAAAATTTAAGCAAAATTTACCATCTCGGCGGGGTTGATGTACATGCGTTAGACCGGGTGGATTTGGAAATCAAACAAAACGAATATCTCGCCGTGATGGGCCCCAGCGGGTCAGGCAAATCAACCCTGATGAATATTATCGGCTGCCTCGACGTCCTTTCGGAGGGCTCTTACGTTTTAAACGGAAAGAATGTAAGCGGGCTGGACGGCGATCAACTGGCGGAAATCCGCAATAAAGAAATCGGTTTTATCTTTCAGACCTTTAATCTGCTGCCACGGGCAAATGCATTGCATAACGTGGAATTGCCGTTAATTTACAATGGAACCGGCCGTCTTGAACGAAAAGAAAAAGCCGAAGAGGCTTTGCGAAAGGTCGGATTGGCCGACCGTGCCGGCCACCGGCCCAACGAACTTTCCGGCGGGCAACGCCAGCGGGTGGCCATTGCCCGGGCTCTGATTAATAATCCTTCCATCGTTTTGGCCGACGAACCCACCGGTAATCTGGACTCCAAAACCGGAGCGGAAATTATGCGTCTTCTGGATGATTTACATCGCTCCGGTAATACGATCATTTTAGTAACACACGAAGAAGAAATTGCCCGCCACAGTGAACGTATTATTCGTTTACTGGACGGACAAATCATTTCGGATGAGCAGATAAACTGATGCGGTACACATTTTCCCGTTTCAATGAATATCTTGTTATGGCCTGGGATGCGCTTAAAAATCATAAGATGCGCTCTCTGCTTACTACCCTCGGAATCCTGATTGGGGTAACGACGATTATTACTATCTGGACCACCATTCAGGGACTGAATCAGTATGTGTACAGCAAGCTTTCCG
Organism: Calditrichota bacterium; assembly: GCA_024278755.1. Taxonomy (GTDB): domain Bacteria; phylum Calditrichota; class Calditrichia; order Calditrichales; family Calditrichaceae; genus JANTFQ01. The sequence continues at coordinate 38,915 of JAJRSO010000014.1, read as the reverse complement.
GAATCGGAGCGGGAACGATTTATGTGGAAAAAAATCCCTGGATAATAAAAGGGGATTATTGGAAATATCGTAATCGTAAAAATATCACCTATAAAGAATATCGGGCCTTAAAAAAATATAGTACGCTTGCCGATCATATCGCGCCCGAAGTATTGTCTCTAAAAAATCTTTCGTACGGTAATGAAGAGGTAAAAGATATTTATGTCATTGCCACGACGGAACAATACGCGTTTACCGCCGGGCTCTTTCCGGAGACAGGACGATTTTTAACTGAGCCGGATATTCGCAGTAGCCGTTTTGTGTGTGTAATGGGCGCAGAGGTGGCCGAAAAACTGTTTAAAAATGAAAACCCTATCGGTCGTAAAATAAAAATTGGCTCCGACCGCTACCGGGTGGTGGGTATTCTCGAAAAACGGGGCAGCGCTTTTGGTCAGAGCATGGATTCATTTATTATCGTGCCCATTGGCACTTTCCGGCGGGTGTACGGCGGACATCGCGGTTTACGCATTGCGTTAGTAACTAATAATCCCGATAAAATCGAAGAACTAAAAGATGAGGTGCGCGGCATTATGCGCCGCGTTCGAAAAGTGGCGCCCGGCGCCGCAGATAATTTTTCCATAAACCAGCAGGATATGCTGACCGATTTGTACGCTCAGCTGACGACAACCCTGTTTGCCATCGTTTTTATCATTGGCGGTATTTCGCTTTTGGTGGGCGGAATCGGCATTATGAATATAATGCTGGTCAGCGTTACGGAGCGAACTAGGGAAATCGGAATTCGCAAAGCGGTAGGCGCCAAACGAAAGTACATATTACTGCAATTCTTAATTGAGGCGATACTGGTTTCATCTATTGGGGGATTGCTTGGCATTGTTTTGGGCTATGGCGCCGGCAGCCTGGTGTTGGCCCAGATGGAAATTACGACCGGCGTCGGCTTTACGTCCATTGCCATTGGCTTTGGTTTTTCCACAACCGTTGGCGTACTGGCCGGTTTTTATCCGGCCTACAAAGCATCACGTCTGAATCCAATTGATTCGCTACGCTATGAGTAAAACGTTTAAACGCGTTTAAATTTTTAAGTTTAAAAGTAGTTAATTGGGAAAAAATATGTTTCAAAGCGAAAATCTGTCCGTTGCTATCGAGCAAATCCGCTATGGAAAAATGCGTACCCTGCTGACAACCCTCGGAATTACCATTGGGGTGGCGACGGTTATTTTTATTGTGGCCGTTCTGGAAGGCTACAATTCCAATATGACCAAAGAGCTGAATATCCTCGGTGCGAACACGTTTCAGGTACAGAAAGAGGATATAAACGCTGGCATTCAAACCGGACCGCGAAAACGAAAAGCCCTAAAAAATATTAAAACAGAATTAGCCGAAGTCATTCGTAAAAACTGTGATCTGGTGGAAGCGGCCGGCGCCGAAATCTGGCAATTCGGAACGGTGGTTTCTTACAAGGGTAAAAAAACAAATCCCAATATCAATGCGGTAGGCGGTGAAATTAATTTTTTCATTAACAACGGCTATTCCATTGAAAATGGCCGGGCATTGACGCCGGAAGATATTTCATTGCATAAATATGTGGTGGTGGTGGGTATGGACGTACTGGAAATTTTATTTCCTTTTGAAGATCCCATCGGGAAAATAGTACGGATTAGGGGAAAAAAATTTAAGGTAATCGGAACCCTGGAAAAACGGGGGAATGCCACTTTTGGACAAAGCCGGGATAACCGCGCGGTGATGCCGGTTTCGACCTTCGAAGATGTGTTTGGCAGCAATCATTCGGCCAACATTACGGTTCGGGTAAAGAAGGACGCCGATTTTGAAGACGCCAAAACCCAGGTGATCGGCGTGGTGCGCAAGGAGCGTAAGGTTAAACCGGGGAACGAAAATGATTTTGCCCTGTTTTCCAACGATACGCTGGTTGATTCGTTCGAAAGCATTGCCGGTAAAATTAAATTAGTGGCGGTTATGCTGGGACTGGTTTCCCTGTTGGTCGGCTGCATCGGAGTGATGAATATCATGCTGGTGACGGTAACCGAGCGTACGCGCGAAATCGGTATCCGAAAAGCAGTGGGCGCCAAACAAACCGCCATTTTAACCCAGTTTTTAAGTGAAGCGGTACTGCTTAGTTTTATCGGTGGCGTTATCGGTTTGATTTTGGGGTTTTCCCTGGCCGGGGCGGTTAGTGTACTGATAAAAATTCCTTTTGTGGTGCCTGCCTGGGTGGTTGTCGGCGCTCTGGTTGTTACGTCGCTGGCCGGTATTTTATCAGGAATTTATCCGGCTTCCCGCGCGGCGCGGATGGATCCCATTAATGCGTTGCGCTATGAATAACTCTCATCCGGGTTTTAAAACCCGGAAGGTTTAATAATGCGTTTATTCTTTAATTTCATCATTCCATATAAAAACCCGCTCCACAGCAAACCGGGGAAAAACGGTTCCAGACCAAGCGGATAAACGGGAACACCGGCCTTCCGGTGTAACTGTCCCCATAAAAACCAGCACAGCGAAACGACAAAGGAAGTACTCATAAGATAAAAGGCGCTTTTGGTCTGTAGTTGTATTTTAGGAAAATAGGCAGCGGTCAGCGGCAGCAGCAACGGCGGGATAAACAGGCTGCCGAGGTTGTACCACATTTTGATAACCGAGGGAAGCGCAAAAATGAACAGGATGGAAATAAGAGCCGTCAGAACAAGCCCAATCCGTACCCAGCGGTTGATATCTGTTTTAGGCTGCCAGCGCCAGACCAGATCCCGGCCAAAGGTAATGGCCGATAAAAATGAAAAACTGTCGATGGACGACATGATAACGGCGAACAGCCCGGTTAAAAACAGACCCTGTAAAACGGGCGGTAAGAAATGCCGGGCCAATTCCGGGTAAATAGTAAGCGGATCGATTTGGGGAAAGAGAACAAAAGCGTAAAGCCCGGTGACCATCGTCAGCATATCAAAAATAAACCAAAAGCCAATGGAAATGAAGATCCCCCGGCGGGCTGTTTGCGGCGTTCTGGCCGCGGCGCAACGCTGGTGAAATCCGGGATCGATAAAGGTCCAGCTGGCGATTAAAAACCAGACTACAATCTGCTGCCAGGGCAGACCGCCGGATAAACTTTTATGAGCGTTGTCCAGTCGTTCCGGCAGTTGTGACAGGGAAAAAGGCGACTGAGTCAGAAAGACAAGCAGGAGAATAAATCCGCCGAACATCAGCAGAAATTGCAGTTTATCGGTTTGCACCACCGAACGAAAGCCCCCCCAAAAAACATATACTGCCGAGAAAAATGTGCCCAGCAGAACGCTTATCCAAAAACTCAGGTTAAAAATTTGCTGAAGCAGAACAGCCAGCATTAAAATATACGGCGCCGGCGAGGTCATGAGCAGCAGGAAGAAACTACCCAAAAGACCGGCCTTTCTATCGAAAGTCTGATAGAGCATATCCGGAATGGAAAACGTATTAGCCTTGCGGATTTTGGGCGCCAAGAAAACAGCGAATAAAAAAGCAAAAATATAGTAAGGCAGGCCGAACACAATCCAAACGGAAACACCGTTATTATACACAAATTCTCCAATGCCCAGAATACCTCCGTACCAGGTGGTAACCAGCGTGGCCGTAAAAGCGGGAATGCTCAGAGAACGTCCGCTCAGCAAAAATTCTTCTTCTCCGGCGTTTTTACGACGAGCCTTCAATCCGAGATAAAGAAGCAAAACAAGATAGAGAACAAAGGGCAGTAGCTGCGTCCACATGGTTACAGCGCTTCCTTAAAAGGCAGGTAAACAAACAGACGGCCGCTATCAAATTCAACAGCGGCGCTTTCTTCGCTAAACCGGTTGCTGGCGCCGTTAAAAAAAGAATCGAAGTTCTGTCGGGAAACCGGATATTTTAATCCGCTTATGCTGAGGTTTTCTATTGGTGAGATGGAAAAGAGCGAAACCGGATCACCTGCGGCGCCGTTTAAAATATGTTTTCCCGGATGCAGCAGAAAGAGTTTGCCAAAGGTGTCGTATAATTCAAACGGAACGGGAATATTCATTCCGGAGAAAATCAGCAAATTACTAAAGGTGTGATCGCTGCGTTTCCCAAAAGCAGAATAGATGACCAGCCTTTCCGGGTTTTTAGAAAGAGAAAAGGCGATTGCTTTTTGCATATCGCTGTAATTTTGATCGTACATTAAAATGACCGAGGCGTCTTTAAAAAAACGTTTGGTCTCCTCAGAAACCGAATCCAAATCACCTACAATAAAATCCGGATTGATATTCAACTCCCGGCATATTTCGGCGCCGCCGTCTGCGGCTACAATAATATCGACATTAAAAAGGGTTTGCGCGAGCAGTTTTTTACTCGGGGCCAGCCCGTTGGCGATAATGGCAATGACCGGTTTGTTCATGGCTTGCTGTCCTTTTTAGTTTTGTTACTTAATATGTGTAGCGGATGCCGATAAAACCATTCCGGGTCGCTGCGGGAAAATACGAGTCGCCCTCTCCATGTGCCAGATAGCGGCTGTTCAGAAGATTGTTGAGCTGTAACTGAAGAGTAACGTTATCCAGCCCAATGGAATTAAGTTTCCAATTCAGGTTAAAATTAAGAACGGTAAAGGGAACGATCGTACGGCGCTCATTGGCAAAATTATCCGTATACATTTTACCGCTAAAACGACCGGCGAGGGAGGCGTAAAGATCGTTCCAGGCGTAGGTAAACCGAAGATTGGCCAGCAGGTCCGGAAAACCCGCAATGGGATTTCCGTTAAGCTTAATACGGGTCGTATCGGAAACAAATACCGAATAGGACACGAGTTTATTGGCGCTGTAACTGAAATTTCCGGAGAGAGAAAATCTTGGCGTAAGCAATGCTTTTCCACCGATTTCGATTCCCCGGTGCAGTGTGCGTTCGGCATTTCCGGTAACCGGCTGTCCAAAACGATCCAGCGCGCCGCTTTTGATAATTTCATTTTTAAAACTCATATAATAGAAATTAACAAATCCCTGAAGTTTTGCTGAGTGAAAAGAGTAACCGGCTTCAATTCCGTCCAGTGTTTCGGGTTTTACCAGCGGTTTGCTAAAATTGTAAGCGCCGTTCGGATGTAATTTGAATTGCGGAATTACCGCTCCCCAGGATTCGGGCGTACTGGCTTCGGCGGCATCATAATAATTTTTTAGGCGCGGTTCGCGGCTGGTACGGGAGAGGCTGAGATAAACGTTAGATGCGGCGCTCATATTGTAATTCAATCCGATACGCGGATTCAAAAACTGGTAATCGACAGTAAAATCATTTTGTAAAAATTTTTCATCATACAGACGATAGCGCTTAAACGTGTATTGCATATCACCTAAAAAAATGAGATTGGAACGCAATTCGTGGGTTTGATGAAAATAGACGGAGGCAATGTCTTTCCCCCCCCGGTATTCATAATAATGGCGGCCGTTGTTACCCACAACATCTTCGGGTAAGCCGTTGCCTTTTTGCAGCCGTCCCCAATGTAGGGAACGGTGTGTGCGCAGTTCGGCGCCAATGACCATTTCCTCGTTGCCGTCACGCCAGCTTAGTTGGGGCAGCCAGCCAACCTGGTTGTTTTCTACATAGGCGCGAATTAACGCATCTCCGGGAATGGTCAGGCTGTCACTGTAACCGTAATCGGAATTCAAACGAAAATACTGCGGCGTTCCCCAACTGCCGTCGTAATCAAAATAGCCGTTTCCATGAATATAGAACAGGGAATTATTTAAAGAGGTGTTCCTGTTAATTTTATACTCATGCAGCAGTTCAAAATGCGGCTGATTAAATTGTTCCGCCTCATCCTTACGGCGTTCAAGGGCAAAAGTAATGGAATCGGCGGCGGTGTTAGTCGCCCAATAACTGTAATTTTTACGACGCAGATTGTCGTTGTTGTTAACAAGCTTTGGCAAACCCTCGTAAATCAGTCCGTCTTTGATTGGGCCGCCGTAAAAATGCAGCCGCAGATTCTGGTTTTTTGTGTACATGGCCGCGCCCATGAAATAGCTCCAAAAATCGATCCAGCCGCGGTCGCGGTAACCGTCCGTTTTCATATTGGACACCCGTCCGAAAAGAATAAATTTTTCGGCTAATAATCCGCTGCTGTACGAGGCGGATAATTTTTTTGTGTTATACGACCCCGCGCCAAAATAGGCGTTAAATTTTGGAACGGGTGAAAAATAATTAGTTAAAATATTAATGGAACCGCCGATGGCCGCGGGACCGTAAAACGCGCTGCCCGCTCCGCGCTGTACCTGAATCTGCTGGACATTGGCCGCCAGATCGGGAAAATCCACCCAGTAGACATTATGGTCTTCCGGATCATTTTGAGGAATGCCGTTCACCAAAACGGAAATCCGGCGCTGACCGAATCCCCGGATGCTTAAATAATTGTAGCCCAGTCCGCTGCCGGTTTCGGAATAAAAGGTGGCGGAGGGCATTTCGGACAGCAGTTCCGGCATATCCTGAGTGGTATAATCGGCCGAAAGTTTTTGTTTGTCAATTTCGGAAAAGGTTACCGCCGAAACTCGTCTGCGGGCCTGCGAGGCGGTTACCGAAACCACCGGGCCGGTGAGGATATCCTGGTTTAGCGTAACGGTTAGGGATGTATCCGCATGAAAAAGAGAAATCGATTTTTCCTGTTCACTGTAACCGATATAATTGAATTTAATCGTGTAATTTCCTCTGGGCAGCGCGGAGAATCGGAACCGACCGTTCTGTCCGCTGGAAACCCCGATGGAAGTGCCGGCGATGTAAATATTGACTCCGGACAGGTATTCTCCGGTTTCCTGTGACCGGACTAAGCCGGAGATAGAAAAACCTCCGGCCTCAGCGCTAAACAAAGGCGTATTACCGACAAATATCAAAACGGATAAAAAAAGTAAAATATATTTCATGTTAAAACTCCTGAAATCAATAAACAAAACAGCGGTTGTTTTTAATACCCGAATGGAGCATAATGCCTTTAGCTCGTTATTTAACCTGCCCTTACGATTCCGAATCATCGGGAGTGGCAATCTTACCGTAGATGGCCACGTTCGCTTCGTTCATTCGCGATGACAACTCAAGAATCGCTCAATTTAGGCAATAACCAAACGTTGTGTTTTTGCAAATACATTTTATCCGGATGACAGAAATTTAATAGCGGCCAGGAAAGCGTTAAAAAGAAGGGAACGAAAATCTTCAGAAAAAACCGTTTTCCTTCGCTGGTATCATCCAGATCAGGTTCGAAGGGTGTTGCTCTCAGTCCCGGTTTATCGGGACACCCCTAACGGACAGAGCCAATTTAGCGGAAAATATTTTAAAAAGCAATTAGTAAAATTTGTACGGTCAGAAAACAGGTAGTCCGAACCGCCGGTTCGAACGGATGAAGTGACGACCGGCGTCTGAAGCAAAACGAAAATAATTACCAAACGGGTTTCAGGCTCGGTGTCCGCAATCCGGCGGATTGCGTTACGCGTCGGATAGGTTTTAAAAACTATTTTTCTTTTTTGTCGAGGGCTTTTTTCATGTTTTTTAAATCCTGAATTCGCTCTTCAATTTGGTTTTCAAGCGCATCAATTTGGTCGCGTACCTGCTGGCGATCAAACTCCGGACGAGGTTCGGAATCACTGGAAATTTGTTCCAACTCCTTTTCGGCCAAATCAATTTCATTTTGCAGCAGTTTAATATCGTCGATTAATACCAGTAGGGTCTCGTGTTTTTTAAGGCCGTCGTAATTATGCTCCAGAAGAAAGGGAAAAACCGTTTCGCCGAGAAGATTCATTTTTTTCTTTTTACTGTTTTTTAATTGCACAATATCAAATTTTAGACGGGCACTTTTCCCGTATTCCCCGGCAAATTCTTTAAAATTCTGCGCATTGTTTTTAGCTAAATCGAAGCTTTCTTCTATGGTTTTTTTTATTTTATTTATAAAGTCTGTCATCTGTTTCTCCATGCGTTGTTCAACCGCTAAAATGGTAAATTATTTGCGTAAAATCAAATCTGATTACAGCGCTAAAAGCAGTATTGCATCATTTTTAAATGCGGCGATGGTTGTTCGTTACTCTTCAACGGTTAATTGATAATGAATGCCATTCATTTGGAATACTATCCAACAGGGAATTATCGATGACCGGCAGACTATAAAACAGGGGGTTGTTTATTCTTAAAATAAAGAGCGGATATTTTGATTCAGGACGTTGTTTTATATATATTTCCGATTATTTAAAAGTGCAGGATTTATGGGAAACCTTATTATGTAAATGGGAGCTCACAATTGAAATCTAAGAAAGTGATTCTGTTAGTTGATGATGAAGAAGCCATTCTGTTTTCCCTGCAACGCATTATGGAACTATCGGGAGAGTTTGAAATCCTTACCGCCGGGAATGGTAAGGAAGCCCTGAAACGAATCAAACGGATGATTCCGGATCTGATTTTGTCGGATATTGCCATGCCCGAAATGGACGGCCTGGAATTGTGCCGCAAGATCCGCAGCAACGAAATAACGCGCAATATCCCCTTTATTTTTCTTACCGCAAAACGTGATTTAATGATCGATGGCTTTAAAGCCGGGGGCGATGATTTTATCATTAAACCGTTTACCTTTGACGAGGTAATGGTAAAAATTGAAGCCATGTTCCGGCGGGTGCGCCAAAGTCAGGAGCAGGCAAACCAGATAAAAGGCGAACTAAAAGAATACGGCCTGGATCAGGTGCTTAAAATATGCGCTAAAAAAAGCATCAGCGGCGCCATCATTTTGCAAAAAAAGGGGCAGGTGGGCGAAATCGAACTGGAGCGGGGCGATATTACGAAAATCGTTTTTAAGGATTTTGACGAGAATGCGGCGCTCGATGAACTGCGTAGCTGGAACACGGGGATTTTTGTCATTCGGCCCATCGGCGTTAAGCTGCGTCCGGAATTTTTAGCTTCTTATTCCAAAGAAAAACGCAACTATAAATTGGATGAGGCCGTAGAAATTGCCGCCGGCACATGGTGGGTTGGCCGCCGTAATCCAAAATCACTGTTGCAGCAAAATGTCTATTTGCGGCGTTTTCGGCAGGAAGAAAAATCGTTAAATTATTTAATCGATCCGGGCGGGCCGGCGGATTTTCCGTTTATATCCAAAAAAATATCAGACCTGCTGGGAAGTATTTCCAAGGTACATTTATATAGTTTGCATAGCTCCGATCCCGGTGTCTGTATGAACGCCATTTACTTACGTAAAACAAATACCAAAGCGGTTTGCATTACCAGCGAAGATAACTGGAGCCAGATCATTCACTATGAAATACATCCTAAAAGCGTAAAGTTGATTAATAATTTTAAAGATAACCGCGCTCCGCTATCCACAGGTCATAATCTGCAGTATATTCCCATTCCGTTTTGCAGCGAAAAGGGATCGTTTATGACTTACGATCCGGAAACCCGGGTTCTCTTTTCGGGGGATTTGTTTGGCGGTTTAAACAGCGCCGTTCAGGAAGATCGGCTCTATGCTCAGGAAGAGGACTGGGACGGCATTCGTACGTTTCATCAGCGCAATATGCCCTCGTCCAAGGCATTGCAAGCGGCCGTGGACCAGATCAGCGCCCTAAAGCCGGCGCCCCTGATCATTGCGCCTCAGCAGGGTATGATTTTACGCGGAAAAGTGATGGAGCAGATGATGGAAAAACTCTATTATCTGGAAACGGGCGTCGACTTAATGGATATCGAAAATGAAGCGGATGCGGTGAAAGCCTATATCGACGTATGCAATGATTTTTTAAAGGAAAGTTCCTCTTATATTTCCATAGACCGAATCAAGCAAAAACTTGTGGAAGATACCGGCCTGCTTTCCAACTGTTCGTTTAAGGACGGAATTATCGAAGATATTTATCACAATCCACAGGAAACATTTGAACATCTGGTTATGACGGTCGTGGAAGGCGAAGAGGCGTCTGTTAATAACCAATTAAAATCGTTTGCTTTAAAACAGGTGCATGCCAAGGGATTGCCGGTGCCCAATTTATCATGGGATTCCGATCCGACCCTGACCACCAGTCCGGCCAGGTTGTTTGATGAAAAAAAAGACTGATTTTAAAATAGACTAAAGGCCTTCTTATATTGTTGTAATTATTTTTTGCTGATTTTTTCACGTTTTTTTTGTTTTTACGATACGTCTTTTTTACACCTATTTCTAGTAGATGCAGAACCATTTTGCCTGTATTGGCGAAACATTATGCCGAAAGATAAAAAGCATGTGATAGCTTCTTTGCAGATTCGTCCATGTAAATTTACGGGTTTTTGGCAAACGGCAAAATTTTTAAAATACAAATCCATACAAACAACCACAGTGCCAAAATTATTATGAGTATTAATCTTTTAATAATCCTTTCCGAGAATGGGAATCAGTATACAATAGAGCAAATGATTTCACTTTCAATTTGTTTGACTATTAATAAATGATGTGGAGGTTGAACGATGTTTTTTAAAAGGATGTTTTCGGTAGTTTTAATTTTTTTCTTTGTTACCGTCTTATCTGCCGCCGACACCGGCGCGATGGTAAAAAATGCGCTTAGCCAGTTTCAGAAAGCTGTGCAACAATTAAATACGGATTTAAATAAGGTGGCGGTCTATTATCTCACCACAAATAAAGCGCAAGAGATTGACACAATTAGTGTACAGGACCGGATGGTAAGTATATTACTCGAAAGCGGAAAGTTTAAAGTAGTTGATCGTCTTTCGTTGCAGGCGCTCTTGAAGGAACAATCGCTTTCTCTTACCGGCATGGTGGACAATTCGGCCATGATTAGGGCGGGTAAACTAATTGGCGTGGAAGGCTTTTTCTTTGGAAATATGAATGTTAAAAATGATAGGGTTGTGTTTACCATCAAATTGATTGATGTGGCCAGCAGCGCTCTGGTTTTTTCCAAGACGATTATCGGAGAAGCTTACAATCGTGTGGAAATTGGCATTGCCGGCGGTTTTACTTCGGGGACCGGCTTTAATTCTAATTATGACTATTACGATGAAGATGCGGATATTCACCAATTGTTTGATGGGAAGAGTACGAAAGTTAAAGGGAAAGCAATTTCCGGGCCGCAATTAAATCTTTTTTATATCCAGGGATTTAATGAGAGTAAACTGTTTAAAATGGGGATCAGTTTAAGTTATACCTTTGGGGATGTGGTAGAGGATAAAAAAACATTTAATCCGAATGATTTCAATCCGCCTGACCCATACCGGTCGTCCTTCGGGTCAACGGTTTATACGTCTATTCAACGTGTTTCCATTGCCCCTTATCTGTTGGTCTCTCCCGGTACGGATTTATTTGCCATTACCGTTGGCGGCTCAATTAATTTTATTGATGTAAGTACCAAATTGGAGAGCTGGTCCGATAGCGAAGAAGTTCCAAAAAACGATAATTCGCTTTCCGTGATTAGATTTTTTCCTGAAATAGGAGTGGATTTCCGTCCGGTAAAATTTATTCGGGTCTTTGTGCGCGGGATGTATGTATTTAGTGACGTTACATATGATGATACTATCCAGTTAAGCGGATCCGGTAATTTTAGTCTGACACAAAATAATATTGTAATTCAAAAAGGATTTATTTTTAATATAGGGCTGGGCCTTTCGTATACGTTTTAGTTTTAATAAAGAGATTGAAGATTAGTGCTTTGCGTTTCTCTTCAATCTCTATTCTCCCCGGTTAATTCCTCTTTCCGAAATAATCCCCTTGTTTACTTTGTTAATAGAAATTAAATTGCCGTTTACAATAAACAGGGATTTTCGGATGCGTCCAAAAGTTACAATTAGTAAAAAATTTGAATTTTCGGCCAGCCACCGCTATTGGCGGGATGACTGGACGGAAGAAAAGAATAATGCGGCGTTCGGCCTCTGTGTCAGCCCTTACGGGCACGGACACAATTACGATTTGCACGTAACGGTTAGCGGACACATCCATCCGCAAACCGGAATGATTATTAATTTGAGCAAACTTAAAGAAATTGTAAATGAAATAGTGGACCAGTTTGATCATAAATATCTGAATCTCGATACGCCCTGGTTTAAAGAAGTTATCCCTACCACCGAAAACATTGCCGTTGTTCTGTTTGATTTGATCGATGAAAAATTAAAACCGCTATCTGATATTTTTTTAAAGCATATTCGTCTTTACGAGCGTTCTGATTTATATGCCGATGTGTGGAAGGACTGACGATGCGCCGGATTTCACTTACCCGTGTTTTTTCATTCAGCGCCGCTCACCGTTTAAATTCGGATGCGCTTAGCCACGAAGAGAATAAACAGATTTTTGACAAATGCAATAATTATTACGGACACGGACACGACTATTCTGTGGAAGTAACAGTGCAGGGAACGCCGGATAGCGAGACAGGCATGCTCATTCCGCTGCCGCAGTTGGATACCGCAGTAACAGAATTTTTAACGACCCTGGAGCATAAACATCTTGATCTGGAAGCGCCCTATTTTAAGGATAAAATTTCCACCGGTGAAAACATTGTGCGGTATTTATGGAATGAATTAGACAAAAGACTGCCGGCAGGGAAATTGTTTCATATCCGTCTGTGGGAAACAAATAATAATTATTTTGATATTGGAAAGGACGCCTGATGAAAGGGATAGAGGAATCGGTAAAAAATATATTGCTCGAAATCGGAGAGGACCCGCAGCGCCAGGGATTGGTAAATACGCCGTTTCGTGTGGCAAAGATGTACCGCGAAGTGACACAGGGCTATCATAAAGATCCGCTAAAACTGATCAATAAAGCAATCTTCGATGTGGATTACGATGAAATGGTTGTGGTGGCCAATATTGAATATTACAGCATGTGCGAACATCATATGCTACCGTTTTTCGGGGTGGCCCATGTGGGCTATATTCCCAATGGTAAAGTAGTGGGGCTCAGTAAAATCCCGCGTATCGTGGATATGTTTGCCCGCCGTTTGCAAATTCAGGAAAATATGACTTTACAAATTGCTCACTTACTGAACGATACGCTTAAGCCGGACGGGGTTGGCGTGGTGGTGGAAGGGCAGCATATGTGCATGATGATGCGCGGCGTTCAGAAAGATAAGGCTAAAATGATCACATCGGCTATGTTGGGTTCGTTTAAGGAGGATGAAAAAACCCGCTCGGAATTTATGAGCCTGATCCGGAGCGAACGTGTTTCCAGATAAAAAATGGGCCGTAGTAACCGGCGCAGGAAGAGGCCTTGGCAAGACAATTTCGCTGGCGCTTGCCAAAGAAGGTTTAGCCGTTTTGTTAGTCGCGCGATCCGAAGAGCAGTTAAAAAGCGTCGCGGATGAAATTAAGGCCGGCGGCGGCTGCGCCGCTTACTTGCCGCTGGATTTAAGCAATCCGCAGGCAATCGCAACCGCTTTTTTTGATACATATTCGGATAAGATAATTCTGGCGGTGCATAATGCCGGTATCGCAAGGGTCGGCAGGCTGGCCGAAATGAAAGCGGAAGAGTGGCAGGCGGTACAGGATGTGAATGTACGGGGGCCGTTTTTACTTACCCAAAAACTATTACCGTTAATGCCCAAAGGCAGCCAGTTTGTTTTTATTAATTCCGTTGCCGGAAAACAAAGTTTCACCGAGTGGGGCGCCTACTGTGCATCCAAAGCGGCGTTAAAAGCGCTGGCCGATACGCTGCGGGCTGAAGTACAGCCACGGGGAATCCGCGTGACCAGTATTTATCCGGCGGCGGTGGATACGCCCTTGCAGGACACGATTCCGTATGACTGGGACCGGACTAAAATGATGCGGGCGGAAGATGTGGCAGAGGCGGTTTTGTATTGCGTGCGTCAGCCGCAGGCGGTACGTATAAATGAAATTGATTTGGAAAACAGCGCAGGTACGTTTTAAACGGACTCGGGTAATTTTGCGAACGGCTGTACCGAAAACGATTCGATTTCAAATAGCAGACTCTGTCCGTTTTCGGTGTTTTTTAAAAAATCAGTGAGACGATCCGACAGCCATTTAGTTGAAATTTTGTTTTGTGCCGCTATTTCAACCATCCATTCGTATTCTTTTTGATGCAGATTATTGTCGGCAAAGGCCATTTTGATTCCATCCAGTAAAAACAGTTCGGCACATTCACGGTTGGAAAACAGCGGCGGACTTTCATCGATATACGAATTTTTTAAAACATCGCGGATGGTGTTTTCGCAAAAATCACGGTTAAATTCCAATAATTCACCAAGGCGCAGCAGTAGTGCTTTTTCTTCAGAAGTAATAATATTGTCTTTTCGGGTCAGCAAAAGCAGCCCTTTAAAATAGAGGCTGCGATCCTGTAAGGTCATTTTCATATTTTAGTTTCCTGTTCTCTTATTTCTATCAGAATTCCGGTATCGCCTGAAATGGGTATACGTTGCTATCGAGCAATAAGTTCAGAATAAAACCTTAAATTCTAAAGTACAAATATCAAAAAAGCAATAACCTAAATTCCAAACAAAAATCACCTTGCAGATACGCGTTTAAATTTTAGAATTTAGCGCTTGTCTTTTGTTGTGTTCTAAATTTTACGCTAGAAATTTAGGCAAAACATAAACAAAATCGCCGGTTCCGATGGATGGAGTTATGGCAGGCGCCGGAGGCAAAGCTAAAATAATTACCAAAGGGATTTCAGAAATGGTGTCCGTAATCCAGTGAATTACGTTACGGAAAGAATATTGAAAAAAACATAAACCGAACCACTGTCTTAAAAACAAAAAACCCCCGCAAAGCAGGAATTTACGGGGGCTTTTTATAAAATAGTTTTTGCGAAGGATATAATTATTTTTCGTTTAATAGTGTTTCGATTTCATCCATGATCTTATTCATCCGTTTCATGGCCAGATTAAACGGCTCCTGGGTGGTCATATCCACGCCGATGCTCTTTAAAATGGGGATGGCGTAATCCGAGCTTCCGGCGCTTAAAAAGTTTTTCAGATACTTTTTACTCATTTCCGGGCCTTCATCTAAAATTTTATTAGCTACGGCATTGGCGGCACAGAGCGAAGTGGCGTATTGAAAAACATAAAAATTATAGTAGAAATGAGGAATATAAGCCCATTCGATACTGTATAAATCTTCGATTTCCGTAACGCCTTCATCCGCTCCGTAATATGTACGCAGAATATCAAGATACACATTGCTTAGTTTCTCGCCGGTTAGCGCTTCGCCTTTTTCGGCCAGTTCGTGGATCTTTAATTCAAATTCGGCAAACTGGGTCTGGCGGAACAGAGTGGTGCGAAATGTTTCCAGCAGGTTTCCCAAAAGAGACAGACGTTTCTCTTTATCGGTAGTATTTTGTAATACATAGTCGGCCAGCAGGGTTTCGTTGGTGATGGAAGCCACTTCGGCCAGAAAAATGGGATAATGAGAATTTACAAAGGCCTGGTGTTTGTTGGAATTGTAACTGTGCATTGTGTGGCCCAACTCATGCGCCATAGTGCTGACGTCGTCGTATTTCCCGTTGAAATTTAACAGGATATAGGGATGCACATCGTATGCGCCGCCGGAAGAATAGGCGCCGGAACGTTTACCGGTATTGGGGTAGATATCTATCCAGCGGTTCTTAAACGCTTCGTCGAGCGTAGCGGTGTATTCTTCACCCAGCGGATGAAGGGCTTTGATAATCAGCGCTTCCGCTTCTTCTACGGTATAGTTCATGTCGGCTTTTTTTACCAATGACGGGTACATGTCGTAGTAGTGAAGGGTTTTGAGTCCCAGCATCCGTTTACGCAAATTCAGATAACGGTGCAGGGTTGGCAGATTGTCATGCACGCCTTTAATAAGATTCGTATAAACGGAAACCGGAATATTGTTGGCGTTTAAAGCGCGTTCCAGCGAAGAATTATATTTACGTACATTTTTATAGAAAATATCTTTTTTAACCTGGCTGTATAGTTCGGTTCCGAAAGTACGCTCAAAGTTTTTATAGGCGCCAAAAAAGGTTTCGAATACTTTTTTACGGAAAGCACGGTCGGCGTCGGCACGATACAACGTATAAGCGGCATCGTCTAAGTGGATGGTTTTGCCGTCTTTTAAGGTGAATTCCGGGCGCGGCATATCGGCATTTTTAAAGATGCCGTAAATATCGTAGGGGGTGTCGCTCATACTGCCGGCTTCGGCGATGGTGTTTTCCACTTCGGCGGAGCGGGTGTGCGGCTGCATCCGCTGGATATTATCAAGATACTGTTTGTAAACCCGCAATTCTTTTTTCTGCCGCAGGAATCGTTTAATGGTCGATTTGGGAATGGACAGGATTTCGGGATCGATAAAGGAAGAAGCGCCGTTGAGTTTTGTCCCTAGCTGCGCGATTTCCTGATTCATGGCCATGGGGCCCGATTCACGGGTATCCTGATCGGATAGTTTGCCGGCATACGATGCGAGGCGCATATACTCTTTTGTAACTCTGGAGCTAAAGTCCAAACAATTATATAAGGTCGTGGCGGAACGCCCCAATTTACCTTTAAATGTTTTAAATTTAGGAAGCATCTTTTCAACGTCTGCTTTTGCAGCCCGCCAGGCGGCTTCATCTTTGTAAATATCCTGCAGATTCCATTTGTATTTTGCGTCGATTTTGTCCCGGGTAATTTCTGCTTTACCCGAATCAGCCGCGCCCTGATCTTTGCTGCAATTGGTGAGCAGCAGAAAAGAAGATAACATAAATACTCCGATGATAAATTTCATAGCGGGTCTCCTGTGTTTATATTTGTGTATCGGTTTCAGACCATTAAGTTACATAAATATTTTATAAAAAACGAACACTTTTTTAAAGCATCTCTTCCAGTTCATCCAACAGTTTGTTCATATAATCCAGGACAGTCTGTACGGGTTCTTCCGTTGTCATATCGATGCCGGCGATTTTTAAGGTGTCGATGGCGTAGCGGCTGTTTCCGCTTTTTAAGAATTGAATATAGTTTTCCTGCGCCGCTTTACCTTCCTTTAAAATGCGGGCGGCCAAAGCAAAGGAGGCCGTAAAGCTGGTACTGTACTGAAATACATAATAATTGTAGTAAAAATGTGGAACGCGGCTCCAGAGCGCTTTGGTTTCACGGTCTAACACAAAGGCGGGGCCGTGGTAGGTTTGGTACAATTGCCCGAACAGTTCATCCAGTTTATCAGCGCTGAGCGCTTCGCCTTTTTCGATTAATGTGTGGGTTTGCAATTCGAATTCGGCAAATAAAACCTGACGGTAAAAGGTTTGACTAAATTTATCGAGATAAGCATTGAGATAGGACATTTTTTCGGTTTTATCCGCCGCATGGTCAATCATATACTGTTGCAGTAAGGCTTCGTTGGTAGTGGAAGCCACTTCCGCTAAAAAGATGGGGTAATCACCGTATACAAAAGGCTGGTTGTTAATGGTGTACCAGGTGTGCAGGGCGTGGCCCAGTTCGTGGGTTAGGGTAAACACATCGCCGAGGGTTCGGTTGTAATTCATCAACACATAGGGATGCACGCCGTAGGTCCCGGACGAATAAGCGCCGGTCCGTTTGCCCCTGTTTTCATAAACGTCAATCCAACCTTCCGAGTAACTTTTACGTAACAGGTTTTGGTAGTCTTCACCCAATGGCGCGGCGCCTTCTACACATAATTGTTTGGCTTCTTCCCAGAAGTATTCTTTGTTCGCCGTACTAAACAGAGGGGCGCGTAAATCATAATCGTGCACACCGTCTTCTAAATTTAAAACGCGTTTGCGAAGTTTATTATAACGGTGTAGCGGCTGTAAATTTTCGTTGGTGCTTTTAATTAAATTATGATAGACCGAAACCGGGATATTGTTGGAATCCAGCGCCGCTTCGAGTGTGGAATCATAGTGGCGGGCGCGGCTCTGAAAAATATGATTTTTAATAATGGCGGAATAGTTGGCGGCCAGCATATTGCGGTGTTCGATAAACGGTTTATACAATCCCTTGTAGGAATCCCGGCGCAGACGGCGGTCGGCCGATTGCTGATATTTGCCGTACAGCCCGTTGGAAATGGTGATTGGTTTACCGTTTTCATCTTCCATTTCGGGGAAAATTATATCCGCGCTGTCCCAGACGCCAAACACTTCGGCCGGAGCCTGCACCACTTCACCGGCGAGGGCCAGCAGGCGCTCTTCTTTAGCCGAAAGCAGATGTTCCCGGCTGCGCAGAATATTATCCAAAAAGTGGCGGTACTGTTCCAGTTTTGGCTCTGTGCTGAAAAACGTTTTTAGTTTATCTTCACTAAGAAGTAAAAGCTCCGGTTCGAAGAACGAAACCGACTGGTTAAAGTCCACCAGCAAACTGCTGCATCGTTCGTACATTTCCTGATAAGCCGCCACCGATTTATCCTGATCGTTTTTCATGTGGGCGTATGCATATAAACGTCCCAACAGTTCTTCCGAGCGCTGCATTTTTTTAATAAAATCCAGCAGAGATTCGGCGGATTCCGTTAGTCTTCCCTGAAATTCGCTTAATTGCGGGAAGGTATTTTTGAGATCGGTATAGGCTGATTCCCAGGCGCCATCATCCGGAAAAATATCTTCGAGTTTCCATTTAAACCGGTTGTCTATTTCGTTACGAGATAAGTTGGCTGAATTCATAAAACTCCCTTTGGTAAGATAACGGCGCCTAATTTCAATTTTGTTTGGTGTATAGTCAAGATGTAATCAGCAATTAGTTTTCATTTTACAGACAAATTAGCGCCTAAAGTTCTAAAGCAAAATTTAGGAAACACTAAAATTCAAGCGCCAAATAACAAATAAACACCAAATTCTAAAATTTTAATTTGCCTCTACAAGGGGGTTTTTGTTATTTGTGCTTTAGAATTTAGGTAGTACTGTGTTTCGATTTATATTAAATTCGGGTTGCAATTTGGAATTCATTTATGCATATAACAGAAAAAACCGACCGGATAAAAAAAATACTGCTCGATACAGGATTCGATAAAGCCGGCATTGCCGCTGCGGGCCAATTGCCGAAAGCAGAATATTTGAAAACCTGGCTTGCCAAGGGCCGTCACGGTGAAATGCACTGGATGGAAAACTATCTCGATAAACGGCTGGATATCTGTAAATTGTTTCCGGGCGCCCGTTCGGTTATAATAATCGCGCATAATTATTTTACGCCGCATCCACATAGCACGGATCAGACTATCGGAAAAATAAGCCGATACGCCTGGGGCCGGGATTACCACGGCATCATCAAGAAAAAACTAAAAAACGCACTCCGGCAATTTAGGGAAATCGATCCGCGAATGGAAGGACGCATTTTTACCGATACGGCGCCCGTTCAGGAAAAATTGTGGGCGGTGCAGGCCGGTTTGGGCTGGCAGGGGAAACATACCAATCTGATTACAAAGGAATTTGGCTCCTGGGTGTTTTTGGGCGGAATCGTAATCAATCAGGAATTGCAATATGATACTCCTGTGCAGGATTATTGCGGCAATTGCACGGCCTGCATCGACGCCTGCCCCACCGCCGCGCTAAAACCCTATCAATTGGACGCCCGACGCTGCCTGTCCTATCTGACTATAGAATACTGGAATAAACCCATTCCAACCGAATTTTCTCATAAAATGAACAACTGGATTTTTGGCTGTGATATTTGCCAGGATATATGCCCCTGGAACGGCAACGCTAAGCCGACGGCGGAATCCCGCTATCACCCCGCTATCGAAAATATAGCGCCGGATTTAAAAAGCCTGGTGGCGCTTGATGAAGATTCTTTTAAAAAGCGCTTTAAAAAGAGTCCGGTTTACCGGGCCAAAGATTCCAATTTCTTACGCAATGTGAAAACGGTAATGCAAAACGAACCGATAGAAACCGGATAGTTTTCGCTCTTCTGTTTAAGCTGTTCTCTGTGCCTCCGACCTTCAATATTGACAGACCGTAAAAGGTAAGGAGTGCATCATGTCTGCAAGAATAACGTTTCCCGAAATACATCCGCAAAAGCAAATCGGCTTTAAAAGCCAGGACAGGAAAGAAAGCAGCGCTGCTGTTCAAAAACCAAAAGAAGATGCCTTTGTAAGAACAAAACCGGTAACGCCGGATGTGTATAATCGTTTGGGGAAAATGGAAAGGATACTTAAGAAAACAGATAATCTGTTGGATCGCTTTCAGCAGATGCGCAATACGGTGGAACAGCAAATGGACGCCCTGTTTTCATCTTTTACTCAAAACGATGAGAATAACAAGTTGGCAGGTATGGCCAAAGATGAATTGGGAAATTATTTTAAGGAAAATCCGGAAGCGTTGCAGGAGATTACCAGCGGGAAAATGCCGGAATACTGGAATGTGGAAAATACCGCTTCCCGTATGTTTGACATTGTGACCGCCGGATACAGCGGGGAAGAAGACCTGGAAGGTTTTTATAATAAAGCAGTAGATTTTGTGCATCAGGCGTATGATGAAGTGCAATTGATGATCGGTTTTGATTTTCCGCCATTGGTTCAGGATACAAAAGAGGCGCTGCTGAACGGACTGGAACAATTGAAAAACGGCGTAAGTATAGACGAAATTACGTTTGGGTGAGTGTTTAGTCATTAGCGCCTTTTTTTTTACTATGTCGTTTTGTGTGGGTAGCTTTTTTTAAAACCGCAGATGAACACGGATATTGTCTGATTTAATTTGTTTTCTTTTGCCGTGGGTGAACACCGATGTTCGCCGATTTTTTGTTGTTTAATTTATTCGCATTCATTAGCGCATTTGTGGCTAAGCTTTCTTTTTGTGACACCCTAAATAGGGAGAACACAGGCTTATCCCCCCTCTCTTAAAAAAGGCGTTAGGCGGGGGGAGGTTCCATTTACTGCAACGTGCCCGTCAGCGCGGGACACCACTCATTCCCACCTTTGGTACAGGCAGCGTCTTTTTTATCCATGGATGTTCACAGATTAATCCCTTTCGGCATTTATTGTTTATTTGCGAAACGGCTGATTTTTTGTACATTGGCAAATATTCATAACGGAGCAAACAATTGGCTTTAACTGATATACAATATTGCGAAGCGGTGCTGCCAAAAGTTTCGCGTACCTTTGCACCAACCATCCGCATGCTGCCCGAGGGCCTGCGCCTGCAGGTAACCACGGCCTATTTGCTGTGTCGAATTGCCGATACGGTGGAAGATAGCGAAATGCTTTCTTTGTCTCAGAAAAAAGAGATGCTTCAAACTTATTCCAGAATTTTCCTGAACAGAGAGAAATCGGCGCTGGATAAATTTTTAACCTCGGTTACACAATTTCCTAATGAAACAGCTGACGATACACTAGTGCACGATTTAGAAAAAGTGATGCGTGTGTACCGTTCATTTTCACCGGTGATGCAAAACCATATCGCCAAATGGGTAGTGGAAATGTCTATGGGTATGCATAAATACGCCCAGTCGGTTCAAAAAAAACGATTTTCCTTTTTAAAATCCATGAAGGAGCTGGATGAATATACCTACTACGTGGCCGGTACGGTGGGCTACCTGCTCACGGAATTATTTTCGTACTATTCAAAAAAAATAACGCCGTCCATCCGCGGAAAGATGGAAAATCTAGCCGGCTCTTTTGGTAAGGGATTGCAGCTGGTCAATATCATCCGTGATATGACCGTCGATTTGCGCAGGGGGCAGTCTTACATTCCCGATGAACTTCTGCACAAATATAAACTCACCCGGGAAACCATTTACGAACAAAAAAATGCCCACCTCGCCGAACAATTATTTAACGAACTGATTCGCAATGCGGTGGAGCATCTGGATAAAGCTCTGGATTATATTTTACTGATTCCCAAAGAAGAGACACGCATCCGCCTGTTTTGCATGCTGCCGCTTTTTTGGGCCATGCGTACGTTGCAGAAAATTCAGTTTAACACACTTTCCCTGCTCGGTTCCGAAAAAGTAAAAGTGACTCGCGGGATGATCCGCAAAGAATATTTTTTAGCCCTGATTAACATGCGTTCCAACCGCCTGATGCGCCGTCACTACGAGAATTTACGTAAAGAGTTTAATCCCGTCCTTCTGCCTTCTTCCGGCTGATATAGAGCGCTTGTTATAATAAATGGCCCGGATTTATGTAAACCGGCCTATTTGTTTATATTTTTAATCCGCATATACGGATAAAAATCGCTTTTTAAAAATATTCATTAATATTTCTTTATATTTTGATGAGCGAAGTTTCTTTTGTTATATTCTCGGCAAATAAATAAGTTGTCAAATATTTTACCGATTGGGAGAAAGTATGAAAAAAAATAAACTTCTCTGCTTAGGGGTTGCCCTCCTTCTGCTGCCGGTTACGCAGGTTCTGGCAGATGAGCATCCCGCCATTCCGCTTTTGGATAAAAACGGAGACAATGTAATCGAAATGGCCAGGGCGCAGGGTCAGAAACTAGTGATTAACGGCATTTCCTATTATAAAGGAAATCCATACAGTCCCAAAGAGACCTGTGGTTCCTGCCACGATTATGATGTAATTACTTCGGCCTATCATTTTCAGTTAGGCGCCACTGACATGGGCGACGACTGGGGTAGAAAACATAAAGAATTTCATTACGAGCACTTATTATCTGCCGGTCAGTACGGCTCCTGGTGACCGCCTTCCTACCGCCAGTTGGCGCAAAAAAAGAATTCATCACAATTAACCTTCGATATTGGCACAGCAGAAGAGGTTGCCACCTGTGCTTCCTGTCATCCGGGCGGCGGTCCGTATGAATACGATCGCAACGGGAAACGGTTAGATTCGGTTAACCCCGATGACGCGCCGGCTTTAGACGGAGATTACTATACCTATTCATCCGATGAAACCAAAGATGGTACCGTCGCTAAACCGCATAAGTTTGACTGGCGCAAATCCGGTTCTTTGGAGGCGGATTGTTTTACCTGCCACTTGGATCCGGATACCAAACGGCTTACAGACGCAAACGGAATTAAACCGGTCGTATACAATCCCAGAGTGCGGATTTTTGCCAAACGGGAAAATGGAAAAGCAATCGCTGTTTCTATGGGGATTTATCCCGGTGAAGGGTGGGAATCGGCTTTTACTTATTCCGATCCCTTGTCGCGCAGTAAAACAAAATTCGAAGCGGGTAAATTTTACAGTGATCTCGATAATCCCATGGCTGATTCGCGCAATTATTTACGCCAGCCCTACGTGGAAGGCGAAGGCACTCCGTTCACCGGTTTGCAAGCCAAGCGAAAATTTCTCGGTAATTTTTTTGCTCAGGCTCCGTCGGGCGGCCTGATGGGTTGGGATAATAATCAGGACGGTTACCCGATCACCTATGTGAAAATCGAAAAAGACAAAGATGCGTTTAAAGCAAATGTCTATTATCAGGTCAGTGAATTTAATGAAGATGACGAAATAAACGTTCCTCTGCTCAGTTCAAAGGATAACGAATCCGGCGAGAATAAATGGACCCGCGTTTGCGCGCAGTGCCATGTGGGCGTTAAAGATCCCATCAACGGAAGTTTTCAGGTACGTACCTGGGGATTGGGTATGAAAGCCGATATCGTCAAACGGGGCGAGATCTGGAATTTGGATCCCAAAACGGAAAAAGACCCCGGTTACGATGTGCATGCCACCGCAGGAATGGAATGTACCAGTTGCCACAGTAAAGGGAAACCGGACGGAATAGAGCAGGATGATTATGTAACGAGCCCGGACCATAATTTTCCAGAAGGTACGGATAGCGGCAATCATGTACGGGATGATTTGGATAATAATCCGGCCCCCAATAACTGCTATAATTGTCATGTGTCGGAAGAAGACGGTCCTAATCCGGAAGAAGCACATGCGCTGGTTTTTGGAAGCGCGGCCAAAACACATTTGGCAAAAATCGCCTGTGAAACCTGTCATGTCCCGCAGGTGCGTTACTGGACCTTCCGAACTTTCGATTATTCACTTGGATTTACCTACAATTATGACAACCGTCATTTTCCCGGCCCGAAGGGCCAGATGATGGATGTCCTGCTGCCGCCGTACTACGGCCCCATTCCCGGCTATGGAATGGGAAATGTGAGCTGGCTTGTCGGCCACAAAGAATCCGATGACGGTGCAATGGATTTTCAGGCGCCGGTGGCTTATATGCTTCCCGAAAAAGGGGACGATATGTTTGGTCAGATGTATCAGCATATGACCGGTCAAAAGGGATTTGAATGGACGCCGCCCATGTTTTATTCCAAAAATTCCCGGGGCGACCAGATTACTGTTGGCAATCCTATTACGATTCAGACCTGGTTCGATAAAACCCTGAAAAAGGTTGTCTATCCCCGCGAAATCAATGCGGCGGTTACGGGGCATTTTTCTACCAAAAAAGGACAGCGTTTCGCCCAACTAATTACCGGCGATAAAATTTTTGATAAAACCGGTTATATGGGGCATCCGGATATGAAACCGGAAGTCAGCACGCTGGATGATATTCAGAAAATGCGCAAGGCTTTGATACAAATACTGAAAAAAGAAGGCGAGAAAAATCCCGATCCTGTTCTGTTTATTGCCGCGCATTATTTTAAGATTTCACACGGCGTGCTGCCGGCGGATCAGGCGCTGGGCGCTAACGGAACCTGCACATCCTGTCACGGCAAAAACGGACGGATTGAGGATCGCCTGCTAACCTTTGCCCCCAACAGCATTCAGGGATTCGAAGAAGGCGTTAAAAAAGGATTGATTCTGATCGACCCCGAAGTGCCTTATATCAAACCGGTGGATCTGGATGGCGACGGCAAGGCCGATGTTCTGGGCGCCACGCAAAAAGAAGTGCTGCGAGTAACCGAAGAACATTTAAAAGAGGCGCATCTTAAAAAGGCAGAATAAATGAGTTCACTATAAAAACCACGAATTTACACGAATCTATTCAATGTAATTTCAATAAAAACAATCCGTGTCTTTCTGTGAAAATCGGTGGCTATGCCTTTTTAGACTGGACTCATAAATATAGCAAAACAAAAATAAACGCGATGCTTCTT
The DNA here is from genome assembly GCA_024278755.1 of Calditrichota bacterium. Taxonomy (GTDB): domain Bacteria; phylum Calditrichota; class Calditrichia; order Calditrichales; family Calditrichaceae; genus JANTFQ01. The sequence continues at coordinate 14,049 of JAJRSO010000014.1, read as the reverse complement.
CCCGCCAGAGCGGGAAGAAGCATTTTTTTACTAAAAGCCGCGGATGAACACGGATATTCGCCGATTAAATTTTTTGTTTTTTTGTTTAGGGTTCAATAGCGCATTCACGGCAAAAATTTTTTTATTTTTTTAAGCGCGAAACGCACAACGTTTTGCCCGATAATACTAAAACAGAACAAATAGAATTACTTGGTTTTTATATATTTTTTCGATCTGTCCGCCTCTGGCGTGATGGTAATCTCTGGCTTTTCTTTTTTGTATTTGTTCTAACCCACACGGAGCGACATAGCGCCCAATTGTTGCAATTCAAATAAAACGAATCTACCCCTGTGATCGGGATTGTTTGATTCCGTAAAAATGGAATTTTTCTTAACTTTCCTGTAAATTGAATTCGTATGAAGCAATTAAATCAGAAGATCATTCCTGCTTATAAGATTTTTTACCGTGGCGACAGGATTCGGTTTAATCTAAAACTCTCTTCTCCGGCCACGGGCAAGGCCTTTTTACGTACGAATATCGGCAGAAGGTGTGTACGCAACACAGAGATTGTGGCGCATGTATCCGTAGTTCAGGGTCGCGATTGGCACGATATCCCCATGCGCCGTATTTCGGATACGGAGTTTGAACTCTCTCTGGCCTTAACGGAAACGGGTTCGTTTTCTGCAAAAACCTGGTTTATGGAAGATGGCCAAACGGAACCGCTCTGGCCTGAAGGTGAAAATATTACATTTAAGGTGGAACCGCCCGGCTATGTTTGCGGCAGCGGTATCTATACAGCCTTTATCCGCCAGTTCGGCCCGGGGATGTTTGAGAAACAGGAAACCCAAAACGGGCTGAATGATTCTATCAACCGGCTCGATGACGCGGGATATGTGGTTGTTCCGCCTTCCGGCACCTTTAGGGCGTTTATCAAAAAACTGGATTTTATCATCGGTACGCTGCATAGCCGGATTATTCAACTGCTGCCCATTCATCCCACGCCGGTAACCTATGGCCGCATGGGGCGTTTCGGCAGCCCTTTTGCCGCTCTGGATTATTTTTCCGTCGATCCCGCTCTGGCCGAATTTGATAAAAAAACAACTCCGCTAGATCAGTTTCTGGAACTGGTGGACGCCGTGCATGCCCGCGGGGCACAGTTATTTTTGGATATTCCGGTCAATCATACCGGCTGGGCGTCGCGTCTGCATCTCGAACATCCGGACTGGTTTAAACGGAATGAAGACCAGTCGTTTGTCAGTCCCGGGGCCTGGGGAGTGGTCTGGGCCGATCTCGTGGAACTGGATTACTCTAAACCACAAGTTGCCGACCATATGGCCGAGGTCTTTTTATTCTGGCTACGCCACGGCGTGGATGGCTTCCGTTGCGACGCCGGTTATAAAATTCCCTTTGAAGCCTGGGAATACATCAATGCCAAAATTCGCCTGGAATATCCCGACGCCATTCTTTTGCTTGAAGGACTTGGCGGCCCGCTCGATCTGCAAAAACGGTTGCTGGAATCGGCCGGTTTAAACTGGGCCTACTCCGAACTCTTCCAGAATTATGCAAAGGAGCAGATAGAATCGTATCTTCGCTACTGTGAAACCATAAATAACAACAGCGGGTTAATGGTACATTTTGCCGAAACCCACGATAATAACCGGCTTGCGGAGACCTCTAAAAAATATGCCATGATGCGCACGACGCTTTCCGCTCTGCTATCTTATAACGGAACCCTGGGCATTACGAATGGCGTGGAATGGTTTGCCACAGAAAAGATAGACGTGCACGGCGCTGCGCCGCTGAACTGGGAAAACACTGAAAATCAGGTTGAACCAATCCGCCGCCTGCAGGTTTTGCTTTCGACCCATCCGGCGTTTTTTAAACGCAGTGCCATCCAGTTTATCAAAAACGATTCTGCGGATTTGCTCATGATAGTCCGCAAAGATGCCCTGGCCGAAAATAAACTTTTGATCCTGGCGAATCTGAATAACGATAGAAGCATCAAATGCCGCTGGCCGCAAATGGAATTTCCCTGTGTCGGGAAAGCGGTTTTCGATCTGTTAAGCGGACAGGAAATTGTTTGTACGGAGACCGATTCGCAACGGATGCTGAATCTTGATCCGCAACAGGTTTTATGTCTGACCGCGCAGAACGAAGACGTGCAAAGTTTGGAAGCGGCTTTAGCGCAAAGAGGTTATTCCGAACCGGATTGTGTTTTGCGGCAGCGTATCCGCGCCGAAATGTTTAAGGTGATCACAGAGTATCAGGGGCTGCGGGATGCGGACGCTTTTGATGTTGACGCTCTTACCGCTCTTTTCATGAAAAATCCCGAAGCATTTTGCGCAGAAATAAGCGCTTCTGTTTTACCGCCGCTTACCACCTGGACAGAAGGAAAAGATCAAAAACGCATCGTTCCGCTTCCTGCGGGTGATTTGCTTATAATTAAATGCGATTTTCCGTTCAGAGCGGAGATTAAAAACGGAACGGAAACCATAGAGCCCGGGCGGAGCCTGCCCTCCGCCGATGGTCGCCATTTTTATATTTTTAAAAAACAAGAGACAGGGAATTATGAAATCAGATTCCGGCAGTTAACGATAACCGTTTATGAAAATGGAACGGCACGAGGGGAAACGGGACTTCTGCAACTGCTTCCCGCCGCAGATTCCGCCTCTTTGCGTGTCTCTTTTACGTATGATGAGATAAAAGAAAAAAACCGCTTTGTAATGGCCTCAAATTATTTAGGGGGAATGAGTCAGGTTCGGGCAGACTGGGGCAACCTGCGCAGTAAGTATGACGCCGTGTTGGCGGCAAACAGCAGCGCGGATTTTCCGGTTGATCGCCGGATTCTGTTTACCCGCTGTCGCGTCTGGGTGGTTTCCAACGACTATTCTGCGGAACTTAGTCCTACGCTGCTTCAGCATTTTACATCCGGTACGGAAAATTCCGCCCGCTGGCAGTTTCTGGTTCCGGTCGGTCAGGGAAATTCGGCGCCGCTTTCCGTGGTTTTTGAGGGTGCGCTAAACGTTAATGCGGTACGCTTCCGTTTTAAACGGCTGCCGCAGAAAAACCAAAACAATTCCCGGTCAGAACATGAAATCCCGCTAAAAATAATTGTACGTCCCGATCTCGAAGACCGTCTGAACCATGAGGTGACCAAAGCGTATCAGGGCGCGGAAGACTCGTTTGCAAAAGCGGTGCAGGCGCAAAAGGACCGTTTCCTTTTTGCTCCCCATCCCGAATGGAATTTACAGGTGGAACTTTCCGGTTCCGCTTTTATTGTTCAGCCGGAATGGAACTATATGCAATTCCTCACGGAAGAAGAAGAGCGCGGGCTGGAAGCACACACCGACCTGTTCAGTCCCGGCTACTTTGAATTTTATTTAAAACCGGGAGAAGAGCGGGCGCTTTTTTCGCAGGCGGAGTTTTTATCGACCGCCACAGAAAAAAGTAAAATCCGCTGGCCTGAAATCGCTTTGGAGCAAAGGGTAAAACCGGAGCTGGCGGCGCTAAGCGCCCTAAAACGTTTTATTGTAAAACGGGATCAGTATCAAACGATTATTGCCGGTTTCCCCTGGTTTTTGGATTGGGGACGGGATACGCTGATTAGTCTGCGCGGGGTGATCAGCGCCGGTTTGCTGAAAGAAAGCCGGAATATCCTGAAGCAGTTTGCCGCGTTTGAAAAGGACGGAACCATTCCCAATGTGATCCGCGGAGCGGATAATTCTAACCGTGAAACCAGCGATGCCCCCCTGTGGCTTTTTAAGGCGGTTGAGGATTTTGTGGCGCATTCCGGCAGCGACGCCATTTTGCAGGAAGACTGCGGCGGTCGTACCCTGCTGCGTGTGCTGGAATCCATTGTACAGAATTATGCCGACGGTACTCCGACCGGAATCAAAATGGATATAGAGAGCGGTTTGATTTTTAGTCCGGCCCATTTTACCTGGATGGATACCAATTATCCGGCCGGCACCCCGCGGGAAGGGTATCCTATCGAAATTCAGGCTCTGTGGGCGGCGGCGCTTCGTTTTATTTCCCGCTACATTCCAAAATGGGAAGCGCTGCAAAAACAGGTAAAGGAATCAATTGCCGCTTATTTTTGGCTGCCCGAAAAAAAATATTTATCCGACTGTTTGCATGCCGATCCTCAAACAGCGGCCGCTCAGGCCCAAGCCGATGATACCTGCAGGCCGAACCAGCTTTTTGCCGTGACGTTGGGCGCGGTAAGGGATATGGAAGAAAAAAAGGGAATTGTTACCTCCTGCGAGCAGCTCCTCGTTCCGGGCGCTATCCGCAGCCTGGCCGACGAGCCGGTTAGTCGGCCCCTCACAATCTCATGGAATGGAAAATTACTGAACAATCCGCGGAAGCCATATTTTGGCCGTTACGAAGGAGATGAGGATACTCGGCGCAAACCGGCCTATCACAACGGAACTGCCTGGACCTGGCTCTTCCCATCGTATGTGGAAGCGTTGTATCAAATTCTCGGAAAAGAAGGGCGACAACGCTGCCGCTCGTTGCTGCTCTCATCCCGGACATTAATGGAAGACGGAGCCATTGGTTTTCTTCCGGAAATCTGTGACGGAAGCGCCCCGCATCGTGCGCGAGGCTGCGGCGCCCAGGCCTGGGGCGTTTCGGAGTTTTACCGGATCTTAAAGCTTTTAACCTAAGGATGTAGTTAGGGGCGACCATTTTTTGATATCCGTCATCGTTCCCCTTCAGATTTTAATATCGGTAGTGCGCGAGGTTTTCCCTTGGCGAATTTGCGGCAAATATTTTTCAAATAATTTAAAATCCTTTATTGGCTTTGTTAAATTCCTGTTCTCAGTCAGTTTTTTCGCTGCGAATACGCGAATACGATTCCATATATCAAATTAGATATTGTTCGAATAAAAAGTCTCTGTTTACCAAAGGCGGTTGCTTTTTTTTATTTGGAAAAAGAGGAAATATTTCTCATCTTACGCGCTGAAAACAAGCTAAAAAACACTTAAGACAATCCATTTTGACGGGAGTATATAATGACTAAAAAGAAACAAGTAAAAACCAGCGGCCGGAAAAGGATTACTTTCCGCATGGAATCCGAACCCGGTAAAAAAATATCGGTTGCCGGCAGCTTTAATAACTGGGAAGTTGAAAAGCGTTTTCTGAAAGATAAAAAGAACAGCGGCGATTACCAGGCGGTAATTTTACTACAACCCGGCACCTATGAATATAAATTTTATATTGACGGAAACTGGTGCATCGATCCTAAAAATCCCAATTTCGAAGCAAACTCCATGGGTACGGTAAACAGCGTGTTGGTGGTCGAATAAAATCAGTAAGGCTTTAATTGATTTGGAGAAGAGAATGACAAAAGTGAAAGTTTTTAATATAGCGCCTAAAATTCCGGAAGAATTACGCTTTTTAGAAGAGCTTTCTTTTAATATGTGGTGGTCGTGGAATCCGGCGGCGTACGAATTGTTCGAGCGCATCGATCCGGCGCTCTGGCATTCTATTTCGGGGAATACACGGCGTTTTCTGGCCAAGGTTCCTCAGAAACGCCTCGAAGAACTGGCAAAGAATAAAAGTTATCTGCAGCAGCTTAAACGCGTTAAAACGGAATATGAAAACAGAATCACCCAACCACCACCCCAAAACGAAAAGGTCATTGCCTATTTTTCCATGGAATATGGCATTCACGAAAGTATCCGTATCTATTCCGGAGGGCTCGGCGTTTTATCCGGCGACCATTTAAAAGCGGCGTCCGATTTAAAATTGCCTCTTGTTGCCGTCGGTTTATTATACCAGGAAGGCTATTTTAAGCAGATTATCGACTACACCGGCCGGCAGTTGGAACAGTATCCGGAAAACGAGATTTATCATATGCCACTTACGCGGGCCCTGGATCAACAACAAAATGAAGTTACGGTAAAAGTACGTCTGCTGGAACGGGAAGTGGCGGCCGCCGTATGGGAATTGCAGGTGGGCAATATCCGCCTGTTCCTGTTGGATACGGAAATACCGGAAAATCCGCCCGAATTTCGTAAAATTACAAAGCGGCTGTACGACGGTGATCGGCAGATGCGGCTCGAACAGGAATTGCTTCTGGGGATTGGCGGTTTTAAGGCGCTGGTGCAGCTGGGTATTGAACCGGCGGTTTGCCACATGAACGAAGGCCACGCCGCTTTTCTTTCGCTGGCCCGAATTCCGCATCTCATGGACGCCTATCATCTGGATTTAGAAGTGGCGCTGGAAATTGTCTGGCGTACCAATATTTTTACCACGCATACGCCGGTGCCTGCCGGGAACGAGGCTTTTGATATTAAATTGCTAACGCCCTATCTGGACGCTTTGCAGGATGAAATCGAAGTAAAAACCAAACGTATTATCGATTGGGGACTGGCCGTTCCAGGCGATACTTCCAAAAAAATGTCCATGACTATTCTGGGGCTGCGCATGTCGGCTTTTAGCAACGGGGTGAGTGAATTACATGGCGTTGTCTCCCGAAAAATGTGGCAGCATGTCTGGCCGGGCCGGGCGCTGAACGAAATACCCATCACCCATATTACAAACGGCGTGCATATTTCCACCTGGCTTTCCACACGAAAACGGCGGCTTTATGACCGTTACCTCGAAATCGGCTGGTTTCAGAGTCTCGATAAAAAAATGCTCACCGAATCAACCGCCAATATTCCCGATGAAGAATTGTGGATGGCGCACGAGTCCTGTCGGCATACGCTGATCCGGCGTTCCCGAAAAAATATAAAAGCGCAGGCGTTTGGCAGCAGTCTCTGGGGGAAAATGAATGAAGACACTAAAATACTAGACCCCAATGTACTGACGATTGGATTCTCCCGCCGTTTTGCCACCTATAAACGTGGGACGCTTTTACTGCAGGATCCCGAACGCCTGGAACGGCTAATAAATAATCCCGAACATCCGGTACAGTTTATTTTTTCCGGGAAAGCGCATCCGGCAGATAAAGACGGTAAAAAACTGATTCAGGAATTGATTGAATTTTCGCAAAAACCGGCAATTCGCGGAAAGATGGTTTTTCTCGAAAATTATGAAATTTCACTGGCCCGTGATCTGGTGCAGGGCGCCGACGTTTGGCTTAACACGCCGCGCCGTCCCATGGAAGCGAGTGGAACTTCCGGGATGAAAGCCGCCGCCAACGGTGTGCTGAATTGCAGTATTCTCGACGGCTGGTGGGCCGAAGCCTACACACCGGAACGGGGCTGGGCGGTTCCGGCCAACGATGATTATGAGGACGCCGAAGATTGCGACGCTTTTGAATCGAATGCCTTGTTCAATCTCTTTGAAAATGAAATAGTGCCCCTCTTTTACGAACGCTCCGAAGGGATTTTTCCGCTGGGCTGGATAAAAATGATGAAAGCCTCTATCGCTATGGCTTTGGGATCGTTTTCCAGTACGAGGATGGTTAATGAGTACAACACGAAGTTCTACCAGCCCGCCCTGCAGGAATACGATCGGCTTTTCGAAAATGACGCGGAAGAAGCAAAAAAACTACGGGATCAGAAAGAACGTCTGATTGCTCATTTTGACAAGCTGAAAATAGAAGAACCCCACGTGGAAGGGGATTTAAATACGGCCCACGTGGGCGATATTTTTCATGTGTCGGTCAAGGCCTTTTTGAGCGATCTGAATCCCGACGATATCGATGTGGAACTTTATAGCGGGCAGGTAAACAATCAAAATGAAATTTTTGAAGGCAACCCCATGCCCATGGACCTTGCGGAAGAACTTGGAGCGGGACACTATCTGTTTACGTATGATCTGAAGTGCGCCCATTCAGGCCGTTTTGGGCTTACGGCGCGCATTACGCCAAAGGGAAATAACTGGAAAAACAGCAAGCCGGGATTTATCTGCTGGCCGGAGTGAGAGATTTTTATTTAAGCCTAAATTGCTAAAATGAAATATTGGAAATAACAAGCGGCGTTTGACCGATCTCACACCAAAATCCAAACATGCACTCAAAGAGTGGGCAGATGTTTGATATTTAAGAGGTTGTTTTTTGTAATTGATTTGGTATTTTTTACCTAAGTTGAGCGATTGTCAGGTTATGCTTTGAATAAAACCTCCGGATTCCCACGTTCGTGAAAAGGACTTAATCACCGTGTGGTGAAACTTGTCATCCCGAATATCGGGATCCATTGATATTAAACCAAGATAATATATATAATCGCCCGGTTTAAGTCTTAGTTGTATTTTAGAATTTAAGGTTAAATTTTATTGCGGAAATGATATGAAAAAAGCAGCGTCGAATAGCAAAAAGAAGCCGCGTATTCTAATCGTTACTCCGGAGATCACTTATCTGCCGCACGGAATGGGCAATATGTCCAATGTGCTGCGGGCAAAAGCGGGCGGTCTGGCCGATGTTTCGGCTTCTCTGGTTTCTGCGCTCTTTGAACTGGGCGCGGATGTGCATGTGGCGCTTCCGCATTACCGTCGTATGTTTAATATCGACGTGGCCCGTATGGTGGAAAGTGAGCTGCGTGTTTATATGTCCCACCTTTCCAATAAGCGTGTCCATCTTGCCGAAGACCGTGCTTTTTATTACCGGGAATCCGTTTACAGTAATTACGAATTGGATAGTTTAAAATTTGCTTTGGCCTTTCAGCGGGAAGTCATCAATAATATCATTCTCAAAGTACAGCCGGATATCATTCACTGCAATGACTGGATGACCGGTCTGATTCCGGGTATGGCCCGCCGGATTGGAATTCCCAGCCTATTTACCGTTCACAACATTCATACTCATAAACTTTCATTGGCGTTTATCGAGGATCGGGGCATCGACGCCGCCGAGTTCTGGAAAAACCTCTATTATGAAAATCAGCCCCATAGTTATGAGGAAAGCAGAGAAAACAACCGGGTCGATCTTCTGGCCAGCGGAATCTTCGGGGCCCATTTTATCAATACGGTTAGCCCGACTTTTTTAAAAGAAATTGCCTGGGGAGAGCATGATTTTATTCCGGGCTATATCCGCAGCGAAATTGCCGGTAAAACACAGGCCAATTGCGCCCAGGGTATTTTGAATGCGCCGGACCCCGCGTTTGATCCGGAAAGCGATAAATATATTCTGTTTAAATACAATGCCGAAACCCACACGAAAGCCAAAATAGATAATAAAAAAGCGTTTCAGTTACGCACCGGATTAAATGTCGATCTAAATGCGCCCTTGTTCTTCTGGCCTTCCCGGCTGGATCCGGTTCAAAAGGGCTGCCAGCTACTGGCCGATATCATGTACCGAGTGGTTTCAAAATATTGGGACGATAATTTACAGATTGCCATTGTGGCCAACGGAAGCTTTCAGTCGGTTTTCAGAGAAATCGTTAATTTTCATGGATTTCAGGATCGGGTGGTTGTGGTGGATTTTGATGATCCCCTGTCGCACCGCGGATATGCGGCTTCGGATTTTATGCTGATGCCTTCGCGATTTGAGCCCTGCGGCCTTCCCCAGATGATTAGCCAGATTTACGGTTCCCTGCCTATTGTACACGATACCGGCGGTCTGCATGATACGGTTGAACCGCTCGATATTTCCAAAAACAGCGGTAGCGGATTTATCTTTAAAAATTATGATTCCAACGGACTCTTTTGGGCGGTGGATGAAGCCATGCGCTTTTTTAAGCTTCCGGCCACTCAAAAGAAACGGCAAATTTCGCGGATAATGACGGAAGCAAAAGGCGCGTTTAACCATGGCGTTACCGCCCGGCGTTATATCGATATTTATGAAACGATGCTTAAGCGTCCTCTGGTATAAGCGGATATGAATTTTAGAAAACACATTCCCAATAAAAGGCGGCCTCTGCTGAGTGATCCGTGGTTAAACAATTATCGTGGCAAAATTGCGTGGCGGGCCGAACGAATCCGTCAGGCAGAGGCAATGCTTACCGGCGGCGAACAATCGTTGGAAAATTTTGCGGCGGGGCATGAATATTTTGGTCTGCATTTTCTAGACAAGCGCTGGGTATTCAGAGAATGGGCGCCCAATGCGCAAAGCATGTTTTTAATCGGTGATTTTTCCGAATGGCAGGAACTGCCGGAATACCAACTGACCCGGATTCAAAAAAACGGCATTTGGGAAGTTCGGCTCCCCCAAAATGCGCTGAAACACGGGCAGCATTACCGTCTGCGTATTTACTGGGACGGCGGTTCTGCGGATCGGCTTCCCGCCTATGCGCGTTATGTGGTTCAGGACGATCAAACACTGGAATTTACCGCTAAAATCTGGTTTCCGGAAGCACCTTATGCGTTTAAATATTCTGCGCCAACCAACCCGGTAGCTCCTTTAGTTTATGAAGCCCATATCGGTATGGCTTCCGAGCAGGAAAAAGTCGCTTCGTTTACGGAATTTAAGGATATGGTTTTACCGCGTATCGTTGATGGCGGATACAATACGGTACAATTGATGGCAATTCTGGGACATCCCTATTACGGCTCTTTTGGGTATCATGTGGCTAATTTCTTTTCCATTACATCCCGCTTCGGAACGCCGGACGAATTTAAAGCGCTGGTGGACGAAGCGCATCGCCTGGGCCTGCGGGTGGTGATTGATTTAATTCATTCACACGCCGTTAAAAATGAACGGGAAGGGCTGGCCCGTTTTGACGGAACGCGCTACCAGTATTTTCATGAGGGTGAGCGCGGCGAGCATGTAGCCTGGGATTCCCTCTGTTTTAATTATGAAAAGCCGGAAGTGTTGCATTTTTTATTGTCGAACTGCCGCTTTTGGCTGGACGAATACCAGGTGGATGGTTTTCGCTTTGACGGTGTGACCAGTATGCTGTATAAACATCACGGGCTGGGCTATACGTTTACCACCTATGACGAGTATTTTGGCGATCAGGTGGACGAAGATGCTTTTACCTATTTAGCTTTGGCCAATAAGGTGATTCATTCCGTAAAACCGGAAGCGATTACCATAGCCGAAGATGTGAGCGGAATGCCGGGTCTGGGCGCTTCTGTTCAGGAAGGCGGCTGCGGCTTCGATTACCGCCTCGCTATGGGTGTTTCCGATTACTGGTTTAAGCTGTTTGATTTGCGCGATGAAGACTGGCCTATGGAAACCTTATGGCACGAACTATCCAACCGGCGCTTAGACGAACAGACCATTAGTTACCTCGAATGCCATGATCAGGCGATTGTGGGGGGACAAACCGCGATTTTCCGCATGGCCGGGGATGCCATGTACCATTCCATGCAGATTGGTTCCGGGAATCTTGCCGTACAGCGGGCCGCCGCTCTGCATAAAATGGCCCGGGCGGCGTCGGCGCTGGCAGCCGGAAACGGTTATCTGAATTTTATGGGCAATGAATTCGGTCACCCGGAATGGGTGGATTTCCCGCGGGAAGGGAACAACTGGTCCCATCACTATGCCCGCCGGCAGTGGTCGCTGGCCGAACGAAAAGAGCTGTACTACTTTTATCTTTTGCAGTTTGATAAGGCCTTGCTGCGTCTTATTCGTGAATACCGAATTTATGATGTATTCCCACAGAGAGTGCTGGTACAGGATGCGGATAAGATTCTGGTGTTTGAACGCAATAATTTGTTTTTCTTTTTCAATTTTCATCCTACGGCGTCTTTCCCCGATTATGCGCTTGAAGCGCTACCGGGTGAATATCGTTTGGTGTTAGATTCCGATGCGCATAAATTTGCCGGCCATGGCAGAATTGAAGGGGATCAAACCTTTTACACATCGCAAGAGCAGCAGGGGGGAACCCTGCGCAGTATTTTACGTTTGTATCTACCCTCGCGCACCTTACTTGTTTTTTATCGAAAAAAATAGCTTTCGCTCTATTATGAATAAAGTGATCCCTTGTGACGCCTTTTAGCATTTGTGCCGTTTCTCTTTTAGCTGCGGATGAACGCAGATTTTCATCTATTAAAACCTTTCGTTGTTTGTCAAAATCCGGATTTTTGCTATACCTCAACAATACCGGCTTTTGTGAGGATAGTTTCCTTTTGTGTGCAAGGATGTTTTGAGACGACGCTAATCCGTGTATAACTGTGGTTTAAGTTTTAAGCAGTATTTTTTTAAATCGGCGCATGTTCAGCAGAAAATCTTACTCTGTCAGGTAGGATGAAAGGTTCACTGTCTTCACATACGGTGTCATCTCTTCCCGTAACAGGCGGCGGGGAACCAGCCTGCCAACCGTAATGTACCGGCTGCCGTCCCCGACAGGCGTTGATGTTTCACTAATTTTAAAACGGTTTTGGTCTTTTAGAAACCAGTTGCGAATCTCCGGCATGGTTAAAATATGCAATTCTTGTTCAGCAATAAAATAGTAGAATAGGTAGTCACAACCGGTATACAAAAAACAACCGGGCGTCTGTTTTGCTTTGTTGCTGACCGTTTCGAAAAAATAATTTCCGGTGTGATGGTAGCGATCGCCTTTTACTTCAATGCGTTTTTTTTCGATGGCGCCGTTTTTATTAAACCAAACCAGTAAATCGATATCCAGTTTCTGAAAATCCTCATCTTCCTGAACATCAAGTACCTTTCGGGTTTGGGGCAGGGTCAATAGATATTTTGTGCAATCCTGCACGGCCATCTGTCCGGTCCTGTCAGCCTCTGTCATGGAGTATTGTTTCATAAAAAAGAGCGCTGTTTTAAATAGATTGATTTTATATGAACGCACGGCTGTTTGTCCGAATTTACATATTAAAATACAGAAAGCCACAGGAAATATATTTTTTGTTGTAAGCTTTGCATTTTTTTCAATTGCTTTCATAGATTTGAAAATACGGTTAATAATTGATAAACTATTTAAAAAGGATATAACTATGGGAAATAGTACAAAATTTTATCTGCAACGATTTCATAAAACTTTCATTATCTTTTTAATCGTATTTTTGGGTATCTTTTTTTCTTGTAATAAACCAACAGAACCAGAACAAGAATATCCGGATGTAAATCGGTTAGATAAACTACCTGCCGATATTCAGAAGCAAGGTCCCGAAACAGATCAACATCCACCGATTTTGCATTCAAACGATTATGAGAATCCGGTTCCGTTGGGTACCGGAATCAATACTTCCGGGGCAGAAGACTCGCCGTTTATTTTGCCTGATGGAAATACAATGTATTTTTTCTTTACGCCGGATGTAAGAGTTCCTGCGAATCAACAAGTATTAGATAATGTTACCGGCGTTTGGGTATCTTATAAAATAAATAACGCATGGACAGAAGCGGAAAGAGTCTGGCTTCAATCTCCCGGAAAATTGGCTTTGGACGGCGCTGTCGCAATTCAGGGTGATGAAATGTGGTTTGCTTCGGTAAGAGAAGGTTATAACGGAGTGAATATGTTTACAGCATCGTGGGTTGGGGATAAATGGACGAACTGGTCCTATGTCGGTGACAGATTAATGAAAGAGATAAAAATTGGAGAAGTACATTTACATGGCGATGACTTATACTTTCATTCCGATAGGGACGGTGGACTTGGTTCTTATGATATTTGGGTAACAAGCAGAGACGGGGATTCATGGTCGGATCCTGTTAATATCACATCTGTGAACAGCAACGAAATGGACGGATATCCGTTTATTACACAAGATGGTAATGAACTCTGGTTTACAAGAACTTATCAGGGTTCACCGGCTATTTACCGTTCCGTAAAAAATAATGGTTCATGGGATTCGCCTGTACTTATTATCTCTCAATTTGCAGGTGAATGCACGTTAGATAATGAAGGTAATATATACTTTGTTCATCATTTTTATAAAAATGATATAATGATTGAAGCAGACATCTATGTTGCAAGAAAAAAATAAAAACATACCATAACAATGTATATAAAAAAATTGCCGAAATTGTAGTAGTGTCAGACATTGTAATCCGATTGAAAATGGCAGTAAATTGGAAAATAAGCGCTTCGAAATCGGCAACTTTTCATATACTCACCGTTAGGAGTCATTAGAAAAAAGACAATGCAGTCAAGTGTTTTGAGCAAGATACTTGACATTTAACAAAAAAGTATTATCTTTGTCGTATGAATATTGCTCAGAAAATAGAAAAAATTATTAACGGTTTTGAAAACGGTAATACTTTTACTTATAAAGACCTCA
>JAJRSO010000013.1 GCA_024278755.1 Calditrichota bacterium | reverse complement strand
CGTATTTGGCGCTGCACATAACGGCCCCGAGTTGGCCCTGCTCCGCTTCGATCCGGAAAACCTGTCTCAAGCCGAAAGAGCGTTGATTTAAAGCGTTTAAGACTTAAGAGCTGTGCCTAATGGCAGCGGTCTGGCGGCGTCCGTAACGGCGCCTATCTTCGCAGCGTAGCTGGTTCGCTTTTTTATATCTTCATCCGTAATGAGATGAACATCCAAAAGATGTTCGGTATAGTAACCGGTACGCGTATAATTTGTCTGACTAAGGCTCAGGCTCCAGCCTTCCAGCCAGGAGATTAAAGCCGTACGCTGCGCTTCGGTGCCTGTAAAATGAATCAGGATATCGATATCGCTTGCCGGCCCGGCAGTGGCATTTTTTGTGCTGCCAAACAGATAGAGATTTTTTACCCCAAATCGTTTTACATCCAGCCGCGCGGCCAGTTCCATTGTGCACTGTAAACGCCAGCGCCAGTGTTCATCCGCTTTTACGGCTTTATTCAGTGAGACGCTCTTTTTTTCGTTTAGCCGAGAGGTTTCGGAAGGATAGGTCAGGAGTCCGATCCCCGATTCTGTGTCGGAATTTAGCAATACCTGTAAGGTGCGTCCGCCGGTAAAAGAGGAGATGTCAATAACATGAATGGTTTCCTGAAGTCGGGCAAAATCAGGTAGAATTTCTGCGAGAATATTGGTTGCGTGTAATAAAAAATTCTCATTAAAGATAATTCCGGATTCATCCGGATATAACGGAAGATAACGAATATCCGCTTCCACCAGATCCAAAAAAAAATGCGTACCAAAGGAAAGTTCCGGAATGTAGTCCTTTTGCTTGCGGGCAATTTCGATTAGCATTGCTGTATTGTTTATATCGGAATAGGTAATGTTAACTCCAAGCTTAATATCACCGCGGCTTCCCCAGCGGCCCGGTCCCATTAAAATGAACTGCCGCTTCGGCAGGATTTTGTTTAACAGGCCAACCGCTCTTCCCACGGCAAGGAGATCTTTACGGCTGGAAAGACCGCTGTATTTTTGAGGGTCAATATAAACGACATGTGTAATATCGGAAATAACGCCATTAGAAATATATTTATTTGCCGTAAAAATAATATCTTCGGGCGGAACATCTTCCGGCATGGAGGCCGGGCTGCTTTCGGGCCGTGAACTTTGAGAGCGGCATTGAAGCAGATAAAAGTTTTCACCGTCATGGGCAAATTCAATATCCACCGGATAATCATAACTTTTTTGAAGCGTTTTCGAAACGGCTTGTATCTGTTCGATAAACGAAGTATTGTTCACCAGGCCGTCAAAGGTAATCACGAGGCTTTCTTTATTAAAATCAATGCCCATCGGTCTGGCCGGCTGCAGATGTGTCTCTTTGATGACGGATACCAGTTTTGTTAAATACGGGAAATCAGAACCGTATTTTCGAAATAAGTGGCGCAGTTCAATGGTTTCAAAGCTTCTTTTCTCAAGATTGATGACATCGATTTTCCGGGGTGAATAGCGTATAATTTCATCGAGCGTTACGTTTACACGCAATTGCGGCTGGCCGGGAGCGATTAAAACAGGGTAGTCATCACTCACCCGATCCACAGCCCTGGTGCCCAGCCCCGGCACGATTCGAACGAGTCCGTCGCTGCGTTTAATACGACTGGACCAGCGAAACTCATTATGGCTAAAGGCAACGCCGGCAAATGCAGGGAAAAAGTAAGGGCCCACTTTTTTGCCCACAACTTCCTGGATTAAAATACCCATCTCTTCATGATAATCCAGCAATCCCTGTTCGGAACGGTATTCAATGGGGTCCGGTCCAAAAGTGGAAGCATATACTTCCGATACGGCATCCAGCAATTTAATCAAACGTTCCTGTTTATTTCCCTGATTGGCAATGAACAGGCTTTTATATTTCCCGGCAAAAACCGCTCCCATACGGTCTTCGAGCAGGCTCGAACTGCGCACAATCAGCGGTACTTCCCCGAAATCATCCAACGCCATGGACAGGCCTTTGATAATTTCCGGCGTAAAAGAGGAGTTTTTAAAAATATGGACCACATAGGGATATTCCTGACGTACCTGACCGATATCTTTGTATTTCTGTTCGATAATATCTTCGAGGTTATTAAAGCTTATAAAATTAAATAATCCGTCTGAAGTGATGTACCAGGTTTTTGGGATTTTTATCTGATCTAAAAGCGCATTTTCTCCGGAGGCATTTTTTAGTATTTGCTGTGCTAAAAACAAACCGGCGCTTTTTCCGCCCAGTTTACCGTGGCTGCCCACCGGGAAAATCAGTTTATGCATTAAATCGGTAAAACTATCCACTTTAATAAAGCGCTTGGCGATTTTAATAAAACTATGCTGCTCACTCAAAAGGCGGTTAATCAAAGCGACACGGAAGCTGTTTTCCCGCGGGACAGATAATTCCAATCCGTGCGGCGTGATATGATGAAAACGCTCCACAGCGCTGCTTATTTCAGCAAGAGAGGAGCCGGTATTTTCCAGAATATTAACTAAAAATCCGGAATGATCTTCTTTTATCCATTTTTGAATATTAGCTAATAGTTCTTTTTCGCTTAAATATTTGCTGGCTGTCCGGAAGATTTTAGGGCTGAGTTTTGTTAAGTCGCTTCCGGCTTTTTGCTCGTGCGGCCGGTTGGTTTCATTTAGTAAATCATCTTCTTCTTTGTATGCGGGAGTAAAATAGTTTAAGAGGGCTTCTGCCTCTTTAATTCCATTCCAATACAGGTAGTTTACCAGTTTTCGTGAAATGCGAACGAGGAGTTTAGGGTCGGTTCGTTTTAATAAATCAACGATGACTTCCCATTCCTTCATCTTTTTTTCAGGAAGGTGTTTCTTCTCTTCAAATACTTTTTTGAGCTGACAGTGTAAAATATGCAGCCCCAATTGACTGGCAATCGTATCGATTAATTTGCGTTCTTCTTTTAAAAACGGTCCTTCATCAAGCTCGGGACGTTCTTCGGTATAGAAAACACAAATCTGTCCGGCCTCTTCGTCCTGAATTTTGATAAGCGTACACTGAGACCATTGCGATTCCCGAAAGCCGTCGGTTTGGTATTCCGAACCGCGAAAAATAATTTTTGCCTGGCAAATGTCCGGATATTGCCAGCCCGGAGGAATGGCTTTAATTATCCCGTTGCATATTTCATCAATCGTGGCGCCGGGTTTATGCAGTAATTCCTGAACTTCGTACAGGCAATTCAGCTCTTTGGCGCGTTCTTTTAGATCGACGATAATCTTTTCGAGAGATTTGTTTGCGTGCATAGATCTTCTTTCGTAATGGCAAAAGGTACGATACTATTTTTTGTAAATAACACCCCGCCGATGATACCCATCCACCTTAACACGTAAGGGGTGTGGCAAAATGACATGCCGGATAAAATCTGTTTCAGCCGCCGCCGCTTGTTGATTAAGCCATTCCCAATCAATGGTGTATTTCCCGGAAAAAGGGACTGAAAAATAAAATACATTAAAACTGGTTAGATTATGGAAAAAATGAGAACCCTGACTTAATTCCACATTCATGTTTTCCAGGGTTGCCTCCACAATGACCTTTGCGCTTGAAATCTGACTCCAGTTTACCGGAATGCCCAGCCACGGATCGGAGCTGCCCCAACGTCCGAAACCTATGAGAAGGCAGGAACGTTTTGTTGCATTGAGCTGTTTGTTGAGAACTTCCAAATCGGCAGCGATTCTTGGCGTATTCTTGGCCTCAAACACACCGGGTTTAACATAAACGATATCGAAGATGGAAGAAATCACCCCGTTTCCCAGTACATTCTCGGAAGAAATTAGCAGCGTATCCGCGGACATTTCTTCCGGTTTTACATCAATTTTTTCTGTCGAAACTACCATTGGCCGTACCTGAAGAAAACTGAAACGGTGCGGCGTATCTTCGGAAAAGGTCATGGCAAATTCAATTTCAACCGGCGCGTTGGCTTCCTGTTCACAAACCGAAAGCAGTTCTTTAATAAGGTTGTTTAAGGGAATATCCGGCAAATGTAACAGGGGTGAAAAATTAATAATACGCGGTCCGTCCGCTCCCACTCCGATGGATACCCGCCCCGAGTGCCGGTCCAGCGTTGAGGCGATGTGTTTGAGTGTTAGATCCTTATCCGCGGTGATGATGTTTTCCTGAACCAGGTATTCTGCTTCACTAAGCGGATCGTAGGCCGGCGCCTTTCCCATGTTGATTGCCCAAAATTCATTCTGTGTCTGTTTAAGCATATCGGATGTGGAGGCGTACGGCGGGCCGATTTTGGGATAAGCCGGCGCGTAGGTCCACGATACGCCGCCGTCTACAATGGTGCGGCCCAATCCGAGCGCCAAATTCACAACACCTTGTTCCGGTTTTGCCCGCCCGGTCGGATAAAAATTGTATGAACGGGCGACTCCCGAAAGTTCAGGATAAAAACGGCTGCCATGCCTGGCGCCAGCCACCTTCTGAATAATAACGGCCATTTTCTCATCTTCAATATGATGTGAAGCGGCGCGCATATAATCTCTGGCGGCCTTAAAATAAACCGAAGCATATACGAATTTTATAGCTTCTACAAGTTTTCTGAAACGGCTATCGGCATCCATTTGATTGTTCGGGGTCATTTTAGTAGCATAGATTCCGGCAAAAGGTTCGTACATGGCGTCTTCCAGTAGGCTGGAAGAACGGACGGCCAACGGGTATTTTACCTGCGAAGCCAGCGCCTGTAAATCGCCGAGTATCTCAAAGGGCAGTTCCGCTTTTTGAAATACATGGGCAATACGATCATTGGGCATATTGCAAAGGGTTGTTATACGGAGTTTATTGCGTTTCATAAATTGACCGAAAACATCGGTACGGATAACCGTAAAAGAAGGAATGCCTACCAGGATATTAGGATATTTTTCCGTTTGAATGTTTTCGGAAAGAACCGTGGCGGTGGCAAGCAGGCCCTGGGCTTTACCGCCTACCGACCCTGTTCCGATAAAGGAAATCTGATTTTCCGAATTGGAAGACCGGCGGTTAAAAGGAAGAAGTGTTTGTTTTTCCATTTTTAAAGATTTCCGGTAGTAAATGGCCGAACAATAGGCAGAGTGAATATCCTATGGATTTGTTAGTTTGTTGCCACGCGGTGATTAAACGTCATGTTCAATCTAAACGGGACGATTGTCAGATTATGATTTGACTAAATTCTCTAAATCCATCCGCGGTTTCTACAGGCATCGGCCGTACGACGGACGGCAATGACATTGGCCGCTTCGCGCATGTCCAGTTTATGTGTTTTGGCAAAATCACTTACCTTAATAAAGGCCGAGGTCATTTTTACATCGAGCTTGCCAAGCACCTCTTCCTTTTCCCAAAAATAATTCATATTACTTTGCACCTGTTCAAAATAACTTACCGTTACGCCGCCGGCATTAGCAAGGAGGTCCGGGATTATGAATATATTTTTGCTATTAATAAATTGATCGGCTTCAGGAGTTGTTGGACCATTTGCGCCTTCGGCGATTAATTTAACCCGACTGCTTATGCGTTTGATATTTTCTGCATTTAACTGATTTTCCAGAGCGGCCGGAATCAAAATGTCCACTTCCTCTTCCATCCAGGCGTTTCCCGGCAAAACTTCATAATTTAAATCGGCTGCCTTTTCTTTTATGATGCCGCCAAACGGGTCGGCAATGGAATTTAATTCTTGCAGATTGATTCCATCCTTTTTTCGAAAAGAATAACTGATCTGATCCGCTTGGTCCCAGCTCGATACACAGGTAACCGTTCCGCCCATCTGCTGAAATAATTCAATGGCATAGCGGGATACATTTCCAAATCCCTGAAGACTGGCGGTTGTATTTTCGGGATTTAATGAAAGCTCTTTTAAAGCTTCTCGCACGGCGATCATAACCCCGTAACCGGTCGCTTCGGCTCGTCCCAATGAGCCGCCCATACCAACCGGTTTTCCCGTTATAAAACCCGGCATATGTTCGCCCTGAATGGCTTCGTACTCATCCAGCATCCACAGCATATGCTGGGTGTTGGTCATAACGTCCGGCGCCGGAATATCTGAATACGGACCGACATTCTTTAAAACCTGTAGTACCCAGCCGCGACAAATCTGTTCTTGTTCGCGGGGGCTCAAATTATGCGGGTCACAAATAACACCGCCTTTGCCACCGCCCAGCGGCAGATCGGCAACCGCTGTTTTCCAGGTCATCCACATGGCGAGCGCCCGAACGGTATCGATGGTTTCCTGGGGATGAAAGCGAATACCGCCCTTTGCCGGGCCGCGGGCATGATTATGCTGCACACGAAAACCACGAAATATTTTGATCCGGCCATTGTCCATTCGTACGGGAATGCTGAAGTGAAATTCCTTCATAGGGTTGCGAAGGATGTCGCGGGTTGCCTGATCCAGCTCCAGCAAATCAGCCGCGTGATCAAACTGTGCCTGAGCGGTAAGAAACTGGTTGTAAACAGTATTTTTCATTTTATACTACTTTCTTTAAAATGAGACGCCCTTTAGTTAAAAATTTCACAGAACTCCGCTTTTAGTATTCCAAATATACTAAAATAAAAAACTGCAAAAAAGAAATATCGGGAGAATCAACGCTTTCTTTTTTGGTACGATGTCGTTTTGGGTGGGTAACGCAGAAAAAAAGGCCGTGAATTTACACGGCTTCCTGGACGGGACGTTTTTTTTTATGTCCGGTTAAAAACATTCGCGTCCATACGTAAAATTAGCGGCTTGTATAGCGGACATACGCATTTACTAAAACCGTTCAATACGGTTTCAAAAAAGAGACGAAAAAATCTGTGGTTATTCTAAATGGTTCTTTCGGCCTGTCCGCTTCCGGCGTGATGTAATCCGTGGCTTTAGTTTTTATATTTGCTCTTACCCGCACGGTTCGACATAGAACCTCTTCGGTTCACGGTTTGAAGTTAAAAATAATTTCGTAAAAGAACTACGCTCAACTTGATTTTTATCTCATTTTACAGCATTTTGTAAAGGCTAATCAGATAGCTAAAGGCGGTTTAATGAATCGTTCTTTTTCCATAAACAGGAACTGGGTACTGTTTACCGATTTAGACGGAACTCTGCTCGATGCTGATACCTATTCGTTCGCATCTGCTGTGCAAGCATTGCGTTTTCTTGCCCGGCGAAATATTCCGGTGATTCCCTGCACCAGTAAAACCTTCGAAGAGACCGTAGCAATTTGTGCAGATGCGGGGTTGGACGGGCCCTTTATTATTGAAAACGGATCGGCCGTCTGTATTCCGGAAAACTATTTTACGATCTTGCCGCAAAAAACAAGTCTAAAAAAAAACGCGCATATTGTATCTTTAGGCCGGGATTATACGGACATTCTTACGTTTTTTAACCGGCTGCGTAATAAATTTGCGTTAACTACCCGCGGTTTTCACGAAATGGACACAGCGGAGATTCAATCTCTGACCGGGCTGGATAAACAACGGGCATTACTGGCCCAAGAACGTGGATTTAGTGAACCGTTTATTTTGTTGTCGGATAAAACGCTTCCGGAAGCGGCGGTCACTTTTGCCGAAAAAAACGAATTTAAAATTTTACGGGGAAACCGTTTTTATCATCTGCTGGGTAATACCGATAAAGGGAAGGCCGTAAAGGCGTTAAAAAATATTTTCAGGCAAAATAATACGGCCGTATTTAAAACCATTGGGATTGGAGACAGTCCCAACGATTGGGCCATGCTGCAGGCCGTTGATGTGCCGGTAGCCGTAAAGCGTGCGGATGGCGCCTATGCAGGAGGTCTGAATATAAATAATTTACGACGAACAAACGGAATTGGACCGTCGGGCTGGCAGGAAGCGGTTTTTAATATCATTAAATAACCCGTCACTAAAGCGATGTTTACCCATCGCAGAGTACAGAAAGGAAATACCATGTCTGATTTTTTTCAGAACGGCTCTGTTACCAGTCTGCACAATCTGCGGAAATATCCTTTAGAAGATTTAGAAGCCAAAATAAAATCTTTTACGGTTAAAAACCCCATTTCATTGTTATTGCCATCGCTTAACAGTGAACTGGAAGGAATGGCTTTGCCGCGCATTGTGGAGCAGTTGCAAAAGGTTCCCTATCTTACGGAAATTGTCATCGGTCTGGATGCGGCCAATAAAGAAGAATTTGAACATGCCAAGAAGTTTTTTGCGCGGCTACCGCAGCGGCATCGCGTTATCTGGCAGCGCAGCCCTAAAATAAAGGAACTGTGCCAGACACTGAGCGAAAAAAAACTGTATATCGGTACCGAAGGAAAAGGCCGGAATGTCTGGCTAAGTTTGGGATACCTGCTGGCCAGTGATAAATCGCGGGTCATTGCCATGCACGACTGCGATATTTTAACCTACCACCGGCAGTTATTAGCCCGGTTGGTGTATCCGCTGGCCGATCCGTTGCTCGCTTTTCGTTTTAGCAAAGGCTATTACAGTCGGGTGTCCGATCAGTTAAACGGCCGGGTGTCGCGCCTGTTTATTACCCCGCTTATCCGCAGCCTGAAACGGATTTTGGGGGGGATTGATTATCTGGATTATATCGATTCATTCCGCTACCCGCTTTCCGGCGAGATTGCCATTTTAAGGGGTGTGGCTTTTCAGCTGCGTTTGCCCAGCGACTGGGGATTAGAGATTGGCACGCTCAATGAAATTTACCGCAACTATGCTAAAAATCAGATGTGCCAGGTCGATATTCTCGATAATTACGACCACAAACATCAGGGATTGTCCGAATCGGACCCCAGCGCCGGTTTGGCAAAAATGACCGTAGATATTGCCAAATCTTTTTATCGGGTTCTGGCCAGTACGGGCGTTGTTTTTACGGATCAGTTTTTTAGAACACTGAAAGCGGCCTACTGGCGTATGGCGTTGGATTTTATCGATAAATATCATGCCGACGCGGCCGTGAACGGATTGATTTATGAGCGGCATGTGGAGGAAAAAGCGGTGGAAGTGTTTACCCGCAGCATCATTCTGTCCGGCGAGCAGTTTTTGGCAAATCCCATGGAATTGCCCATGATCCCAAGCTGGAACCGGATGCAGTCGGCCCTGCCGAATTTTATGGATGAACTGTATGCAATTATCGAAGAAGAAAATAACTAAAAGGCATGGCGTTTCGCAAAGCACTGCTAAAGAGAAATCCGGGAGGAACAAATCTCTTTTCGCCGACGTTATTTGCATTAAACTTTAACAGGAGTTAGAATGTTTGATTTTAAAGAAAAAAATGTTTTGATCACCGGAGGCAGCAGGGGAATCGGCGCGGCAACGGTAAAATTATTTATGGAATTAGGGGCGAATGTAGCGTTTAATTATAATAAGAATTATCGTTTGGCTGATTCTCTGGCCGAGTCCTGTGCAAAATACAAAGGACAAATCTATTTTAACGAATGCGAAATAAGTGATTATCAGGAAGTACAGGGCTTTATTCAAAAAGTCATCGATAAACTGGGGCACATCGATATTCTGGTAAACAATGCCGGGATCTGGGAATACGGCCGTATCGAAGAAATGAGCGTTGACCAGTGGCGCAGAACCATGCAGGTTAACCTGGACAGCGTTTTTTATTTTACGCATCATGTGGTGAAACACATGAAAAAAAAGGGTATAAAAGGCTCTATTGTTAATATTTCGTCAACAGCCGGGCAGCGCGGCGAAGCCTTTCATTCCCACTATGCCGCCACCAAAGGCGCCTTGATCAGCTTTACTAAATCTCTGGCAACGGAGTTGGGACCGGACGGTATTCGGGTTAACTCGGTGGCGCCCGGTTGGGTGAATACGGATATGTCGGCAGAAGCGCTCAAGAAAAGCAACGGTTCCATTGAAAAACAGCTTCCGGTTGGTTTTATTCCCGAAGCGGACGATCTTGCCGGTCCCATTGTTTTTCTTGCTTCCGATGCTGCCCGGGCGATTACCGGCGAAATTTTAAATGTAAACGGCGGAAACGTTTTATGCGGATAAGATAAAGAGGAACAATATGACACGTGATCAGGCTTTGGAAATTTTAACAGAATACACAGGAAGTGAAAGTTTATTAAAACATGCCTTTGCCGTAGAAGCGGCGATGCGCGCTTATGCGCAAAACTATAACGAAGATGTGGAATTATGGGGCGTCGTCGGCCTGCTGCATGATTTCGATTACGAACGTTTCCCGGACAACCATCCCGAAAAGGGTTCGGAAATATTACAGGAAAAAGGCGTTTCCGAAGAGATTCGAACAGCCATTTTAGGTCATGCCGATCACACCGGTGTTCCTCGTGAGTCATTAATGGCTAAAGTTTTATACGCCGTGGATGAACTGAGCGGTTTTATTACGGCGGTTACCCTGGTGCGTCCCACTCGCGCTTTAAGCGAAGTAAAATTTAAATCGGTTAAGAAAAAATTAAAAGACAAGAAGTTCGCGGCCAAAGTGAACCGTGAGGAAATTGCGCGCGGCGCCGAAGAATTAGGCGTGGATTTTACGGAACATGTGGAATTTGTCGTTCAGGCTTTAAGTACGGTCGCACCCGCACTCGGTTTAAACCCATAAAGACAGGAGTCATTCTAAATACGCGTGTTCAATTTTCATACAGGCGTCCATTACTACTTCGAGTCCCGCTTCGATGGCCAGCTTGGCGGCCTGTTCGTTAATAATGCCGGATTGCATCCAAACGACTTTTGCTCCAACGGTGATGGCCTCCTGAACGATGGGCAGCACCAGTTCCGAGCGGCGAAAAATATCGACGATTTCGATGGTTTGCGGTATTTCGGAGAGAGATTTATAACATTTCTGACCAAGAATTTGATCGTGTCCGGGATTTACCGGGAAAATGGCGTAGCCGGCATCCTGTAAGTAAGCTGCAACCGAATGGCTTGCGCGCCAGGGTTTGGGCGATAAACCGACAACGGCAATTTTTTTATATGTTTGCAGAATTTCCGGAATATTAGAATTTACCTGCTTCCAAAGTTCGTTCATTTTGTCTTCCTGTTAGTAAAGCTGCATTTTTCCTGCTTGAAAGTGCGCCATTTTAATCATAGAGAACGCCGAAAGACGCGCTTCTATTTCCGAGAAGGAAAATCCAACATGTTCCGGCTGGTGCGCATCAGAGCCAAGCGTAACCGGTAATCCGGCTTCTGCAATCAGCGGTAGGAATGAAAAAGCAGGATAGGGTTCGTTGATTTCGCGTCGCAAACCGGAACTGTTAATTTCGATGGCCATATTTTGTGCTTTTGCTTCGGATAAAATTTGTTTTACTAATGTGGCATTTCTCTGCAATACAGGCTGTTCAACAGATTTAACCAGATCCAAATGACCGATAATATTAAACAGACCGGTACGGATTCCGCGCAGTAAGGCCTGTAAATAGTCGCTGTAAATTTCGGTTTGTGTTTTATTCGTAAAGGAATAGGAGAAAGCCCAGTTCTCTGCCGGCCAATCTTTTACGAAATGAACCGACAGAATAACTAAATCAAAGGAATTCCATTTAAAAAAATCAGACAGATAATCTTCAAAGCCGTCGTAAAAATCGGCTTCAATGCCACACAATATTTTTATATTCGGATATATGTTGCGCAGGCGAGTGATTTCATGCAAATACGATTCTATTTCTTTGGGCTGCATGCGATGGGCTGTATCAAAACCGTTTGGCAAAGGAATATGATCGGTAAAGGCAATTTCGTCAAGGCCAATTTTTATGGCCTGTCGTACATAGTCTTCCATCGTACCCGAAGCATGTTTGCAAAGGGCGGTGTGTATGTGGTAATCGGGCGTCATTTTTGTACAAGAATCTTTTTTAAAATATCCCGATCTTCAATTTCGAAACCGGAATCGGATAAAATGTAGTCAGCTAATTCCCGGTACAACTTTTCTTCGGCCTGAAGATTATTTTCCAAAAGGAACTCCAGGTGGGTGGCGATTGTTTCGGAATCGCCGCGCTGCAAAGGACCGCTAAGAATTTTATGCGCCGGGTTGTGTTCAAAATTTTGTTGAATTTTACGGATAAGCGGAAACAGAACCCGTTTATCCAGTTTGTTTTTATTTAAAATATTTTCGGATGCGGCAAACAGGGCGGCCGAATAATTAGCGGCAAAAACGGCGGCGAGATGCAAAGCCTTTTTTTGTTCGGCGTTTACCCGAATAAAACGCGCGCCCGCTTTGATACAAAGAACTTCCATAACCGAAGCGGCCTGCGCGGAACCTTCGAAGGTACACCATGTTTCTTTCCAGATATCTGTATCCGAAAAGCGGTTGCTAAAAGTTTGCAGCGGATGCAGGCTTGCGGTGAGCGCGCCCTTTTCTTCGAGTAAGCGTAGTTTTTTTGAAGACAGCAGGCCGGATGTGTGGAGAATAATTTTTTCTGTCAGATCAAAAGGCAGCAGAGCATTGACAGCGTCGGAGATGTGGTCGTCGGGCACACTGATAATTAGGATTTCCGATTGACGGATATTCTCTCGGTTCAAGTTGAAATAAAAATCTTTTTTCGGTAAAAAGGTTTTATTCTGCTTATTTAAACCGGCCGTATCGTAAACCTTCACCTGCAGGCCAGCCTGTGCTTTTAGCATTCGGTACAGGGCGCTTCCAAGTCGACCGCAGCCGATAATCAAGATATTTTTCATAAATAAAAAACGAGGCTGTACAAAAATGTAAAGCCTCGTTCCCAGAAAGTGTTCAGAGTGCCTTTGATTTAAACAGTATTAAAAGCGCTCGATGTTTTCTTCACTGCCCACATACTTATCTTTTGGGAAGAAGCGGATATAGATAATATCGCTAAAGGCGATGGCCTCTTTGGAATAAGGATTGATGCCTCGTTCGTAAAATTCGTCATCAATAATTCGGGAAGCGTCTTTCCATGTGGAAAGCGCATTCAGCCGGCCAACAAAATCAAGGAATTCGTCTTCCTTTTTCTTAAAGAGTTTTTTAATGGTTTTTCGGCGTACACGGCCTGTAATAAGTTCATTCAAATCTTCCAGCGGCGTATCGGAAGATATCTGCCGGGCCACATGGTCGGCCAAATCCATGGCCACGGCGCTGGGCTCAGTTCGTTCTTCTTCAAATTCGCTTTCCTCTTCCTTTTCGTCAATTACAGGAGCTTCTTCGTATTCTTCTTCCTCATCTTCAATTTCTTCTTCAAAGGTAATGGTGGATTCCGGCACTTCGATTTCGGCTACAGAAAAATCGGGCTTGCTGGCTTCTATGTTTTCGGTATTATCAAAGCCAATAACGTCGGTTTGATCCGAAAAAACCGCTTCTTCCACTCCGTCCAGAGTACCGCCGCGTAGCAGAGTTTCGATTTCATCAAAGGAGAGTACTGTTTTTGTACCGGCGCTGATAACTTTTTGGAGCGCTTCTTTGTATTCATCCAGGTGTCGATCACGGAAAATGGCGGAAAGTACATCTACCGGAAGTGAATTAACATCTTCCTGTTGTGCTTCACTTAAAAATTCCATGATGGTTTTAAGCGTACTCAGGGTGGTTTCGATTTTATTCTCTTCAAAGGCTTTTTTATCGATCTGGTTTAACAAGGCGTCAAACTGATCCTGAGAGATTTCGTGCATGTATTTTAAATTGAAATAATCGGAGACCGCTGTTTTGTAGTAATCGAACCGGAAAAAGTATTTAAACGTATCGTATACTTCCATGGTCGAAATTTTAGGACTGTCTTTGAATAAAAACTGACTTAAAGTACGGTGCGGTTCCAGCAGGTAATTCATTTCCAATTTTACCGCTCGCTCCAGCAGATGGTTAAATTTGGTGATATGAAAAGTGGCGTTCTGTTTAAGCTTGTCGAAAATTTGGTCGATGAGCATGCGTACTTCAGGCATGTCGTAATCAAAGCGGTCGGTGGCCGTAAATTTATCTTCTTCCTCACGGATCCAGATTTCCACTTCCTGATCAAAAAAATGTTTAATGGCGTCCGGAATATCCAACTGCATCAGATATGCCAGCGGAATGGAGGTCATATTAGGATCGGTTATAATTTGGTTTTGCAACCGTTCAAGAAAAGTATCGGTTATCTGATCAAGCATGATGGATGTCCTTATTTATCAGAGATAATTAATTTATCCCTTTAATATAACTGGATTTAGCGAAAGAGGCAAGATAGGGAAAGCAAAAAGAAGCGCGGGAGGATCTTCCGGGCGACAAAAACCCGGAAAATCCGTTCTGTCTGCTCTTTCAGCCTAAGGCGACGTCGAGAATCATCATCACGAGAAAACCCAGAATGGCGCCGATGGTAGGAATATCGGTATCGCCGTTTTGCTGAGATTCGGGAATGAGCTCTTCGACCACGACGAAAATCATGGCTCCGGCAGCAAAGCTAAGCGCATAGGGCAAAACGGGACGGGCAACGAGGACAATGGATGCGCCGACGACGCCGGCAATCGGTTCTACAAATCCGGACAATTGGCCGTACCAGAAACTCTTTAAACGACCCATTCCCTCGCGGCGCAGGGGCATGGAAACGGCGAGACCTTCCGGGAAATTTTGAATGCCGATACCGATAGCGAGGGCAATGGCGCCAGAGAGAGTGGCCGAATCGAGGCCTGCGGCAGCCGCGCCGAAGGCGACGCCCACGGCCAGGCCTTCGGGAATGTTGTGCAGGGTAATGGCGCTGACTAATAAAATACTGCGGTGCCAGCTCGTTTTAATACCCTCGCTTTTGGACGTGGGTAAACCGAGGTGAAGATGCGGAAGGGTTTTATCAACCAGTAATAAAAAGGCAGCGCCTGTAAAAAAGCCGACGGCCGCCGGTACCCAAACCGGAACCGGTCCACCTTCGGACATCTCGATGGCCGGGGCCAGGAGCGACCAGTAACTGGCGGCAATCATTACGCCGGCGGCAAAGCCCAGAAAGCCGTCTAATAAATTTTTATTTATAGATTTATGAAACAACACGCCGGCAGCCCCGAGGGCGGTTAAAAACCAGGTAAATAAGGTGGCCAGCAGGGCCTGCATGACGGGATGGAGTCCGGATAAATATTCGGCCATAAGAATCCTTTTCATATTGTTTCAGTACGTTAGTTTAAAACTATGGACTTTAGTCCAGGACGTATTATTATAAAATCCCAAAAACAAATAACTTCCAAAATCCAGAAATAAAATACAAAATCCGGAAGGATGTCTTTTGGGGAAGCCCGAAATTTGGAATTAGCGCGTATTTGTATTTTTAATTTGTAGTGTAAATGAATCTCCTTCATAATTCAACACTATGGGCTTTCAATTCATAGCGATTTAGTCTCTTTTTTATCGCTCCTACATATTCAGATTCGGTTAAGGGAAAATACCATATAAAACGATTTTTAGCAAAGGGGCTTATTCAATTGCCCGTATTTTTTCCATAAACTGCGCCCGTAAATACAGTTCGGCATTTTCCGCTTCCGAAAAATTAAGTATTCCTCTGAATTGATCGATCGTCTCAAAATTATGGCGCTCCATCCACGCTGTTACCTGTTCTAAAATTGTATCAACCACTCCCAGGCCTTTACTGTACAAAAGAGAGGCCAGCTGAACGGTGGTCGCCCCGGCAAGCAAAAGTTTGATAACCCCCTCGTAACTGTGAATTCCTCCGGTAGCTGATATTTCCATGTTTGTTTTGGCCGAAACGATAGCTGTCCAGCGCAGTAACCGGTTAATATCTTCTTTGGAACTGAGGCTGAAGGTCGTGTGGATATCCAGATTTTCAATATCGATTTCCGGTTCCGTAAAACGGTTAAACATAACCAGCGCGTCCAGTTTGCGGTATTCGAGCTGTCGCGCAAACTGCGGAAGAGAACTGAAATACATGCCTATTTTCATGGAAACGGGAATGGAAGCACCGGATTTTACCTTTTCCAGAACCTCAAAATAGGCGGCTTCAATTTCAGCGGCCTTTAATGTTTAGTTGATTCTCGGTAAATAGACATTTAATTCCAGAGCATCCGCTCCGGCGCTTTCTACCCGCCGGGCGAAATTCAAAAGCCATTTAAACGATGTTCCGTTAATGCTGGCAATGACGGGAATTTGCACTTCTTTTTTTGCCTTACGAATTAAATCGCAATAGGCGTCAATCCCGTACTGAAAGCGTAATTCGGAGCGTAGATAGTCAAACACTTCCGGATGCATGGAGGCGTTTTGTCCGGCGCCCCAATCCTCATCATCCAGCACTTCTTCGAAAAGACTTTTTAAAACAACCGCCCCAACGCCGGCGTTTTCACAATCGATTACATCGTCGATTGTTTTGGTTAATCCGCTGCTGGCGGCAACAATAGGATTTTTTAACGCTAATCCCATATATGATGTTTCTACGTTTGGCATTTTACCCCCTGTTTTAAGCAGAGCTAAATTTTTTGTTTTTGCAGATAAGTTAACTATTCCGCAGGCGCCCAAAAACATCGTTTGGGCGATATCACTTTGCCTTCTTTTTTTAAGGCCTGGATAATTTTGGATACTTCGTCTTTGGGAAGACCGGTTACATCCGCCACTTCACCCGGTCGTACCGGTTTTCCAGCTTCTTTCATTGAGTTTAGAACGATGGTCTCATTTTCAGGCATATTTTCTCCTTTTGATCTAAATTAGTTGGTTGAAATAGAAACAATTCCGAAAAAAACGATCTCTATAGTCCCTTTTATTTTTTAATGTCTTTCGCTACAAGTTTCTTCCGAAATGATAGAATCTATGCAAAAAAAATCCGGAAGAATGAGAATTCTACTGTTAGCAGAGGTGCATTTTCCCCAAAGAGCGGACGTTGCTAAAGAACAAAAATATGAAACATGTTTTCCGTTGTTTCAATTCCCGGTAAATTGCAGCCAAACTTTGCGCTGCCGCGGCCCGTCGAATTCACAAAAGTAAATGCCCTGCCAGGTGCCGAGCTGTAACTGACCGTTTTCCACGATAATGGTTTCACTGCTTCCAAATAAAGAGGTTTTGATGTGGGCGGCCGAGTTGCCCTCAAAATGATGAAAGCCGTCTTCAAATGGAATGACCTTGTTGATTTCCATCAGCATATCGCGCTGTACATCGGGGTCGGCGTTTTCGTTGATGGTCAGCGCGGCGGTGGTGTGCGGCACAAAAACGGCAAGCAGTCCCGATTGCCAGTTTTCTTCGTTCACAATGTTCTGAATGCGCCGGGTAATGTTCCGCATTTCAGTGCGCGTATTTGTTTTTACAGAGATAGAATGCATATTTATTTTCCAATAACCAATCGGCTTTTGATTCCTGACTTCAAAGCGCATTTTTAGGTTTTTAGTTTTTTCTTTTTGGCCGCCGGAAACAAAATGTTATTTAGTATCAAACGGTAACCGGGCGAATTTTTATGGAGCTCCAGCTCCGTAGGTGGATCGCCCACCCGGTGTGTGTAATCTTCGGGATCATGGCCGCCGTAAAAAGTAAAGGTCCCTTTGCCGCTGTTGCCATGAATATATTTTACTTCGTTGCTATTTTCAATTTTACCCATAATAGTGACAGAAGATTTTATCTTATCTTCGCGGAACATGGTGGTTTGTCCCATAAATCCTTTTACCACATTTACATGGTTTTGCGTTAACATAGTTGGCACCGGATCGTATTTTGCCGAAAACTCAAACAGCGTAAAATAGTCGGTTTCCGGATCGCGAACCCGCGGCAGATTGCTGGGCGGCACATCAATATCGGAAAATTCATAAACGCCGGGGTCGGTAATCAATTTAAAATTCTGAAAGGCAAGGGTTTGCCTGAAATCCAGTTTTTTCTGATAATTTGGATCAACGCCGTCGCCGTCGAATACGGTTGCACAAATATCCGTGTTGTGTGCGGCCAGAGCAATATCAAGCGCGTCTGTGGCCGAACACATGGCAAACAGGAAGCCGCCTTCGTCCACAAAGCGTTTTATTTCGGCAGCGACTGCGCCCTTTTCTTTGCTAACTTTGGCAAAGCCTAATTCCGCGGCGCGCTTTTCGGATTCAATCTGTTGTTTGATGTACCAGGTTTGGTTGCGGAAGGCGCCCCAGAACTTTCCGTACTGACCGGTAAAATCCTCGTGATGCAGATGCAGCCAATCGTAGTTGTTCAGTTTCCCGGATAAAACTTCACGGTCGTAAATCTTTTCATATTTAATTTCGGCATAAGTCAGAACCAGTGTTACCGCGTCGTCCCAGGGCTGAAATCCGGGAGGCGAATAAACGGCAATGGCCGGTGCTTTTTCCAGGCGTATCTTATCCATATTCTTTTCTTCAATTTCGGCATAGATGTTGTTGACGGCCGCTCCGTCAATCTGTTCGAAGCGCACGCCGCGTAGCTGGCAGGCCTCGCGGATGGATTTAAAATCGCTGCATAAAAACGAACCGCCGCGGTAGTTCAGCAGCCATTCGACGGTGATTTCTTTTTGCAGGGTCATGTAGGCGATGCCGTAGGCTTTGAGGTGATCTGTTTGCGTTAGATCCATTGGAATAAGCAGGTACTGAGCCGAAACGGTTTTAATAAGAAGCATAACGATAACTAAACGGCCAAATCTTTTCATTGATTCGTTGCTCCGATTCTGTTTTGCAGGCGCCGGGCGTTTTCCCGGGCCGTATCAATTTGAAAACTGTCCGGAAAGTTGGTAATAATGCGCATATATAAGACCAGCGCTTCTCTGAGTTGGTTTTGCTCTTCTTTTACCATCGCCAGCAGAAACAGGGCACGATCGGTCTGTTCTCCTTCAGGAAATTGTTCCAAAAGCTGTACCAGGATGGCTGCGCTTTTTTCCGGATTTTGCAGTCGCTTAAATATTCCGGCCGCGCGCAATCCGGCTTGCGGGGCAAGGCTGCCGCCGATTTTAAAAATCCGCTCAAATGCGGTGGCGGCGGAGGGAAGACGCTGCTGCCTTTCCAATAAACAGGCTGCCGCAAAACGGGTTAGACTCAGGGAATCGCTACGGTATTGTTCGATAAACTGGCGTTGTTTCAGTACGTTGTTGAACAACGTATCGCTTACCGATAATTTACCCTGAAGCCGTGTAAACTGTTTTAGCGCGAACGTAAAACGCCCCTGAAAACAGGCGATTTCCGCGCGGCGGAAAAACGCTTCGGCGCTGTATTGCCGACTGGTGACCAGCTTGTACTGGCCAAGGGCTTTGGTAAGATCGTTCCGGCGCAGAAAAATTTCCGCAACTTTTAAACGAATACGGTCGTTGGCAGAATTGCCTTGGACGGTAGTCAGTGCCTGCCGGTAAAAAGATAACGCTTTTTGCGGATCGTGTAAAAAACGCTGCTGCATATCGCCATTTAGTTCCAAGCTGCGTTGCCGTGTGCGGAAATCTTCTTTTTGATTTGTCAGCTCAGATAAAATTGTTTCGGCCTGCTTAAAAGCGTTTTGCGCGCGATCGTTTTTTTTCTGCCGTGCCAGCCAAATCGCCTGCGCGTAGTAAGTTTTTGCCAGATAGTATTTTATATCGTTAATTCTATGACGTTTCTGATTTGGAACAAGAGCCAGCCGGTAGGCGTCGATGGCAAACGGAAAGGCTTTTTCCAGCACCGTTTCCCGGGCAAATTGCAGGAGCAAGTTAATATTTTTCAGTTTTTTATATATTGTAAGCGCCTGCGCGTATTGTTTAAGACGGATGTGCAACAGAGCTTCAAATTCTAAAATGCCCTTGTCTCCCGGGTTGGCGTCGGCAGAGTTTTGAATGGCCAGTAGGATTTTTTTGGCCGCTTCGTTGTCTTTGGCCATCGCCGTTAGCTGGGACTGAATATAGCCCTTTTGTTTACGGTCGGAAAGGTACCAGAGCAGCAGGTTCTTTGCCGCTCGTCCGTAATCCAACTGTGCCCGGCGGATATTGGCAATGTCCCGGTACAGAGTCTCCTGGTTTTTAATGGTTTGAATTGCCTTCAGGTAGAGGTCTGCCGCTTCGTCCAGCAGGCGTAGTTCGGTCATCACTCGCCCGGCAAAGCGATAGGCCGAACCATTGGAAGGCTGTTCTGCGATGGTTTTATACCATTGTTTTAGCGCCTCATCCTTTTGCTGGTTTAAATAATAGGCGCGTCCCAGTTCGATTTTATACGAAAGATTCGATGAGAAACGTTGGGTTAAGTTTTGTAGAAAATGAATCAATTCCGGATAACGGTGCAGGTTGAGATAGCATTTTTGAATCCCACGGATTATGCCGTATCCCCGGTTTCCTTTTTGATAAAAATCGAGATAGATTTCCAGCGCCGGTTCATAATTACCGGCCCGTTCGTAGGATTGGGCCAGACGCAAACGAGCGTCTGTTTGGGCGAAGGCGGCGGCTGTTAAAAGGAACAGCAGGCTAAGGACGGTAAAATTCCTGCAAAATTGTGTCACAAATAATCATCCCCTTTGGGGTTAGTTTAAAAAAGCCGTTTTCTTCAACCGCCCAGCCGCGGCGACGTAGCAGGGCATACTCGGATGCGTATTTCTCCGTAAACAATGTTTTAAATATCCGTTCAAATTCATTCAAATTCAAGCCCCGGTACATGCGCAGGCTTAAAAAGATATGTTCGAATTCCAGCGTTTTTGCGCTAAGAATTTCGGTCTGCGCTTCCGGCAGTCTGTTTTCGTTTAACGCGGAGATATAAGCGCTAACGGATCGCGGACGGCTCCAGCGGTGGTTATTCCAAAACGAATGTGCGGAAGGGCCAAAACCGAGGTAGGGGGTATGGGTCCAGTATTTAACATTGTGTCGGGAAAAAAACTGCGAAGCGCGGGCGAAACTGGAAACTTCGTAAGGCGGGAAGTCTGCTTCGGTTAAAATGTTTCGTGTTGTTTCCCAGAAACGAATTTCGGATTTCTCCGATTGCGCGGTTATAGTTTTATTTTGCAGCAGAGTAAAAAAGGGCGTACCCTTTTCGAATACCAGATTGTAGGCCGAAATATGTGCCGGTCCAAAGGAAAGCGCTTTTTTTAGCGAACGTTCCCAGCTTTGCAGGGTTTGTCCCGGTTGGGCA
Organism: Calditrichota bacterium; assembly: GCA_024278755.1. Classification (GTDB taxonomy): domain Bacteria; phylum Calditrichota; class Calditrichia; order Calditrichales; family Calditrichaceae; genus JANTFQ01. Next base: position 103,439 of record JAJRSO010000013.1, on the reverse strand, counting down.
AAAATCAAATCCAGTGAAAAGTTTTCAAATCCGGCGTTCTGTGCCGACCGGATGGTTTGTTCAGCCTGGGCCGTATCGTGAATCCGCCCCAAAAAACGCAGTTCAGCATCGTTAAAACTCTGAATGCCGATGCTCAGACGATTGATTCCGGCTGAGCGGAAATCTTTAAATGTATCGTCGCCGATGGTACCGGGATTTGCCTCGAGTGTGATTTCCACGTCGTCCGAAAGGAAGAAGTTTTCAGCCAGCTGTTTCAGGATAGTTTCGACTTCCGTGGCGGTTAGCAGCGAGGGGGTGCCTCCGCCAAAATAGACGGTGTCGAACGGTTCCTGCGGAGTCAGCATTTTTCGGACAAGGGTAAATTCTGTGTTCAGGGCCTGTAAAAAAGCGCTGCGGGAGGAGCGATCGGTGACGGAATAAAAATCACAATAGCCGCATTTCTTTTCGCAAAAGGGAATATGAATATAGAGGCCGGGCTTGTGGGAAATATTGGGCTGCATAGAGTGCCTTAACAAAAATCGCAAATCGTTATTCGTTAATCTTCAATCTGACATCATTTATAAATTTTCGATTAACGATTAACGAACGCAGATTTTAGATGTCCTATCCTCCTGGCCGAAACCTGTTACGGGAGACAAAAATATCTGAACACCTCTAATCTTTGAAAGCTTAGAATCCGTTTGCGTGTTTTGTATTTTATTTTGAGATCATTTTTTATGTATATCGGTTTTACTTAACAGTTGTTTTGTGTGCCGAATGGTTAAAATTGAAATACGGGTTGTTTCGAGGCGATAAATAATCCGATAATTCCCTTCAATAAGCTCTCGAATATCAGCTCTTTTAATTTCAGGAACAACCCGGCCAATTTCAGGAAATTTTTCTAATTTATTAACAGAATCCTGTATGGATTCTACCCATTTTAAAGCGGCAATGGGTTTGTCAAGAGCAATATAATCGGCAAACACTTCAAGCTTTTCTACAGCCTGTTCGGTCCAAAATATTTTCATTTTTTATATCGATTGGCTAAACGCTTTTTTACCTGGTCATTTGTAAAAAATTGACCCTCGTTAATTTGAGTTTCGGCACTCTGAACCTCCTGAAGTAATTCAAGTTTATCAATTATGGACTGGTATTCGGCAACATCGACTAACACAACAGAGCTTTTTCCGTGCTGCGTTAAAATGATGGGCCGCTTTGTATCTTTTACTTGTTTTACAAACATTGCCGCATTCGCCCGAAATTCGGACAGAGGCTTAATATCGTCTTCCATATTTATTGTTCGCACTCTGAACCCTTTTTTTGTATTTAATAACGTACGTTTTAAGATACAAAACAGGTGTGGCATTGGCAAAAAAAGATGTTCGCAAATCGCTATTCGTTAATCTTCAATCAGACTTCGGTTTTAAATTTTCGATTAACGATTAACGAACGCAGATTTTAGATGTCCTATCCTCCTGGCCGAAACCTGTTACGGGAGACAAAAATATCTGAACACCTCTAATCTTTGAAAGCTTAGAAGTGAACTTCTTTTTGTGTCAGCGAATGACCGTACCGATACGCCCGAAGCGGATTTTTTTAAAAAACTGGCTCCAGGGGACACGGGAATCCCAGGAAAAATAGATGATCAGTCCCTGGCCGACAATTTCGCTGTGGTCCACAAACCCCCAAATCCGGCTGTCCGCGCTATTGTCGCGGTTGTCGCCCATCATCCAGTATTTATTTTCCGGTAGGGTAATAGGCCCGTAATTATCCCGGCTGCCTAAGTTGCGAAAGGTAGGAAAAGCATAATGCCCCTCGTTTCGTTTCCAGATACGGGGATCGATGTATTGTGAAAAGGGCGGCTGCGGGAATTTTTTACCGTCCAGATAGACGATTTTATCTTTAACTTCCACGGTACTTCCGGGAATGCCGATACAGCGTTTGATGTAATCCATGCTGTGATCTTTGGGATAGCGGAAAATAACCACATCGTAGGGCTGCGGCTCCCGAATGGCCGGAAAACGGTACCAGGGAACGTCAAAACCGGCGCTGGTGTACGGGATGCCAATCCAGTCCGGCGTGCGCATTCCGTAATTAAACTTATTGACCAGCAGAAAATCACCGACCAGCAGTGTACTTTCCATAGATGGCGTGGGAATTGTATAAGCCTGAATAAAAAGCTGGCGAATTACCAGCGCGGCAATCAGCGCGCCAAACAGACCTTCGGTAAAACCCTTAAAACGATTTTTAGATTTAGCGTTTGTTGTACTCAATTTATTCTCCTGATTATGATCCGTCTCCATCCATGGAAAGGACGGCAAGAAATGCTTCCTGCGGGATTTGTACGCTGCCCACCTGCTTCATACGTTTTTTGCCGGCTTTTTGTTTCTCTAACAATTTACGCTTTCGGCTGATGTCGCCGCCGTAACATTTTGCGGTTACGTTTTTACGCAGCGCTTTCACCGTCTGCCGGGCGATAATTTTAGTGCCGATGGCGGCCTGAATGGCGACTTCGAACATTTGGCGGGGGATCAGTTTTTTTAACTGTTTACAGAGGCGGAATCCCATATCATATGATTTATCCACATGCACGATGGTGGAAAGGGCGTCTAAGGGCTCGCCGTTGAGCAGAATATCCAGCTTAACCAGTTTGCTTTCCATATACGCATCCAGCTCATAATCAAACGAAGCGTAGCCGCGGGTGACCGATTTTAGGCGATCGTAAAAATCAAAAATAACTTCGGAAAGCGGAAATAAAAACTGCACGTTAGCCCGGCTGGGATCAATAAATTCCGTGGTCTTAAAAATTCCCCGTTTTTCTTGGCTCAGTTTCATAATGGCGCCGATGTAATCGGGCGGGGTAATGATCTGCGAACTGATATACGGCTCTTCGATGGAGACAATCCGACCCGGATCGGGCAGGTCGGAAGGATTGTCAATTTCAAGGGTCTCGCCGTTGGTGAGATTAACCCGGAAAATAACGTTAGGAACCGTGTTAATAATGGAGAGTCCGTATTCGCGTTCTAAGCGTTCGTGCACAATTTCCATATGCAACAGACCCAGAAATCCGCAGCGGAAACCAAAGCCAAGCGCTTTGGATGTTTCCGGTTCGTAGGTGATGGCCGAATCATTAAGCGTTAGCTTGTTCAGAGCGTCGCGCAAGGTTTCAAATTCTTCGGTAACCACGGGATAGATGCCCGAAAAGACCATCGGCTTTACATCCTGATATCCGGGCAGCGGCTTATCCGCGCCGTCTTTTATGTGGGTTACCGTATCGCCCACCCGCGTATCCTGCACATTTTTCGCGCCGGAAATCAGATAGCCCACCTCCCCGGCCTTCAGCTCCGGGGCCGGCACTTTACTCATTTTCAGATAACCGGTTTCTTCGGCCTGAAACTGCAATCCTGTATTCATAAAACGAATTTTGTCATTCTTTTTTATACTGCCGTTAAAGATACGCACATAGCTGATGGCGCCGCGGTAGCTGTCGAAAACGGAATCGAAAATAAGCGCCTGTAGTTTGCCGTTTGCATCGCCGGAAGGCGGCGGAATTAAATGAATGATGGCTTCCAGAATTTCATCGATACCGGCGCCGCTTTTGGCGCTGGCCAAAATAATATCGCTTTCCGGACAACCGAGTAATTCGATAATCTGATGTTTTACCACATCCACCTGCGCGCTGGGCAAATCGATTTTATTAATAATCGGAATAATATGCAGATCGTTTTCGATGGCGAGGTAGAGGTTGCTGATGGTTTGCGCTTCGATACCCTGGGCGGCGTCCACTACCAAAAGCGCGCCTTCCGCCGCGGCCAGACTGCGGGAAACTTCGTAACTGAAATCCACGTGTCCGGGCGTATCCACCAGATTATAAATGTATTCCTGGCCGTCCTCGGCTTTATAATTCATACGGATAGCGTGTGATTTTATGGTAATGCCGCGTTCACGTTCCAAATCCATATCATCCAAAACCTGGGCTTTTAAATCCCGTTCCGAAATAGTGTGTGTACGCTCCAGAAGCCGATCCGCCAGGGTGGATTTCCCGTGATCGATATGAGCGATAATGCAAAAATTACGGATATATTTTTGTTCCATTTGTCCTTCTGTACTCTATTTTTAAAGAACCCTAAAGGTACGGGAAAGGGCCGGTAAAAGCAATATGGGGAAAGCCGGGTAAATTCTAAAAACATTGTGAGGTTTAGGAGTGAATCGACTGTGCCGATTCACTCCTTCCGGAATACAAATTGCCAAACTTAGATATGAAAAAGAAGCTGTCTCGGGAGACAAAAATATGCTAATTGCTTCTAATCTCAAAAAGCTTAGAAGCATAAAGCCAGGTGACAAAGGTTTGAGTTTTAATAGTCGTTAGATTATAGCAATCCGGAATTTGTTTGCCAGATATTTTAGGCTGTTCGGCTAAACTCGGAATTTATTTTCTCTTTTAAAAAAACCTTAATCAACGATTGGTAAGGAACGTCCCGTTTATTCGCAATCGTCCGTAATTCATTTAACATCGTTTCGGGAATTCTTATTGAAATAGTTTTAGTGGATGGCTTTAGTTTTGGAAAAGAAGTTACATCCCCTTCGTCCCAATTGAGGTATTCAGAAGAATCTGCTTTTGCCCAAAAGGCACGTTCTTCCTCTTCATCTTTGAAAGTTGGAATATTTTTTAAGTCTTTTTTCATATTTTTTTCTCTCCTTAATGGTCATATCACGTGCTGATATAACACGAATTAATTGATCCCTGATGGTGAATGACACGAACAGAAATCTGCTCGAATCTGTTCTGCCTAATGTGTAAAACCGTATCTCTCTATGCGAATGTTTTGTATCTTCCCTTATAATTAAAGGTAAATTAAAAAATAACTCTTCGCATTCTAAACGGGACACTTTATGTTTAATCCAATTTTTATCCGAATTCCCTTCGTCCCATTGAAATCCTTCGCATTCTTTAAGTAAACTTATCATATTACGTATATTACTCCCATATACATTAAAAATCAAGAAAAAATAAAAAGACGGTTGACGCCATTCCCTTCCGTTTATTTATGGATAAGTACAATTAGTTGGAAAAAAAAAGTCTCATTTGGAGCGAATCTACTGTGTCAATTCACAACCTCCGGAATACAAATTGCTAAATTTAAATAAGAAAAAGAAGCTGTCTCGGGAGACAAAAAGATGCTAATTGCTTCTAATCTCAAAAAGTTTGGAAGCGGTAAAGCCGAACAGGAAAGGTTTGGTTTTTATTTTGCATTGTTTTCCGGATTTACATCGGGAATATGATCGCCGCCCAGCCGGGCGCTTTTTATTTTCTTAAAAAGATCCAGATGAATTCCAAATTCATTCCGTCCGTCTCTCCACACCGCCGCGCTTTTATCTACGGTTATTGTTTCCCCATCCGCGGTTTCCAGTTTCAGATGAACGGGTATGGGAAGCAAGCCGATTTTTTCAATGACAATATCCGTTCCGGTTTTGGTTCGCTTGATTTCTTTAATGCCGAGATCGGGGTAGCCGAAATCAAAAAACCAGGGTTTCCAGAACCAGGAGAGATCCTGTTCGCTTACATCGTCAAAGGTAAAAAAGAAATCATAGGGGATGGGGTGTTTGTGGTGCCAGCGCCGGATGTATTCCTGTAGAGACTTCGCAAAAAGTTCTTTGCCTAACACATTTTGCAGAATCAGGTAGGCCGCCCCCGGGCGGGAATAGGCCGCGTTGCGGTAAGAGGGGCGAAAGACATTGGAACCGTACACAATGGTTGGCACCATCATCGGAATATCCAGTTCGCTGCCGGAGACTTCCGTAAAGCGTTTCATCGTGCGGGCAATGGGATCGTAGTCCGGCGCCAGACGGCTCTGGACAACGTCGGGCAGCATGGTGGCCCAGCCTTCATCCATCCAGGCGTATTTGCGCTCATTGGTACCCATATAAAAAGGAAAATAGCTATGGGCAATTTCGTGGGAAGTAACATGCACCGTACCCGAACGCCGGTCGGAGCTGCCGTCGTTGACCATCATTGGAAATTCCATACCGCCGCCGCCGTTAAAAACGGTCAGTCGCGGGTAGGGAAAAGCAACGCCCGGCAGTTCTCCGGAGAAATAGCGAATGGAAGCGCGGGCAATGTTAATCACATCATAGAAATCTTTCGATTCTTTTTTATATCCGGTTTGAACCACCGTTCGGCGCCCGGAGGCGGAATCCACAACTATGCTGGTCATATCCCACAAATAGTGGTCGGAAAGGGCGAAGGCGAAATCGGGAATATTATCTGCTTTATAATGCCAGCGTTTGGAATCCGGATTAATGGTAAAGCGCCGCTTTTTAACGTCACTGCTGTCAAGAATATTTATTACGGCGTCGGAGGTCAAGCCTTTCCGAAAGCGTTTGTACAGGGTTTCCGGTAACAGTTCCCGCGGGTTTTGCAGAAGACCAGAGGCAAAGACGGTAAAGGTTTTAGGGACTGCAATATGTACGTCAAACGTATTGGCGTCGTTATAAAACTCCTGCAATCCGCCGTAGTTATAGCGGTCCCAGCCGTCAATGTCGTCGTACGCGGCAACCTGAGGATACCAGTAGGCAATGAAAAAGGAGCTGGAGTCATACATTCCCATCCGCAGTTGTGATTTTTCAGGCAGGGTGAAATTCCAGTTTACGCCAATTACCAAAGGACTGGCGGGGGGCAGCGGGTTGTCCAAATCGATGAACATATTGGTGCCGCGCCGGCTAACGCCGCTGTCGTCGGCCTGCAAATCACATACGGCGCCGTTTAAACTGAGATAGTCGATGTTTACGCCGTCAATCAAATCATCCGGGTTTGCCGGCCAGTCGCGCATCGTGCCTTTTTTAAAGATATCCGCATAGAGGCGCAGTACGATTTCGTCGAGGGTGTCCGGACTCTCGTTGTGGTAGGTAATCACTGCGCGTCCTGCAAGCAGGCGGGAGGACGGATCAAACGATACATTAATGGAATAATTGGCGTGATTGCTCCAATAATTTTTACCGGGTCGTCCGTCATAAGAGCGGGTTCCCTTTTGATAAGCGGTCTGTATGTCCCGGGGAATGTACAGGGAGGGCGATTGAGCCCAAAGCGTTGCCGAGAATAAAAAAAAGATGTAAAAGAATATGCTGTTTTTCAAAACAAGACCTTTCTTTAATTTCCAATTACGAATTGCCGGCCGTCGTTGTGAGCCGTTTCGAATGATAGCCGGACGAAGCGATCTGTTGAAAAATTAATTCGTCATCCCGATTTCAGGGATTCCCCGCAACAACGAATAAAAATCACCGGTTTAACTTAAAAAAGATCCAGTTGATCGGCTTTTTTACCACTGGATTTTTCTTCTTCTCCGGCGGCTGCTTCCTGCTCCCGCGGAACGATTTCCGGTTGCGCTTCGTTCTCTTCCGGATGGATAATATCGGCAAAAGTGACCCGGAAACGACTGAGTCGGTTGCCTCGCGCCTTCCAGCCTTTTATGCCGGTTAGCTCGTTTAGTTTCAGCCGGTCGGTAATTTTTTCTTTGGCGCGTCCTTTTAAATATTCCAGTTCCACGACGGGATCCTCTGCTGTGGAAACCGCGATTAGGCTGGAACCCTTACTGTCGCTGATAAACTGAAAAGGTCCGCCTTTTGCCGCTTTTTGGATGTTGAAGCGCTTGACGTAAAAATTCTTATCTTTTCCGTCATAGTGTACCGCGGAAATGGTTTTTCCCATATCGAATTTTTCGATATGTTTTAGTCGGCCAATATCATAGTGGTTGTTTAAATCGTAGTCGGTCAGTTCGTATGTTCCATCCGAATACAGAGCTAAAATCAGATCGCCGTTGTCAAAACTGCCGAGGAGCGTTCCCCGTTTATCCGTATTCAGCCGTCCCACAATTTCATCAAAGTAGATATCAATTCCGCCCAGGGTGGAACCGCCGATCTCTTTTTGCACGACGCGCCGCACCGGGTAGCGGGTAATCGTATTGCCGCCAGCGCCACGACCTTTTATGGCCAGGTTTCCGAAGTCAAATTCAAATACTTTTTTGCGCGCCCGGCTGGCAGGATTCAGATACACAGTCACAATTTCCGATTCGCTGTTGGGGTTTGCCGTAAAATAGAGGATTTTGGATTTATCCCCGCCCTTGGTTATATCATACTTTTTATCGCGGATAATCGAGGTAACCGCAAAACGTTTGGCGTAGGATTTTCCGGAAATGGAGTCGTAATAAATGACATTGTAAACCAGGCGCTCTTCACCCTTTTTCCAGACGGCGGCATAAATGATATCTTTACCGATGTAAGCCTTGCCCGAAACCTTTGAAACAACAAATTTACCATTGCGCATGAACACGATAATGTCGTCGATGTCGGAGCATTCGCTGACAAATTCATCCTTTTTCAGATCGGTGCCCACAAATCCCTCGCTACGGTTCACATAGAGTTTGCGGTTAGCCACGGCGACCTTGGCCACCTGAATATTATCAAAGGAGCGGATTTCGGTTTTGCGTTCGCGGCCTTTTCCGTATTTCTTTTTTAATGATAAAAAATAAGCGGCGGCATACTCGGTGAGGTGCTTTAAATCGTGCTTTACCTGAGCAATTTCCTCTTCGAGGCTGCGCATCAGCTCATCGGCTTTAAAGGTGTTGAATTTAGAGATACGCTTGATTTTGATTTCAGTCAGCCGGACCAAATCCTCTTCGGTCACGTCACGCAGCAGTTGTTTTTTATACGGATCCAGTCCGCGATCGATAGTTTCAAGCACGGCTTCCCAAGTTTCGCATTCTTCGATATCGTGGTAGATGCGCTTTTCGATGAATATTTTTTCCAGCGATGAAAAGAATAGTTTTTCGGAAAGCTCGGCTTTTTTGTTTTCTAGCTCCCATTTGAGCAGCATCTTTGTGCGTTTGGTGGAAAGGCGTAGCAGTTCGTCAACCGATAAAAACTCTGGTTTGTCGTTTGTAATTACACAGCAGTTGGGACTGATGGAAAGCTCGCAGTCCGTAAAGGCGTACAGGGCGTCGATGGTAACGTCCGGAGAGACGCCGGCCGGAAGTTCCACCAACATTTCCACATCCTTAGCCGTATTATCCACAATCCGTTTAATTTTGATTTTATTGTTTTCACTGGCTTTTACGATGGAATCGAGCAGCGCTGTGGTGGTGGTGCCAAAGGGCACCGAACGGATGGCCAGGGTTTTTTTATCCACCGTATCGATGATGGCGCGCAGGCGAATGCGACCCCCGCGCATCCCGCGATTGTAATTGCTAAAATCCGCGTAGCCGCCCGCCGGAAAATCGGGAAAAATTTCCACCTCACGACCGTGAAGAATATCGATGGAAGCATCTATGAGTTCAATAAAATTATGGGGCATTATTTTGGTGGCCAGTCCCACCGCGATTCCTTCGGCGCCCTGAGTCAGCAGCAACGGGAATTTAACCGGAAGATGCACCGGTTCTTTTTTACGGCCGTCGTAGGAGAGTTGCCATTCGGTGGTCTGGGGGTTAAAGGCCACTTCGAGAGCAAATTTTGACAGGCGCGCTTCGATGTAACGCGGCGCGGCGGCGCTGTCTCCGGTACGGATATCCCCCCAGTTGCCCTGTGTTTCGATAAGCAGGTCTTTCTGCCCGAGGGTGACCATCGCTCCGGCAATGGCGGCGTCTCCGTGGGGATGATACTGCATCGTATGGCCAATGATATTGGCCGCTTTGTTAAAACGACCGTCATCCATTTGCTTCATTGAATGTAAAATGCGGCGCTGCACGGGTTTAAGCCCGTCGTCCAGCGCAGGCACGGCACGTTCTAAAATCACATAGGAAGCATAGTCCAGGAACCACGTTTTATAGTGCGTCTGGATATGCTTGGATTTTTTAATATTTCCGTTTGAAGATTGTTCCTGTTCTATTTCTTCTTCAAAATTTTTATGCTTTGGGGTCACTTTATATTTCCTTAACTCATCGTCCGTAGTAAAAATGGGGCTTAAACTTCAACCGTATCCTTTTCGATATGCAGGTTTTCCACAATAAAGGTCTGCCGTTCGGGAGTATTTTTTCCCATATAATATTGCAGCAGTTTTGGAATGGAGGTGTTCTCCCGAAGGAGCAGGGGCTCCAGCCGCATTTCTTCGCCGATAAAGCGACCGAACTCGCCCGGAGAAATTTCACCCAGTCCTTTAAAGCGAGTGACCTCGGCGGTCTTGCCTAATTTATCCATTGCGGTTTGTTTTTCGTTTTCATCGTAGCAATAGATGGTTTCCTTTTTATTGCGTACGCGGAACAGCGGAGTTTCCAAAATGTACACGTGGCCGTTTTTAACCAAATCCGGGAAGAACTGCAAAAAGAAAGTCATCATCAGCAGACGGATATGCATCCCGTCCACATCGGCATCGGTGGCAATGACGATATTATTGTAGCGCAATTCGTCGATGCCGTTTTCGATATTCAGAGCGTGCTGTAAAAGGTTGAATTCTTCATTTTGGTAGACGACTTTTTTGGTTAATCCAAAGGTGTTTAACGGTTTACCGCGCAGGCTGAATACGGCCTGGGTTTGTACATTGCGTGATTTGGTGATGGAGCCGCTGGCGGAATCGCCCTCGGTGATGAAAATGGTAGTGTTAAAGCGTTCGTCATTTTTGGCGTCGTTGTAATGAATTCGACAATCGCGCAGTTTTTTGTTGTGCAGGTTGGCTTTTTTGGCGCGTTGATTGGCCAGCTTTTTAATGCCGGACATCTCTTTGCGTTCCCGCTCGGACTGTGTGATGCGTTTGAGCAGAGCATTAGCGGTTTCGCTGTTTTTATGCAAGAAATTATCCAGTTCCTGTTTGATAAAATCAAGGATCGTGTTGCGCACGGTTTTTCCGTCCGGCGTCATATGCGTGGAGCCAAGCCGTGTTTTTGTTTGGGATTCAAATACCGGCTCCTGAATACGGACGCTGACCGCGGCGATGACGGAAGCGCGGATATCGGAAGCGTCGAAATCCTTTTTATAAAAATCCCGCACGGTTTTTACCAGCGCTTCCCGGAAGGCTGCCAGGTGGGTGCCGCCCTGGGTGGTGAACTGGCCGTTAACAAAGGAATAATACTCTTCACCGTATTGACTTCCGTGAGTCAGGGCAATTTCGATTTCATCGTTTTTCAAATGAATGATGGGGTAGCGCAGGTTCTCGGGATCGGTTTTGCGGGCGATTAAATCCTGCAGACCGTTTTTGGAATAGAATTTTTTCTTGTTAAAAACGATGGTTAGCCCGGCATTCAGGTATACATAATTCCAGAGTTGATTTTCGATAAACTCGGACAGAAAACGGTAGTTTTTAAACACCTCTTTATCCGGACGGAAATAAATGCAGGTACCGGTTTTTTCATCGCTTTTTTTTAATTTGTGATCTTTAATTAGGTGGCCGGTTTCAAATTCCTGGATTTTTACTTTTCCGTCCCGGATAGATTGGACCTTAAAATACTCGGAGAGGGCGTTTACCGCTTTGGTGCCCACGCCGTTGAGACCGATAGATTTTTTAAAGGCTTCCGTATCGTATTTTCCGCCGGTGTTTATCTGGGCCACACATTCGTATACTTTTCCCAGCGGAATGCCGCGTCCGTAATCCCGTACCCGGGCGTTGTGTTCGGTTAGCGTAATTTCGATGGTTTTGCCAAAGCCCATCATAAATTCATCTATGGAATTATCGATTGTTTCTTTGAGAAGAACGTAGATACCGTCGTCCGGAGATGAGCCGTCGCCCAATTTTCCGATATACATACCCGGACGCATACGGATATGTTCGCGCCAGTCGAGTGAGCGGATGCTGTCTTCGTTATAACGGCCTTGTTTCCCTGCCATATATGCAGTACTCCTGATTATAAATTAAAACCGATTTTTAATATAATAAAAAAAGAGGGATTTTGTCTACAGGTGCAGAAAAAAAGATGTACGGGAGTACTATAAAAATAAAAGATCATCCTAAATGGAACAATTTCTATGTTCTGTCCTATGAAATAGGTTTACTAAAATTGCTTCTCCCGATTCTTGGGATCGCCTGAAAATTGTCGGCTCTTTCTTGGCATCCGTAACGTTCCACTACATATATAGCATATGATTCAATCTTTCAGGCGCAAAGGTCTCGGGTTGTTTTTTGAAAGCGGAAAATTTTCGAAGATTTAACCGGAACACGCGTAAGCGTTTAAGGCTGATTCTGAGAGTGCTGCATGCCGTGAGTGAAATTAAAGATTTAAATTATTCGGGATCAAATTTACATCGCCGGAATGGAGAGTACAAAGAATTCCGGAATACGCGTGTTAGTGGAAATTGACGGATAGTTTTTCGGTTTGAAAATGGCGATGTGTTTGAGATTGTTTATTAAAATGAATATGTGAGTTCACTATAAAAACCACGAATTCCACGAATTTATTCAATGTAATTTCAATAAAAACAATCTGTGTCTATCTGCGGAAATCAGTGGCTATACCTTTTAAGACTGGACTTATATGTTTAAGCCACTTTATCCGGGGGATGTTTTAAAACCTTGGGATTAACCGTTACTGAAACAGCAGAAGCACTCGGCGTAACCCGTAAAACGTTTTAGGAACTTCTGAATATACGTTCAGGAATTAGTATGACGCTGGCCCTCCGCTTGTCAAAAGGAAACTCTTTTACCGCGCCTTGTTTTGCAGAACAATAGTCAATGACAGATTGAAGCTGTATTACATTCCTTTTGGAATTTTGTTAAAGAAAAGAAAAAACCGGTCGTTCTATGGAAAAGGAACAGGTGTTTATTATGAAGTATTTTTCCATACTTTTTTTAACCGGAGTCATGATTACAATTCCATTTTGTAACTTTGGAAACGAAAACCAAAGCAAAAAAGAGATTCCCGAAAAAATGGCCGTTTATCTTGATTCCGTCGAAATTTATCATACACATAAAGCAGTGTATCTTCCGGTAGAGGGAATTTTGGAGCCATGGAAACAAATTAAACTATTCCTGCCGGACTCCGCAAGACTTATTTCGGTTTTAGTGGAACCGGGCTCTGAAGTTAAAAAAGGTGATTTGCTGGCCAGTCTGTGGCGTTTAAACCGAAGAGGTGAAAATACACCGATTGATTTAATCGCGCCCATTAACGGACGGATTGAAACGGTTAATTTCCGCTTAAATCAATATGTCCCCGCATATAAACCGGTTATTAGCATTGTTAATTCCGACCACCTGACGTTTTGGGTGTCCATTAAACCGGCCTATGCCGGGCGGATAAAAAAAAGAATGCCTGTGGAATTAAATGTAAACGGAAAACATCATAGCGCTGGTGTTAACACTATAGATTATAAACAACTAAAGGTTGAAATTAGTTTATATAATAAGGATGGCTCTCTGCCAGTTCATTCCTTTGCCCGCGGACGCATTGTCTGCGGAGTGCATGCGGGGGATTTTTTGGATAGAAAATATTTTTTAAATAAAGACTCTTTGAAAATACAATTAAAGGACAATATTCAACTAACCCTGTTTCCGGCCGGTCAGGCGGATTCACTTATTCAAATTTATCCGGCGCTTCCGGGACAGGATTTTATTCGTATTTATCAGAAAAATCTTGACTTGTGAACAATATATTTTATATTAAAGATGTTTTACGATTATCGGGAATAGAATGCGTCGTATTTTAGTAGCTATTTTTATTTTAGGTTTTTCCACACAACTTTTTGCTGTGAATATTTTCAGTGAAGTAAATGTGGCGCCGAGTACAAATCGGGTGGTTATTAACTGGGTTACAAAATCGGAAACCGGAGTAAAAAATTTTGTAGTCCTGCGTAGTAACGATGACGCGCTATATATCGCGATTGCAAAAAAGAGCGCAAAGGGCCCTGGCACCCGGTATGAATTTACAGATCAAAGTGTGATGTTCAAGGATTTTTCGGCACTTTTTTATAAAATTAAGGCGGTGGATGGAAGCGGCCAGACCGTAGAAGAAACATCCGTAATCGCCCATCCCAATATTTCAGGAATATTCAGAACCTGGGGCGCCATCAAGGCTCTTTTCAGATAATAACGGCATTTCTTTGTTTTGATAATCCCTTTTCATTATTTTTTATATATGAGAAGGGATTTTGTTTATACAGCCTTTCGGGAATGAACAAAACTAATTTAACCGCGTTTACACCCACAAAGCAATTACCTGAAGAAATGTCATCTTTTAGTGCTGGGAAAAGAAGAGAAAAATAACGATGTGTTTAGGGTAGGTTTTATATCAGGTAAATATCCTTGAAATACGAAAAGTCAAAACCATATCCTTTAAAAGTGTTAATATTTGGGGGGATTTTATTTACATAATACATCTTCTAAAATGTCAAACCGTGTCGGCGAAAACAGAAATTTGGAGAAAAAGTGAAACGATTATACATAGTGATTGCCTTATTGTGCAGTATTCCGTTTAATGTTTTTGCACAATATGAACAATATCTACAGGAAGATCCGGAGCCCACGACACAAAGTCAGGCCGGCGGCGCATTTAGTCTTTTGGAAAGCGGTTCCGGAGCCGGCGCCTTCATCGAATGGCCCATTGGTCATTTTTTTTCTGCAGGAGCGTCTTTTAATATTTATATGTTACGGGATAATAGTCAGATTGACGGGTATGACCCTTATACAGGTTATCCGGTGACTTACAATAAGGTAAACAATGTTTATCTGTTTGATTTGGGCCTTATTCTAAAAAAACGATTACTGGCCCGAGAGATAGACGATCAGTTCCGGCCATTTGTTTCCGTGACGGTGGGCCCTGTGTATGGTATGAATTTCCCCGAAGTGAAAAGTCTTCCCGAACAATATGTTTGGGCTTTTTCGGTGGCGGGAGCAACGGGTGTGGATGTGGCTCTGGATACCGGTTATATGATGGGTATGCAATTAAAATACCGTATCATGCAGTTTAATAAAAAACTTGGTGAAATTCACGGCGGAAACTACTCCACTTTAGATATTCGTCTCGAAATAGGAAAATTATTCTAATGCACAATACCGAAGTATTTTTTATCGAGCTGGCTGTTTCTAATAAGGTTAAATATATCTGCGACATTGCGGAGGTGTTTTATTCCGCAAAAGTGCATACAGACATTTATTGCGGTCAAAAGAAGGACGCCGTTGTGCTGGATCAGCTTTTGTGGAGCTGGAAACAGGATTCGTTCATTCCGCATGCGCTTGCGGCCGACTGGGACGATGAACCAGTGGTTTTGCATTATAGCGAACTTTCCGGAGGCGGTAACGGCACATTAATACTATTTGATCCGGTGGATAGCAATCGCCTTTCAGATTTTAAATACATAATAGATTTTGCCGAACTGTACGATAATGACCGTCTTTTGGCCAGCCGGAAGCGCTTTAAAGAAATACGGGACGGTGGACAGCATAAAATAGAATTTCTTAAACTGGGCGCCTTTCTTCAGAAACAATTTTAACAACGGAAAGCGCCATTATTTATTATTAAAGCATCAAAATAAAGTCATTGATTTCCACGATACAAAAAAGAGTGAAACGCTAAACCGAATTATTAAAATCTGTTACAAGCAAAATAAATTGTGTTATTCTTTTTTAAGGTATTTGTATGACAGTGGATAATATCCTGACATCTCTCAATGAACGGCAGCTCGAGGCCGTATCCAAACCCCGGCAGCCGGTTTTACTTTTGGCCGGCCCCGGCACGGGTAAGACGCGCACCCTGATTGCCCGAATTATCTATGAAATCCAGAATTATCATATTCCTCCCGAACAAATATTAGCGCTTACGTTCAGCAATAAAGCCGCCAATGAAATCCGGCAGCGTCTCTTTCAGGAAATCCCGGAAAAAGCAGAACGCATCCGCTGCGGCACCTTTCATTCTTTTTGTCTCGATGTACTGCGTAAAAACGCGGAGCCGGCCGGGCTGAAAAAGCATTTTAGCATCTGTGACGACAATTACCAGCTACGCTTGCTTACCAGCCTTTTAAAAGATCGTGTGCGTGAAAATCCGGAAAAAAAGGTGCGCGGAATGCTGCTGGTCTTTTCCAATCATCTATTAAAAAATAAACCGCTGCCGGCTTTTTCGGCAATGATTTACGAAGAATATACCGGCCATTTATCCCGGCATAATCTTATTGATTTCAATCAGGTTTTATTTAAAACGAGGGAACTTTTTAAACGGAATCCGGATATTCTGGATCAATACCGTTTTTTAAATGAATCCATTTTGGTGGATGAGTTTCAGGATACGGACGCTGTTCAGTATGAGATTGTTAAACTGCTGGCAGAGAAACACCGCAATATTTTTGTAGCCGCCGACGACGATCAATCTATCTACGCCTGGCGCGGCGCCCAGCCGGAAAACATTCGCAGCTATATGCAGGATTTTTCCATCGAAAAGCCGGTTTTTCTGGACGTCAATTACCGTTCAGGAAAAACCATTATCGAAGCGGCACGTGCCGTTGTGGCGCAGACAGACCGTATCGAGCCGGATAAAAAGGTCAAAGGCAGCGCCGAAATTGCATCAAAATTAAAAGCGGTGTTTTTTACCGATGAAAGCCGGGAAATTCAATATATCATCAATAAAATTATCGACTGGCAGTACAACGGAAAGATTGGTCTCGAAGAAATTGCCGTGATTTATCCCCGGCATCTTTTTGCCGAAAAATTAATTCCTTATCTGATGCGTAAAAAAATTCCTTTCCAGCAAGCCGGCGGAAAAAACCTTATCGATCACCCGTCGATGAAGATCATTTTACTCTATTTAAAACTACTGCACGATCCGGCGGATGCGCTGATCCTCGAAGATTTATTACAGGCGGAACTGGGCTACCACGTGTACAAGCAGATTCAGGATATCCAGCACATCAAAAAAATCAGTTTCCGCAAAGCGCTCAACGAAATTGTTATCCGCGAAGAGATTAGCTACACGGTACGCAACCAGATTTCTACTTTTATCGGAAATACGGCAAACCTGATAAATCTAAAAACGTTTTTCAGCTTCGACCGGCTGATTCAGGAAATTATTCGGGGGATGCAGAATCTAAAGCCGTCGGTGCTGGAACATAATATATCCAAACTAAAGGAAGTTCCGTTTAAAGAGTGTACGCGTCTTAAAAAATCAAGCACTAAAATATGGTTGTACCATAGTGATGAAAAGATTTCGTTTATAGCCGAAAAACTATTACAGCGGGTTTTTGGCGAGCGTATTTTTCTGCTGGATCGCGAGAAAATTATTCACGTTGCCAAAAATGATTTTGTTTTGCTGCTGGAAGCGCTAAATACGGCAAACCTGCCCTGCCCGTACGAACTTATTTTTCGGGAAACGACTGAACGCAGGCGCGGCATTATTAGCGCCTTGTTCCGCTGGATGCAAGTGCAGTTAAAAAGCGGCGGCGAGCTGTTTGAAGATTATGTGGTATTCGATCTGGAAACCACCGGTAAAAACACGGATTCCTGCGGCATCGTGGAAATTGCGGCGGTTCGTGTTCGGGGAGGGAAAATTAGCGAAGAGTATCAGACGCTGGTGAATCCCGGCATTCCCGTCGAAAAGGAAGCGCAGCAAGTGCATCATATCAGCGAGGAAGACATTAAAGACGCGCCGACAATGAAAGAGGTCTGGCCGGAGTTTGTTAAATTTATTGGCGATAATCTGCTTATTGCCCATAATGGGTACGGTTTTGATTATAAGGTAATGGATCGGGTAAGCCGCGAATTAGGTGTGCCGAAACTGCAAAACGTACGGTACGATTCGCTGATTCTGGCCCGAAATATGTTCCCCGGAAAGCAAAACTCTATTGATGCGTTGGCTGCCCGTTATAAGTTAGACGCCGGAACCCGTCACCGGGCGCTGGACGATGTGCGCGTGCTGCACGAGATTTTTCAAAAATTATTACAGGTGAAAAAGAACCGCGCTGTTAAAACGGCTGCCGTAGAGTTTACCGAATATGCAGCTTTGGCAAATGTGGTTGAAAATACGCTGAGCGCCGTGGAAGATAAGATATTTTTTCTCGCCGGTGAAGCGCGATTGCAGTCACCCTACTCGGCTATTCGCAGCCAGTATGCCGAGCGGTTTTCCATTGATGATGCGGAATTACAGGAAAATTTGGCGCGAATTTCCGGGCGAATGGCTCCGGCAAACAGCGGGTACAGCGCACAGGAAGATTTTTTTCAGCGGGTAATGGCGGCTGCGCACGAGTTTAATAAGATGACAATAGATGAAGCGATTTCGGAGTTTTTATCCTATATTGCCCTGATAAATCCGCAGGATAGTTTAGAAAAAATTGATGCGGTTTCGCTGCTCACCTTTCACGCGGCTAAGGGGCTGGAGTATGAAAAAGTAATTATTATGGGTCTGGAAGACGGCAATATGCCCAGCTTTTTTGCCAGCAAAAGCGACGAAAATGACGACCGTCCGGTGCATAAAAAAATCGAGGAACAGAAGCGTCTTTTATACGTGGGCATCACCCGCAGCAAGAGCGAAGTTGTTTTTACGGTGGTCAAAAACCGCAGCGGCCGCCGGCAGCATTCCTCTCCTTTTTTGGAAGAGATTAAGGATCGTATCGAAATTGCGGATGCCTTTGAGTAGTTTTACAATTCGATAGAAAAAGAATTTATCGGAAATAGCCAGAAGGTTAAAACAGGCTTCAGGCTTAAATGTAATTTGCATAATTCAGGGCATAGTCTTATGAAAAAAACAGAATGATAATTGACAAGTTAGAAAGAAAAATACATTTGCTGTTTCTATCGGCGTAACTCCTTTACCGGTTAATCCTGTAGTCTTAATTACCCATATAAATCAATCCATAATTTTTTTTTAAAAGTGCGAAATGAAAAAGGAGAAGGAAATGAATACTAAGTTTTGGCTTTTTTTTATTTTGTTGGTAAATGTAAATCTGTTATCTGGTCAAAAACAAATTTGGGATATTTTTACCGTCGAAGATCAGCCTTATTCGAGTGTTGTTTTAAGTGCAATTGAAAACGATACTTTAATTGTAAAAGGCACAGGCAATGAATATAAAATTGCAATTAACTCAATAAAAATATTAAAACGGGAAAGAAAATCAAAAACAGGAATCAGCGCTTTAGCCGGAATAGTAAGCGGCGGTGTTTTAATGTACTTTCTTGGTAAGAAAAAAGCGGAAGAGCAAAGCAAATTTCCAATCGATTTAAGCGATCTCAGCGTAGGGTTTAGTACGGGTCTGGGTATGATTGGAGGTGGACTAACCGGATATATAGTAGGTACGGGTTTAAGTGCGGATGAGGTGTATGATTTTTCCAAAAGGTCTTCCGAAAAGAGACGTAAAATTCTGGAACATATCATAGCAAGAAATAATTAATAAGCGATGTTATGCCGTTTTGTGTGGGTACGATTTTTAAGATTTGCCGTAATCTTTTACGGATTTTTACGAATGGATTTGCTAAGAAACAGCAAAAAGCAATTACGATAATAGGAGAATGCTCTTCGGGTATTCTAAGAACCGTGCTGCTTTTGGGAGTAGGTAGTGGCTGTTTTTTTATTTTGTTTTTACCCACGAGGATCGACACAGAACCCGATGACCATTTAAATGGTTGGGGGGTTCTCTTTCATTTTTATCCGGCAAAGCCTTTTGCTTTATGCGCCATAAATGCGTACTATTAGCGCGCGATTTTTACACCTGAATAAAAAAGGAACTATCTTGTTACACAAAAAGTGGAAAATTTTAAACAAGGATGCTTCAAAATCAATTATCGATGTTGTGCTGCAAAACCGCAATCTCCCGCCAACCCACATGGACCCGTTCCGTCTGTCCGAACGGATGCATTCGCCGTACCTGCTGCCGGATATGGAAAAAGGTGTGACCCGTATTTTACAGGCCATTGAGAAGAATGAAAAAATTCTAATTTTCGGTGATTATGATGTGGACGGCATGACCTCGACGGCGCTGATGGTTTTGTTCTTTCGTAAAATAAATTATCCGTTGGAATATATGTTGCCCCACCGCGAAAAGGACGGCTACGGCCTGCGTCCCGGTTCCATTAATGCCATAGCGGAAAAAGGTGTGCAACTGGTCATTACCGTAGATAATGGCATCAGTTCCAACGATGCGGTGGATTTGGCTGCTTCGAAAGGAATCGATATTGTGGTTACGGACCACCATTTGCAGGAAGGCGAGCTACCTAAAGCCGCAGCCGTGATTAATCCAAACCGCTCCGATTCGGAATATCCCTTTAAAACGATCTGCGGCGCTGTGGTGGCTTTTAAACTGATTTATGCCTTGTCGGAAAAACTTATGCCCGAAGAGGAGTATAAAATTTTTTTAGTGAACCTGTTGGATATGGCGGCCATCGGCACGATTTCGGATGTAATGCCCTTGCGGGATGAAAACTATGCTATTGTTAAGTTTGGCTTAAAAGTTCTGTCCGGGACAAAACGCCCGGGTTTGGTTGAATTGAAGAAAATAAGCGGCGTCAAAGAAAAAACAGTGACGCCCATATCGGTCGGTTTTTTTCTGGCGCCGCGGTTGAATGCCTCCGGACGGCTGGAAAGCGCCGAAACAGCGCTTAAACTGCTCATTACTCAGTCACCGGATGAAGCGCGCGATTTGGCGCAATATCTGGATATGCTGAACCGTAAAAGACAGGGGTTACAAAATGATTATCTGAGCGATGCCCTGGATGAAATTTCTGCTTTGCAGGAGCCGCTGGACAAGGTTCTTTTTGTGGAAAACAGTAACTGGCAAGCAGGGTTAATCGGCCTGGTGTCGGGGCGCTTAAAAGAGCAGTATGCCCGTCCCTCTTTTGCCTTTACCCGAGACAGCAACGGCAACTATGTGGGATCGGCCCGCAGTATCGAGGCCTTTCACGTAACCAATGCGCTCACGAAATTCAAACATTTTTTTACAAACTACGGCGGGCACCATAAAGCGGCCGGTTTAACCGTTTCCCCTGAGAAATACGAAATATTTAAAAAAGAATTTACAGCTTATGTTAACGAAACATTAAAGGAAGAAGATTTGGTTCCGCTTTTGGAAATCGATTCCGTTGTGGAGATTGATCAGATTTCCATAAATACGGCGCAATTAATAGAAGAGATTGGCCCTTTTGGTGAAACGAATACGGAGCCTGTGTTTGTACTTAAAAATGCACGAATTCGGGATATTATTTTAATGAGCGCCGGACGTCATTTAAAATTGGTAATCGAAAAAGGCAACCAATCATTCGAATGTGTCTGGTGGAATGCCGGTGAGAATAAAGATGAAATCCGCTTTGGCGAAATGATAGACGCCGCCTTTAAAATGAGCATTAATAACTGGCGTGGAAGTACGACACTACAGCTGGTAATTGAGGATATAAAAGAAGCTGCTTAAAACAGGGAAGCGCTCGTAATTTTAGGGGGAAGCCTCCCGCTTGATTTTACAAAATCATTTAAGTAATTTTTGCGAAAGCATAAAGGAATGAAATGCAGGAACGTTTAATAGAAATTATTGTCTATCTGCTGGAAGAATTTAAACAGCCGCAGGAAGAAGATACATATAAAGATTTATCAAAACAGTTAATTACTTTGGGGTATTCGGAAAGCGAAATTAACTTAGCTTTCTCCTGGATATTTAACCATTTGCAGGAACAACAAGCAGCAATGGAAGGCGAGTTTCAGTATGCACCGGATTCCAGCCGCATCCTGCACGACGTGGAACGAATGATTATTTCGGCCGAGGCTTATGGGTATTTATTGCAAATGACACATTTGGGCCTGCTGTCTGATTTTGAACTGGAACTCGTTATTGAACGGGCGCTTTCTATTGGAACCTCCGATATTACAATAGAAGATATTAAGTCTATTGCTGCTTCTATTATTTTTGGAACGGAACCCGGTTCCAACGCATACAATGGCTTCTACTTCTCCCAGGGGACCAATACTATTCACTAAAAACCACAGATACGCTACCGGCTGAATCTGTTACGAGGACAATGGCACAGAAATCACTTGTAATTGTAGAATCACCGGCCAAAGCAAAAACGATCAATAAATATCTCGGTAAAGATTTTATGGTCACCGCTTCGGTCGGGCATATTATCGATTTACCCAAAACGAAAATCGGGGTAAATTTTGAAAATAATTTTGCGCCACAGTACGTCAAAATACGTGGCAAAGAAAAAATTATAAAAGAGCTGCGCACGCTTTCCAAAAAAGCGGACAAAGTATTTATTGCCACCGACCCTGATCGTGAAGGGGAAGCCATTGCTTATCATATTGCCACGATTATTGAAAAGGAAAATTCCAATATTTTCCGGGTGGAATTTAATGAAATAACAAAAAAGGCCGTGGATCAGGCAATGCAAAATCCCCGTTCCATTGATATGGCCCGGGTGTATTCGCAGCAGGCTCGACGGGTTTTAGACCGTATTGTCGGCTACCAGGTAAGTCCGGTTTTATGGAAAACCATTTACCGCGGACTTAGCGCAGGACGTGTCCAGTCGGTCGCATTGCGCTTAATCTGTGAGCGCGAACAGGAAATCAGGACGTTTAAACCGGAGGAGTTCTGGACAATCAGCGCTTCCGTACAAACGCCGCCCATTGCGCCCTTTGACGTACGTCTGGTAAAAATTGATTCTAAAAAAGCAAAAATTCCCAACGGCAAATCGGCCGAAGAACACACGGCCGGCATCAAAGCGGCCGATCTGAAAATCGATGCCATCGAAAAAAAGGCGTCCAAACGTCAGCCGTCGCCCCCCTTCATTACCAGTACTCTACAGCAGGCAGCTTCCAGCAGGCTGCGCTACTCCACCAAGCGGATCATGCGCATCGCCCAGTCGCTGTACGAAGGAGTGGACATTCCCGGTCAGGGCAGTATCGGTTTGATTACCTACATGCGAACCGATTCGTTCCGCATGAATGCCGATGCGGTGAAAGACGCGGGTGATTATGCGGTTGCGGTTTTCGGTAAAGAATATGGTTTGGATAAACCGCGCCATTTTCGATCTAAAAAAAATGTACAGGATGCGCACGAAGCTATCCGCCCCACCTATATTTCGGCGGAATTTGCGCCACAGGCCTTAAAAGAACATCTTTCGTCGGAGCAGTATCGTTTATATGAATTAATCTGGAAGCGCTTTATCGCCTGCCAAATGGCGCCGGCCGTTATCGATAAAACGGTTGTCCGTGTAAAAGGCGGCCGCTACGAATTAACGGCTGAAGGCGAAACGGTACGTTTTCCGGGTTTTATGCGCTTGTATCGCGAAGAGGCTGAAAACGGTTCTGCAGACAAGCAGACCATCCCCTCCGGACTGAAACAGGGGGCCGCCTGTGACCTGATTGAAATAAATCCCAGGCAAAATTTTACCAAACCGTCGCCGCGTTTTTCGGAAAGTACGCTTGTAAAAGAACTGGATAGATTAAATATTGGCCGGCCCAGTACCTACGCCCAAATCGTAAGCACTATTTTGATGCGTAAATATGTGTATTTAAAGGAACGCAAATTGTATGCGGCAGAACTCGGCGAAACAGTTAATAAAATTTTAACGACCAATTTACCCGATTTCTTTAATGTCTCGTTTACGGCAAGGATGGAAGAAGAGCTGGATCAGATTGCCGGGAGGCGCGCTACATACGAACAGGTAATGCATGAGTTTTATGACCCATTTTCCAAAGCATTGGCAGAAGTAAATGCAAAACGCAACGAAATTAAAGCGGATCTTGTAGAAGAGTCCGGTGAAACCTGTGATAAATGCGGTCGGCCGATGTTAATACGATGGGGGCGAAACGGACGCTTTTTGGCCTGTAGCGGATTTCCCGAATGTAAAAACACCAAACCGTTGGACCCGGAAGAAGAGCCACAGGAGTCGGATGAAAAATGTCCCAAATGCGGTAAGCCCATGCTCATTAAAACAGGCCCCTTTGGAAAATTTTTAGCCTGTTCCGATTACCCGGCCTGTAAAACAACAAAGCCCTTAAGCACCGGCGTGAAATGCCCCAAAGAAGGTTGCGACGGCGATATAATTCAGCGCCAGAGTAAGCGCGGTAAAATCTTTTTTGGCTGTTCCAATTATCCCAAATGTAATTTTGTCAGTTGGGACAAACCGGTGAACCGCGCCTGCCCGGAATGCGGAAATAATTATATGTCGGAAAAACACACCAAGGCAAAAGGGACATTTTTTATTTGCCCGAAATGCAAGCATACCATAAAAGAAAATGAATAAAAACTTGAATATGGTAATAGATTTTACGATACTGTATTAAGCCTTTTTATTAGAAATTTTTATGGATAAACATATCCGCAGTTTTCTTAGATATCTTACTCTGGAACGCCGTTATTCCGAACACACCGTGGCTGCGTACTCTACCGATTTGTCCCAGTTCGAAACCTTCCTTCTGGAGTATTTTAACAAATCGGTTATTCATTGGCAGCAGGCAGATAAAACAATTATCCGCCATTTTATGATTTCCCTGCAAGAGCTTGGCGTGTCCCGGCGCAGTACGGCCCGTAAGCTCGCGGCTATCAAATCTTTTTTTAAATTTCTTAATCGAGAAGAAATAATTTATCAAAATCCGGCGCTTTCAATTAAAATGCCTAAATTCGAAAGCAGATTGCCGGAATTTATTCCATTATCGGAAATTGAAACAATTCTTCGCCTTCCGGAAGTACGGACATTCGAAGGATTACGGGATTTAGCTATCCTGGAACTTTTTTATGGAACCGGAATGCGGTTGTCGGAGTTAATCAATTTAGAGTGTTCGCATCTGTTACTGAAAGAAGATTTGGTGCGTATTCATGGTAAAGGAAATAAAGAACGGGTAGTTCCGGTAGGCCAGGCGGCAAAAAAAATTTTATTACACTATTTGGAAATTCGATCTCAATATGCCGCAAAAAATGTCGAGAACCTATTTGTATTAAAATCAGGAAAAAAAATGTATCCGGGTGCCGTCCAGCGACTTATTAAAAAATATCTCTCTGGTATTTCCAGTGTTCAGATTAAAAGTCCGCATGTATTACGTCATTCGTATGCGACCCATTTGATGAATGCCGGAGCGGGTATCCGCGTGGTAAAAGATTTGCTGGGCCATGAAAATCTTTCTACTACTCAGGTATATACCCATCTTTCTATTGATCATTTAAAAAAAATATATAACCGGGCGCATCCCGGCGCTTCGGATGACAGATAAATAAAAAAAGGAGGTCTTAATGAAGATCGCAATCACCACACGTGGCTACAAAGCTCCTGAACGTCTGAAAACGTACATCAACGATAAGATGAAGCGTTTGGATCGTTTTTCGGACAAAATCTTAGATATGGATGCGGTACTCTCCTACGAAAAGTTGGATCAGGTGGTCGAATTTAAACTGCGAATCAATAATAAAAAGATCTTTGTTAAAGAACGTTCGGAGGATATCTTTAAATCCATTGACCGTGCGGTAGATAATTTGGAACGGCAGGTTGCCAAAGTAAAAGAAAAATTTAAGGAACACGATAAAAAGAAAATTGTGGATATGGTTGAACCGTAACATATAAAATTCTAAAAGGCGCTTTTTTTAAGCGCCTTTTTATTTTGCGCATACTTTTAAACTTTGTTACATTTTAAACTATGAAAGATTTTATTACAGTACGTACCCTGCTTATGGAAAATGAGTCCCATTTAAAGCTGGAACTCATCTGTTCCCGTAACGGCTTAAACCGAAAAATAACCTCAGCCGAGCTACACCGTCCGGGTTTGGCGATTTCCGGCTTTGTAGAATTGTTTACCTCCGATCGAGTGCAGATTATGGGCAATACCGAGATAAAATATTTATCCGGTTTATCCCGTGAAGAACTGGAAAGTAAAATTAACCGTTATGTAGAATTTGAAATCCCGGCCATTATTATCACCGAAAACAATGAAATTCCCGAGTTTTTTGAAAAAGCGGCAAAACGCCATTATATCTCCATTCTGCGAACGCCATTCAGTACAACACAAACAACTCATCTGCTTGGAGAGTATCTCGAAGAAAAATTTGCGCCCCAGGTATCGATGCACGGAACACTGGTGGATGTATATGGTGTGGGGATTTTACTTACCGGCCGAAGCGGCATTGTGAAAAGTGAGATTGCGCTCGATCTGGTAGAACGCGGCCACCGTCTGGTAACAGATGACTTGGTAATTATTAAACGAAAATCGGAAGATATCTTAATTGGTAAAGGGACGGAAATTTCGCAGCATGCTTTGGAAATTCGCGGCGTCGGCCTGATTGATGTGGGCCGGATTTTTGGCATTCGGGGTGTGCGCATGCAGAAGCGTGTTGAGGTGGAAGTAAAGCTTGTAGACTGGAAACGCGGCGAAGAATACGAGCGTATTGGTATGGAAGACTCGATGACCGATATTTTGGGAATTAAGATTCCACAGATTATACTGCCCATTCATCCGGGGAAAAATATAACGGTGATTGCCGAAACAATAGCAATGAATCATCTGTTAAAAATGTATGGATATCACGCACCTAAAGAGATAAACAAACGTCTTAAAGAATATATGCAGCAGAAAAATGTTATCCCGATGGATAAAGATATGGACTATTTAAAAAAGGATCATGAGTGACGGCAAACTATCTGACCTGTATCATCACACATGGTAATTTGGCCTGTAGCATACGGAAAGCAGCAGAACACCTCACAACTCCACCCTCCGACATTTACTGCTATTCGAACCAGGAAACGGTATTGGAAGAAATAGAGTCATCCGTATCCGCATTGGCGGAAAAGCAAAACCCGGAGCGAATTATATTGTTTGTAGATATGTTTGGCGGAAGCTGTTGGCTTGTGGCTAACCGGATTAAACATAAATATAAAAACACGGCCATTGTCAGCGGCGTTAATATACCGATGCTGGTTTCTTATTTTATAAATAACAAGCGGCTGGACGGGGAAGCGCTATTAGAGAAAATAGTTTTAGACGCAAAAAAAGGAATTGTTAGCCGATGAGTATTCAGTTGTTGCGTATTGATGATCGCTTGATACATGGGCAGGTGGTTCTGGGCTGGGTAAATTCACTTAACAGTAATCAGATAATTTTATGTGATAATTCGGTCGCCGAAAATGAATGGGAGAAAGAGCTCTATTTGTCGGTTGTCCCCGACCCGCTTGAAGCGCGTGTGTTTTCCGTAAAAGAAATGGCAGAGGTGATTATTTCCGGAAAAATTGATTTAAGTAAAACAATTGTTTTAATCAACGGACCACAGATTGCGGAAGAGCTTCTTGCCTATGGCGCGAAAATCAAAAAAATAAATCTGGGCGGAATTCATTACAGAGAGGGACGTTCTAAACTACTGCCGTATCTTTATCTTGATACGAAAGAAAGGGAATCTTTCCGTTATTTGATAGATAGAGGTGTTTTGATCGAATGTCAGGATACCCCGGAAGCAAAAAGAGTTTTGTTAAAGAATCTTTTAGAAAAAACAGATTAATCTTTTGGCGGAATATATGAATAAATTTATGTCGGCAGAATTCAAAGTAGGTTTAACGGTCATTGTATCTACATTAATTTTAATCTTTGGCATTATCTGGGGTAAAGAATTTCGGCTGCATACGGATAAATATGAATTAGACATTCTTTTCGAAAATGTCGGAGGGATGATACCCGGTGATCCGGTAACGGTTAACGGGGTTAAAGAAGGTAAAGTGGCTCGTATCGGCTGGCAGGGTAGAAACGTTTTATGCACCATTCAGCTGAATAATCGCGTTCAGCTTTATGAAGACGCTGTTTTTACGGTGATTAGCGCGGAACTTCTGGCGGGAATGAAGGTAGAGATTTTCCCAGGGAAATCACCGCGTAAAATAAACTTGTCTCACCAACCTTTTCACGGGTCCTATGGCGGGCGGATTGTTGATGTGGGAATTGTTATCGGAGAACTGGCCGAAGATATGTCGGCGTTATCTTTTCGTGTCGACTCCACTATTAGCATGATAAACTCTCTGCTCGAAACCGGCCATTTACAGAAAAACATTAGCGGTTCACTTTCCAATATCAATGCCATTACAAAAGAGTTTCGTTCATTACCAACCCGCTTTGGAAAAACCCTGAACGGCCTTGATTCGGTCGTAACCCGTATTAACAGTTTGGTGCGCAATAATGATCAGGGAATCGGAAGAACACTGCATAATTTAAATAGCATAACCCTGCGTTTGGATACGGTGACAACCTCGATGCAAAGTATGCTGACAGAGGTTCAGAAAAAAAGAGGACTGATGGGAAAAATGATATACGATTCAACATTATATATCCGAATCAATAAAACATTGCTCAGTGTCGATTCTCTTGCCAAGCAGATCAAAGACGAAGGGCTGGAGTTGGATCTTTTTTAATGGTATTTTGATTTGCATACGTAATATTTAGACATTAAATTGACGGCTCTAAAATTCAGCGGCGCTTTAGCTCAGTCGGTAGAGCAACGGACTGAAAATCCGTGTGTCCCCAGTTCAATTCTGGGAGGCGCCACTGCAATGCCAAGGGTTTACAGACTTTTCTGTAAACCCTTTTTTTGTGAGTCGGTAATAAGGCATAATCAGTAAGAGTAATGAAACAAAGAGCATAAAGATATTTAGATTTCCAATACTTTTCTCTTAAGATAATGTAGCAACTATCAACTAATATTTAAACCTAAATTAAGCGATTCATGCATCGTTATCGCGAGTGAGCGAGGCGAACGTGGAGATTGCCGCTCCCGATGCTTCGGGAGCGCTGTGGCAGGTTAAATAAACTATAAATTCATATCCTCATATTTTAAAATATCAATTCCTTATCTTTGCATCATACTAGATTTTTCATAAAGCCTAAACCAAAAGTGCATTGCTATTTGCACATAATCGAGCGCTGTTTGATAGTTGTTTTGTGATTTTCCAAAGGCGCTTTAAAAATTTGGGCGCGATGTTTTCTTGAAAAAAAGATTGACAAATGAACAGGAATTCCTTAATTAGTAGTCCATATCTGAGTCACTAAGCAAGGCACCTTTTTACAGTCTTTTAGGAGTTTAAATGAAGCGGGTTAATTTTCTATTCGGAATTCACAATCATCAGCCCGTGGGTAATTTCGATTTTGTTATTGAAGATGCTTTTAAAAAATCATACCTGCCTTTTATTGAAGTTCTGGAGCGTCATCCCAAAATCCGGATAGCTATCCATTTTACCGGCATACTGCTGGATTGGTTTAAACAAAACCATCCGAATTATTTACCGCGCATAAAAAAAATGGTGGATCGCGGGCAACTTGAAATTTTAACCGGCGCTTTTTATGAGCCGATTCTGGCGGTCATTCCCGAAAAAGACCGCCAGAGCCAAATTCAAAAACAAACCGCGGAGATAAAAAATATTTTTAATTACGATGCCGAAGGCATGTGGCTAGCGGAACGTATTTGGGAGCCGACTCTGGCCAGTACGCTTCATGCGGCGAATATAAAATATACTATTCTGGATGATACGCATTTTAAGTATGCCGGCCTGCAGGAAAAAGACTTAACAGGTTATTTTTTTACGGAAGATCTGGGCAAATCCGTCCGGCTTTTTCCTATCAGCAAACAACTGCGCTATGCTATCCCTTTTCAGGAACCTCAGGTTACCGTCGCCCATCTACGCGCAATGGCGACGGAGGGGGGAGGAAATATTGTTGTTTTTGCCGATGACGGTGAAAAATTCGGTGTCTGGCCAAAGACCTTTGAACATGTCTATGAAAACGGCTGGTTAGAGAAATTTTTTACCGTTTTGGAAGAAAATCTGGATTGGATCAATCTGCTACATTTCAAAGAAGCCGTCAATACGATTAAACCGATTCGGCGTATCTATTTGCCAACGGCCTCTTATGCCGAAATGGGCGAGTGGTCTTTGTTTCCTCAGGCGCAGGAGGATTATTCGGAGTTTAAACACCGTTTGGCGGACAATGGAATGCTTACAAAAAACAGTTCGTTCGTACGCGGCGGTTTTTGGCGAAATTTTCAGGTAAAATACCGCGAAGTAAACGATATGCATAAGCGCATGCTTCATCTGAGTAATAAATTATGGAAACAGCCACTGGCGAAACGGGCAAAACTTCAAAAAGCATTTGACCATCTTTGGGCGGCGCAATGCAATTGCCCGTATTGGCACGGCGTATTTGGCGGAATTTATCTCAGCCACATTCGCGATGCCATTTATATGAATCTTATTGAAGCGGAAAAAGAGTTGGAACGGGTTGCGGAGCTTAAGCTGCCAAGTCTTTCCAAAAAGGATATAAATATTGATGGATATGATGAGCTTCTGGTTAAAACAAAAATCCAGGATGCTTTTTTTGATTTGAAAAACGGCGGTACAATGTACGAACTGGATTTTAAACCGTTATCCAAAAATATCTTAGATACGATGACCCGCCGTCGTGAGGCCTATCATAAGGATCTGGATCGGGCGGTGAGCCCGGAAGAAGAAACCGACGGAACCGCCAGTATTCATGATCTGGTAATTGCCAAGGAACCGGATTTAAAATCAAAATTATTTTATGATACTTATGACCGCAATGCGTTTATCGATCATTTTATTGATGAACCCTTAAATCCGGAAGATTTCGCAGCGGCTCAATATGAAGAACAGGGTGATTTTGTACAAGGTGTTTACCATCTGCTCAACCATAGAATGAAGAAGGATCGGGCTGTTTTCACTTTGGGCCGCGAAGGTCGGGTACGAGGGAAAAAGGTATTTCTGCAAAAACATTTTGTGATGCTGAATGACCAGGGAAGAATATCCGTAGAATATAGCATTGAAAACCGATCGAATGATCCTGTTGATACAAATTTTGGCGTTGAATTAAATTTTGGTTTACAGGCCGGCCATGCGGAGGATCGTTACTATTATTTAAAAGAAGGTAAGCCGGAAGACGCCTATTTAGACAGCCGCGGAATCATGGGTAAAGCTGATTTCATTGGATTGCGGGATGATTGGCGAAGGCTGGATATTCGGCTAAGTCTGGACAGTCCAGCAGATATATGGCGTTTCCCTATCGAAACAATTTCCCTGTCAGAGGGCGGGTTTGAACGTGTATACCAGAGTTCGGCGGTTGTACTGCTCTGGAAAGTACAACTCGATAAAAAATGGACGGTACGTTTCGAACTTTATGTTTCCACACTTTCAGATATCCTGTAATTGAAAGGAATATGAATGCGGGTCCTGCTAATTTCACTCCTGTTCTTACTTTTTTCATGTGCAAAGAATAATGCTAAACAAGCTGCCTCGCAACCTGTTGTACCCCAATGGGCTAAAGAGGTTGTTTGGTATCAGATATTTCCCGAACGATTTTCCAATGGCGATTGCTTCAACGATCCGACGCCGCAAGATATGAAGGGCGGCTGGCCCTATTTTACACCCAAAAACTGGCGTATAAGTCCCTGGACCTCGGACTGGTACAAACTTCAGCCCTGGGAAAAAATAAAGGGGAAAGATTTTTATGGGATTCAGGGGATGCGTCGCTACGGCGGCGACCTGCAGGGTGTGTTGGAACATCTGGATTATTTGCAGGAACTGGGAATAACCGGAATTTACTTTAATCCCTTGTTCGAATCGCCCTCCTCACATAAATACGATACCGCCATGTATCATCATATTGATAATAATTTTGGCCCTGATCCCGAACGTGACCGCGCGATATGGGCCAAAGAAAATCCGGCAGACCCCGCTACCTGGCAGTGGACTTCGGCAGACAGTTTATTTCTGGAGCTTATTAAAGTCTGTCATCAACGCGGGATTCGGGTTATTATTGACGGTGTTTTTAATCATGTTGGGGCCACCTTCTGGGCCTTTCAGGATGTTGAAAAAAATCAGCAGAAATCGTATTTTAAAGATTGGTTTGTTATCAATAAATGGGACAATCCCAAAACAAAAGAAAACGAATTTGAGTTTGGCGGCTGGTACGGCATAAAGGATTTGCCGGAAATTAATGAGGATGAAAACGGCCTGAAGGCCGGTCCGCGCGCGCATATTCATGCGGTAGTAAAACGCTGGGGCGACCCCAACGGCGATGGCGATCCGTCTGACGGGATTGATGGTTGGCGTCTCGATGTGGCCGAAATGGTAAAAATGGGTTTTTGGAAGGATTTTCGAAAATGGGTAAAAGAAATTAATCCGGAGGCTTTTATTTCCGGTGAAATTTGGTGGGAAGACTGGCCCAAAAATAAAATGTTTAATGCCGCGCCCTGGCTACAGGGAGACGCCTTTGATGCTGTAATGAATTACCGATTTGGAAGAGCCTTGCGGCAATTCGTTGCCAATCAAAAAACAAGAATTTCAGTTTCTGCTTTTGTGGATTCCTTAAAATCCATATCGAATGATTATCCGCCGGAAAACCGTTATGTTTTACAGAATCTAGTGGACAGCCATGATATGGAGCGTCTAGCCTCTCAAATTGTCAATCCGGATATTTGGGTGGATCACGGCGGCAATCCGGCCCAAACCGCAAACTGGAATGTGCGTAAACCGAATTTCACAGAACGACTGAAACAGCGATTGATTGTTGGGCTGCAAATGACCCTGCCCGGCGCGCCGATGATTTATTACGGAGATGAGGCCGGAATGTGGGGCGGAGACGACCCTGATTGCCGGAAGCCAATGGTCTGGCCGGATTTTAAATATGAAACCGAAACAACACATCCTTTAGGAAAAAAGCGTCCGGCAGATGTTGTTGCTTTTGATCGTGAAATGTTTAACTGGTATAAAAAATTAATATCGCTTCGAACGAAGCACAAAGCGCTATCCCTTGGCACCGTTCGGTTCTTTTTAATCGATAATGATAGAAATTTGTTAGGGTTTATAAGAGGTTTAAATAGCGAAAAAATATATGTCCTT
Organism: Calditrichota bacterium; assembly: GCA_024278755.1. Lineage (GTDB taxonomy): Bacteria > Calditrichota > Calditrichia > Calditrichales > Calditrichaceae > JANTFQ01. The sequence goes on along the minus strand of JAJRSO010000013.1, from coordinate 70,714 downwards.
CTGAATAATGGCAGTGAAGCTCGCGAGGTTTTATTGTCAAAAACAGATACGGGTATTTTTTTGAAGGAAATTACGGATTTGATTAGTGGAACTAAAGTCGTTCGCAGCCAGGCGGTTTTTAAAATAGCGCTGGCTCCGTTTCAGATACTGATACTGAAGTAGAATGTGTAGTGAACCTATTTAAAAGAAATGATTTTAAGCTTGACAAACAAGTTGAGGGAAAGCTAAATTAGTAACAATGTTCTGAGTTACTAATTTCGTCTATACAAATTATGAGAAATTTAAAACTTGTTTTATGGCTGGCTGTTATACAAATGGTTTGGGTTTCTTGTAGTGCCCGGACGGCTTCGGATGATTTGATTTTGGTTGGAAGTAAAAGAATCAGTTCAGAACAGGTTGCGCTAAGTTATCGGTTTAATCCGTTTTTATTTAAAATAAAGGATAAAAACAAGGCCAAAAGGCGTATAGTCTCTTCCTTGATAGCTCAGCAATTATTAGCGATTGACGCTGATGAAACGGGCTTTTGCGATTCAACTATTGATAAACGAATAGAAGCTCATTTTAGAGAATCGGTAATTGAAAATTTTCGCACCGACTCTGTGGAAAAGACAATACAGGTTAATATCGGGGAGTTAAAAAAAGAGTATTTACGATCTTTACAGGAAATAGAAATTACCTATTATTTGTTGGAAGCAGAAAGAAAACAAAAAGTTAACACTAAAAAATTAACCTGGCCAATTCAGGATACAGTATTAGAAAACACTGTTTATTCATTAAAAGAAGGTCAGGAAAGTAAACCGATTCGAACGGGAAACGGAGTGTTTTCAATTAAGGTCTTACAAAAAAACCGCCTAAGCAATCCCACGGCGCAGGATTTTAACAATCGTAAGCAAGCTTTGAGTGATCATATCCGGCGCCGTAAAATCAGGCAAGAGTACACCCGATTATTTCATGACCAAATTGAACCGTTAATGGGCACGATTCACCGAAAAGCGTATGACGCATTGAGCACACTGCTTGCGGAAAAACTTACGGCCCACGCTAAACAACCGCCGCGATTGTTTGGGTCGGAAAAAGAACTACCGGATAAGGTTGTGCTGGAACACGGTTTCTTAGCTCGTAAATTTCAGTCCCGGCCAATTATTTCATTTCCTTCCGGTCAGACGTGGACGATAAAAAAGGTACTGGAGGCGTTAAAATACGGCCCCTACGTATTTAATTATTCAAATCCCCAATCATTTAAACAATCATTAAACTACAATACAGAGCTGCTTCTGGAACATCAGGCTCTATATGAAGCGGCCATAAAAGCCGGTTACGGCAATGATATCCGGGTACAACGGGAAGCTGAAATGTGGGATAGATATTATAAAGCAACGGCTCACAGATATCAGTTGCTTACACGGTTTGGGCGGGAAGACAGGCGTCCGAAAACGGATGGCACCTTAACAAATGTGCAGCAAAAACGATTGGAGTTTATAGATAAATACTTGGTTGATCTGCTTGATGAATACAAAGTGTCAATTAACCGCGAGGAGTTTAACGGTTTAAATCCAAAAAAAACGGATATGGTTTTAATGAAATCCCATTTTGCTCACAGGCTTGTAGTGCCGCTGGTTGAACCTCTAAACGGGTTGCCGGCCTGGCAGAAAGAAATGGCTAAATTATTTCATTCATATCATATTCAATAAACAGCAGTGGTATAAGGCAAAATACGCTATAAAAATAAGATTTAGGGGTTTCGTTCCTTGAAGGAGAAAAGGATGCTCAGGAAAGTCGTTTTAATAATTTTAATAACCGGCCTGGCCTTCTCGCTAAATGCGGGTACCACCGGAAAAATATCCGGAAGAATTACGGATGCGGATACAGGAGAGCCGCTGGTTGGAGCGAATATTCTAATCAAAGGTACCTCACTGGGTGCGGCAGCGGATATTGACGGTTATTATGTTATTTTAAATGTTGCGCCAGGCAAGTATACGCTTCAGGCAATGTTTATCGGATATAATACACAGGAAGTATCAAATGTACGCGTGAGTATTGATTTAACTGCAAAAATTAATGTTCAGTTATCCGCAACAACGCTTGAAACCGGCGAAACGATTACAATTGTAGCCAAACGGGAAGCCATAAAGAATGATCTTACGGCAACTACCGCGGTAATTGACGATGAAGCGATTGAAACGCTTCCTGTGACAGAAGTCAGTGAAGTTTTGTCTTTACAGGCAGGATATGTGGACGGTCACATGCGCGGAGGCCGGGCCGGCGAGGTTGCTTATTGGGTGGACGGCATTCCGGTTACGGATGCATACGATGGAACGGCTGTTGTAGATGTAAACAAAAATATGGTTCAGGAGCTTCAGGTTGTAAGCGGGGCGTTTAATGCGGAATATGGTAATGCTATGAGCGGAATTGTGAATATTGTTACCAAAGAAGGAAGTAATAAATTTGGCGGTTCCGTTAATGTTTACATGGGCGATTATTTTAGCGCTCATGATAAAATATTTTGGGGGATTAATACTTTTAACCTAACCAATATCTACAATTTAGGAGCCAGCTTAAATGGCGCGATTGTAAAAGATAAGCTGTTTTATTATGTTAATTATCGTCATATCTATTTTGGGGGATGGTATAACGGAAAAGATAAATACAAACCACAAAATATGTTTGGCTTTGATTCTACAGGGGCTTTTATTCCTAGCTTTTATGAATCGGGCCGGGGTACCGGCCAGTATGTTCCGATGAACTGGAATCGGAAAAACTATGCGCAGGCAAAACTTGTTTATAAAGTAACGCCTACGGTCAATTTAATGTCCAGTACCATCGTAGATAATGTTAATTATCAGGATTATGACCGCAGCTATAAACTGAATCCCGGTGGGAATCTTTTTAAACATCGTTTGGGATTTACTGAAATTGTAAAATTAACCCACGTTCTTTCTCCGACCATGTTTTACGATTTTGGGATTACCGGTTTTTACAAAAAATATGAAGAATACAGATATAAAGATCCGCATGACCCCAGATATGTTCATCCGACTTTAAACAATACCTTCGATAAAAGTTTTAAGCTTGGCGGCGATAATATGCATCGCTTTAACAGAGAAACAAAAACACTACTTAGCAAATTTAACCTGACCAGTCAGATGGGCCGAAATAATGAAGTTAAAATGGGGTTTGAATTTAAAAGGCATGAGTTACGTTTTTCGGACATAACATTGCAGGCTGTAAACCCGAATGACTATTCGGGAACATATCCGGCTCCTCCATACATTATTACGTATATACCAGACGACTCAACCACGTTTGCTTCCCGCTATAAATATAAACCGACAGAGGCGTCGGTTTATATTCAGGATAAACTGGAATTTGAAGACTTTATTTTAAATATTGGTGTGCGATTCGATTATTTTGATGCGGACGGCGTCGTTTTAAGCGATCCGACAGACCCTCAGATTCGAAATCCGATTAAACCGGAAAACCGCTATCACGATACAAATGGAAACGGCCAATGGGATACGGGAGAACCTGCCGTAACGTTAGCAGAGAGAGAAGCCTACTGGTATAAAGATTCCACGCCCAAGTACCAGTTCAGTCCTCGTGTTGGCGGAGCCTTCCCCATTTCTTCTACGGGGAAAATTTATTTTTCCTACGGATATTTTTTCCAGCGTCCGCGTTTTGAGCTTTTATATGAAAACCCGGATTTTGATATTCCTATTACGGGATTCGGTTCTTTTGGTAACGCAAATTTAAAACCGGAAAAAACCATTAAGGGTGAAATCGGCATTCAGCAGCAACTGAATGAAAGTTCTACCCTTGATGCAACAATCTATTTTCGGGATATTCGTGATTTAACGGGAACCAGTTCGAATGACAGGATCTCTTTGACAACGGGTAAAACATACAGTAAATATGTAAATCTCGATTTTGGATTAATCAAAGGATTTATTCTGGCCCTAAACAGCCGGCTTGCAAACGGACTGGCTACAAAAATTGATTATACATATCAGGTGGCCAGAGGTGTCGCTTCGGACCCGAAAGACGGCCATAAAGCGGCTTCCAGCGGACAGTTGCCCGAAATACAAATGCTTCCGCTCAGTTGGGACCAACGCCATACGGTAAATGTTTCGGCGATTTATACCGCCGGCAGCTGGGGTGGGAGTATTATCGGCCGGTATGGAAGCGGTTTGCCTTATACACCGCGTTAGGATACCGATATTTCTACGATCTTAACCAATAAGGGTTTAAAGCAACCCACTTATAATGTTGATTTTAGGACCTATAAGGTCTTTCAGATAGACAAATATTCGGTAACCGCTTTTTTGCGCATATTCAATTTGTTTGATACCCTTAACGAGGTAAATGTATACAACGATACAGGCCGCGCTGGTGAAACAATTGATGAATACAATGCGCGTCAATCGCTGGGAGAAGGAACGGAGCTGGTAAACACACTCGACCAATGGTTTACAAACGCCACGCACTATTCCGAACCTCGACGTGTTGAGATGGGACTGACATTTAACTTTTAAAACGTTTAAAGGTAAAGTATGAAAAAGAGTTTTATTTTTGTTTTACTGTTTTTTTGGGTTGCGGGAGCGATTGCACAAAGCGGACCACAGTACCGTCGTTACAATATTATGAATAAAAACCTGGTACATACCGTTTTTACAAATGGCGGCGTCATAGGTCATCCGGTGGACAAGGGCCCGCGCGGTGCCTGGCTGGACGACAACAACGGGTATCTTGGCGACGTGGCTCCCTTTGTCGGTTGTGAAATTCCCTATCGGATTAGTGCAGACAGTGTGGAATATTTCCATTCGGTAACCTATTGTCTCGCCGATCATCGTCCAAACAGGCAGGATGGAATAGAATATGGAAAGTTTTGGGGGTTCGAACCAAAGGCCGGGTATTTCAATGAATCTAAATCCGGGCCGGCAGTTGCGCTTTTTACCGATCCTACAACCTGGCCCGGCCAATGGCCCGATCGTATGAACGACGCCGTTGACCCGGGATGGGCCGGCCAGTGGAATGGCTATTTTGGAAAAGGGATTTCCAATGCCACCGAAGAAACCTATTTCGCAATGGATGATCAGTACGATACGGAATTCAATAGTCTGGCCTATGGCAAGTATGAGTTCCATCCGGATTCCAACGATCTTAGTCGGAACGGGATGGGGTTGGAAATGAAAGTGCGCGCCCTGCAGTGGAAACAATTTCTGGCTCAGGATTGTATTTTTTGGCTATACGAAATTCATAACGAAGGTACAACAAATTATAACAAAGCAACTTTCGGAATGCTGGTTGGCACCTATGTGGGCGTTACCGGCGAAGACGGAGGTCCGCAGGAATATGACGACGACTGGTCTTTTTTTGATGCCAACCTTGATATCACATATACCGGTGATTTCCCCGATGATAACCGTCGAAATCCGCTGTGGATTGGGCCGGTAGGCATGGTGGGCTATGCTTTTCTGGAAAGTCCGGGCAATCCGTTTGACGGCATCGACAACGATAACGATGCCGATGATAACAATGTGTTTACCGAAGCAGATTATTTTACAGAAAGTGATTTCGATTCCATTCTTATCGAAAACGGCTCCCAAGTAATTTTAATTAATGAGCAGTATCAGCGCAAACGGGTCACAATTAATTCCGATACAACGGTTACGAGCCTCGGGCGTCGTTTCCATCTGGTGCCCGGCGTAACAAAATTGGTTGAAGGCAATATTCTTTTGGATTCGAAACGTAGAGAATTCCCCAATCCCAATGTGCTCGACGGTATCGATAATGACCTTGATGGAATAATAGACGAGAACTATCTGCTGCATTACCGGCAGCGCCGAACCGATCCGCTGACACACGAAGTGTTGATTGATAAACTCCGTCCGCTACGCTATGTAAATTATCTCTCCGGCCGGGGCACAAACGATAAAATGATCGATGAACGTCGGGATGATGAAATTGATAACAACGAGGACTGGAACGATAAATTTGATGATGTGGGGCTTGATGGCATTGCGGGTTCCGGCGATTATGGCGAAGGCGATGGTTTACCCACGTCCGGCGCCGCATTCGGATTACCGGGTGAACCACATATTGATGTAACGGATGTGCGCGAGTCGGATCAGATCGGCCTGACCAGTTTCGATTATTTTTCAAACTCGGCGGCGCCTTCGGATATTCTGGAAAATGATGAAGCCTGGTGGAATCGGGTGGCGCCCGGCCGTTTTGACGTACCGGCATCTATTGTAAATAATGAACCGGTGCAGGGTGAAGATGGCGATTTCTTTTACGCAAGCGGTTATTTTCCGCTTTTATCGGGACAGACGGAACGGCTTTCGTTGGCCTTAGTATACGGCGGCGGACGAGGGGGCCGAAAAAAAGATCTGGAAGACCTGTTAAAAAACCGCAAAACGGTTCAAAAAATTTATAATTCCAACTATCAATTTCCAAAAGAACCGGATACACCTACATTAACCGCAGAAGTGGGTGACGGTAAAGTTGTTTTATATTGGGATCGTAAAGCCGAGAAATCATTTGACCCTGTCTTACGTCGTTTTGACTTTGAAGGGTACCGGCTCTATAAAGCGACCGACCCTAATTTTAAAGATGTTTTCACGGTTACCGATGTCGAAGGTAATCCGACCGGTTATTCCGCCCTGGAACAATGGGATTTGGTCGATGGCATTAGTGGGATTTTTACCGGCTCTCCGGAACTGGAAGATGCTGCCAACGGCTATTCATGGAACCTTGGCAGTGAAACGGGATTGCGTCACTCTTACGTGGACAGGGATGTGGAAAACGGCAGAGTGTATTATTATGCCATTAGCGCTTATGACACCGGCGATGATAGTCTGGATGTTTTCCCGGCGGAAAGTCCTTTTCTTGTAACTGTGTTATCGGACGGGACCGTGACCACCGGGAAAAATACGGTACGCGTTATCCCGGGGACCAATACGGCCGGATTTACAACCAATCAGCAGGAGGGGATATTGTTGCATTCCAAGGGCCCTGCGGATGGAACTGTTTCCTTAAAAATTGTCGATGAAAAGGCCATTGGTGACCGCGAGTATCTGGTGGATTTTTTTGACAGCAGTAACGATGGTATTGACAATGACAACGACTGGAATCTGGCAGAGGACGATCTAAATGGAAATGGTTTGCCTGACAGTAATGAACCGAATGTGGATTTAAATGATCCCGATGAGTTTTGGCCGGTTACCTCGTTTTACCGGGTTAAGGATCAAACGATTTATACGGATGAAATCCTTTTTGAAGACAGTAGCTTTGTAAGTCTGAAAAAACAAAACCTGGATGCGGCCTCTGTTGTGGTTAAAAAGTCGGACGGTACGGTTGTTAGCGCCGCCGCGTATGTTGTGGACCCGGTAAAAGGCACAATTAAAATTAATGGAGAAGATCCGAATCGAACGCTCGAAATCGGCGAAACCTGCCGGATATCGTATTCATATTTTCCCGTGTACAATAGCGAATACATCGGTACCATTCAGGACGATGAAGACGCTACACAATTTGATACCGATATTTTTGATGGGCTTGAATTATCATTTATCAATTACAACCGGATACAAAATATTGATTCCACATCGGGCTGGAATCGACCCGATGTGGCGGAATATGTGTTTTCCACTGAAGATATAATTGTTAGCGCCCAATTAACTTTGCGCGGGCATAAAACCCCTAATAACTACGAAATCGTTTTTTCCGATACCGTTGTTAGTTACTCAATTGATTCTTTAGGAGTCCCGGCAACCCCGGTGAATTTTAGTATCTATAATAAGACGCTTAAAAAACCAATTAAGTTTTTATTGGCGCCAACAGTCTATCCGACGCCAAATGAGAATGGGTATTACGATCTTCATTTGAATGATGGTATCTTGTTTTTTGAAGAAGAGGTGAACGGTAAACTTAACTACACCTGGGAAATTAAATTTATCGGCGATACGCTGGATATTCAATCGGGCGATAATCTGCACTTAAATGTAAGCAAATCATTTCGCAGAGGGGATGAATTTGTACTGGTAACCAGTAAACCGGAAATCAATCTGAAAAAAGCAGCGTCTGAGATGGATAAGATTAAGGTAGTGCCCAATCCATACGTTGTGGCCAATGCGCATGAAGCGCCACTGCCTCCAACCATAACCAGCGGACGCGGAGAGCGCAAAGTGACTTTTACCCATCTTCCGCAGGATAGTAAAATTTATATCTTTACCGCGGCGGGAGAATTGGTTGCCACAGTAGTTCCGCAGCAAAGCGGTAATTTTAACGGTACAGCAAACTGGAATTTGAAAAATAAAGAAAATCTGGATATCGCCTTTGGCGTTTATTTTTACGTGGTTAAATCGCCGGTTGGTACCAAACGTGGTAAGCTGGCTATTATTAAATAGATAAGACTTGGGGTTTTCAATGCGTTTAAGATCACGGATCAATTTTAAAAGTATTTTCCTTATATTTTTATTAAATACAGCTGTTTTTGCACAAAACAAAGTTGGCACTACCGCCGCACCCTTTTTGGGAATATCTATTGGCCCGCGGGCTCAGGCTATGGGCAGCGCTTACGTAGCGGATGCTAACGATGTAACGGCTCTTTATTGGAATCCGGGCGCCCTGGCCATGCTGCCCTCCGGTGAGTTTATGGTTTCGCATACCACCTGGCTTTTAGGTACCGGCTTTAACTGGCTGGGGTTGCGTATACAGCTGGGTTCGGAAACGGCATTGGGCGTAAGTTTAACACAGCTCGATTATGGTCGGGACGAAATTACCACACTGGAGCAGCAGGAAGGCACCGGTCGCTACTGGGACGCACAGGATTTAGCTTTTGGTTTAACATTGTCCAAAGCGTTAACCAATCGTTTTGCAATCGGCGGAACGTTTAAATATATTGCCCGGCATATCTGGAATGAAACAGCTTCTACTATTGCTCTGGATCTAGGGTTTCTGTTTCATACAAATTTTGAAGGTCTGCGTTTGGGAATGAATATTTCTAATTACGGCCCCGATATGCAGTTAGCGGGGGATGATCTGTTATATAGAATTGATATAGACCCTGAGCACAGCGGCAACAATGAAACGCTGGTTGCCCGTTTAAAAACGGATTCGTATCCATTGCCTCTTTACTTTCGGATTGGACTTGCTTATGATTTAATCAAAGAATCAAAAAATCGGCTTACCTTTGCCGCAGACGCCCTGCACCCGACAGACAATGTTGAATCGGTGAATTTGGGCGGCGAGTATTTATGGAATAATGTCTTTGCTTTAAGAGCCGGCTACAAAGGGTTGTTTGATGACGATAGCCGCGAGTCGTGGACAGCCGGTCTGGGATTGCGCTATTCTCTGTTTGGGATAGGCATTATACGAATAGATTATGCCTTTTTAACATTTAAGGATTTTTCAGATATTCAGACATTTGCAGTGAGTTATATTTTTTAACCAGTTATTTTTAAGAGAAAAGGAGGTTGGCGCCACAAAATTAAAGATGTAAATATTTATTTTATTAAACAAACTGGAGGTACTTTTTATGAACAAGTTTACCATCTTTCTGGTAAGCCTAATGCTGGTTGCGTTTAGCAGCATGGCATTTGCAGGTGATTTAAACATTACATTTGATGATGATTCGGATGTTGCAAACTGGAGTCATTATGATGAAACCAATGTGTGGACCTCGGAAACATGGGATGCATCCGGAGGCGTTAGTGGCGGCGGAGCGCTGAAACTTACGGACGGCGGTTATACGTTCTTAGCCAAACGACCTGTTACAGGGGTAATGGGCAAGGCGTATAGTTTAACAATCGATATCAATGTTGACACCTGGGGCGGCGGCGATCTTACTTTATCCGTCCAGGGCCTGAGCTCTACAGAGCCGTCGGTTGTTGTATCCGGTAATACAGGTTATACTACTTTTACATTAAACGGTACAGCCGATCTGGGTACATCGGGATATATTAGACTATATAGCACCGGCTCTACAACCGCTCCGGTGGTTTTTGTTGACAACGTAGTGTTCGATGATGGATATGATCCGATGATTACGATCAACGAAATCTATTACAATCCCCCCACTATGCAGGGTAGCGATTCGGATTTCGAATTTTTAGAATTATACAATCCCGGCGATACGGATATTCCTTTGGAAGGATATACGTTTACAGAAGGTATTGAGTACACATTTGTTGCGGCAGATACCATTAAAGCCGGTGGATATTTTGTTTTAGCTTATAACAGCGCCAATTATGAAGGCAGTGTTCAGTGGACTACCGGCGGCTTAAAAAACAGTGGTGAAGATATTGTTTTGCATGATGCTTCCGGCGCTACCGTTGACAGCGTGAATTATGACGACTGGGGCAGCGACTGGCCTAAATGGGCAGACGGCAGCGGTTCTTCACTGGAATTAGTCGATTATGCAACCGATAACAATGATCCGGCAAACTGGCAGGCTAGCGCTTTTGGCGGAACACCCGGCGCGGCAAACGGCCCTCGCGGTATTATGGTTTATTTTACTGCCAATACGGCAACGGTTCCGGATACAATGAGTAAAAGCTCTGTTGTTCAGGTACGCGGCAGCGCTGCTCCGTTACAATGGGGGGGCAGTTCTCTGTTTAACCTTAATCCGGTCACTTCCACGGATGAATGGGGAAGCAGTGATTACTGGACTGGCCATACCATTTTTCCCGCAAACGTAACCTATTATAAGTTTTATACCAATTCCTCACACAGTACCGTTGCCGCCGGCGACGAGTGGGAACATCAGGGTTGGGAACAGAATATTTCGGATGAAGCAAATGATCGGATTTTGGATCTATCAAATTTTACCGGTGAAGATACTACTCTGGCTGTTCAGTATGTAAATGGCTGGGCGGATAAACCAGGTCAGTATGCACACCCGTGGACGAATACGGACAGTACTTTTACAGTTTGGCTGCGTGTTAATATGGAAGGTTTCGAGGCGTTTGATCCGGAACAGCATGTGGTAGGCGTTCGCGGTTCTAACACGTCAGATTGGGGACAAACCGGTGAAATGAGCTGGAGTACCACCTATGCATTGTCGCAGGAAGCGGATCATCCGAACGGCGGAAGCCGCCAGTACAATGCCAAATATTTCTATTCCGGCGCAGTTCATGTACCGAATAGGTATCAGGGTACCGGATTAAAATGGAAATTTGTCGTTCATTATAAAGATCACGATCTGAGTGAGGATTGGGGCAATATGATGTGGAATCCCGGCCTCGAAGAAGAAATTTCTTTTGGTACCAGCGGAAACGATACAACCATTTACTGGAGATGGTACGATCGTATGCGTCCTGCACAAAAAGTGAATGAAGATACGGTTATCGTTACCTTTAAAGCAGATTTGACAACAGCAATCGAATCCCGTGGATTTACTCCGGGTGATACCGTTGTTATAAAATCCGGCTGGAATAAAACCGCATCCGAAATATATACAACGGGGATGATGATAAAAGAAGGTTTAATCGGCAATATGTATACGGTTACCGATACGATCATTACCTCTCTTAACGACGACCTGCAGTATAATTTTTATGTGGTTAAAGACGGCATCGAATATCGTGAAATTTTTTATGATTTTACAGATACCGAAGGCGGAAGCGCTGCCGAAAAACGTAAAGTCACCCTAACATCCAATACACAAACGGTTGAAGATTTTGAGACGGATGTAGCTAGTCTGCGGCGTCAGCCTAACTTCCGTAACCTGGATCCGATTAGTCAGGATATTACGGTTTACTTCGAAGTAGACCTGCGTCCCGCTTACTATACGGTTTTATCAGGTAAAACATTGAAAGACATTCAGGGTAATTTTGATGTAACGGAAGCAGACAGCGTTTTGGCTTGGGGCGTTCGTATTAACGGCCCTGCGACCGGCGGATGGAATACCTGGGGAACAACGCTCCAAATGGATACCTCGCGTACTATGTACGACGATGGAACACACGGGGATGTTGTAGCCGGTGATTCAATCTTCACTATGCCGATTATGTTCCCGGCTGGAACCGCAAAAGGTCAGGAATTTAAGTTTGGTATTAAGGGGGGCGATAACGAAGGCGGTTATGGTAATAATCATATCGAAAATCTTGATGACAGTCAGACCGAAACGTACCTGCGTTCACAGTTCGGTAGTATCGATCCTCTGTTCTACAATGCCTGGAATTTTGAAGATGCCACAGGTATTGATGATTTGGAAAACAGCTTGCCAGCCAAGTATGCTTTAAATCAAAACTATCCGAACCCGTTTAACCCGACAACAACCATTTCCTATTCGGTCCCCAAAGCAAGTAGGGTAACATTGACTATTTTCAATGTGCTGGGTCAGAAAATCTATACGCTGATCAATAACCGGAATACGGTTGCAGGAACCTATCTTGCCAAATGGAATGGTTTGGACCAGGCTGGTAATAAGGCCGCTTCCGGTATCTATTTTTATAAAATTCAGGCCGGAAATTATACGGCTGTAAAGAAAATGATTTTAATGAAATAAGATAGATTTTTTATGAATTTAACTATGCCGGTTTTCCCAGCGGAAGACCGGCATAGTTTTATCAAATAAAATTTATCTGTTACAACTGGTACGTTGTTATCCCTCAGAAGTGTAAAACTAATTACCGGGCACGGTTTTTTAATCCGTTTTATAACGATAGATAAAAGGATTGCCCAGGCAGGAAATGAAGTATCATTTTCCGCTTAGATAATCAAAAAACCGTAAATGGAGTGTATATGTCTGTACTCGATTATAGTATTGTAGTTACTTATCTGGTTGGTATGGTTGTTATCGGTTTATATTTTCAGCGCCGGGCTTCGGGAAGTATAGATTCGTATTTTTTGGGGAAACGTACGATTCCCTGGTGGGCGCTGGGCGCTTCCGGAATGTCATCCAATTTGGATATAAGCGGAACAATGATCAACACGGCTTTTGTTTTCGCTCTGGGAGCCAGCGGCTTTTTTATAGAAATCCGGGGCGGCGTTACTCTGATTATGGCTTTTTTAATGATTTTTCAGGGAAAATGGAATCGCCGGGCTCTGGTAATGACTCTGGCCGAATGGATGCATTTTCGTTTTGGCAGAGACAAACAGGGAGATGTGGCCCGTTTAATTGCGGCTCTGTCCATTTTAATTATGACCATTGCCATGATTACCTATTTTGCCATCGGTTCGGGGAAATTTGTCGGTGAATTTTTGGGTATTCCCGGTTTCTGGGGATTGCCGTCCCAATTTTGGGCGGCTACCTTAATGATTGTGCTGGCCATGATTTATACGGTGGCCAGTGGTTTATACGGCGTTATCTGGACAGACGTGTTTCAGGGCCTCTTAATCTTTGGAACGATTATTTATATCTGTGGATTAGCTTTCTTTAGTTTTAATCTGCCTGAAGTATTTCAGATATCCGTTCCGTTGCGGGATGGCGGCTTTATGGCTCTGGAAACAACTCGCGAGGCCTGGACCAGTATGATTCCCTCCTGGAATTTAAACATGCCGGCCGAATCGGCTTATTCCATTTATAATCTGTTCGGAATTGCTATTTTATTCTATCTAATAAAAGTTATTCTGGAAGGCAGCGGCGGAACCAGCCAGTATATGATTCAGCGCTTTTTTGCTTCCCGCAGCGATCGGGAATCCGGTTTATTGTCTTTATTCTGGACATTTTTACTTTCATTCCGCTGGCCTTTTATCGCGGCGATTGCCACAATGGGCGTTGTCTTTGGTTCTCAGCAAGGGGTGATCGCAGATCCGGAGACCGTTCTGCCGGTTGTAATAAACAGATTGGTTCCTATTGGAATTAAAGGTTTTTTGGTAGCCGGATTAATGGCCGCCGCCATGTCTACGTTTGATTCTACGGTAAATGCGGGAGCGGCTTATTGGGTAAAAGATATTTATCAAACGTATCTCAATCCCAAAGCAACCGAGGCGCAGCTGATGAAACACAGCCGCTGGTCTTCGGTTATCATTGTGGTTTTGGGTTTGGGTTTTATGTTATTGATTAACAATATCAATGAAATCTGGGGCTGGATAACATCGAGCTTGGGCGCCGGATTGCTAATCCCGACGATGTTACGCTGGTACTGGTGGCGGATGAATGGCTACGGATTTGCCGGAGGCACGTTTGCCGGAATGGTGGCGGCCGTATTCCAACGTATTTTTCTCCCGGATATTCCGGAATATTTTGCATTTACGGTCGCTTCCGGCGCGTCTTTGATAGGCGTTATTATCGGAACCTATGCCGCTAAGCCCACAGACGAGAAAGTGCTGTTGGAGTTTTATAAACGTACACGTCCTTTTGGCTTTTGGGGGCCGATACGTAAAAAAATTGCTGCCGAAACAATGGTTGAAATCAATAAAGAAAATAAACGCGATATATTTTCCACAATTCTGGCTGTCCCCTGGCAGGTAGTGCTGTTCCTTACCGGAATGGCGGTAATCATGAAACGTTGGGACGAATTCGGCTGGTTACTGATCCTTCTTATAGCATTGTCGGTAGGATTGTATTTTAATTGGTTCCGGCATCTTTCCACGGAAGTGAAAATGGATTAGCGGGTACTGTGCCTGCTTAAATATTTGCAACAACTTGAAAAAAAGGAGTTCGTTTTGCCACAACTGGAACAAATAGCCATGCATGTAAAAGAATTGGGTTTTACCGTTTACGAGGCCAAAACATATGTGTCGCTTTTACAAAACAGCCCTGTTACCCGATATGAATTAAGCAAAAATTCCGGTGTGCCGCGTTCCGCTATTTACAGTGTAATTAAACAATTGGAAAATCTGGGAGCGGTAAACGCCCTCTATTCACATCCGGAGAAATACATACCTCTTCCTCCGGAGCAATTATTTAAACTACTCGAAAACCGCCTGAAAGAGCGCATTGGTAAAGCCATGGAAGGTTTAAAGGGAATTGAGTCCAACCTGATGGCCGACCATTTATGGAATATTGTGGGTTACCAGAATATGATCCATAAAGCCCGGGAAATTATTCAGAATTCTCAAAAGGAAATCTACCTTTCGGCCTGGAGAAGAGAGATTGATCATTTTAAAGACGATCTCCGGAACGCCCGTTCCAGAGGCGTAAAAATTACAATTTTTGCCTTTACCGAAATTGATTGTAAGGCAGACTACCTTTTTACCTATAATCTCCCGGAGGAAGAACTCGCTAAATTCTGGGCCCATAAAATAATTTTAGTGGCCGATAAAAAAGAATTGTTGATGGGAGAGGCCGATGAAAAACTGCCTAAAAAAACAGCATGGACCACAAACAAAGCCATCGTTGATATTGCCACCAACCATTTAATCCTGGATATTACTCTTTCCGGTTTGAGATTAAACCTGGACGTCAACGAAGCGGTAAAAAATATGATGAACCGGGGCAGTGACCGTCTGGATGAAATGCTGCAGGAAAAATATCCGTCCAACCAGCTGATTAATCTACAAGAACTGGGCGGGGAGCTGGATAAAATAAATAATAACGGCAACGAGAAGTAAAAGAGACCCGAAGGCGCCAAATTTTATCGATACGGAATAGACCCGCAAATATAGTACTATGTCGTTTTGTGTGGTAAATAACGCCGGATACAAAAAGCAAGAGAAGCACCAAAAGGAAGGGCCTCATATGCAAAACAGAGACTTGATTCTTAAATAGCAAATTAACCCACCCCTTTTCTTCGTCAAACTCCTCCCTCAATGAATTAGGGAAGGGAACGGGGAGGGTTAGATAACGAAGTAATAAACCCGGTTTCTTCTTTTAAAAAGAGTTTTTTATCTAACCGAACACAAATCAAATTGCTCTTTGCGAGTCAGGAGTGGGAATGCATAACAGGATTAAAAAAAATGTAATATACATTGTTCTTCTAATAATTATTACCGCTCCGTTTAATTCTTTTGCCCAAAACGGCGGTTCCTGGGAACCAGAACAGGTGTTTACGGGTGATACGCTAACCATCTATTTTGATGCTTCCCAAAGTGCGGAGATGCCGAATTCGAACGCGACAATGGTTTTGCATTGGGGTGTTAATGAAACGGGTAGCGGTAACTGGCAGGCGCCCGACTCCAGTACCTGGCCGGGGGGGACAGTGCTTTCCGGCGTCGCCGCCCGATCGCCCATGAATAAGGTTGGCGCGACGCTTTGGCAAATTAAGATAAAAACAAACAGTACTATTTCTACCCTGCATTTTGTTTTTAATAACGGAACTCCGTCGAATTACGGGGAAAACTGGGCGCATAGCGACGGCGCCGGCGCTAACTGGAATATCGACTTGTTTCAGGGTGCGCTAACGGCCTTGTTTCTCAAACCACAGGTGAATAATGCTTTTAGCGATCCACGACGGTCTCCGCTTTTCATCGGAGCAGACGACACGGTTGCGATAGAAGGTAGCGCGGTTATTTCCGGTGTTACAATCGACAGTCTGGCCTTGTTCGTAGAAAACAGGAAAATACTCCTGGAAACGGTACGGGATACGTTATCTTACACATTTAACGCGGCCGATTACGGCAGGGGAATGTTCCCGATTCAACTTGTTGTATATGCTTCTTCGGGAGAGACGGACACGGCGCGTTTCTATTATATGATTGATCCGCAAGCCGCCGAAAAAAATCCTCCTGCCGGGGTGCGTGCGGGGATCAATTACTGGGATGACGGTAGGGTAACGCTGGCCTTATTTGCTCCGTACAAAGAACATGTATTTGTCATCGGAGAGTTTAACAACTGGTTTGTAGATACCTTGTATCTGATGAACAAATATAGCCCGACTGCCGACAGTACCTTATGGTGGTTGACCATTGACGGGCTTACGGCACAAAAAGAATATGCCTTTCAGTATCTCGTAAACGGTACGCTGCGCATCGCCGATCCTTATACCGAAAAAGTGCTGAATCCCTGGGACGACCCCTGGATTGATGAAAGCACTTATCCGAATTTAAAGGCTTATCCGTCGGGGAAGACCGATGAAATTGTGAGTGTCTTACAAACGGAGCAGACGGAATATGCCTGGCAGGCCACCGACTATCAGCCGCCGGCAAAGGAAGAATTGATAATTTACGAACTTTTAATTCGTGATTTTGTTACGGCCCATGATTATAAAACGCTCATTGATACATTGGATTATTTAGAAAATCTCGGTATAAATGCCATCGAACTGATGCCTGTTAATGAATTCGAAGGCAACGAAAGCTGGGGATACAATCCGGCCTTTTATTTTGCTCCGGATAAATATTACGGTCCGGCGGAGGATTTAAAAGCGTTTGTAGACGCCTGTCATCAAAGGGGAATTGCCGTGATTGTGGATATGGTACTTAATCATTGCTTTGGCCAGTCTCCTTTTGTGCAGCTTTATCTCGATCATTACGGCTCTAACGAAATCATCATGAAAATCCCCAATCCCTGGTTTAATCAGAGTTCGCCAAATCAAACCTATCGCTGGGGCGCGGATTTTAATCATCAGAGTCCGGCCACGCAGAAACTGGTGGACCGAGTAAACAGCTATTGGTTAACCGAGTTCAATGTGGACGGGTTTCGTTTTGATTTCACCAAGGGCTTTACCAACACGCCGGGCGACGGCGGCGGGTATGACGCTTCGCGGATTTCTATTTTAGAACGGATGGCCGATAAACTTTGGGAAGTGAATCCGCTGGCTTATGTCATATTAGAGCATTTTGCCGAAAACAGTGAAGAGCGCGAATTAAGCAATTACGGCATGATGGTGTGGGGTAATTCCAATTATAATTATAACGAAGCCACCATGGGTTGGAATAATAATTCGGATTTTAGCTGGGGGTTCTATAAAACCCGCGGATGGTCCAAACCCGGTTTGGTTACCTATATGGAGAGCAATGACGAAGAACGGCTGATGTATAAAAATCTGGAATATGGAAACAGCGACGGGTCTTATGATATTAAGAATGTTTCCATTGCTTTAAACCGGCAAAAACTTGCGGGTGCTTTCTTTTTTACACTTCCCGGGCCCAAAATGATTTGGCAGTTCGGTGAACTGGGATACGATTTTTCCATCGATTATAACGGCCGGGTGGGAAATAAGCCGATTCGCTGGGATTATATGGAAAACGGTGAACGAAAAAAGCTGTATAAAACCTGGGCCGCTTTATTAAAGCTGCGCAGAGAAACGGCTACGTTTAAAAATTCCAATTCAATAGTGAGCCTTGCTGTTTCCGGCGCCGGCAAACGTATCAGTATTATAAACTCCGCCATGAGCGCTTCCATAGTCGGAAATTTCGGCGTCACTGCCACATCGGTGAATCCGAATTTTAACACTACCGGCACCTGGTACGATTATTTTAGCGGCGATTCGATGGTGGTGATAAATAAAACGGAACCCATTCCGCTGGAACCGGGTGCGTTTCATATTTATACAAATAAAAAGCTACAAACGCCGGAAAAGGGTTTATTAACGGGCCTTAAAACAGACAAACCGGAGTTACCGCTGCAGTTCTCGCTGGGACAAAACTATCCCAATCCGTTTAATCCGGAAACGGTAATTCACTATGAATTACCGCAGGCGGAATATGTCGAATTATCGGTGTACAATTTGTTGGGCCAAAAGGTGCAGACATTGGTAAGCCGGAACCGGCAAGCCGGCCACCATTCGGTTACCTTAAAAGCTTTTGGAATGGCCAGTGGTTTGTATATCTATCAGATTAAAGCAGGACACTTTGTACAAACCCGTAAAATGATTTTACTGCGTTAGTACTGTTTAACGGGATTTCAATTAAAAACATATATGTATATTCGATTGTACTGTTCTTTGTATTTATTAATATTCGTTGCACCAATCGTTCTTCCCAAAGCGTAACAATCCACTATCACCGTTACGATAATTCGTATAAAAACTGGACGCTATGGACCTGGCTGGATGAAACAAAGCTGGAATTAAATGCGCTGAAACAGGATAGCTTTGGGGTGGTTTTTACGCTTAAAACAGATGACTATCCGCTTATGGGCGCCATAAATTTTTTGCCTAAGTATAAAAACTGGGAGGCTAAGGACGATCCGAACCGCTTTTGGACTCGAACCATGCCCGGAGAAATATGGATTTTGGAAGGAGAAGCGAAGGTGTTTGATTATCAGCCCGAAACAGGAGCCGCCATACGCAGAGCATTTTTAGACGGCGCCGATTCGCTTACCCTGGTTCTAAGCCATCCGCTAAGTGAAACTGCGTTTCAGACGTTTAAGCCCGTTGTGCTGCTTGCATCGGGAAAACAGGTGGCGGCTCAATCCCTCCGTCTTATAAAAAACGGAAATAAAAACTCTGCTATCATTGCGCTACAAACAGCGGAGCGAATAGAGCCGGCGTTGCTGCCGGCGCAAATCGAAGCAGACGGTTATCGTTCCGGCCGTGTTTTTTTACGTTCGGTTCTGGACAATTCAAACTATATTACGGATGAACCGCTGGGTGTGTTTTATAATCCGCAACAGACACGCTTTGCCGTTTATGCGCCCGGCGCCCGAACCGTTCGGCTACAACTCTATGATCTACCCGAAGGCGGGCAGGCGCAAATATATGAACTGGAACCGCAAACCGCAGGCCTATGGTCGGTTCGGGTAAACGGCGATCTTAAAAAGCGGTATTATACCTATTCCATTATTCGGTACGATCAGGAAACAGAAGAGGCCAGAGAAATAATCGACCCTTACGCCAGAGCGGTGACCCGTTATAACGGAAGAGGAATCATTGTGCACGATACCGTTTCGGTCCCGGACGGGCCCGGTTTCTCGTTTGATAAGGCGGTTATTTACGAGCTGCACGTACGGGATTTTTCCATTAGCGAAGATTCCGGTATAAAAAATAAAGGGAAATATCTCGGTTTTACCGAACACGGTACAACGTTGCCCGGAACAGATCTGGCTACGGGAATTGATGCTTTGAAAGAATTGGGTATCAATACGGTGCAGCTTATGCCGATTCAGAGTTTTGAGTTTGACCCAAAAACAAGCGGTTATTTTTGGGGATACATGTCGGTTAATTTCAACGCGCCGGAGGGGTGGTACGCAACCTACAGTGACGACGCCACACCGGTTTGGGAGTTTAAATCGCTGGTAAGCGCCCTCCATCAAATGGGAATTAAGGTAGTGCTGGACGTGGTTTATAACCATACTTCCGAAAGTAATTCCGAAATATGCTATAATTTTAACGGATTGTCATCCGGATTTTATTACCGTCAAAAAGCTGATGGAACGTACTGGAACGGTTCCGGCTGTGGAAACGAATTGCGCACGGAGCATCCGATGGTGCGCCGTTTTTTGCTGGAATCGCTTACCTATTGGGTAGAAGAATACAATATCGACGGCTTTCGTTTTGACCTGATGGGTCTGTACGATAAGGAAACGATGGAACAGATTGTGCGTACTCTGAAGGCCGTTAAACCGGATATATTTTTATATGGTGAACCCTGGACAGCCGGCAATACTTCGATTGTTCCGACGCTGAAAGGGAGCCAGCGAAACCAGGGGTTTTCGGTTTTTAACGACCATTTTCGCGATGCTTTAAAAGGGCCCTGGTATAATACGGAACCCGGATACGTTCAGACCGGGGGAAATGTACAAGCAGTAAAAAAGGGCATTGCGGGCAGCATAGACGATTTCACCGCCAAGCCCTTCGAGTCAATCAATTATGTGGCGGTACACGACGGCCGTACTCTATGGGATCAATTAAAAGCCTCCACCAAAACAGATTCTTCTGTTACAGACGAACAATTGGTAGCCATGGACAAGCTGGCCGCGGCGATTCTTTTTACTTCACAGGGCGTGCCATTTATCCACGGTGGGCAGGAAATGTTGCGCACTAAATTTGGCGCACATAATAGTTACAATAAACCAGATGAAATCAATAAGATTCGCTGGGTATGGAAACAACAACACTTTAATGTGTTTAAATACTATCAGGGGTTAATAAAATTGCGCCGTGAGCATCCTGTCTTTCGAATGACCCGTGCACAGGAAATCAGAGCTAATCTGAAATTTTATAAGGCGTTAAATTTTACAAAACCGGAAAAAGGAATCGGCTATCTGTTGCAAAAGGGAAATACAGAGGATGCGTGGAACGAGGTGGTTGTACTAATCAATCCTAACCGATCAGCGGAAGCGTTTCAGTTGCCGGAGGGAGAGTGGCGGGTTGTGGTAGATGATCAAATTGCCGGAGTTGAAACGATTCGAACCCTTTCGGCAAAGGAAGTAACGCTAAATCCTATTTCGGCAATGGTGTTATGGCGTTGATAAAATATGGACAAGGAAAGGCTTTCGGATGAGTGTAAAGCAGCAAGGTTTAAAAAAAACGATTTTTTCTTTTTCTATCTTATTTGCGGTAATCGTTTTAAGCCAGTGTACCGTACGGAAAAATTCTACCTGGCCGGAATTGATTCGGTTTATTTCCGTCGAAGCCGGTAAGAGCGACACCCTATCGTTGGGGGAGTTTTTTTTTTACAGAAGATAACGCACTGCAATTTGAAAACAATCCCCATATCGACCTGAAATACGACCGGACAAATCAACAACTCATTCTCTTACCGGCAGAGGCGTTTTCCGGCCTTACATTTATCCGTTTTAAAAGTAAACGGCAGCAGATGGTACTACCGGTTAAAGTAAAGAAAAAAACAGTGGTTACCCTGCGCTATCGTCCGGACCGGATAATGAAAGATATTTTTGTAATGGGAAATTTCAATAACTGGAATCGTCATGGAAACCGAATGACAGACGCGGACGGGGACGGAATTTATGAAACGCGCCTGCCTTTGGATAACGGCGTGTATGAATACCAGTTTGTTGTTGATAAACATGAAATATTCGATCCCGAAAACAAAGAAAAAGTGGATAATGGTTTTGGTTCTTTTAATTCTCTTTTACGGGTTACATCGGCAGCAAAGGAAAAAGCGCCGGGGATTTTCTTTTTACAATCCACAGAAAAAAACCATATTCGGCTTGCGCTGGAAAGTAAAACACAGGCAGATTCTGCGCAACTGCATGTCTTGCTGGATAACCGGTTTGCAGAGGTTGGCGCCAAACGGATTGAATCGGGAAACTATATCATTGATTTATCGGCGCTGCCTGCGCTGCCGGGTAGGCATATTCTGCGTTTTGTAGCTACCGCTGAAAATCAGCCAGGAAATGTCCTGACGGTGTGGCTGAAAGACGGCCGGGCGCTGCCTGGCGGAGAGCAGACGTTGTGGAACGACGCTATTATTTATTCGCTTATGCCGGATCGTTTTTTTAATGCCAATCCCCAAAATGACCGGCCGGTACAAGATCCCAATCTATCAAAGCAGGCTAATTTTAACGGTGGTGATTTGGCGGGTATCCGGCAAAAACTGAACGATGGTTATTTTGATTCGCTCGGGGTAAACACACTCTGGGTCTTTCCCATCAATAAAACCACAAATAAAGCCTATCGGGAGTGGCCGCAGCCGCACCATTATTTTTCCGGTTATCATGGCTATTGGCCGGTCAGCGCCACGGAAGTGGAACCCCGCTTCGGTTCGCTGCATGATTTTAAGGAAATTGTAAATGCCGCCCATCAAAAAGATATGCGGGTACTGCTGGATTTTGTTTCCAACCATGTGCACAAAGAACATCCCTTTTTCAAAGACCATTGCGACTGGTTTGGAGCGGTGGACCTGTCCAACGGAGAAAAAAATATCCGGCGCTGGGATGAATATCGCTTAACCACCTGGTTTGATACCTTTTTGCCATCGTTTGACTATCTGACTTCGAATGAGGCTGTAGAAACGATGACCGATAACGCAATCTGGTGGCTGAAACAAACAGGTATCGATGGCTTTCGGCACGACGCCACCAAACATGTACCCTATAAATTCTGGAAACGGTTAACCCGTAAAATCAAAACGGAAGTTAATCCGCGGCGTTCCCATAAAATATATCAGATTGGTGAAACGTTTGGCGGCAACCAGTTGATTAAATCCTATATCAATCCGGGTATGCTGGATGCGCAGTTTAATTTTAATCAGTTTTTTACGGCCCGCCGGGTTCTTGTGGAAAACGGTGGAAATTTTACTGATCTCGCTGCGGCGGTGGAAGAAGCATTGGACGTTTACGGATACAGCCATCTTATGGGTAACCTGATGGACAGCCATGACCAGGTGCGCATGATGGCGTTTTTTGATGGCGATTTAACCCTGTCCGACAATGGCGCCGAACGGGCCTGGAAGAAACCGCCGCTGCAGGTGGACCATCCTGAGGCGTACGAAAAAGAATTAGTGTTTTTATCTTATTTGCTTACCGTGCCGGGAATCCCTGTAATCTATTATGGCGATGAAATCGGTTTAACCGGGGCTGCCGATCCGGATAACCGGCGTATGATGCGTTTTGGAGCACAGCTTACGAAAACGGAAAAAAGGCAATTTGAGCGGGTTAAAAAGATAATTCATTGGCGCAAAAAGCATTCTGCGCTGCGCCGGGGTGATTTTAAAACCCTTTATGCCGAAGGAGATAGCTGGGCCTATACGCGTGGGGATTGTTCGGAACGGCTGTTGATTGCCCTCAATAAAGGCGGAAAATCGAATCGTATGATCTTTAAAAGCCCGGGTTTTATAAATGGGAGAAAATGGCGTCTCGTAGGGGGCGACGGGGAATTTTCTTTTATAAAAGATACAATTGAAATCAAATTAGGCCCCTTCGGGTTTTGTCTCTGGGTTTCGAACTAAGAGAATTTGGCTTTCTGTTCTCTGCTCTCTTGTAGCAAAATTAAAAAATAAATTTAGTGATTCTGTTTTTACTTCAGTCCTTTGTTTAGATTGCTTAAATTATAAGAATGATTGTTCGGTTACAGACATACGTATCCCTTTTATTTAAAGTGAAAACCAAACCGCATTATTTTCAATTGATATGAATCGTTAAAACACGTAATTTTTATACTTGCGGATTAATACAGCAACGCCGCAACGAATAACACACAGGGAAAGGCCTTCAAATGTCTAACATTACGCATAAAACAGGCCCATCATCTTTTCATCCGTCGACAAAATTATACCGCTTCACGGTTCTCTTTTTTGTGTCGATGTTGACCTTCGGCAGCTATTTTGCTTATGATATTATCGGTGCGATTGCTCCGCGACTGGTGGAAGAGATGGGCGCAGCCCGCAGTACGCTGGGTGGATTTTACACTATGTATTCCGTTGCCGCCATTATTTCGGTTTTAATTGGCGGTTTTTTAATCGACTGGATTGGTACTCGTAAAGCCAGTATGATCTTTTCGCTTTTAGTGTTAATCGGATCCGTTTTTGTAGCTTTTGCCGACAGCATTCCGGTTCTTTTTGTGGGACGTTTTATCTTTGGCGCCGGTTCCGAGCCTCTGGTGGTCGCTCAGAGCGCCATACTGGCTCGCTGGTTTAAAGGGAAGGAGTTAGCCCTTTCCTTTGGAATTGCCCTAACCGTAAGCCGTTTGGGCACGTTGTTCAGTTTTAATATGGGAGAGTTGATCGCCAGTTATTACGGTGGCTACCGCTATGCCTTAATTGCCGCTATGCTTTTTGTTTTGATTTCGGTTTTGGCAAATGTTGTTTATATTTTTATGGATCGTCGTGGAGAACGGTTACTGAAACTGGCCGATTCGGAAACGGAAGATAAAATAATATTTAAAGATATAAAAAACTTCAAACCGGCCTTTTGGTATATCAGTATGCTGTGCGTTTTGTTTTATTCCGCTGTTTTTCCGTTTACGGCATTATCCACCGATTTTTTTGTAGATAAATGGGGTATTGCCCGGGTTGCCGAAGCCAGTGGTGGATTTCTTTACCAGGCGTTCAATAATTTCCTGCACATGTTCACAACCGCCGGCGGGATTTCATCCATCATTATTTTTGCTTCCATGGTACTGGCGCCATTTGCCGGGCATCTGGTGGATAAAACCGGTAAGCGGGCTAGTTTGATGATTGTCGGTTCGGTGATTATGATACCGGCCTATTTAATGATGGGCTTTACCATGATTTTTCCGGCCATCTCCATGATGATTCTCGGAGCTGCGTTTGTTTTGGTTCCGGCGGCTATGTGGCCTTCGGTTCCGCTGATTGTCAAAAAGGAACATGTGGGCACGGCGTTTGGCCTGATAACGTTTATCCAAAATATCGGCCTGGCCTTGTTCCCGTACCTTAATGGGCTGCTTCGGGACTTAACCAATTCCTATAATTCCAGTATGTTGATGTTTGCCGGCTTGGGCGTGCTGGGTCTGTTTTTTGCTATTTTGCTGAAACGGGCGGATAAATCAATCGGAAATGTATTGGAACGAGCATAAAAAATGAAAATCGGATTAATTTCAGATACGCACGGCCATCTGCCGGCGGATATTTTTACTATTTTTTCGGGTGTGGATTTAATCATACATGCCGGAGATATAGGAGCCGAAAACGTATTGACGGATCTTCGGGCGTTAGCGCCGGTAACAGCGGTTTACGGCAACATGGATCATTCCTTGCCGGCAGGCAGATTGTCTCGGATTGCTTTTATCAAAGCGGAAGAATTGACTCTTAGCGTGACGCATATTTTAAACAATCCCAAAAGCTTTGCTTATGAATTATATAAAATGAATAAAAAAGTGGATGTGGTAATTTTCGGGCATACGCACCGCCCGGAGGTTCAAAAATATAATGGCATTTTATTCATTAACCCCGGGAGCATTGTTTACCCGCGGGACGAAGGAGGCCCTTCGGTCGCAATACTTACGGTAAATGGTCGCGAAACAGAAGTAACGTTTTATAAAGTAAAAACCTAAGCGTTTGTTTTAGACAAACCGGATATCCCTCCCCATATATGGGATGAATATCCGGAAGTTGTTCAGTTAAAACAGTTTAAATGTGTAAAAAAGAGATCCGGATTTTAACCGTAAATTTCTTTTTCGTTACATTTACAAACAGCAACGTTTTTTTCAACAAAGCGTTGAGCGCCTGTTTTATCGGAAACCGTCATATTTACTGTTTTAATATGTGAATAAAACTCACCACATACCGGGCAGGATTTTCCGTGCCGGGCTAATTTTTGTGTTTTACTGACAAAATCCTGTTTCTTTGCCATTTCTATTCTCCAATCTCTATTGTGTTGTCTTTAAATCGTCTGAAGGCCGAAGCCAAAATAGCGCTAAAGCTTTTCAGGCGGCTTTTATCATTTTCTGTATATTTATTTTCACTTTTATTTTCCAGTGAAACCACACCAAAAGCCTCATCGTCTTCCTGTAACGGAACAGATAAAAATGAACGCAGCGAATAGTTGGTTTTTTCAGACCGGGAAAAACGCGGAATAAAATATTCGCCCTTGTCAATATTATCTATTAAATAAGGCTTGTTTTTTAATATAACCCATCCGTGTAAACCTTCATCCAGCCGGAAGGATGTCCCGGTTTTATAGGAATCATCAATTCCGATACTTTTACGAATACGGGCAGATTCATTATCGGTCTCCCGTATGGCAATGGTAAATTTTGATGCTTCAAATTCATTAATAATGAAATCCGTAAAAATATCGATACACTGTTCAAAGTTTAGCGCCTGGTTCAGTGCGTGTGCCAGATTCGAAAGATGCATGGCCTCTTTTGAATTGTCCATAAGCCCCTGGTTATTAAGTGCTTCGTTAACAGAAAACAGGGTGTTCATGTTTATCTTAAGAAGAATGGGCTTATCCTGAAGATTGAAATAATTGATACCTGCGGCATCAAAAAACCAATAAAGTGTCTGCTGTTGGTCGACCAGTGTACGAAAGGCCAGCAAAGACTGGGGTTCATATTCTGAAAAATCATAAAAAGGGAACAGCGCTTTAGCGTCGGCCAGGTTGTTTTCAATCAAAATACCTTCATTTTGCCCCAGTAAGGAAATAAGAGCGGTAAATCCAGGTTTCGCATTAAAACGTAGCGAGTTGTTTGTATGTTTTTCCAAAAGCTGAACGCCTTCGGAGCCGTTTTTATATAATAAAAAGCCATTCTGAGGAAGTGTATAGTTCCAATAAATGGAAAACTGGTTCAGCAGAAATTGTTTTAATCCGCTATTCGTGGTAAGAACAGTGCCTAAATGAGTTGATATGGTGTCAAAGACCGGTTCGGGAACGACAGCCGGTTGCTGCTCTGGCTGTGGATTTCTCTCATCCGGCGCGCTATCTTCCGCTTTATCATTCCATTGCCCGTAAACGAGATATGAAATACCAGCCAATATCAGCACTTTAAAAATAATGTTTCCCGTAGAACCTAAAAAATCCGGTTCTACAAAAATGCCAATAACCGCAAGAAGATAAAGTCCGATTAATTTATACACAGACGCAGTATCCCCAAAAATTCGGAAAGGTAACAAGAATAGAGGGCAAAAACAAATTTTTTGAAATCAGCCAGTAAAAATTACTCCCCCGATGCTTTCGGAAATTATATGCTACGAGATTGATCTGTATTTATCCGAATACCCGGGGAACAGCAGTCAGTAAAAGTATTTTTCCGGCTATTTATCTTGCCCGACCAGTTGTATCTTTTGATCGACACGAGCGGGCGTATTCTTTAGAGAATCTTTTTTTAAGGTTTCGGCAGCAAGTGCTGATTGCGGAGCAGCTTCACGGCGAATAAGTTCCGGCTGCGCTTTGGGCGCCGCGCCGCTAATTCCGGCAGGAACCGTTTCGACGGATGGGCCTTCGAATGTGCTCAGTATAAAAAAAGTGAGAGCGGCTAAAACAGCGGCGCCGGAAAAACCAAAGGTAAAGCTGCGTTTTAAACTGGATTTGGATTCGGTAGCATAATTTTCCATAATCCGGTTGCGAAGACTCTGGTCAAAAGCATCGGAAGCGGAGATGGCAGACATGGTTTGAATGCGTTGTGTTAAATGAGCAACCTGCTTTAAAACCATCCGGCACTCTGCACAATCGGCCGTATGGGCGTCTACTTGGGCACGCTGTTCTGCAGAGAGTGAGTCGTCAATGTAGTCAGAAAAAAGAGCTTTCACATTGTCACAAGAGTTCATAGGCATACTTTCATTT
The DNA here is from genome assembly GCA_024278755.1 of Calditrichota bacterium. Classification (GTDB taxonomy): domain Bacteria; phylum Calditrichota; class Calditrichia; order Calditrichales; family Calditrichaceae; genus JANTFQ01. Next base: position 42,741 of record JAJRSO010000013.1, on the reverse strand, counting down.
ATTAAATTTCAGGTTAATCAACGTCTTTCATCAAATGCTGCAAATCATCTTGTAATTTTAGTCGCGCACGATTCACACGCGATTTAACGGTACCAAGCGGCACCTGTATCATATCTGCAATTTCCTCATAAGAGAATCCCTGGATATCGCGCAGAATGATAACTTCTTTGAATTTGGGAGACAACCGTTCGATGGCTGCCTGGATAATATCATCGGTTATCTGCGTGTTAGTTTCCTGTTCCGGATTATTGGAATCATCCGGAATTTCGTAATCCTTTTCTTCTCCGCCAAACTGATTAATGGAAAAGAATGTCCTGCGTCTTCGTTTTCGTAGTTCCGTTTTTGCAAGATTCCCGGCGATTGTGTAAATCCATGTGGAAAATTTTGCAATTTCTTTATAGTAATGCTTGTTTTTATATAACCGAAGAAATGTTTCCTGTAATACGTCTTCGGCGTCTGTCTGGCTTCCGAGAAACCGGTAGATAAAGTTTATCAGCGGATCTTTGTAGCGTTTAACAAGCAAATCAAAAGCATAATTATCACCCTGTTGAAAACGCCCGATTAAAACTTCATCGCTTGTTTCATTTTCATACCGGACTTGATTTTCCATTTAAAATCTTCTCATTTAACACCAAATGGTGTGATTAGTTCCCAAAAAAATTAAATTTTACAAATTTTGTAGCAAAGCATTTGCACTAAAGAATTCTTATCACCGCCGGATGTTTTGGCGGCAATATCGGTTTCATGTAAAATCCCTAGGATCTGCTCTATTTGCCGCAGGTTAAAAAAGGTCAGAGCTTCATATATTTCCTTTAGCTGAAAATCACGTATATGCATGGCTTCAGCCGTTTGTCTGCGGTCTTTTCCTTTGCTCTGTAGTGAAGCCGCTTGGAGCAACTTGCGGAAGAATGCGGATAAAACGGCGTTAAGCGCAGTAATATCCGTTCCGGTTTCCGTTAAGCGGGCTGCGGTTTTTAAGCTGGTTTTAAGCTGCCTGCGCGCCAATGCGCGTTGCAGGGTAAAAACATTGGTTTCTTTAGAAATCCCGGTCGTCTGCTCTAAATCAGTTATGGTAATCGGTGTGGAATCGCCTTTAAAATCGATGATCTTATTTATTTCCTGCGTTAAACTAAGCAGATTGGTACCAAGCAGATCAACTAAAAATTGAACGGCCTGGGGCTCGATGCGATATCCTTTTTCCCGGCAGTGTTCACTAATCCAGCCACCAATTTTATATTCACGAATTGGCGTACAGTCGATGGTTTGAGCCATTTTGGCCAGGGTTGTGTAAATCTTTGCCCGGCCTTTTTCCGAAGCGCTGAGTATAAGGCAGGTTGTCTTTTGAGGATGGTCGAGATACTTTGCAAGGGCGTCGGTCATTTTCATTTTGTCAAAATCCCGCACTAAAACCAGCCGCTGCGCCGCCAGCATGGGATACGACATACAGGCCGAAAGGAGATCGGAGAGTGTGTTTTCGCTGCCGTATAAAATAGTCAGATTAAGATCTCTGGAGGCCTTGTCCGGAAAAATATATTGCAGGGCCGCATCAATAAATTGATCCTGGAAAAATTTTTCCTTACCCGGCAGAAAATAGACCGGCGCAATTTTCCCTGCTTTTAGCTGTCCGATAGCTGCATGTAATGAAATTGTGGCCATCTATTTTTTTAACGCCTTCACAAATTTTGAATTAAAGAAAAGACCCACCAGCAGAACAACTGTCCACTGAAAAAAAGCGGTGCCGAGGCTAAATTTTTCAAAGGGATTCCACCAGGTTTCCGGATACCAGGAGACGGACTGCACCAGCCACCAGCCCATCATCAGAACAAATTCGAGGGGAATAATGACGTAGAACAAAATACGAAAAACGGTCAGAAAAAGTTTCCGGCGGCGTTGTGGTTTTAACCAATCTGTCACAAAATGTGGAACCCCGTTTTTTAACACAGCAAACATAAAAAAAGCGCCGCTTAAAATAAGTCCCAGTCCCCAGACCCAATCCTGATTATCAAAAAAAGATAATGAAACGGCAGCCGGCGCTCCGGCAATGGCCGTAAGCAATGTGATAAAGAGGACAGATTTTTTTCGACTGATATTGAAATCCATTAAAATCCGCGCCGCCAGTTCGATCATCGAAATCAGGCTGGAAAGCGCGGCGAAAAACAGAGCTAAAAAGAAAACAGACGCAAAGATTATTCCGCCGGACATCTGTGCAAAGAGTTGCGGGATGGCAATAAACGCCAAGCCCTGATTTCCGGACTGCAGCGCCTGTTGTGCCGAAGCGGCAGAGCTTAGGGCGAAGAGGGTAGGCACAATGGCCAAACCGGCAATAATGGAAGCGGCATTATTACCCAGTCCCGCTATAACGGAATTGCTGATGACCGGTTCCTGTTCATGGGTGTAAATGGCATATGTCAGTAAAAGTCCCCAGCCGGCGCCTGTGGACCAGGCCGATTGCGAAAGAGCATCGAGCCAGAGTCTGTAATTTGAAAATTGTGCCGTGTTAATGCTAAAAAAATAGTGAACACCGGTCTTTGCGCCGGGCAATGAAAGCGCTTTTACAGCGGCAACAAGCAATAAAACAAAGAGAGCCGGAACGATAATTTTAGAGAATTTTTCCACACCCTTTGTAATGCCGCGGTAGATGATAAATCCGCCGATGCCAATGGAAATGAAATGGAATATTAAAGGCTGGTACAGCGATGCCGAGTAGTTTTGCCAGTACTGCTCATGGTTCAATGCCTGCAATTGTCCGCTGACGGATAGAAGAAAATATTTCAGGCTCCAGCCGGTAACAACCGAATAATAGAATAAAATAGCGGTGGTACAAAAAGCAACGAACCAGCCCATCCATGCGTATTTTCTGCCCATTATCGCCACAAAAGAGCCGATTACTCCCGATTTGGTTTTTTTACCGATGGCAAATTCCGCAGCAAGAAGAGGAATGGACCAGATAAACAGAAATAAAAACCAGGGGATTAAAAAGGCCCCACCGTATTGCCCGGCCAGGCGCGGGAAGCGCCAGATATTGCCGGCGCCGATGGCCATGCCAATGGCAGCAGCCAATAAGCCGAAACGGGTACTGAAATATTCTTTTTTGGGTTGATTCATTATTTTACAAAATACCAAATAATACCAAGGGTTCCAACGGCAAAACAGTAGTAACCAAACCACTGAAGACGTCCGCGCTGAACAATTTTTATCAGCCAGATAATGGCCATGTAACCGGTAATGGCCGACATAAGTCCGCCTGCCAAGAAGGTAAAAAACTCCATGGAAGTCGGCGGTGTTTCCAGAACGTCTTTAATCTGAAGTATTGCAGCCCCCACAATTGCCGGGATAGACATGATAAATGAAAACTTCGCTGCTTTCACCCGGTCAATTCCCAGCGCCGTGCCGGTAAAAATAGTACTGCCGCTGCGGGAGATACCAGGCAAAATGGCAAACGCCTGGGCAATACCGATAATGAAACTATTGGTATAGCCAAACGGTTTATCTTGATTTTTCAGAAACTGAGTTAAAAACATCAGTAGGCCGGTTATGAGAAGCATAAAGAAGACAAACAGTACACTGGTAAAAGCGTTTTCGATTGCGTCTTTAAAAAATAAACCGACAATGACGGCGGGGATGGTGGCCACAACAACAAAAATATCCCAGTTTAAAAATTCTTTCAGTTCCGGGTCGTCATTTTTTTGCAGCCAAACGGCAAAAGGCGCCACAATCATTTTGCTTAGTTCTTTTCGGAATACGATAAGCACCGATACAAGCGTTCCGAGATGTACAAATATATCAAAAGTAATACCGTTTACTTCGAAATTTAGTAAGTTTGAAAAAAGAACCAAATGGCCGGAACTTGAAACCGGTAGAAATTCAGTTAACCCCTGAATTATCCCTAAAACCAAGGCTTTAATAAACTGCTCCATCATCACTCCATATTAAAATTACAATACATAAAATAGAAATTTTTCGGGAGATTAACAAAAGAAATTAACAAGCTGTTGATTATGGTAAGGCAACTGAATCCGAAATGCGGCAGATATAATTTTCAGACCTTGCTTTTGAGTATCAGAAAGCATAACTTTATCAGCTTAATTATGGAATGGAGTGTATCTTTTTTTCATCCTTTTCATCAAATACGGAGTTAAGAAAAATCTCCATTGATGAACTAAATGAGGTGAAAAATGAATACGAGTTCACAGCCGAAAGTTATTGTCTTTTCAACGCCGACCTGCTCTTATTGCAATATGGCAAAGCGCTATTTCAGGGAAAAGAAAATCCGGTTTCGTGATGTGGATGTCTCCAGAGACCATAAAGCCGCTCAGGATATGCAGCGCCGAACCGGCCAGACCGGAGTACCGGTAATTTTGATTAATAACCGATCCATTGTTGGATTTGACAAACCAAAGATAAATAAGCTGTTAGGAATAAAGTAAGGAGGTTAATACCATGAATATTCAGCCTTTAGATGACCGTGTGTTAGTTGAACAGGTAGAAGAAGAAGAAAAAGTCGGTTCCATCATTATCCCCGAATCTGCTAAAGAAAAACCGCGTATGGCTAAAGTTATTGCCGTTGGTACGGATGAAGATTTGCAGGAGCATGTAAAAACCGGCGATACAATTATATACTCAAAGTATTCCGGAGATGAACTGAAAATAGATGATAAGGAATATCTGATTGTACAACGTGGCGATATTCTGGCTATTGTTAAATAGCCGTCTTTTTATACATTAAAAAAGGCCGCCTGGTTTCAGACGGCCTTTTTTTTAAACTTATTACACACACATAACAACAAAGTGCCTTTATTTTTCTGTCATTGTCGTAACGCCGTCCCAGTCGGCTCCGGGTGGGTTTTGTTGATATTCAAAGCATCGCTTATAATAAATTTCCGAAGGTTTATCATCCGGGAACAGTTTTAAACAATACGAAAAAATATCGGCGGCGTCCATCCATTTCCGATTCCGGTAAGCGGCAATTCCCCGTCCAAACAATTCCATGAGTTTAAAAAAGTCATCGGTAAATTTCGTCTCGTTGTCGGCTACCAGTTCAAATACTTCCACCGGTTTATTTTTACCCTTAACACGAATAAAATCAAGCGGACGAGTTAAAAAGTAGTCCTTAACCTGTGCGTAGGTAAATTCGGAAATCATAATATGGGTTCCGTAAAATTTGTTGGCGCCTTCGAGGCGGGCGCCTAAATTTACATGATCACCCATTACGGTATAATCAAAAACATCACGCGAACCCATATTCCCAACGATTACCTCACCGGTGTTGATTCCCACGCGCGCACTTAATTCGGGCATACCCCGTTTGGCCCAGCTTTTACGCATCAGGCGTAATTTTTTTTGCATTTCCAAAGCAGCGCTGCAGGCGGCACGGGCATGAGTATCAAAATGAACAGGAACGCCAAATTCGGCCATGATGGCGTCGCCTTCGTACTTATCGATAACGCCGTTATTTTTTATAACAATATCGGTCATTTCGGTAAGGTATTCATTCAGCAGTCCCACCAGTTCCCGCGGCTTAAGCGCTTCCGAAATGGTGGTAAAACCGGCCACATCCGTAAACATAACCGTAACCACACGCTCTTCACCGCCGAGTTTAAGTTTTTCGGGGTTATTCACAATATCCTGAATAACCGATTCCGGCACATAGTAGGCGAAGGCGCCGCGCAGCATCTTTTTTTCCTGAAGGGATAAAAAGTAACTATAAACGGTAAACCCGGTATAGGCAAATAAAAGAGAAAGAATAGGCGCCATTACCGGAAGAATGAGATTGTTACCGGAAAAAGCCCAGGCTGCAATAATCGTATAGGTGATTAGTAAAAGCAGACCAAAACCAGCGCTTAGCAATGTACTTGCCAAGCGGGTGCTAAGAAAAATAAGCGCGGTAAGCAGGATTAATACTATCAAAACGGTAAACCGCGATAAAGACGTTAAGTAATTTCCGCTTAAAATAGTTTGTAGCGCGTTAGCATGAATTTCAACTCCGGGCATTTCGGCCATTACCTCCTGGCCGGAACTATTGCGATGCTCCATAAACGGTGTTGGAAAGTTGTCGTGCAATTCGTGCATACTGGAGCCGATTAACACAATCTTGCCTTTTAAAACTCCGGAATACTTAAGCCCTGGCGGCAAGCCAAGTGCCGGGTTGCCAGGGTCATCGAAGGCGTCCATATCAAAATCTTCTCGCAGACTAAAATCTTTGTCATCTAAAATAGTGTCAAATGAATAGTAGGGAAAGCTAAAGGCCGGGCCCGAAAAATTGATCAACATACTGGCTGGGTCAAACTTTAAGATATGGTATGGATTCAGTATAAAATAATCTTTGTCAATGGTTAGGGAGGTGTGCCCGGAAGCGGGGGTAAATTTTCGTAGTATTTCCGCTGCAAATGACGGCAACAGAGAATCACCGTACATCTGACCAACCGAATAGCGTCTGAAAAACCCATCCGCATCCGCTTCCAGAGCGGCCAGGCCCCAGGAGGTAGGACCCGACACAAATTTTTCATAAGGCGGAATAAGTGTGCTGTATGAATAGCTTGCAGAAGAGCGGAGTAGTTTACCGGTTAATACAATATTATCGTATTTATCTAAAACTTTGGCCAGTTGGGCATCCGATCCCGGATTGGAATCGTCGCTTTGGTCCAGCATTACGTCAAGCCCGATAACGGCAACACCGGCTTCTTCGAGATTTTTGATAATATGGGCGTAATAGGAGCGGGGCCAGGGCCAGCGGGCCGGTGTGGATTCATCCGATTGATCATCGATGGCAACAATGACAACGGAGGTGTTTTCAAGGGGCAATTCACCGCGCAGGTTAAAACGCATATCAAGCGTTTTAAGCTCCAGATTTACAAAGAGCCCAGTAAAACTCAAAACAAAAGCTGCAATAACGTAAAAAAATCCGATTGAAATCAGAATACCAGGCCGGGATGCGGATTTTACTAATTTCATTGAGCCGCCTTTCTAAAACGAAATATCGTAACGGGTGCTGATTATGGTATCTTTCCAGTTGTTTAGACGGCCATAGTTTATATAATCATACCGAAAGGAGAAATTCCCGAAACGGTTTCCACGCAGGTAAAACCCGGCGCTATAGTTTTGACGGCTATAGTCGGTTGTTTCCTGATCATTGGCAATTTTTTGCAGGCTGATATTCAGGAATGGCTTCAAATCACTACTTCCCGCAAAATTCCGGATATTGTAATCAAGACCTGCCTGAAATTTACGGGTTTTAACCTCGCTGCCCACATAAGCCTGATTGTCCGTATTCAGAACATACAGATTTGAAACATCCTGCGCATAATTAAAACGGATGGTCATCGGAAACGAAAACCGGCTGCGCATACCGATGGAAAAGAGAATTAAATCGGTATTTCGTTTGCTGGAAACAGCATCGGCATATTGAAATTTGGATGCATTAAGCATAAGGGTATTTTGTATTTTTCCGGCATTAAACCGGTATGAAGATGAAATACCAAAACGCTGGTGGCGGTTGTCAACCACGGTAAGAAAAGTTGAATCGGGGTCTGTTTGCTGCCGGGCCAGCTCATTTTCGCGAGACTGGTTGCCGTATGAAAGCGTAACACTGGGTAGGTTTGAAAACGGAAAATAGGAGATAGAAGCCCCCATGGCCTGATTTTGTGTTTTAGCGTCCCCCTGGGAAAGGTTATCGGCATAGGAATTAAAATAGAGGTTAAGCAGCACCTGGTTTTGCAGCATCCGCACATTGTCGCTTATAAAATATCCGGCAATGTCTCTGCGCAGATACGGATTTCCGGGAGACGTAAATTCTGCATCGATACGTTTATAAGCGGCTTTAAATGCATGTCCGAAATAGCGCAGTTGTGTCTCGAACTGCATAGCAAAACTGGGAATCGGGGTCAGACCCTGAGTTAATGTCAGAAAGCCGGTTTTTTCTAAAAAATTTACAAATGGTTTTATCTGATCGGCTTCTGTATCCGAAAGTTCATAAGAAGCGGCGATACTGTCGAACTCCACGGCTTCACCGCCGGCATCTTCGTTTTTTATACTGGCCTGAAAACTGCCTTTAAACAAGATGCGCTTTTTATCAAGATCAAGATTCATAGAGCTGCCTGCAACCAATGCTTCTTTGGGGTTTCCGGCCAGACTGTCTACGATAGATTTTGGATCATCTTTAGCGTTTACCAAATCGAAAGCCCAGCTGAAATGACGGCCAAAGTTAAACTGAGGACGAAAACTGGTAAAGGTCTGTTCGAAGGTGCCGTTACGGATAAAACCGGCGGTATCGATTTTTCCTTCTACCGCGCGAAAGTTCTGACCATAACTATAGTCGAAATCAAAATAACTGGTATAAAACCCGGCGCCAATACCGCGGATACGTTTTTCCCAAAAAGAGAGAGGATCGTAATTCGTGGTAAAATCGCCTCCTTTTAAATAGATGCTGTTGCGTTCGTTAAAAACATAACTGGCCTGAATACCGAATTGGTTGATGGGCTGTAGGTTGTAGGCCTCTTCGGAGCTGATAAGCGCATGGGCCTTAAATTCCAGTTTTTTATAACTACCGGAAAAATACATACCGCCGCGAAAATAGTTTTCGGCGGTATTCTGGATGCTTTGATAACGATTGTCCAAAAAGATACGGGTGGCCGATTCAAATGCTTTTTGTCTGGACGGCTTTCCGCTGATACGGAAGGAAAGCTGATTGCGGCCGATGAGTTTTCCGTTTTCGTCTAAAATTTTTAATTCGGCATTGTGCAACCCGCTACGGATACTTTTAGGAGAAAACGTAAGCAGGTTACCGTCTCGGTTCAGCAGACGGGAAACATCCACTCCGCCGATGAATAATTTATAGCTTAATTTTTGCGGGTCCAGTTCAAAGGGAATGGAGAAGGCTAGTAAAAGTTCATCCGGCGGCACTACTTCACCCGGTTCCGGGCTAAGCAGAAGCGGTACGAACAGTTTTCCGCCGGCGCTGGGTTTTTCGCTCTTTGCCGGTAGTATTTTGACTCTAAAGGGGTTGTCTTCGGGATTTCCGGCCGGCAGGTATTTCACATCGCCGTATGCATCCTGAAAAGCAAAATAATATTCCAAATCACCGGGAAAAAACTTGGATGTATTCATATCCACCGTTAGAATGAGGCCTTCCTGACGCATGCGCAAAGAACGGTAGTTATGTTCGCCCTGCATACGGTAGAAAAAGAAAACATTGTTTACCGGCTGTTTGTTCTCGGTATAGGTCAGTTCCAGGTGCAGTGTCTCGCCAACAACAACCGGCGCCGGTTCATCATGAAAAAATTGAACAGCTTGAGCTCGTGAAATAAAAACCAAGCCTAAAAGGATGATAATTGTATACGCTTTAGAGCCCTGCATAAATATTCCTCCATAACGACAGGGTAAAAAAAGAAGTTTTTTATAGCGTAAAATACGATTCTATTTTTCTTTTTTTACTTTAAACTTAAGCGATTTTACATCGCCCTTTTGATTTTTAAAATCAATTTCTAATTCATCAATAGTTGTTTTGCTGTCTTTCCGTTCCGGTTTTTCGCCTTTTTTGGTTTTGCGCACAATGGGGCGGCTGGACGGGGAGCTGACATACCCTGTTTCGCCTTTACGCAACAAGGCCCAACCCTTTTTATTGCTTATTTCCACAACGCCCTCTTCGCCAAAATAGTAGGTGCCGCCTTTAAACTCTTGTTTTACCCAAAAGGCGGTACCCTTAACCGAGGCCACGGAGGTGGGCGTGGTGATACGGAAAATACTTTTTTGTTTTACGATTTTACTAAACAGAGTTCCCGCCTCTAAAAACAGGTTTTTAAAGAAACCGCTTTTTTCGCGCTTACCCTCCACGGTACAGGTTGAGTTAGAGCGGATACGTACCAGGCTGCCGTCGTCAATAAAACGAATAGCGGCAAAGCTCTTCTTTTTGGTGGTGATTTTTGTCCCCGGGTAAAGGCGAGTTCCAACCCGCGCTTTTAATTTTTTTCCGTTATTGGAAGTAACGGTAACTTTCCCGCGGGTTTTAATAACAACCGCGATAGGTTCGGCATTTGCAAACGACAGGAACAGTAAAGAGACTAAAAATAGGATACTAATATTTCGTGTTTTCATTGCTGTTCTCCTAATTAATCGTTTCGGGAAGGATGAGATCCAGCACTTCCACTTTTTGGCTGCGATAGGTATTTATCAAATTATAAAGCTCCTGAATGGTAATTTCGCTGCCGTTAACTTTGACGGTGGAAACCTGAAAATCATCGAGTGAAGCGGCGATTTCATCGGCTTTATCTCCCAGCAGATCCCGCAGAAAGGCAAGCATGTCGTTCTTGGATATGAGTCCCTGGCCACTGAGCTGATTTGACGGATTAGCCAGATAAAACTGCCAAACTTCGCTGTTAACCGTTTCTTTACCCGAAGAGGTGTTCACGAACATGCGCACCATCCAAAAATAGGTTTTTCCGGTTTCAAGAGGGATGACATTTCCGCCCTGCGGGTAGATGACCGATTCCACCGAACTGAGTTCGGATTTCCAGTTTTCACGGGAGCGAACAATGTCGTCGATAGTTTGAAAACGATTGCGCTTTTCAAATACCACCACCTGATACGCATCGCCATTGCCCGTCCACTGAAAAACAGGGAATTCATTATAAATTGCCTGAGGTTCTCCGTCGGCAACCTGGTTGCCCGGTGAAATTAGTTGAATAAAACTGGGATTTACCGCTTCGATAAAGGTAAAGGTTTGTTCGGTTTGTAAGGGCAGAGCATTGAAATTATAATTAAGCAGAACTTCCAGCGTGTAGTTACCGACCGGCAGCTTCCCGCTGCTGAAAATGTCTTCCTGCAGCGATTCGATATCAGTGCTAAGAGCTGTTTTATTTAAAACGACCTGCGTAGCGGGGTCGGTTTCATCAAAGCGGTAAGTATTTGCGATCAAGGGTATGTTTGATAAATGGTACGGTTCGGACTGAACCGGAATTTCGAAGGCGTTCGATTGCCACGAAACAAGAGATTCTTCATCTTTTTTAATATTCAAAAAGATGCGGCAACCGGTATATCTGGTGACATTTGGCTGGGCGGGGTCACCCGGAGCGCTGAGAATAATTTCAAAAATCGGTTCGGAGGTTCCCGAAGCACCCTGCTGTAATAAATCCATATCTGAAAGATACAGTAATTGTAGCTTCTCCTGATTGAAAATCTCGAAAGTTAGAGAAATATCTTGTGTGAATCCCGGAACCCGCATAAGAAAAACGAGAGCCAGGTATATGCCGAAACGGGTCGCTTTCATTTAAAACCCTCCTTCGTTGGTATACGCTTCTACTCCAAATTATAAGAGAAGATAACGGATTTTATACGTGAATGCTATGTTTAAGCGCACGAAAATGAAAAATGATTTTTAAAGCGAACGGAAGATATTTTCGATTATGCCGCTGACTAAGGATAAAAACTTTTCTTTTACCAGTTCCGCCGTTTCGGTAACTTCGGAATGCGATAGTTTATCGCTGCTTATGCCTGTGGCATAATTGGTGATGCAGGAAATGCCCACAACCTTCATCCCGGCATGTTTGGCAACGGTTACTTCCGGCGCCGTGGACATGCTGGCGGCATCGCCCCCAAATTTTTGAATCATTTTTATTTCGGCGGCTGTTTCATAACTGGGGCCGCTGGAAATCCATAAAACGCCGCGTTTCAACGCGATATTTCGTTCCAGGGCTATTTTCTCTACGGGTTCAAAAAATTCGTTTGAATAGGCGTCGGACATATCCGGGAAACGGGGGCCCTCGTATTCCTCTTTTCCCATAAGCGGATTGTTAAACAGAAAATTAACCTGGTCGGTTATCAGCATTAAATCGCCCGGAGTAAAACGCGAATTCACTCCGCCTGCGGCATTGGTCACCATTAAAACCGCTATCCCGAGCGCCTGCATAATACGCACCACAAAGATTACATCCCGGATGGGATACCCTTCGTAATAGTGGGTGCGGCCTTGCACGGCCAGTAGCGGTACGCCTTTATGGGTTCCGAAAACCAAAAACCCCTGGTGACCTTCAACGGTAGATTTGGGATAAAAAGGTATCTTTTCGGTGGGGATTTTAACTTTATCATCCAGCGTATCGGCAAAAGCGCCCAGCCCGCTCCCTAAAATTATCCCCGCTTTTGGTGTTAGCTCTGTATACGTGCGGATAACTTTGATGGCTTGTTCTGTTTTTTTGTTCACGGTATTGCTTCCCGGTTATTTAAACGGATCGGTTTGTTTCGCCGGACCTTAGTTCCACTGTAAAACAAAAGGCATCAGCGCCATGGGTTTGTTCTGAACTTTCTGCAAAATACCCCGAAGTTTGCCCAGCGGATTTTTATTAAAACTTAAGATGGAAAAAGTGTTAAATAATTCATCCAGCATCGATTTTTCTTTCGGGTAATAAATCAAGCGAACGGATTCAGACGAATCGATATGGGCCATTTTTATGGCTGCATTTACGGCGGTGTAAAAATACCCGTGGCTGTCAAACAAATGATTCTCCACGGCTTCCGCACCTGTCCAGACGTGACCGCGGGCCAGTCCGTCCACTTGCCTAAAAGTCATGTGGCGGGCGCCGGCGGTCTTCCGGACAAAATCCTGATAAAAATCGGCGATAAGACGGTCGATTATTTTCCTTTCGGATTTAGACCAGGGCTGCATTATCGAAAATAAACCGGCGTTTTTTCCGTTTTGGATGGTTTCGTTTTTTAAACTCAGTTTATCATACAATCCCTTGAAGCTGAATTTCCCGGCAAAAATACCGATGGAACCGACAAGGCTGTTAGGAGCGGCGAACATGGTATCGGCGGCCATACTGATGTAATATCCACCGGAAGCGCCATAGTCGGAAACCGAGGCGATAACCGGTTTCTTTTCCCGCGCTTTACGAATGGCATGCCAGATAGCTTCCGAAGCGGTTGCCGAGCCGCCAGGACTGTCGATACGCAGAATAATTGCTTTAATAAATTTAGATTTTGCTGCTTTTTCAAGATTCTTAATGACGGTTTCCGAACCCATAATTTTACCGAAATAAGGATCGTTTGTATCACTGCCGCCGGCAATGACGCCTACACAGTTAATAACGGCGATGCGGGATTTATTACGTATTTTTAAAGAACTGGCCGGGACACCGGCGTAATCGGCGGCGGATAGACGCACGGGCTTTTTATCGTTTGCGCTTAGGGTTTGTATAAAATCCGGCAGGTAGCAGGCCCGATCGATCAAACCGGATTTCAGGGCTTCGCGTCCGGTAAAACCGCTTACATCATTGATAAGGCGTTCTACCTCTGCCTCGGAAAGATGGCGGCTTTTTGCAACGGTTGCAACCACATCTGTGTAGAGACGGTTAATAATATCCGTCATCACTTCGCGGTGTGGTTTGGACATTTTACTACGCGTGTACACATCGGGACTGTTTTTATATTTACCGATTTGTGCAAACTCCGCGTGTACGCCAAATTTTTTAAGGAATTCATTATAAAACGTAATCTCCGTACTGACGCCGGTTAAAAAGAGATTGGCCGAAGGGGGCATAAAAACGGAATCACAGGCGCTGGCCACATAGTAATCTTTCGTAAAAGCCATATCCGGACCCAGCAACGCGTAAATCGGTTTACCGGATTTACGAAAGTTTAAAATTAAATGGCGTAATTCCTGAATTTTTGCATAACCGGTTTGCAGCATTTCAATTTGCAAAACGACCCCGTTAATGCGTTCGTCGACCTGCGCTTTTTCCAATACGTCTCGTATCTTTTTAATGTCCAGTTTCGTTTTTCCGAGAGCGCCGGCAAACGGATCCGGCGTTTGGTATTCGCTGATATTGCCGGAAAGCGGAATATGGAGATAGGAATTATCAACCACGATTGGTTCGTTATCGGTGAGCGCTGAAATGGCGATGAAGGCGATTAAAAATACTAAAACCAATGCGGCAAAAACACCGCTAAACCATTTTAAAAATCCTTTTAACATAGGGTTCTTTCTTTTATAATGAGATTAAAACACCGGCAATGGTGGCGGTCATAAATGTTGCCAGAGAACCGCCCAAAACGGCGCGTAACCCGTATTTTGCCAAATCACTACGCCGGCCGGGCGCAATCCCGCCAATCCCGCCGATTTGTATGGCAATGGATGAAAAGTTTGCAAACCCGCATAAAGCGTAGGTCGAAATAATAACGGCTTTTTCACTGAGTACTCCGGTGGGAATAATTTGTGATAAATGCAGATAGGAAATAAATTCATTTAATACGATTTTTTGCCCGATAAGCGAACCGACCTGAACAGCGTCGTGCCAGGGTACGCCGATAATCCAGGCAATAGGACTTAATACATAGCCGAGAATTAGTTCCAGGGTAACATCTCCGCCGGAAGCGGTGTGCAGGTGCATCATATCCGACAGGACGCCGCTGATGATCCAATCGGCCATTGAAATAAGGGCAATAAAGGCCAATAACATTCCGGCAACATTAAGCGCCAATTTTAATCCGTCCGCCGCGCCGGTGGCCGCCGCTTCGATAACATTGGAGGCCGTCTTTTCGATTTCGACTTTTACCTTCCCCATGGTCAGGGATTTTTCCCGCTCGGGAATCAAAATTTTTGCGATTACCATGGTTGCCGGCGCAGCCATAATGCTGGCCGAAAGCAAATGTTTGGCATAAAAAAGCTGTTGCGCCGGATCGCCGCCACCAAGTAGACCCACATAAGCGGCGAGAACACCGCCGGCAATGGTGGCCATTCCTCCAATCATCAAGGTTAGTAACTCGGATTTAGTCATCGATTCCACGTAGGGGCGAACAACGAGTGGCGCTTCGGTTTGACCGATAAACACATTGGCTGCGACCGAAATAGATTCTGCGCCGCTAACCTTAAGTATTTTTGCCATTACCCAGGCCATCCCCTGAACAATTTTTTGCATAATGCCGAGATGGTATAAAACCGACATGAGGGATGAAAAGAAGATGATGGTTGGCAGCACCTGAAAGGCAAAGATAAAACCGGCGCCCGCCATTCCATCGGGAAAGGCTTTATTAAAACCGGCCTGATCGGCCAGAATTCCAAAAACAAACCGGGAGCCGTCATTTGTAAACGAGATAACTTTAACAAAAAACTGTCCGATCCAGTTAAAGAAGGTAGCGCCCCAGGGTGTAAGTATTACAAAAACGGCAAAAAGTAATTGCAGGCCAATTCCTTTTGCCACCTGGTTCCAGGGAATATGTTTTTTATTATCGGAAAATAAAACAGCAATACCGATAAGTGCAACCAGACCAAAAATTCCGAATGCGATATCTTTCATTATTCTGTAGTCTCCTCTTTTTTAGGTGGCGAAAAACAATTCCGGCAGCGGGCTTCATAAATATCCCCGGCGCCTACGACAACCTTGTCGGTGCTCTGAGTCTTTCGGTAGGTGTAGTTTGCAGGATTCCCGCATACCACACAGATGGCGTGGGTTTTCGTGATGTATTCGGCGGTGGCCAGCAATTGAGGAATGGGGCCGAAAGGCTCGCCTCTAAAATCCATATCCAGACCGGCAATGATCACACGCTTACCCATTTTGGCAAGTGTCTGTGTTACTTTAACAAGACTTTTATCGAAAAACTGGGCTTCGTCTATGCCTACGACCTGTGCTTCCAAAGCGTGTTTTAATATTTCGTCGGGCGATTCAATGACAAGAGATTTAATCTTTTGTTTATCGTGTGAAACAATTTCTTTATCACTATAGCGGTTATCTATTTTGGGCTTAAAAATTTCTACTCGCTGGCGGGCGATGGCTGCCCGGCGCAGCCGGCGGATCAGTTCTTCGGTCTTTCCACTGAACATACTGCCGCAAATAACTTCTATCCAGCCGGTATGCTGGCTTACAACATGCATCATAAAATTGGTAAAACCTCCCTGTTAAATGCTCTGCTTTTCGAGCAGGGTATTAATTTTTGTAGAAATAATATCGATGGCTACTTTGTTTTTTCCACCGCGGGGAATGATGATATCGGCATGACGTTTGGAGGGCTCCACAAACTGGAAATACATCGGACGAACCGTCTCTTCGTATTGTGAGATGATGCCTTCCACGGTGCGGGCCCGTTCGTTGATATCCCGCTTTAAACGGCGGATAAAGCAGATGTCGGGAGAGGTATCGATAAAGATGCGGATATCCATTAAATCGCGCAGGGCAGGTTCGTTTAAAATTAAAATGCCTTCTAAAATAATGATTGTATGGGGGCCTACCGTTTTAGTCTCTTTTTTACGGCTATGCGTTTTATAATCATAAATGGGATGCGAAATAGCTTTGCCCTCAACTAACCGGGCTAAATGTTTAGCCAGTAGCTGATGATCAAAAGCATCCGGATGATCAAAATTTCGGCCGGTGCGTTCATCAAAAGGGATGTCGGAGAGATCGCGATAGTAAGAATCTTCCTGGATCATGACCACCTTTTCGGAACCCAGCGTATCCATAATATTATTTGCGACCAGTGTTTTGCCGGAACCGGAAGCGCCGGCAATTCCAATAATGATTCCTTTTTTCATAATTATCCTAACTGCGTATCTTCGAATGCAAGGGGGAGTAAGTCCTTTATTTTATATGTTTTATTGTTTTTCCCATCTGTTAAAATAATATCTAAATCCGGCGCGTAGTCATACAGTAACTGCCGACAGGCGCCGCAGGGAGAACAAAAGCTACCGTCTTTTGCTGCTATGGCAATGGCTTTAAATTTTGTAATTCCTTCGGAAAGCGCTTTGGTAAGCGCAACCCGTTCGGCGCAGATCGTCAGGCCGTAGGAGCTGCTTTCCACATTGCTGCCGGTGATTACCGAATTATCGTCTGCGAGCAGCGCAGCGCCCACCTTAAAATGCGAATACTTCGCCTGTGCATATTGCCTGGCATCCCGCGCTTTTTGTGTAAGAGCGCCGAGATCATATTTTTTCATACGCAAACCGTTAGTAAGTTTTTGATATTATTAAAACAGGCACTTCCTGTGCCTGACCGGATGTAGATGAATCATGCTCTGCTTCGGCAGAGCTGTTTCTTATTAATCGATTAAAATGGTAAATCGTCCTCGTCCGGGCTGTTTGTTTCGGGCTCCGCGGGTTTAGGCGCCGGTTTTGCGGCAGATTGAGCCGGGGCTTCGGCCTTAGACTGGGCCTGCTCGCCATCGCTGCGGGAGCCCAACATCTGCACATCATTGGCAATAATCTCGGTGCGGTATTTTTTCTGCCCGTTCTGATCTTCCCAACTACTGGTTTGAAGGCGGCCTTCAATAAAAGCGAGTTTTCCTTTTTTTAGGTACTCGCCTACAAATTCCGCCTGGCGGCCAAATGTTTTGATGCTGTGCCATTCCGTTTGCTGATTCCAGTTACCGTCTGCATCTTTGGTACTGTGATTGGTTGCCATGGTAAAACTGGCAATCGCAGTGCCGCTGGGCGCATAACGCATATCCGGATCTTTCCCTAATCTTCCAATGATAATAACTTTGTTTACAGTTCCTCTGGCCATATTACCTCCTGCGATTAGGTTGGATGGGTTAAAGTAAAGACATGAAGTTGAGACCTTCAAAGTTAAAAAAAATATTATAAAATACAAGATTAAATACCGTATTATTGGCAAAACTTCGAAAAGCGAAGAGAGGGGTAACACCATCTGGCGGATTGTGTAGAATATCCAAACCGGCGCCGCGGGTTACAATGGTTTGTTTTGTGCAGGGGATATGCAAACGCAAAGCAGGGGGGGCGTGATTTGTAAGGATTGTGAAAAACTGCCGAACTGCTGGCAGGAGATTAAAGATTAGTCGTCAATAAAATTATCGAGATATTCTTTGATAAAGAAATGGGTCTCGTTTAAAAAACGTTCCGCGGCGCAACCGCGTTTTCCGCATACCATGCATGTGTTGGTAAGAGCGCACTGGATTTTGGATTTATACGATTTTTCCAATTCTTCCGAAGCCGTGCGCATTTCGGCTTCCAGTTCCTTTTTTACCGTATAGGGAGCTGCCGAGCGCTGAATTTTTTTGCGAATCATTTCGGATAAATCTTTTATGCGTCCCAAATAAATACTAATGGCGCTTTGCCAGATAATGCGCGCCCGGGCCCGGATTTCCGACTCTATGTCCTGAGGGGTGCCCGGTCGTAACGAGGCCAGCCCCATGTCTTTTAATTTAAAGATCTCTTCGATTATCAAAAAAATGGATTCCAGCTCGCGGGAAACACCGGGACTAATATCAAAATAAATAATATTGGCTTCTTTGCGCATAGTTTTTTTAATCTGCTCTAACATGGCTGTTAACGCCTGATAGTTGCCGCCCAATTCGTCCAGTATCAGTTGATTGAATTTGCTTAGCTGTTTTTTTGTTGTTTCGATGGAGCGGACAACATTCAGGTATTCGTTAATTTTGTTATAGCCCAACGACTGGAAAATGATATCAAAATAAGCCTGTACCGAAAGTTCGAGCTCTTTTAAACTTTCTCGCATACGGCTGCTGTCTAAAAGATAGGTGTCGTGCACCCGTTCGGCCACAGACTCATCCGAATGGTTTTCGAGAATGCTTAACACCTCTTTAAATATGCGGCGCGGGGTGGAAATATCATTCATTAGCAGTAAAATATCTTCCACCGGCATTATTTCCGTGGCCAGACGGCGCAGAGTTTCGTTGCTGTTTATATGGCATCGGGCCAATAAAATAATATTTTTAAAATCGGCAATATTGGCGGCGCTGTGTCGGATGACACTTAGTCTTTTTTTAGTGAGCAGATTTAAAAAAAAGTGAGAAACGGACTGCAGCGGTCCGTTAACCGAAACCGGACTATCAATTCCCAGAGCGCTGATGGGGATATATTTTAAATCTTCCCGGTGTTCGATTAAACTGATAAGACTGGAAAGAACAGAGAAATGGTCCAGAATATGTTTAAAGGAATCGTTTTCGAGCGCTTTATTTACGAATAAACGCACAATCCCGGCCGATTGCGCGTTTAGGATGTTCTCAACAGCACGGTGTACGGTAACATCTTTTTCGGCAAAATATTGTAAAATGGAAATAATGTTTTGTGGCGAGCCAATTTGTTCTGCCGCTTTATTGATTTCGGAGATTTTTATAATTTGTGCCCGTCGTTCGGAAATGATTCCCCTGGCAATCATTTGCAGTTGTTCGTCTTTACGGCCCGTTCCGCGCTCTTTAAGCAGTTGCTGGAAGAGAACCAAAATTTGCAAAGAAACCGAAGGATTGTGCAGCACTTCATTGATTACATCGGGATCGTCTTCGAACATAAGCAGAACAAGAATGTTGGGATGCCCTTCGATGCGGGCAAATGCGCGCCGCTCGCGTTTGCCAAAACCGAGAATATCCTGATAGCGCCCGGCCAGCTTCCAAAAGCGTGTATTTCGTGCGGTCCGACGAACCAGGTCGTTTTCATCATTGGCAAGAATATTGATTATCGACGGGAAATGGCAGCGCTGTGCAATTTGTATTTTTAACTCTTCCGATTCAGCAGCCTCTCCGCTTAAATAGTAGTTGGTGGGAATAGGCGGGTTTCGCCGAAAATAACGATGCATTACTTGCGAATAGTAATCTCTGTACGATTGAAACTGTTCACTGCCGGCGAGAAACACGGTCAGCCCTCCAATGCCAGACTAAAAGCGGTTGTCAGTTTTAAAATATCTTTATTGGCTTTACGCAACCGCTTGGCCAGTTCGGTGGCGATGTTGCGGTAAATGATTGTGCCGGCTTCGGGATCGCGGGATGTTTCTTCGATGAGTGTTTCTTTTTGCAGACAGGCCATCTGACAGTTTTTTATGGCCAGGATAGAGGCGTCACGAGTGGAGTCTTTACCGAACATAGACATTTCACCGAAAAATGGGTGGTGTTTTTCCGACAGGCGAATCAGGGCTTTTTCCTGTTTTTGCGCCGACTGAATCCACTGTGGCAGAACCAGTGATTTGGAAATTTCGACTTCGCCTTTTAGCAGGATATAAATCTCGGTGCTGTCGTCTCCCTCACGCATCACATAGCTGCCTGCTTCGAAGTTAGAAACGGTCATTACGGCTGTAATTCGTTTTAACTGTGTGTCACTCAATCCGGAAAACAGCGGGACTTTTTTAAGATATTCGTGTTTTGTTTTAAGTATGGAAGATTTTGATGCACTCATTTTTACTCACTTTCCAGAGCGATATAAAAATCATTTTTTTGCAATTCGGTTTCCAATTTGGGATTGATAACGATTTTTACCCGGTTTTCGTTTTCGGTTCCCCTGCCGGCTTCCTGAAATTTACGCATGATAAATTCGTCCAGATAAGAATAGTCGTCGCTCATTAAATCGGAGAGTTGAAAGGATTCGCTCATTTTACCGATGCCAAGCAGGATGCCGTTGAATGCTGAGCCGTAGTAATCTTTAAATTCGGAATAGGAACGTCCAAACCATTCCGGTTCGAATTCGTGCCGTTTAAGCGTATAGCCGGATTTGTCGGAAAAAAGATGCTCGAAAAACTGTGGTATGCCCGGCGCCGTTACATGGCTCGCCAGTAAATACCCGCTGTGGTTATCACTGATAATCACTTCATCGGCTTTGGCCTTCTTTAAATGAGACAGGTTATCGCGATCCAAAATATGGGCATACACTTTTATTTTATTGTTGAGCGTTTTTAATGAAAGGGTGGCCAAAATCGTGCGTTCATCGCCGGGACGCATATTTCCTCCGCTGATGTCGGGCAGAATAATAGCGGCAGAGGCGCTGTTTGCATTGGCGCGGTTTAAAAGGTTCTCGCGTGTGAAATCGCCGCGGACAAACCGAATCTTTAATTTCGTAAAACGCGCCATCACATCGGCGGCTTCTTCTTCGGAAAGCTGATTGATCATTACCACATTGCTGATTTTAGATTCTGCCTGTTCAAACACGGAAAGAATCTGTTCTGCCTGGGTATTCCAGCCGCAGAGCAAAATATGGTTTTTCAGTTTAATCTCTTGCAAACCTTTACCCTCTTTAATTTTACGCGTTACAAAAATAGACGAAATGGTAGCCGTAACCACCGAAAGCAGCGCTACGCCGAAAAACATCAAAACAACGGCCATAGAACGTCCGCCTGGCGTTACAGGGACTTTGTCTCCGTAACCAACGGTAGAAATTGTGACCAGTACCCACCAAACCGCATCGCCGAAACCTTTAAATTCCGGATTGCCGGATGCCTCGAAATAGACGGTAAGTCCTGCGGCAAAGATAGTGATTACCAGGATTAGCAGTACCGCCTGGATGGCGGGTCTTTCCAGAATGTATTTGAAGAGTTTGTTTTTTTTCAATAGTACCTGCCCGTTTTTTTCCGGATAAATAGTATCGGACATATTTAGCAGATTCTTAGAAAATTAAGATACGGAAGACAAAAACCGAGAAATAGTTTTTAGGATTACCAGATAATGCTATCACCCTTAGCGCTGTTTTTGGGCTGTCCCTGAATCGTAAAATCAAAAAGATGTTCGGGGGTTGTTAAACGCACAACAAGCATTTCTTTGATACGGCTGATTGGAACGATAGCATCGCCGAAACCATTGGTGCTCTTTTGGCTGGACCAGTAGACAACATTTTTTGTACCATCCGGACGCCGGTACCAGCCCAGGAAAACCACCGAATGCCCGCCGCCTTTTTTCCAGGAAATATTCATGAAATCTCCCGGCCTGGCTGCCACCGGTTTTACACGGCGTCCCATCCGGCTGTACTGAATAAGAGCAAAATCGTTACCATACCCGTCGGCATTCCACCAGCCCCAAAATTTTATATGGTCTTCCCGCCGTCCGCCGTCTGCTTCCTGCATACGTAACGCTTCATAATGGACAGAATCCAGCTTTTGTTCACTTCCTTTAAAAAGAATATTCATGCCTTCCATAAAAGCGGCATAGGAAGAACCGCTGCAGTAACTGGTTGTTCGGGCAGGATTAAGCAGTGGTTTGCCGAGAAGTTGCAGGGGGTAACCGACGGGAGATTCTGGGGGAACCGCATGAATCCCGGCAAAATAGCCGCCGCCGCTGTCGGCAGTGGCCTGTACCTTGTCGATGCCCTGTAAAATAGCAAGATTATATCCGTTAATGGCCCGGCCGAAAAGTTCGGCATGGCGGGTATGGAATGTACCGGCGGATAAATCATCTTCCGATAACAGGAAACGGCTGCCGTCATCGGTTGTCGGGCCGGGAACGATTTGCTTTTGTTTACAGGCGGCTAAAAGCAGAATAGCAGAGAAAACGGAGATAATCAAACTATATTTTTTCATACTTTTTCCTGTTAATTAAATTAAACGGTTATAACCAGTTTTGTAATATATCAATTATTTTTTTAGCCTGATCGGCGGATGAAATATTAAATTTGGAATGCGGGTAGTAGCTGCCGTTCCGTTTCTGATAGCGGCCGATGCGAAATTTTACAGGGCCAAACTCTCCGGTACTGCGGTTTAAATCCTGATATTTAAAAACGAGGGTAGCCCAGGCCCCTTTGGTAAGCACCACTTTGTCTAATTCTTTAACCGTTTCCACGCCGGTGTCATCGGTCCAGGCAATTGTAATTTCTTCTACGGTTTCTGCCATGTTGTCCTCAAATTGGTTTGTAGTTAGATTCCACTTCGGTTTGTCCCGTTAAACGGGACCGTTTATTTTTGATAATACTTCATCGCCTTTGGAAGTAATTTTTCAATTTGACGAATCCGTGTCTGGTCAGACGGATGTGTGCTCAAAAATTCCGGAGGAGCGGCTCCGTTTTTCATAGCGGACATGCGTTTCCAAAAATCAACCGCCGTATTAGGATCGTATCCGGCCATAGCCATAAAGATAAGTCCCAGATGATCCGCTTCCGATTCATGCAAACGGCTGTATGGGAGCATAACGCCAAGTTGCGCGCCAATGCCAAAAGCCGACATATACAAATTACGAGTCTCTTCGGGTTTGGATTCCAGCGCTTTTTCCAACGCTATACCGCCAAATTGTACCAGCATCCCCTGGCTCATGCGTTCGTTTCCGTGGCCGGCGACGGCATGG
Source organism: Calditrichota bacterium (assembly GCA_024278755.1). GTDB lineage: Bacteria > Calditrichota > Calditrichia > Calditrichales > Calditrichaceae > JANTFQ01. The sequence goes on along the minus strand of JAJRSO010000013.1, from coordinate 19,758 downwards.
GCGATCTCGTGCCCCATTACTACTGCCAGTCCGGCTTCACCCCGTGCGATAGGTAGGATACCTGTGTATACAACCACCTTTCCTCCCGGCATACACCAGGCGTTCACCGCGGGGTCGTCCACAAGATTGAATTCCCATTCATATCCCTTTAATTGGCCGGACATTTTCTTTTCTGCGAAATAGGCTTCTACGGCTCTTTGAATCCGCTTGCCTGCGCGTTTTACCATCTGGGCGTCTTTACCGCTTTTGATGACTTTGTGTGTGTTAAGGAAATCGGAGTAGTTTGTAAAACTCATAGCGTTCATCTGCGCCGATGGGATAAGATTAATTTGTTTCCTTCCGGTAATAGGGACGGTTGTACAGGCAATGACAAGAAATACTAAAAGAAGATACCCTTTTTTTGGGGCAAACATAGTATACTCCTCCGGAGAAAAATGAATTGATACAGCGCCTTAATACTAACGGCAAATAATTTATTTAATTGTTATAGTAATAGATGAACGGTGTGAGTTTAATATGTTTCGTATGAAATAACAAGTGAAAATATATGCTAAACAGCCTTCTGTGTTAAAAAAAGGGAAGGGTGTTTCATCTCTGCGCCTTTGCGAACGGCATTTTAAAATAAAAAAGTTGAATACGGGTCGGAATCTGTGTAAAATCCCCGCTCTTGACTTTGATTTTAATCCTGTTAAATTTACTGAGCTACAGCACAATTATAATAGATGCGTATGGAATTTGAAGAAAAATTTGAACTGTTAAAAAATCATTCCAAATTGCCAAAACATATCGGTTTAATTATGGATGGCAACGGGCGCTGGGCCAAGAGTAAAGGTCTGCCGCGGGTTGCCGGGCATAATGAAGGTGTAAATTCGGTTCAGGAAATCGTAGAAGCTTGTGGTGAATTGGGTATTGAAGTATTGACCATTTATACGTTTTCCGAAGAAAACTGGAAGCGTCCCAGCTGGGAAGTGGCCACACTGATGCAGTTGCTGGTAACCACAATCAATAAACAGATCGAGCGTTTGGTACGGCAAAATGTAAGAATCCGTACCTTGGGCCGTCTGGATAAACTGCCCCAAATTACACAGCGCGCCATGCGTTCCGCCGTTAAACGGACAGAACAAAATACCGGTTTGATCCTAAATGTTGCGCTTAGTTACGGTGGGCGGCAGGAGATCACTGAGGCGGTAAAAACGCTGGCCCGAAAAGCGAAGGCAGGAGAAATCGATCCGGAAATGATTGGCATCGATTCGGTTTCGCAGCTGATGGAAACCGCCAGCCAGCCGGAACCGGATTTGATTATTCGTACCGGCGGTGAAAACCGAATCAGTAATTTTTTACTATGGCAGATTGCTTATGCCGAGATCTGCTTTACACCTACGGCCTGGCCGGATTTCAGAAAACCGCAATTCGTGCAGGCGCTACTGGATTACGTACAGCGCGAACGTCGCTATGGAATGGTAAGCGAACAAATTCAGGCCAAAACTGCTTTGCAGCAAACGGATGGATAAAAAACAAAAAAAAAATACCCAACCCCTAAAGAACTACACTGTCTCCCTAAAGTTTTTTTTCCGTGCTTTTTGGAAAACAATTTTAACGTGGATTGTAATTGTTACATTTATTGTAATTGCCATTCACTATAAGGTTGATAAAAGCGTTATCGGCGGCGCGGTGGTTATCTTTGGTATTATTTCGCAAGCTTTTATCGGTTTGCTAAATATTATCGGTCTGGTGCCTTTGGTGGGGCCGCTGGTAGCAAAAATACTGGCGCTGCCGCTCTTTTGGCTCATCAATGCCTTGGGCTATTTCGTTTCTATTCTTGCCATCAAACGCGGATATTCTCAGGAAGTAGTCAATTACCGGATTTTAACCGTGGTGCTGCTGGTGGGCATCGTAATCGGTTTTGTCTTGGGTAAAATCATTTAATAGACCGCAAAAATTTTAAAACGAAATTTTGGAATTCCAAATAAAGAGCAATTTTCTAATCACAACTATCCTAAATAATCAAGATGTTTTGTTTTTTTAGCCTATTGGCAACGATGTACCGTAGTCACCCTTTACCCGGGCCGCCGCAGTTCCTAGTTGAAACGCAGAGCGGGCAACGTTTCACCGGAAAAACTAAAAAAAGAGCGCATATTTCTACTTATATTATTTCTTTGCGCCATTGAAAAATGTTGCAAAAAGAAACTTTAGCCGCGAATGGCCAATGAACGCGAATACATTTAAACAAACGAACAAAAAACACTAAAGGGATTTAATCAGTGAAAAGCAGTATCCCTCCGCGGCTTAAAAAGAAACGGCAATAGCCTGTTACGAGGGGGAGTGTTATAACGGCATTAACAAGATTTTCCTAAGTGATTTAGGACGGATATGGTTTATCCAAAGTCCAAAATTTAAGCAGGTATCTAAAAGACGATTTTTGTTATTTGCATTTTAGAACGTAAAATTTAAGGTACTCTTCATATATGTATTCGTATTCTTCCGTTGTTCAGGAACTCTTCGACTTACAAAAATTTGCTATAAAACTGGGACTGGACAACATCCGTTTTTTATGTGCAAAAATGGATAATCCGCAAAACAGTTACCCGATTATTCATGTGGCAGGAACAAATGGCAAGGGTTCCACCTCTTTTTTTATCGCCTCTATTTTGCAGGCGATGGGTTTAAAAACGGGGTTATTCACCAGCCCGCATTTAATGGATTTCCGGGAGCGTATTACGGTTAACGGGAAGCAGATAAACCGGGATTTTATTGTTTCTTTTTGGGAAGCGAATAAAAAAACTGTCCTGGACAGGCGCGCAACCTTCTTTGATAGAACCGCCGCCCTGTCTTTTTTGTATTTTAAACAGCAAAACGTCGATGTGGCCATCATCGAAACCGGGCTGGGCGGCCGACTGGATTCCACGAACATTGTACAGCCGGAAATTGCCGTAATTACGCCCATTCATTTTGATCACGAAAAGCAACTGGGCAATACTCTGCGGAAAATTGCCGGCGAAAAGGCAGGCATTATCAAGCCCGGGTGCAGTGTTTTTTCGGCGGAACAGGAAGCGGAAGCGCTTACCGAACTGAAACAGCATCTGACGCCGCACACTCCGTTCTTCTATCTGCCCGATTATTTAAAATGTTCCTTAAAGGAGCTGACGCTGGATCATACGCGTTTTGATCTAATGGATAAGAGGAATAATAAGGAATTATTGAATATTATAAGCCGGCAGTTGGGCGGGTTTCAGGCTCAAAACCAATGCCTGGCCTATAGTGTTAGCCGACATTTTCTCGAACAGCGCAAGTACGCCTTTTCGGAAGAAATTTACCGAAAGGTGCTGGCCGGTACGATCTGGCCGGGACGCTTGCAGCGGGTGCGCAGGGAGCCGGATATTATTTTCGATGTTAGCCATAATTATGCCGGTATTAGCCGGACGCTGGAATTTTTACAAGCATTGGTTTCCAGGAAGAATTTACATGTTCTTATCGGTCTGGTGGACGATAAGGAGTATCGTAAATCGGCCCGTTTTATTGCACAGCGGGCGGAGCAGGTTACCGTAACCGAGCCGCACACCCACCGGAAGTTAGATGCGGACATCCTGGCAGAGGCCTTTACAGGGCTTGCTGTTTCCGTTAAAACGATTAAAGATTTTAACAAAGCGTACGAATTTTCATGTAAGCAATTACAGAAAGGACAGACCTTGCTTATAACGGGAAGTCACTATTTAACGGGCGCCCTGCTTAAAAACCGAAAATAATTTGACAAGGTTTTGGTGTCATCTTAACTTACAACGTTTTGTCAGCAAACCCGTAAGCGGGTTTAACATCCCCTTAAACAACTAAAATATCCAAAACTTCATAAAAGACTATTTGCAAAAACCCAATTTTTATTTATTCAAGAGGCTGAAATGTTAGATATTGAACTACTAAAACAGAAAAAGATCACGGAACTCACAAAAATTGCCCAGGATATGAAAATATCGGCCATTGGCGGGTTAAAAAAATCGGATCTTATTTTTCGTATTCTCGAAGAACAGACGGCACAGGAGGGGCTTATATTTTCCAAAGGTGTGCTGGAAATTCTGCCGGACGGATACGGATTTTTACGTTCCGAAAATTACAGTTACCTGCCCAGTCCCGACGATATTTATATCTCGCCGTCACAAATTAAACGGTTTGGGCTGCGTACTGGCGACACCATCAGCGGCCAGATTCGTCCCCCAAAAGACAATGAACGCTTTTTTGCCCTACTGCGTGTGGAAGCGGTAAATTTTGAGAGCCCGGACAAAGCCCGCGAACGGAAATTGTTTGATACGCTTACCCCCCTGTATCCCGAAGAAAAAATTAACCTCGAAACCGACCGCCGCGATTATTCAACACGGATTATGAATCTGTTGACCCCTATTGGCAAAGGACAGCGCGGTTTAATCGTTGCCCAGCCCCGTACCGGTAAAACCATTCTGATGCAGAAAATCGCCAATGCCATTACCAAAAATCATCCCGAAATCGAGCTGATGGTGCTGCTCATTGACGAACGTCCAGAAGAAGTTACCGATATGCAGCGTTCTGTAAACGCCGAAGTGATCAGCTCCACGTTTGATGAACCGGCGGAACGGCATGTGCAGGTGGCCGATATGGTGCTGGAAAAAGCCAAACGGCTGGTGGAGTATAAAAAAGATGTGGTAATTTTATTGGATAGTATTACCCGCCTGGCTCGCGCACACAACACGGTGGTGCCGCACAGCGGAAAAATTTTATCCGGCGGTGTGGATTCGAATGCGCTGCAAAAGCCGAAACGTTTCTTCGGTTCCGCTCGAAATGTGGAAGAAGGCGGCTCGTTGACCATCATAGCCACCGCATTAATCGATACCGGTTCCCGTATGGATGAAGTGATTTTTGAAGAGTTTAAAGGCACCGGTAATAATGAGCTGGTTCTGGATCGCCGCCTGACCGACCGCCGTATTTTCCCGTCCATCGATATTAACCGTTCCGGTACGCGAAAAGAAGAACTGCTGCTGAGCAGGGAAGAATTATCCAGAATCTGGATCTTGCGCAAACTGCTTAACGAAATGAATATAATCGAGAGCATGGAGTTTATGCTGGACAAGATGAGTGAGACAAAAAGCAACAAAGATTTTCTGCGTTTCATGAATTCATAAATTTTCTTGAATTCTGTAAAAGATTATATTACATTCAAAAGCTCGAAATTGAAAGTCTCATGGAGGTCTGAAAGTGAAAAAAAGTATTCATCCGGAATATAAGCTTGGAACCGTTTCCTGCGCCTGCGGAAACACCTTCCAAACGCATACCGCAGTTGGAGATATGAAAGTTGAAATCTGTTCTGCCTGCCATCCCTTTTCACCGGTAAGCAGAAATTAGTTGACTCTGCCGGCCGTGTTGAAAAATTTATGCGTAAGTACAACAGAAAATAACCTGCCCTTTAGGGCGTATTTATTAATAATTTAAAACGGGATGAAATGGTGAGCCATATCATTCCGTTTTTTTTTATAAAGGAAGTGTAAATGAGCGGTAGTACTGAAGAAAAAATTATGCCCGTCGGCGGGCAGGCGGTAATCGAAGGGGTGATGATGCGTTCTCCCAGGCGGATTGCCACCGCTGTGCGCCGCGCCAGCGGCAAAATAGAAGTAAAAGTACAGGAGTTCCAATCACTGGTTCAGCGCAAAAAATGGCTGAACATCCCCATTTTCCGCGGCGCGGTTACCCTAATTGAAGTGATGGTTTTGGGTATAAAAACCTTGCAGTGGTCGGCAGATAAAGCCATCGAAGACGAAGAGGCCAAAGAGATTGCCGAAGGGAAGAAGGTAAAAAAGAAAAACAAGAAAACAGGTATGTCTACGGCAAGCGCCGTATTTTCAATATCAATTGCCCTGATTTTGGGCGTCAGCGCCTTTTTTGTTTTACCCTTGTATTTGACAACCAATCTGTTCAATATCGAAAAGCAGGCCCTTGCTTTTAATCTGGTGGCCGGAAGTATTCGCATCGTTTTTTTCTTGCTGTACATCTGGGGTATTTCATTTATGAAGGACGTTAAGCGTCTGTTTGAATATCACGGAGCCGAGCATAAAACCGTGTTTGCTTTTGAAGATAAAGTAATTCTATCCCCCGAAAATGTAACTCAATATTCGACTTTTCATCCCCGTTGCGGCACCAGCTTTCTGGTTATTGTGATGCTGGTAAGTCTGATCTTCTTTGCTTTTGTGGATACGGTGATAATGCTTTGGAGCGGTGGAATTTCTCTGTTTATGCGCTTGGCAGTGCATTTGCCGATGATTCCGGTAGTAGGCGGCCTGAGTTACGAAGTGTTAAAAGCATCCGCCGCCAACCTGGACAATGCCATCGTACGCTTTTTAACCGCTCCCGGTCTGGGGTTGCAACGCATCACAACCAGCCAGCCGGACGCCCAACAACTGGAAGTGGCCATTGCCGCTTTGCAGGCCGCGTTGGGTGATGATTTAAAAGGCGGTTTAGCCGGGCCACCGGAAATAACTTCTGAGATTGTAGTAGAAACAGCCTGAGGCGAATATGAAAGAGAAAATCGAACGATTAAATCTGCGCCTGGAAGAATTAAACAAAGCGCTTTCCGATCCGGAAGTTCATAATGATTTAAAAAAATTTAAAGAAATCTCCCGTGAACAGAGCGATCTTTCCGCGATAATGGAAATAGGAAACAAGTATCTGAAAGCGGTAAACGATCACGAAGAAAATGCGGCCATTCTTTTGGAAAATGAGGACGAGGAACTGGTGGAACTGGCCCAGATGGAGCAGGAAGAGTTAGAAGCGGAAATTGAAAAATTAGAGGAAGAACTGCGGGTTTTGCTCATTCCTAAAAATCCGGACGATTATAAAAATGCCATCATGGAAATCCGGGCCGGAACCGGCGGCGACGAAGCAGGCATTTTTGCCGGAGACCTTTATCGGATGTACACCCGCTACTGCGAACGGCATAAGTATAAAATTGATGTGATGAACTCCAATCCCTCCGAACGGGGCGGCTTTAAGGAAATTATTTTTTCCATCGAAGGCGAACAAGCCTATCGCAATCTGAAATACGAAAGCGGTGTGCATCGCGTGCAGCGGGTGCCGGATACGGAAACCCAGGGCCGGGTACATACCTCCGCCGTTTCGGTGGTGGTGCTTCCCGAAGCGGAAGAAGTGGATGTGGAAATCGCTCCCAATGAAATTCGCGTGGATGTTTACCGTTCCTCCGGGCCTGGAGGCCAAAGCGTTAACACTACCGATTCGGCCGTACGCATTACTCATATTCCCACGGGACTGGTTGTTAGTTGCCAGGATGAAAAATCCCAGCTTAAAAATAAAAACAAAGCGATGAAAGTTTTGCGTTCGCGCCTTTTTGACTTGGCCATTTCCGAGCATAATTCGGCTATTGCCGAACAGCGAAAAATTATGGTGGGTTCCGGCGATCGCAGCGCGAAAATTCGCACTTACAATTTCCCGCAGGGACGGGTTACGGATCACCGCATCGGTTTGACCCTGTACAAGCTGGACAAGGTGATGGAAGGCAATATCGAGGAACTGGTGGACGCCCTGCTCATCGAAGAGCGCACCAAGCGTCTCGAAGAGATGGCCGGATAAGAGCGTTAAATTTCGTAACACAAAAATCAAATTCCAAATTCTCGTGACTGCGACGGGAAAAGGGCCTTGTCGAGGCATGTTTAAATTTTAGAATTTGGCGCTTGCATTTTGGTAATTTCTAAATTTCACTTTAGAAATTTGGGTAATACTTCGTTTCTGGTAATTCGTAATTGGTAATTATTGGTTCTACTGCCGTCTTGTTAAAACGCGGTTAGTAAACAGGGCGCCAAGAAATGTAAATATGGGGAAGATAATCAGCGAACGAATCAGAATACTAAAGCCGGCGAAATATTGCATCTCCGGGGATTTAAGCTGCTCATATAAATCCTCCCAAACGGCCGGGATATCGTCCATTTCCTCAATCATATTGCTAATCCATTCCACCTGCCAGTTGCCGATCATCTGAAAAATGATATAATGAAATCCGAAGCTGATAAAGGCGCCGGCAAGACCGCTGTACAGCCCGATCTGAATGATCTCCGGCAGAGCGAATATTTTTCCGGGGTTCATTGATTTTAAATAGAGTAATGCCACGGCTCCACCCAGTGCAATTCCCAAACAGCACAGGCAATTGATTAAATTTAAAAAGGGAAGCGCGTCTGTGGCCGCTGCTGCGGCTCCGCCCAGAATAGCCGCTTGCCACATTTGTTGATTATCAAGGCTTGTTTTTTCTGTTTCCATTTATAATTCCTTCCAATATCAAACGAAAAATTAATACCCCCAGTACAATGCCACTAAACGCCCGCAATTCAACCCAGTTACCATATAAATGAATCTTTTCAGCTAAAACCTCCATTGCCGTAAAAACGGCGAGCAGTACATACACATACCAGTTCCAAAAGTGAAATCGTTTTGTAAAATACGCGAAACCGGTAACCAGTAAACCAGACGAATAAATAAAGAAACAGCGCGCACAGACCGGCATTGGCAGGTCTGCCAGAAATAGACTGCGTTTGGGCAGTTGGTGACAGACCGGATCCATAAAAAAATAGATCAGGCTTCCGAAATATTGAAACATTTTTATAGGAGAAGCCATTAGATACGGCGCTACCAAAATACTCAGGTTCCATAACAACAGCAAATAGAAGCCGATACGCAAAATTTTTAGCGTGGATGAATCGATACTGCTGTTTGCCCGGATTGATTTTAAGAACATTTTTTTTGCTATTTTTTTCTTCAAATAGAATAATAAAATACGAAAAAAAGGAGATATGCCGCTACTGCTTTTAAAAAATAGATTTGAATTGTTCCATAGCGGAGTGTCAAACGCCGTCCTTCCGAACGGAGCGAGCATTTTTTTGTTTAAAAGATTGCTTCGGTCGCACGCTTCCTTGTAAAGACGGTATGAATAGAAAACCTTTTATTATTCGCGGTTCTTTATTTTACATTCTCTGAAATGACAATTATATGAAATCCGGCCTAGAATTCAGTATATTCTGAACTTGCTGTTAATAATAAAACGGCAGAAATCCATTCAATTGGCAAAAAAATAGAAGAGTAATTGTCCTGAATCTCCGGAGTTTTTAAATGCAGAAAGAAATCGCAAAAATATATGATCCCAAACAGGTTGAAAATAAATGGTACGACTTTTGGCTGGAACAGAATTATTTCCACGCCGACGCCCAAAGCGGTAAAAAGCCCTACACCATCGTTATCCCGCCGCCCAATGTAACGGCGCGCCTGCACATGGGCCATGCCTTTAACAACACCATTCAGGATATTTTAATCCGTTTTCATAAAAAAAGGGGATTCGAAACCCTGTGGCTGCCGGGCACCGACCACGCCGGAATCGCCACTCAGGCCGTGGTAGAGCGTGAATTGGCCAAAGAGAAGAAAACCCGCCACGATTTGGGACGCGAAAAATTTGTGGAAAAAGTGTGGGAATGGAAACAGGAACACGGTTCCACCATTATCCATCAGCTAAAAATGATGGGCTGCTCCTGCGACTGGGAGCGCGAACGCTTTACCTTAGACGAAGGACTCTCCGAAGCGGTGCGGGAAGTGTTTATCCGCCTGTATGAAAAAGGGATGGTCTATAAAGGCTTGCGTATCGTAAACTGGGATCCCGCTTCCGGAACGGCTTTGGCCGACGACGAAGTGGAGCACCACGATGTGCAGGGAAAACTCTATCATATCCGCTATCGGTTTGCCGGTTCGGATGACTATCTCGTTGTGGCTACCACCCGTCCCGAAACCCTGCTGGGCGATACGGGTGTGGCGGTTGCGCCGGACGATGAAAGCAAACAGCATTTGATCGGGAAAAAAGTCATTATTCCCTTTGTAAACCGTGTGGTGGAAATTTTTGCCGACGCCCATGTGGACAAAGAGTTCGGTACCGGTTTTGTAAAGGCAACGCCGGCCCACGATCCCAACGATTTCGAAATGGGACAGCGGCACGATTTGGACAACGTGATTATATTGGATAAAAACGGCTGCATTCTGCCGGTTTGCCAGGTTTACCGAGAGGAGGAATTTCATGACGAATTACCCATCCCCGAATTTTTATCCGGACAGGATCGTTTTGAAGCGCGTAAATTGATAGTAAAAGCCCTGAAAGAAATGGGTCAACTGGAAAAAATTGAAACACACAACCACGCGGTCGGCCACAGCTATCGCTCCAAAGTGCCGGTGGAACCCTATCTTTCGGAACAGTGGTTTGTTAAAATGAAACCTTTTGCCGAAGCGGCGCTAACCGCGGTAAAGGACGGCCGCATTGCGTTTCATCCCGAAGGCCGTTTCGAAAAAACCTACGAGCACTGGATGACCAATATCCGCGACTGGTGCATTTCGCGTCAGCTCTGGTGGGGACACCGTATTCCGGCCTGGTATAACGAAGCCGGAGAGATTAAGGTTTCCGCCAGCGATCCGTCGACCCCGCAGGAAAAATGGACACAGGATCCGGATGTCCTCGATACCTGGTTCTCCTCGCAGCTCTGGCCTTTTTCCACGTTGGGCTGGCCGAAAAAAACGGATGAATTGGACTATTTTTATCCTACCACCACCCTGGTGACCGGCCCCGATATTATCTTCTTTTGGGTGGCGCGTATGGTCATGGCCGGTTTGGAATTTCAGGGAGAGGTGCCTTTTAAGCATGTCTTTTTTAATGGAATTGTTCGCGATGATCATGGACGTAAAATGAGCAAATCGCTCGGTAACGGCATCGACCCGCTGGATATGATCGAAAAATACAGCGCCGATGCGGTGCGTTTTACGCTGATAATGCTGAGCTCCGAAGGACAGGATATCAATGTAAATGATAAGAGTTTTGAAATCGGCCGGAATTTTTCCAATAAAATCTGGAACGCCTTTCGCTTTTTGAGTATGAATCTCGAAGAGAATCCGGATGCGGACATTGACAAATACAGCGCTCATTTTACACTGGAAGACCGCTGGATTTTAAGCCGCTACCACCAGACGATCTCGGATGTGACGGAAAATATCGAAAAGTTCCGAATCAATGACGCGCTGCAGGCCATTTACCATTTCTTCTGGCATAACTACTGCGACTGGTATCTTGAAATGATCAAACAACGTTTGTATAAACCGCAACGGGAAGCGGAGAAACAGACCGCGCTGGCCCTGGCCGTTCACATTATGAAGGGCAGTATGGAATTGCTGCACCCCTTTATTCCGTTTATCAGCGAGGAGATTTGGCAGGAATTGAAATCCGGAGACGAACAGAGTATCGTTATTTCCGATTGGCCGCAATTGGATGCGGCTTTTCTGGACAAGCAGGCCGAAGAATCAATGGAACTGATTATGGAAGCCATCGGCGGCATCCGTAATCTGAGGGTGGAAATGGATGTGCCGCCGTCAAAAAAGGCCGGTCTGGTTGTGCGTGCAGAGGATAAAATTTTTGCGCTGATCAAAAATAACGAAACGCATTTTTCCGCTCTGGCCCGGGTAGACGGCATCAGCCGTTTTAAAGAAGGATTTGATAAATCGGACGCCGGAACCATTGTGGTTCAAAATATCGAATTCTTTATTCCCATGGCCGATTTAATTGATAAGGAAAAAGAAAAACAGCGTCTGCTAAAAGAAGCGCAGCGCCTGGAAGGGCTGGAAAAAGCGGTAACAGGGAAACTAAATAATAAAAATTTTGTTGAAAAAGCGCCGGACAAAGTCGTTCAGGCAGAAAAAGATAAACTGCGTAATATTCGGGAAAACCTGATAAAGGTAAGGGGAAATTATGAAAAGTTTAACTAGCCCAAAATCTGCATTGCTTTTTAGGACATTGCAAAAAGCGCCCCGGCAGTCAATGCGTATTATTTCTGCTTTTCTGTTCATCTTTTCGGCAAACGTTTTAATGGCGGCGGATGACACGGCCATCACGGTCACCAATTCCAACTTGGCCCTCGTACGCGAAACCCGTCAACTGCAAATGACGCAGGGTGCACATAGTTTCAACCTGGTTGATATCCCGACCTCCATTCAACCCTCTTCGGTGCTGATAGAAAGCAGAGGGAACTCTTTTTCGGTTCTGGAGCAAAATTATGAGTATGATCTGGTCAGCGCTACCAAAGTGCTGGAAAAATCACTGAATCAGCAGATTCGTTTGTTACGCCCCAAAGCAGGAGAACTCAGGGGTGAATTAATTTCCGTTTCCTCCCAATATCTGATGGTGCTCGATCAAAATAAACAACTTCAGATTGTACCGCGCGGCGATGATTTACAAATTATGCTACCGGAATATGCCGGAACCTCCGGTGGCTTTATCACACGGCCAACTCTGGTCTGGCAGGTTAATGCAAAACGGGGCGGCCGGCATGACGCCACCATCACCTATCTGACCGGCGGAATGAACTGGAATGCCGATTACACCGGCCGGTTAAGCGCCGATGAAAAAGAACTGCTTCTGGCCGGCTGGGTGACCGTGGAAAACAACAGCGGTAAAACATTTAAAGACGCCCGTCTTAAGCTGATGGCCGGGGATCTGCATCTGATAAAATCCGGGCGCCGAAACAGACCGGCGGCCAAACAGAATGAGGTGTTTGAGTTTTACTCGGCTAAACCCGCTTTTTCGGAAAAAACATTTTTTGAATATCACTTGTACAGCCTGGATCGCAAGACAACGTTGGCTAATAATCAGGTGAAACAGATTCAGCTTTTCCCGGAGATACGGACGCCTGTAAATAAAAAATATATTGTCGATTCTAATAAAAGCAACGATGTAAACGTGGTGCTTTCGCTTAAAAACTCCAAAAAAAATCATTTGGGATTCCCGCTTCCAGGCGGAAAAATCCGTCTGTACAAAGCCGATGGTAAAGATATGGAATTTATCGGCGAAGACGCGATAAAGCATACACCGGAAAAAGAGGATTTAAATATCAAAGCCGGACGGGCCTTTGATGTGGTTTCGGAGCGGCGGGTGATTAAAACAGAACGGCCGTCCAAACGCTCGCGGCGGCAAACCGTCGAATACACACTACGCAGCCATAAAAAAAGCAACGTGGAAGTGGAAATTATTGAACATCTGAACGCCTATCAGCAGAACAAGCTACTCTCTTCCACCATTCAGGTTTCCAAAAAACAGGCCGACCGTTTTACGTTTAAAGTTCCGCTAAGGGCGGAAAGCGAATATACATTAACCATAGAATATGCGACGAACTGGTAAACACCGATGGCAAAAAAATCAAAACGCGATATCGAAAAAGAACTGCGCGAGAAAATTCAAAAAGAGTTGCACCAAAAGTTTGAGCAAAAAGAGGAAAACCCCAGGCCGTCCTCTCCGGAACCTTTACTGACGAGGGATGATACGTCTTTCATTAAAGAGCAGGAAGAGCGTCTGCTTCGCCTCTCTCTCGAAGAGGAGATCTACGGGAAGTATCCCGAATTTATATATTGTGAAAACCATTTAAATGAAGCGCGCTGGCTAACCCCCGCCGAACTGGAAGGGGAATATGAATTCTATCCGGTGGAGGAGACCGGTTTTGAACGTTTTAAGAAAAAATTTACAAGAAAAAAAATCTTGCCCAAATCCGATTCTCCCGAACTAAAACGGAAAATCGAGGAACTGCGCCGGGAGATTCAGGAAGACGCCTATCAGCGCATTCGGCAATTCGAAGCGCGTAAAAAAGAAATAATGCAAAGCAAAAAATCCGAAATTGAGCAGAAAATTTACCAGGAGGAGATCGATAAGTTTTACAGCCGCAAAAAAGGCTACAAAAAATATATCAATCATCTGAATGAAACCCGCTGGATGACAAAAGAGGAACATAAAAATCAGGATGAATTTCTGGAAGAGGTGGAAACGCCGGCACAAATCTGGGGCCGCAGGGTTTTAATAACGCTGGCTGTTTTAGGAGGAATTACACTACTCTGGCTGGCTTCTGTTTACAACGGTTCGGGCGTTGAAGAAAAGGGCTATGTGCTGGTTTCTGTCAATGAAGAAAAAGGACAGCTTTATATCGATAAGGTGCTGGCGGCCGGTTTTACCGAGGGGCAGCCCTATGCCGTTGCCACCGGCGAACACGAAATCACTTTGTTGCGCGAGGGATTCAGTACGAAGCCGAAATTTCGGGTTATCACCGTTACCGGAAACGATACGGTATCTATTTCGTTTACGATGGAAGAGAAAGCCTTTGGGGCTTCCGGACTGGTACAAATCTCCGCGCCATATAAAGACGCCGGGGTCATTGTGAACGGGGAGTTTCACGGTACGCTGGGGAAGGCAAATTCTATCATATTGCCGGAAGGGAATTATACGATTATACTGGAAAAACCGGGGTATGCGGCGCATCCGCCGCAACAGACATTCAGTTTGAATGCGGGTGATACCGTAAATATTTCATTTACACTAAACCCTCTGAGAAATCAGGGAAAGTCGCGTTCGTCCGAAGGCCTTTCGGAATCGGGACTATTGGAAGTACGATCGAATATTAAAAATGCGGAAATTTATCTGGACGGCCAGAAAACAACATATAAAACGGATTATATCTTACAACGCATTCCACTGGGTTCGCATATTGTCCGGATAGAGAAAAAGGGCTATAAGGTTTATCCGGAAGAACAGGTGGTGCGTTTAAGCCGAAAAGAGAAACAAACCACGGCAGATTTTACGCTGACCAGCCTAATGCGGCGTTTAACGCTTAAAACGACGCCGGTTTCCGGTGATATTATTGTGGATGGCCGCCTGTTGGGTACCGGAGAAGTAAATGTGTCGCTTGCCCTGGGTGAACACGAAATTCGTTTTGGCAAATCCACGCTTTATGATGTGCCGACGGTAAAGAAATTTAAAATTACGGAAGACAGTCCGCAACGGCTCACATTTACGTATAGTCTTAATTATAATGTGAGCTTTAAGCCGGATCAAAAATCAAATACGGTGGTGAAATCGGGTTACCTGTTTAGCGATAATATTTTCCATCAAAGCAATGAGGCCGGTCCTGAAACAGAACTAAATAAATCCATTAATGAAAAAGTCTGGAAACTGGGCTATGCGTTTCAATATCGTAACCCTCCCGGACAGGACGCTCTGCTTTTGAATATTTTTATTCCGGCTAACCTGGATTTATCTCAGCCTCTGGCCTTAAAGTTATGGATCTATAAAACACAGGATTTGTATCCGCTTATTTTAAAGGCGGGTTCCTATTATTCGGTTAATATTAATCAATACGTTTTACGGAAAAAGATTCTTCCCGGACATTCCGAAAAAGAGATTGGCGCCGATAATTACGATAGTTTTATGATAAATAAGTATTTACATCCGGGAAATAACCAAATTCTAATCAAGACCGTTCCTTCCACTAAATCTTATGTCACATTGTGGAAAGTGGCGGTCGGCCGGCCTTAAACCGGAAAAAACAGGAAAACCGTATGACGCATAATACGGCGTCTCTTTTTCAGCAAAAAAAAGTGCTGTCGGAAAATCAGCCTCTTGCCGAACGTTGCCGTCCAAAAGCATTGGATGATATTGCCGGACACGAACAGGTTATCGGGCCGGATTCCGCGCTGCGCCGCCAACTGCGCTCTTCCTATCTGCCCTCGATTATTTTTTGGGGGCCGCCGGGCGTGGGTAAAACCACCATTTCGTTTTTATTGGCCAGCGAAGCCGGGTTTGAATTTGAATCTATCTCGGCGGTTAGTTCCGGTATTAAAGAGGTAAAGGAAATTATCGAACAGGCCCGGCGGCGAAATGAATTTTACGGCAAACGCACGGTGCTGTTTATCGATGAAATTCACCGCTTTAATAAGGCGCAGCAGGACGCTCTTTTGCAGGCGGTGGAGACGGGCGTTGTTGTGTTGATTGGCGCCACGACGGAAAATCCATCGTTTGAAGTGAACGCGCCGCTGCTTTCGCGGATGCAGGTTTTAAAGCTGGAACCGATTAAGACCAAACATATGCGGGAGATTGTACATAATGCTCTGGCAAAAGATGTTCTGTTAAAAAAATATCCCATTCGGTTAGAAGCGGAAGACGCTTTGATCCATTTTGGCGGAGGGGACGCCAGACGTACCCTAAACCTGCTCGAAATAGCTTTTCAGATAAGCGATAAGAATGCCGAACCGCTTATCATCAATGAAGAATTGGTAAAACTGGCGGCGGCGCAAAATCCGTTGTATTTTGATAAAAAAGGGGATTATCATTACGATACGATTTCGGCTTTTATTAAAAGTGTGCGCGGCAGCGATCCCGATGCGGCCGTGTATTGGCTGGCGGTAATGCTGGAAGGCGGAGAAGATCCGCTATTTATTGCCCGCCGTTTAATTGTGCTGGCTTCGGAAGATATCGGAAATGCGGAGCCCTATGCCCTGTCGCTGGCCTCCGCGGCCTTTGATGCGGTTAAAAAAATCGGAATGCCGGAAGCGCGTATCATTCTGGCGCAAATTACCACCTATCTCGCCGCGCAGCCTAAAAGCAATGCGGCTTATCAGGCCATTCAGGGCGCGCAGGAAGAAGTGCGTACCAACGGCGCGCGGCAGGTGCCGCTGCATTTACGCAATGCGCCGACCCGTTTGATGAAAGACTTGAACTACGGGGGAGAATATAAATATCCGCATGATTACGACGGGCATTTTGTGGATGAGACCTATCTGCCGGAAAAATTAACGAAGACAAAGTTTTACAAACCGACGACACAGGGCAGAGAAGCCAGGCTGAAACAATATCTGGAAACGATGTGGCGTAACAAAGGAAAAAAATAGTGCTGGCGACCATAAAAAAATTAATTTTAAAAAAGTATATGGATTTTCGTTTAAAGTGGTTTAAGCAGGATGAATCTTCTGTGGTTTTTCCCGAGTCCTTGCGAAAGGTTAAACGTATCCTGCTTATAGCGCCTGCGGACCATCCGGAACTGGAAGAGGAAATACAGTCTTTTGCTTCCGGGTTATATGAGATATTCAAGCAGGTTCAGGTCTCCACCTTCGAGCGCTCCTCATTTCGTCCGGCAGACGGGAACTGGTTTGGTTTACCCAATGAAAGCTACCTGGATAATTTCCGTCAGGAAAAGTTTGATTTGGTCATTGATTTGAACATTATGCAGGATCGGTTGTGTACCTATATTTGCGCCCTAAGCGGCGCGCCGCTGCGCATGAATCTGTGTAGCGGAGAGTACGATCATATCTATAATTTTCATATTCGTACCAATAAATTACAGCCGGATGTCCGCCGATTGGAAAAAACGCTGGTTAATTTGCAAAAATTTATGCAATAATTTCATAGTTATTAGGGGTTGAATTAAACAATTTCTAATGAAGAACTTAAAAAATAATTTATTAAGTAAACTCTGGGATATGAAATATCTATAAAGAATATTATGCAAAAAATTCTGGCTAAAGGTCGTTTTATCTAGATAGAAAAGTAATATACTTTTTATAAATGAATGATAAATATTCTATGAAAAAGTTATGTTTTGAAATTTTATTTTTTGTAATATTTTTTACATTAAATGTATTTAGCCAAAATAATAATATTACTATTATTCCGTATGGTGCAACAAATGAAGTTTCTGGTTCACTAACGGAAATAGAATATAAATGGACAAAATTATTAATTGATTGTGGAGCATATTATCCTGAAGGAGATCCTAGCATTTCTCTTGCTAAAAGAGAAAAAATTGCTAGTGAAAAAAACCAGAAATTACCTTTTAGAGCAAAGGATATAGATTGTCTTTTACTTACTCATGCACATTTAGACCATTGTGGAAGAATTCCATTATTAGTTAAATCTGGTTTTAATGGAACTATTTATGTTTCTCCTGGGACGAAAAAACTGCTGAAAATAATGCTTGTTATGCAAATAAGATATGATAATTTACCTAGGAAATGGACTTTTAGTACAAAGAGTATTAAAAACTATGATAATGATGTCAAAACAGTAAAGGGACATTGGAATAATTGTAAGTGGCAACAAAAAATTGCTTACTCAAATAAAATATCAATTGCAGGAAAAAGAAAAGATATTGAAAATGAGAATAATTATTCTTTTAATAAAATATCTCCTTGCAAAATTTGTTCACAAATTGAGTATAATTCAATTAAAAATTTAGTAAAAGAAATACCGTATAATAAAGAAATTATATTTAATAAAAATATATCTTTTAAATATATGAGGACAGAACATATCCCTGGTGCATCAGCAATAATGCTAACTATTAAAGGAAATGAAAAAAATGAAAAAAATATTATATTCTCTGGCGATATAGGAAATGATTTAGAAATCTTATATCCAAAACCAAAACCCTTTCCCAAATCGGATATTATATTTATTGAAAGTACTTATGGCAACACAATTAGGGATAATATAGTTTATAAAGAAGAACAAAAATTTAAAAATGACTTAATAAAGGCACTTAATAACAACCAGTTAGTTTGGATACCTTCTTTTGCATTGGATAGAACACAAAAAATGCTATTAATGGTTAAAGAAGCTCTTAAAAGTAATCCACAATTAAAGAGCACTCCTGTTTATTGCCCTTCTCCATCAGCCAATGAAATTACAAAATTATATAAAGAGGAGTTGGAGACTAAAGAACATGTTTGGTTTAAATCAAATGTTTATTTAAAATATCAACACAGTAATTTGTTTTTAAATTATTCAAGAAAATTTCCAAAAAAAATTAAAGGGCCCTCAATTATTATCACTACAAGTGGTATGATGGAAAGTGCATTTTCTGAAAATTTATTAACAGAATTGTCAAAAACAAGAACAACTGTTTTTATTGTTGGTTATCAAGATCCTGGAACTCCTGGTGGCTTTTTAAAATCTGGTAAAAAAGAATTGTCATGGCACGATAAAAAATACTTAGTAAATTCAACTATTAATAGTTATAAATGCTTTTCTTCTCATACTGATTTTATGGGTTCTCTTAATATATTAAAAAAGCAAGATAAAAAGTCGATAAATTTATATTTAAATCATGGTGAAAAATCTGCAATAAGCAATAAGAAAAAAAGTTTTATACAGAGAGGTTTTAAGAATGTAAATATTGCTCAAAAAAATAAAAAAATAGTAATTAGATTTAATAAATGAGAGTATAAAATATACTCTCTAACCAGTATTAAGTGATATAATACAGTAGGACATTTAGGCTTTAAATAAGAAGATTTATCAAATTAGGGCTTAGGGCTAACATTAATTTTAATCCTCTTTTTAAAGTGAGGGGAAGAATCTGGTTTATAGTTGTTGGTTGGATTTATATTAAAATAACCAAGTATTTTAACTTTAAATTAGGCTCTGAAGCTATTAGTATTATAATAAACAAAATTTAGGAGTATCTATGAAATTCCAAAAAATTATACTTTCTATCTTTACTCTATTATTAATTTTTTCGTGTGCGACTATTAAACCACACCAGCCCAAAGTAATTTATGAATTGAACACTCAAACTATACCTGTTGAGATACGGGTTGGATCATTTAATATGGAGTGGTTCCCCTGCAAAGACGACGGCGAAATGATGAAGCAATACAATATTAATCTGCGTCGGCCACCGCAGGGCAATGCCACCGATATTCCGGCGATGTTTCATATGTTAAAAAAACTTGATATTAAATTGCTGGGTGTTGTGGAAATTGTGGATCCGGTAATTCTGGATACAAGTGCTAAAGAATATCTCGGTGAAAGCTATAAAACAATTTATGCCCCGTCCAATGGTTCGCAGAAAGTGGGTTTTATCTACGACTCATCGGTTTTGGAACTAATCGGTCAACCGGAAGTTT
>JAJRSO010000012.1 GCA_024278755.1 Calditrichota bacterium | reverse complement strand
TTCCCTCCCTGATATCAGGGAGGGTGTCCCGAGTATCGGGACAGGTGGGTTATTAAAAATTATTTTCTGTCATTTGATGTTTACGTAATGCGGCGACACTTTACAGGCAGACACGACGCTTTGGCCCTTTACCCACACGGATCAACATAGAGCCTTTAAGGTTTTATTCTGAATTCTTTTAATAATAAAGATTTTACTTGCCCGTTTGTGCAACGGCCGATAAATTACCGTATTAAAAACAATAGAAGGAGTATGTATGCTAATAAATGAAAAGCAGCAGATGTTTTTAAATTTGCGTGTGTTGGATGGAAAATCATTTGATGCCATTTCTGAGGAAATCGATGTGCCTGTCCATGTATTAAAAGAATGGAGCGTTGTATTGATTGATAATATGGAGGAGATGAGGGCGGATGAAATTGACCGAATCTCTTCCCAATCCGGAATGACCAGTATCCAGCATTATCGTAATTTAGCGGATATCTATAAACGCCTGAAAGAAGAGCTGGATAAACGCGATTTTAGCGGTCTGCCAACGGATAAACTCTATTATCTGTTCAATGATGTGCATGAACGGTTTAGCCAGTCAATGGAAATGTCGGATGATGACTGGATGGATTATTTAAACGATGATTATGATCCGGATTTAAATGAATAAAAAAAGCCTTCCGGCGGTACGGAAGGCTTTTTTTTAACAGCCTTCATCCACTTTTTTTATTGCTTTTTTACGTTTTCGACGGACAGGCTTTGGTTTGGCCATGTCGTTTCCGCTATCGGTAATCGTAAGCGAACGTCCCATCACCGCGGGTCCTGCCGCTTTACGGAACTGATAGGTGAAAAGTTCATCATCCGTATAAGAACCCTTCGGCTGTTCCGGGTTGCTAAAAATTTTAACCCAGTGGTTCATTCCTCCGGCTAAAATAAAAATATCTTCAAATCCCATTTGTTTTAATAAAATCCAGGCCTGGCCGGCTTTTGTATTTCCGTTAGAAACCAGAATGAGCGTTTTGCTCTTATCAAACAGGTCAAGTTTCCCGATATTATCCAATTGTTCAAAAGGAAAATGAACACTGCCTGGAATATGGTAACTGTTGAAATCTTTTTTTGTGCGAATATCGGCAATATTAAACCCGGGTTCTTTATCGATAATCCAGTGTGCGAGTTCATCGGCCGGTACATAAACAGAATTCTGTTCCAGTTCATTAAGTAATGTCTTTATTGGGATCTGTTTGTGTTGTACCGTATCAGCCGGAGTAAATGCCAGGATTAAACCCAGTAAAAGCAAAAGACTGAAGCCGATTGTTTTAGCTGAAATCTGCATTATGCTTCCTCCTCGCCAAATTTCTTTTCTAACCACTCTCCACCTACAAACATGCCGACAGCTGCGAACAGAATAATAAAAGCAATGATTCCGCTGGAAATATTAAAGTATTCGGGCAGGGTAATGTTTCCCATTGCGCCGGCGGTGTATAGATTTTCAATAAGCGGGAAAATTTCACCGAAAACAAACATTCCCAGCAATGCACCGAGTATAAAAATCATACCGTCAATGCGTCCGGTAACGGCGCCAACGACAGATGTTCCCGGGCAATAGCCGCCAATGGCAAAACCGATACCCAGTACAAGCCCGCCGATAATTTGTGCCCACAGAAAAGTGGGATTGATATATATCAAGCTTAAATCGATCCAGCCGAAGAGGCTAAAATAGAGCAATCCAATCATAGCCGTAACAATGGCTGTAAACATCACTTTTAATACCGTCATATCACGAAAGTAAAACTGTAATGCCAGTTTCCGGCTCTGTCCGAATCCGGCACGTTCCAGCCAAAACCCAAAAGCAACGCCGGTGAGCAAAGCAATAACAAATCCGGTTTGCTCGCTGAAAAATCCCATTTTATAAAAAGGTCCCATTTCTATATCCTTCTATTCATAAAATTAATACTTCACAATTATTTAAATCCATTGCTTCCGTACAAACCAGGCGGTTGCATACGCACCGGCAAAAACACAAAGCATAAAAACCCAGCCGCCCAGTGAAAGGGTAGCGCCGCCGGTTAGAGCCAGGCCGCTTGTGCAACCGCGGGCCAGCCGGGCGCCCATTCCCATTATAATACCGCCGCCGAGAGCAAAATATAAACGATTGCGATTGCTAATGCGCGGACCTTTTCCGATAACAAATTTCAACCGTCCTGCCAGTGCGCCGGAAAGAAATCCGCCAATCATCACCCCAATAATTTCAAAAACCAGCCAGTTGGATAACGGATTTGCCGCATATTTGGCAAAATACGCATTAGAGGCGGTATGCGTAGACGCAAACATATTCAACAGCCAAACATCAAAACGCATCATTGCGCCCGATGCGCCCAATCCACGGCCCATGAGCATAAAAGCCGCAAGCATAGTGAGGCCCAGTCCGACTCCCGCAACATAGGGAGACATAAATTTTGATTCTTTCATATTGATTCTCCACTCATCGTAAATAAAATGAATAAATTAAAAACGTTTTTAATTTATGAGTCCAGTCTAAAAAGGCATAACCACTGATTTCCACAGAAAGACACGGATTGTTTTTATTGAAATTACATTGAATAGATTCGTGTAAATTCGTGGTTTTTATAGTGAACTCATTTATTGCATAAATTTATACAGCCAGCGCGAAGACTGGCCGGCGTCCACAACAATGAAGCGCAGGATAAGTCCACCCAGCAAAACCAGCAGGGCCGGAATTTTAACGGGAATATGTACACCGCGAAATTCCATAAACTCTGCCAAAAGGGGAACGACGAGTCCCAGACCGGCAACAAATGTCCAAAATACCGCCGTATACGGCCCGCCTAAAAATAGCTGGGCTGCTTCCACATGCACCTGTGTACTGGCCAGAAATCCCATGAACAAATGAACGATTAAAAACAACTCGATAACGATGAGCACCATATCGATGCGGCTGAACATTTTACGCTCTTCTTCATCTTTACTCATCAGTAAAATAAAAGCGGCGCCGGTTGAAAATCCCGAAATTAAAAAGAGCGGCCCCAAAATAGAGGTGTTCCAGAAAGGACGGGCATTAAATGCCGAAAGTAAAATACCCGTGTACATTCCCAAAACGGCTGAAAAAAGTATCAGACCGTAGGCCATCCAGGTACGTTTCTTTTTTAGCCATTCGATGAAACGGGCAACAAAAGGAATTTTACATTCCCATGAAGGAAATACATCTTTTAGAAATGTAGCCGACCAGAGGACGCTAAGCGGAAAAATGAACATTAATGTCCATGCACCCCATGACATGGGCGATTCCAATCGGATAGTTGTGTATAAACGCCAAAAATACAGTTTATGCGACAGGTCCAGAAACAAAGCCCCTAAACCGATTCCCAGAATAACGGGAACAAACATGGGCGCAGTTTTTACGGCCGTAACAAATGTATTTTCTTTTCCTTTTAAATAGAAATAAGCCGAGAAAAATAGCAGGCCGGCAGCGAGACCGCCCAGAAACAGGTACACCGGAATTTCCCAGCCCCAGGCATGCAGTACCGGATCGATTCCCGGATTCATCCGGCCGGAAGTAATGGTTAATTCTTGCATTTTTAAACTCCACATTGATTTTTAATTATAAATTATTTATTACCTAATTTATAAGAATCTTCAGTTACGCATTTAAAAAAGCGTTCTGCCATCGGGTTAAATCAGGTAAAAGATATGCGGTTCCGTACCCGCTTCCGGAATAAGGGTTTTGTTTTTCCGGGTACGCAGTACTTTTGATATTTCACTGTTGGTATCTTCCAGATCGCCAAAGATAAAGGCGTGCGTCGGACAAACACTTACGCAGGCCGGATCTTTTCCTTCTTTCACTCGGTGGATACAAAAGGTACATTTATCCACATAACCCTCGGGATGTACGTAACGCGCATCATACGGGCAGGAGACGATGCAGGCTTTACAGCCGATGCATTCTTCCGGCGTTACCAAAACAATTCCACCATCAGCATAGTGGCTGGCGCCGGTGGGGCAACTTCGTACACAGGGGGAGTCGGCGCAATGGTTACACCGTTCCGAACGTATTTCCAGATCCAGGGTCGGATACTGTCCGTGCATTTCCTCCACTATCCAGTCACGGCAAAAGCCGATAGGGACATTGTTTTCTGTTTGGCAGGCAGCCACACAATCCGAGCAGCCCACACAGCGTTTTGTATCTATTGCCATTGCATAGCGCGCCATTATACCGCCTCCTTCCTAAAGGTCACAAAGTTGACACGCATTCCTGTGCCACCCATAATAGGATCCAGTTTCACTTTACTGATTAATTTCTGATCATCCGCGCCACGTAGATAGTTTCGTCGCATCTGTTTGCGGCTGTGTCCGAATCCATGAACCATAAAAACGCAGTCGTGCCGAATGCGTTCGGTTACTTTTGCTTTTACTTTGTTTGATTTTTTGCCGTCCTGGTTTTCCAGAACCAGATATTCACCGTTACGGATATCCCACTCTTTGGCTACTTTCGGATTAATCCAGACCTGATTTTCATCCATTAAATCGTTTAGAATCGGGTTATTGGTGGTCCTTCCGAAGGTATGCATAGGCGCACGTCCGTAAAGCAGGCGGTAAAAACCGTCCGGCGGTTCCTCGTGCCTGGTAAATTTGGGAATGGGATCAAAACCCGAATCGGCCAATGTGGTTGAGTAGAGTTCAATTTTTCCCGTAGGAGTTGCAAATTCGTATTCTTCACCGTCTAAAAAGTATAAATCCTGTTCGGGGGCTAAATTCTTAACACCTAATTTTTTCATCTCTTCCAGGCTGCTTCCGATGGATTTAAGACGATAGTCTAAGTATTCTTCAATCGTTTTGGCAGGGAAGTATTTTTCGAGACCTAATTTAGCGGCCAGCTTTTGTGCTATCCAGTAGGCCGGTTTGGTATCGTTTTTAGGTTCAAACGCGGGCATACGCAAAGCGATACTGGGTTGCCGTCCCTGGGAAATACGCAGGTCGTCATATCGTTCCAGGTAGGTGCATTCGGGCAGAACCACATCGGCCCAGCCGGTAATTTCCGCCGGCATGGTATCGATAGCCACCAGCAGTTCCAGGTTCTGAATGGCTTCCAGTGTTTTTTCGGGCTGCGGCAGTGTTTGCGGTAAATTCGTACCATACACAATCCAACCTTTAAAGGAGCACTCTTTGTCCGGTGTGGGAATGGTGGCGTCGCAGATTCCCGATGATAGGGCCAGGTTGGCTAATGGAAACTGATCCGGAAAAGCGTCTTTCCAGTTCTTCTTCGGTTTTGGATATTTGGGATGCGGATATTTTTTAACATGGGCTTTTGCGGGTGCATAAAAACCGCCGCGTCGTCCCCAGGAACCAAGCAGCGCGTTCAGAATTGCGCCGGCCCGCACGCGCTGCGTGTCGTCACCGTACCAGGTAACATGACGGCCGGGGTGGATAATTACCGAAGGCGCCGCTTTTGCCATTTCCCGCGCCGTCTGCCGAATGACATGCGGTTTAATGGTTGTAAGCGGATACGCCCATTCCGGAGTGTTTTGTTTAACTGCTCTTTTTAAGGCCTCAAAGCCATAGGTGTATTGTTCTACATATTTTTTATCGTATAACTCTTCTTCGATGATGACGTTAATCCAGGCTAACAGAAGCGCCAAATCTGTGGCGGGTTTAATGGGCAGCCAATATTTCGATTTACTGGCCGCTGTGGAATAACGGGGGTCGACGGTAATAACCGTTCCGCCATTGGCCACCATTTCGGTAAATTCCTGTACCTGGCCATTATGCATATTTTCGCCGATATGAGAACCGATGAGCACCAGACATTTGGCGTTTTTTATATCCGTGCGTTCCGGAGAACCGACGCCTTCGCCGAAAGTCAGCAGGTAGGCTTCGGCCCGCGGTCCGCGGCACTGGGCATAGGAAGGTGCTGCAATATTATTGGAACCGTACCCGCGCAGCAGATTTTTAAAATAGGTGCCGCCGGAGCCATGCGTAAACAAGGCGACACATTCCGGCCCCCATTTTTCACCAATGGTTTTCATGCGTTCCGCCACCAGGTCCAGAGCTTCGTCCCAGGATGCTTTGCGAAATACCTGTTTGCCGTTTTTTTCTACGCGAATGAGCGGTGTTTTTAAACGATCCGGATCGGTATACATTCCAATTCCTCCGGTGCCTCGCGGACAAAAACGCCCCTGACTGTTTAGATCGGTTTCGTTGCCGGTGATTTTCCAGGCTTTTCCGTCTTTTTTGTGCACCCAGCCGGCGCATTTCCAAAAACATACTTCGCAATAGGTGGGTGTTATTTCATTTTCGGAGTTTGTTTGCAATAGTTTTGCAGAATCAGTTTTGGATGCCGGAAAAGCATTTACAAATGAAACACCCGCCGCTGCTCCGGCTGTACCGGCGCCGAGTATTTTGATAAATTCACGCCTTTTAACCTTGTTTTTCATCCGGATAAGACCTCCAGTATTTTTTTAAGATTACCTTTATATTGCTACATTCAGAAGAATTCATATAGACGGGGCATAACGAACAATCTTCGTTTTTACATTTTTCACCTTTATTTTCCACCAACCAGCAGGGAACCAGGGATTTATAAAAGGCATCGCAATTTTTGCGATCTGCTTCGGAACAGGGCTTTAACTCCCAGCAGGGAATTGTGGAAAGCATCAAACGGATGCCGGCAAAATTCAATCCTTTTTCATCCAGCAAATTACGGATACATTCAATGCGTTTTATATCGCTTTGCGAGTAGAGACGATGCCCGCCTTTACTTTTATGCGGAAGAATTAGGCCCTCTGTCTCATACAATCGGATAGCGGCTACGGAAACGCCGAATATTTTTGCAACGGTTCCGATGGGAAACAATGTGTCTGGATTTTTAACTTCAATTAGCATAATTTCTCAATTATATAAAATAGATAAAACTACAGCGTACGGTATAGATATATCAATTTGCATACCAAGAAATAATTTTAAGAAAAGTGCGTTAAGTCTAATAAAAATAAAAACTGATTGAAGTTAATAAAAGTTGAGGAAATCTGATTTTTAGGAATCCGGGAATTTAAATTCTCAGAATTTAGAATTTTGGCCGCGCCTAAAAGTTTAGTAAATTTGTCTATGAATAAAGAAAATGCAATAACGGCGGCCGTTCTTGCCGGCGGAAAAAGTCTGCGATTTGGCAGCTCAAAGTTAGATGCGCTTTTCAGGGGACAACGTCTTTTGGACAGGGCTGTGGATACGGCGGGCGCGGTTAGCGCTGCGATTGTTATCATAGGGGAAAATGCAAAACCTCAAAGTTCCCGTTCTGTATCTGTTTTTAGCGATATTTATAAAAACAAAGGGCCTCTCGGCGGTATCCACGCGGCTCTTTCATACAGTAGAAATCCTGTCGTAGCTGTATTGCCTGCGGATATGCCTTTTTTATCGGTGGAAATATATACGCATCTATTATCTGTTTTCACTAATGGGAAACCGCTTGCTGCCGAGTCTGATAAGGGTTTGGAGCCTTTAGTCTCTCTTTGGCCCGTGGATTTTTTACCGGAAGTAGAAAGCTGTTTAAAAGAGGGCCGCCTGGGTATCTTTAAATGCTGGAAAAAATGGAAAGCACAGACGGCAGACTGTACGTCTTCCGGAGCGGGATTTGACCAGCGAATTTTTATAAATATTAACCGTCAGACGGATTTGGACGGGTTGTGAGCATTCGCGCTTTCCCCGACTTTTAATAATTAATTGTAAAGGTTTGGGCTTTAAATGCCGAACGGAAAGTTTTACAGAATTATAACGGATTGGTTTGCTCTAACAGGCATATTGTTTTAAATTCAGATGTTTTAATTGAATTGTCAAAACAGAACGGCAACTGCCAGGACAATAAGGAAATAGAAAAGCAAGATGGAACGCATACTTTTTAAATCGAAAATCCATCGGGCGTCAATTACCGACGCTAATCTGCAGTATGAAGGCAGCCTGACCATCGATCAGGATTTAATGGATGCCGCCGACATACTGCCGTATGAAAAAGTGGATGTCGTTAATATTAATACCGGTGACCGTTTTACAACCTATGCCATCAAAGGTAAAAGAGGCAGCGGTGAAATTTGTTTAAACGGAGGCGCTGCGCGTCTCGGCCAAAAAGGGGACCTTGTAATTATCATTACCTATGTCCATCTGACCGATCAGGAAATTCAGACATTCAAAACAAAAGCGGTTTTGGTAAATAAAGACAATACTATTAAATCAATTCACACCGAACCAATTCGTTAATGCACTCCATGCAAAAATCCAATTTTCGTCTGTCCTATCTGCGCATGTTAAAAAAATTTTATGTTAAATTTTTAACAGCGGCCAATCATATAAAAATGACCGAGCATACCTTTATGCTGCTCGGGGCGTTGATCATTGGCGTTGTCGGCGGTTTGGGCGCAGTGCTTATTCAGTTTTCCATCAAAGAATTTCAGCATCTCCTTTGGCAGGGTGATTTCAATCTGGAAACGATTCGGGCTATTCCCTGGTACTGGAAATTAGGCGTCCCGGTTTTCGGCGGTTTGGTGGTCGGGTTTATTATTCAGTATGTGGCTAAAGAGGCCAAAGGACACGGCGTACCGGAAGTGATGGAAGCGATAGCCTTGCACAACGGCGTTATCCGGGCGCGGGTGGTCGTTGCCAAACTTTTTTCATCGGCTTTATATATTGCCTCCGGCGGGTCGGTGGGACGTGAAGGTCCGGTTATTCAGATCGGTTCGGCTATTGGATCTTCACTGGGGCAGTTATTTAAGGTGAACAGCAAGCGTATGCGTACCTTTGTGGCATGCGGCGCAGCTTCGGGAATTGCGGCGGCGTTTAACGCGCCGGTTGCGGGCGCGCTCTTTGCGGTGGAAGTGATTCTCGGTGATTTTGCCGTACCACAATTTAGCCCTATTGTAGTTGCCTCGGTTGCGGCTACCGTTGTTTCCCGCCACTTTTTAGGTGATTTTCCGGCGCTTATCGTAACGCCGTATCATCTTGTATCTCCGCTGGAATTGTTGAATTATGTCGTGTTGGGATTGTTATCCGGCGTTGTGGCTGTAATGTTTATCAAAACGCTCTATTTCTCGGAAGACTTTTTTGATCGGTATCAGATTCCCGAATATTACAAGAGCGCCGCCGGCGATTTGCTCATTGGAACGCTGGGTTTAGCTTTGCCGGAAATTTTTGGAATCGGATACGATACAATTGACGCCGCTATGGCCGGCCATCTGTTTGCCTGGACGGCCCTTGCCCTGGTTTTTGTAAAAATATTAGCCACTTCCATCAGCCTGGGCTCCGGAGGGTCCGGCGGTATTTTTGCGCCCTCCTTGTTTTTGGGCGCCATGACCGGGACGGCCTTCGGCGGACTGATGCACTATCTGTTTCCCACCTGGACGGCACAGAGCGGCGCTTACGCGCTGGTAGGAATGGGCGGACTGGTGGCGGCGAGTACGCATGGCCCCATTACGGCGATTTTAATTATTTTTGAATTAACCAACGATTATAAAATTATCCTGCCGCTGATGATTACGGCCATCATTGCCACAATCGTTGCTTCGCGCCTGCAGGAAGGTTCCATTTATACCCTAAAGCTACTGCGTCGCGGCGTAAATATTTTTGCCGGCAAAGAAATCAATGTGCTGCGTTCCATTAAGGTTTCGGATGTGGCTAAAAAGAGCATTAATCTGATTCATGAAAATGCCTCCTTTAATGAAATACTCGATAAAATGGTTAATTCGCCGCATAATTATATCTATGTGGTTAATTCCGAAAATAAGATAATCGGGTACATTTCCATGACCGAAATCCGGCAGACTATCCGTGATTATGATACGCTTAAGGATTTGCTGATAGCCGAAGATATCGTCGTTTCTAATTTTGCAACGGTAACGGAATCGGACAATCTTGATATTGTAATGAAACAATTCGGCTGGACGGGAATGGATGAAATTCCGGTGCTCAGTTGCGACGGAAAAAAAGAAATCATCGGCACGATTTGGCAGGCGGATGTGATTGACGCCTATAATAATCAGATATTTCTGCGCGATATGTCCGGAGAAGCCGGCCAGCTTGTGGATCATATTACCGAAGGGAAATCGGTACATGTGGTGGAACGTTACTATTTCTTTGAAATTGAAGTGCCGCCGCTGTTCCATCGAAAGAGCCTATTGGAAATAGATGTACGGAAAAATTACAAATTGGAAGTGCTGTTAATTAAACGTACTAAAAATACCCGGGAAGGGTTAAAAACAAGATATGTGCATCCCAGCGCTTCAACCACGCTACATCGGGATGATGTTTTACTCCTCTTTGGAACACAGGAAGATATAAAACGTTTCAGAAAAGTTCAGCCAAAGGAAGCGTTGGCATAGTGATATCATAAAACGGCGGGAAAGAGACGCTGTGGAGAAATCATATAAAGGGAAATCGTATGTTAAAATTTACCGAAGAACATGAGATGGTACGTCAGATGGTGCGGGATTTTGCCCGGAATGAGGTAGCGCCTTTAGCCATTGAGATTGATGAAGAAGAACGTTTTCCGCAAGAGACCTTTAAAAAGATGGCCGAACTGAATCTACTGGGCCTGCCTTTTGAGGATACATACGGCGGCGCGGGGATGGACTTGATTTCCTATACGATTACATTAGAAGAACTGGCGCGGGTATGCGCTTCTACGGCTTTGTCTTATTCGGCCCATGTGTCTTTGGCGGCCTCTCCTATCCATATGTTCGGCACCGAAGAACAGAAACAGACCTACCTTGTCCCGCTGGCAAAAGGCGAAAAAATCGGTTCTTTTGGGCTAACGGAACCCAGCGCAGGCAGTGACGCCGGCGGTACGAAAACAACGGCGGTAAGAGATGGTGATTCCTATATTCTGAATGGTTCCAAAGTGTTTATCACCAACGCCGCCTATGCCGATATTTTTGTGGTTACAGCCGTAACCGATAAAGAGAAGGGCCGCAGGGGCATCTCAAATTTTATTATCGAACGGGATTTTGCCGGATTTGAAGTGGGGAAAAAAGAGAAAAAACTGGGTATGCGCGGTTCGCCCACATCCATGCTGCATTTTACCGATTGCCGGGTTCCGGCCAAAAATTTGCTGGGCGCCGAAAACAGCGGTTACAAACAATTCCTAACAATTTTAGACGGCGGACGGGTGGGCATTGCCGCGCAGTCGCTGGGAATTGCCAAAGAATCGCTTAAACGCGCCATGCTGTATGCCCAGGAACGGGAACAATTCGGTAAACCGATTGGAGAGTTTCAGGCTATTCAGTTTAAACTGGCCGATATGGCCACCAAAATTAATGCTGCGGAGCTGATGATTTACAATGCCGCTTTTCTGAAAATGGAAGGGAAGCCTTATATTCATGAAGCCGGAATGGCAAAATTATTCGCCTCCGAAATCGCCACCGAATGCGCGAATCAGGCCATTCAGATTCATGGCGGATACGGCTATACAAAAGAATACGAGGTGGAACGTTTCTGGCGCGATGCAAAATTACTTGAAATCGGGGAAGGAACTTCAGAAGTTCAGCGTATTGTTATTTATCGTGAATTGCTTAAACAAATTGACAGGTTATAATGGATTTAAAGAATAAGTGGCATGATTTTCGTATTTATCTTAGCGCATTGAAAATCGGCAAAACAAATTTGGAAGACGTTTTGACTAAGATTTTAATTTTTACATTCTTTTTAGTCGTTATTCCTCTGCTGTTTTCCACAGATAAATCGGGTACCAGCCTGAATATGAAAAAAGGCAGTATTGCGCCTAAAAAAGTGGTGGCTCCCTTTAATTTCTTTATCCTTAAAACCAAGGAAGAATTAAAAAAAGAACGTGATGAAAATGCCGCAAAGGTTCCGTTTTATTTTTTGTATAACGATTCGGTAACAAAAGAAACGGTTTCAAAAATGCGCGCGGTTATCCGCTTTATTTTAAAGAAAGATATTCCTGCTTTCAATGCCGGTAATTCCGGCACGGCGGCAGATTCGTTTTTTACCGTGCTTAAAAACGAATTACAAGAGCAGTATGCCTTTAATTTTTCAAGCGGCAGTTTGCAGATTTTATCGGATATCTTTAACGATCCGCAACGTCTGAAGCATTTTAAAAATGTCGCCGCTCTGGCGGAGCAGTTCGAGAAGGAAGGAATTTTAAGCCTGAACCTTGCCGAGATTAACCGGCCCAATGTGGTGGTTTTGCGGGACGGCATCGAAGAGCCGCTGGCCCCGGAAAAAAGGCGGGATCTGCCGGTGGTTAACAAAGCGCTCGAGAACAAACTTCTGGAATCTTTTGACGTTAACCAAACGCTGATTTTAAACTATTTCTTTGCGCAGATTCTAACGCCAAATCTTATTTACGAACAGAAGTTTACGGAAGATGCTGTGGAACAGGCCATCGCCGAAGTGGCGGTTACCAAAGACATGGTTTACGAAAACGAACGCATTGTGGATGCCAACGAACGCATCGACGAGGATATCTTTCAGAAACTTTATTCACTGAAAGCGGCGCAAATCGAACGGGGCAGGCGCGAAGGCGGTTTGCAGGATATTATTGCCTACCTGGCTAAAATGATGCTTTTGGCGGCGGTCTTACTCATTGCCGGACTCTATCTTTTTTCGTTTCGAAAAAAGGTTTTTTACAATAATAAAATGCTGTTTATGATTTCAGTGATTTTAATGCTGGAATTTGTACTGGCTGCCCTGATAAGCGGCCCGTTAAACTGGCATACCTATGTCATTCCTGTTACTATTGTGTCTATGCTGCTGGCCATTTTAGTGGACTCGGGCATCGCTTTTGTGGCCACGGTTGTAGTGGCGCTGGTACTTGGCGGTATTCAGGGCGGCGGTTATGATATTGCGTTAATGACCATGGTCAGCGGAATGGTGGCTATTTTTTCCGTGTATAAAATGCGTACGCGGAATCAGGTTTTTAAAGCCATTGTATTTATTGCGGCTGCCTATCTTTGGGTGTTAATTACGTTAACGGCGCTGCGTTACGACTCCTTACTGGATGCATCGAAAATATTTGTCTATTTCCTTCTGCCCAATGCGGTCTTATCGCCGTTTATTACCTTTATGTTGTTAGGTATTTTTGAAAAACTATTTGATATAACCACCGATGTGACACTGCTTGAGTTATCCGATATGAATCATCCGCTGCTTAAAAAACTGGCCATGGAAGCGCCCGGCACCTTTCACCACAGTATGGTTGTAGGCAATCTGGCCGAGCGGGCCGCTAAAGCGATTGGTGCAAATTCTTTATTGGCCAGAGTGGGCAGCTATTATCACGATGTGGGAAAAATGGAAAAGCCGGAATATTTTGTGGAAAACCAGATGGACGCGGAAAACAGGCATACGCAACTGGCCGCCAGTATGAGCGCCCTTATTTTAACCTCGCATGTAAAAAATGGCATCGAAATGGCGGCTGCCGCCGGCATTCCAAAACGAATACGGGATTTTATTCCCGAGCATCACGGTACCAGCACCATGGATTTCTTCTATAAAAAAGCACTGAAAAATGCAGGGGAAACTCAGGTGAACGAAGCGGATTTTCGGTATCAGGGCCCGCGGCCGCAATCCAAAGAAACCGCTATTGTTATGCTGGCCGATTCGGTTGAGGCGGCAACCCGTTCTATTAAAAATCCGACGCCAAATAAAATAAGGGCTTTCGTGGAAGAACTGGTGGATAAGAAATTCCGCATGGGCGAACTGGATGAATGTGATTTAACTCTGCGCGATTTAAAACAGATTGTGGATGCCTTTATGCCGGTTCTGTATGGTGTCTTTCAGCATCGTATCGAATATCCGGATCAGGAGAAAAAGAAAGGGCCGGCGAAGCCCCGTTCGAAGAATGATAAAAATGATAAAAACGGACATTCAAATTCATCAGCCGCCCCAAAGAATACGGCTGAATGAAGGCCAGTATCAAACGCTTTGCCGCGGCGTACTGAGCGAAATTAATCTGGAAGCGGCAAGTTGTGCCGTTGTTTTCGTAGACGATATGTTTTTAGCGAAAATGCACAAACAATACCTGTCAGATCCCGCGGTAACCGACGTTATTACGTTTAACCTGGGGAATGAAACGGTAGAAGGCGAAATATACATCAGTATCGATCGGGCGGCAGTGCAGGCGGCTCAGTACAGGACAGCAGTGGAAGATGAAATTATCCGACTTATTATCCACGGTTTGCTACATCTTAAGGGATACGATGATATTGATGAGCAGGATCGAAAAATAATGAAAGAAGAAGAGAACCGACTGACGGAAAAGTATGCAAATATATTGGGGCCTTTTTAAAAGTTTTGTAATATTTTGGGAATGATTGTTTTTTTAGAATGCATTGACTGCGTCAATGCATTAATTTAAACTAAATACCATCGGCTGATGGTAAAAGGTTCTTACAGAATGACAGGCGGTGTATTTAGTATTTATTGATTCTTTGTGCATAAACGGCGTTAATGTAAAACCTTCGAAATTAAATTTGTTTTACTTACATAGGAGGTCTGATTTATTTTGGACCCGTCATTTTTTTTCTACTTTATTGTTTTTGCGATACTTCTGATTTTATCGGCTTTTTTTTCCAGTTCGGAGACTGCATTTTTTTCATTAACAAAATCTACTGTAGATAAACTCTCGCGCAGTAAAAGCCCTGCCCGACGTCAGATTGCCATTCTGTTAAAAGAACCCAAAAAACTGCTTATTTCCATTATTGTCGGCAATACGATCAGCAATACGGCTATCGCCACGGTCGCTGCGCTTCTTACCACAGAACTCAGTAAACAACACGGATTAGACAGAATGCTGATTTTGATGCTTAATGTTCTGGTTGTCACACTCGTCGTTTTGATCTTCAGTGAAATAATCCCCAAAGTTACGGCCATAAAAAACGCAAAAAACACAGCGCTTAAACTCGTCTATCCGCTGACTGTCTTTTATTATCTGTTTTTACCTTTAAGCGCCTTCTTTTCGATGTTTACGCAACTGTTAGTAGGTCTTCTGGGGCTGGAAAAGGATAAGCATATTTTATCGGATCAGGAATTACGTACCCTCGTGGAGGTGGGAGAAGAAAAAGGCGCTCTGGAAAAAGATGAAAAAGAGATGATTCACAGCATCCTCGAAATGAGCGATACTATCACGCGGGAAATTATGGTTCCGCGCACGGATATGGAAGCGCTGGAACAATCGGCTTCCCTAAAAGAAGTCTTAAATTTAGTAAAAGATAAACTGCACAGTCGGGTTCCGGTTTACGATGAATCCATCGATAATATTGCCGGAATTTTATTTTTGAAGGATTTACTTCCATTTATAAAAAAGAAGGATCAGGCCACCTTTGATTTGGGAAAACTGGTGCATCCACCATACTATGTTCCGGAACAGAAAAAAATTAACGAGTTGCTACGCGAGTTCCAGAAAGAGCGAATTCATATGGCCATTGTTGTGGATGAATATGGCGGCACATCGGGATTGGTAACCCTCGAGGATGTCATCGAATAAATCGTCGGCGAAATTCAGGATGAATATGATGAGGAAGTGCCCCTCTTCGAAAAAATTGATACACATACGTTTATCGTAGATGCAACCATGCAACTGGACGAGCTGAACGAAGAGCTGGGACTCGATCTACCCGAAGAAGAGGGGGTGGATTCGCTGGCAGGATTTCTTTTAGGCCGTTTCGGCTCTGTGCCGGAATTTGATGAAAAACTGGAATTTAACGGTTATGAATTTACGATTATCAAGGCAACTAAAAAGCGAATCGAAAAAGTGAAAATTGTGCTAAAAAAAGAATCGAAGGCGTAATTTAATACGCCCCTTTGTATAACTATTTTAGAATAATTCGCGATGCTAAAGCGGAGAAAGCGGCTTGATAAATACGCACAAGGGTTTCCAATAAGCGAAATACGGTAATTGCTTACTCCGCAAAAATGAAGCAAAGAATAATGATGCTGCAAAATATTCCCTCTGTAAATATCCTGTTAGAAGAAATGACAAAGGCCTTTCCGGAGGTACGTCCGCAATATCTTACGCTGTTTATACGGGATAGAATTGAACAGCTACGCGAAAACCCAAAAAAATACGGCCTGCATAAGACGGATAAAAAAACGTTTAGCGATGGGTTTGCAAAACAGCTACAAAACGCATTTCGGCAATTATTAAACGGATCGATAAAACCGGTTATCAATGCCGGAGGGATTGTTTTACACACCAATCTGGGTCGGGCGCCACTGTCGGAAAACGTTATTCGGAAAATGCGGCAATCGGCCCGTTATACCAATCTGGAACTGAATCTGGAAAGCGGACGCAGAGGGCAGCGCAACGATCATCTGTCAGAACTAATACATTTAATTAGCGGCGCCGAAGACGGACTGGCCGTAAATAATAATGCGGCGGCGGTGATGCTGATGCTTAATTCCCTGGCCGCCCGCAAAGAGGTGATTTTGTCGCGCGGGGAGATGGTGGAAATCGGCGGTTCCTTCCGCCTGCCGGAAGTGATGAAGACCAGCGGCTGCAAGCTTAAAGAAATCGGCGCTACCAATAAAACACATTTGCGTGATTATGAAGAGGCTATTGGCAGCAAGACCGGCGCCATCTTAATTTGTCATACCAGCAATTATGAAATACGGGGTTTTACGACCAAGCCGGAAATCGCGGCGCTTGTGGAACTGGCGCATAAGAATAATATACCGGTTATCTATGATCTGGGCAGCGGTTCACTTGAGCGCTATGCGTTTGGCGACGCCTATCCCGAACCGCAGGTTTCCGAAATCATTGCCGCCGGAGTGGATTTGGTCTCTTTTTCCGGAGATAAATTACTGGGCGGCCCGCAGGCCGGATTAATTGCCGGCAAGAAGAAATGGGTGCAAAAATGCGCTAAAAATCATTTCTTACGCGCGCTGCGTCTTGATAAACTAATAACCGTCGCCCTGCAGGAAACGTTGATCCGGCACCTGTACACCGAAACGGAATTAGATAGTTTAGACGCACTGAACCAGTCTGCCGAAACATTAAAAGAACGCAGTCTGCGGTTTATTCAAAATCTTGCGCCGGAAATTCAAAAGCAGTTAACCGTTGCCGCCGTTTCAGGGCAGGTGGGCAGCGGCGCCTATCCGTCTTTGGAATTGCCGTCGTATGCCATTCAGGTACGGGCTGCATCAAAAAGCGCAGCGCGGATTGCCCGCTTATTACGTCAACAAAATCCGCCTGTTTTGGGTTATATT
Source organism: Calditrichota bacterium (assembly GCA_024278755.1). Lineage (GTDB taxonomy): Bacteria > Calditrichota > Calditrichia > Calditrichales > Calditrichaceae > JANTFQ01. The sequence goes on along the minus strand of JAJRSO010000012.1, from coordinate 124,721 downwards.
CATAATGAATTATTTCATCTTGACTTACGCGCCGTTAGCAAATCAGAAGAAGCAGCATTAAGCCATGCTCTGATTTCCATTTTAGATTCCTGAAAAAGTGTTTTATTCTTTTCTTGTTTTTGTTCAATAAGCAGACAAACCGCCTAACCGCTTCAACGCGTATTCCGAGCGTAACACAACGAATCGGTCGGAATCACAGGCCCTTCCCGGTGCGGTGGCTTGCCCTATATTTTGTAAAACCCGGGTTTAGCAGGCTGTCTGTCTCCGAAAAGATCCCGAAATCCGGTTCCCCAAATATATTTACAAACGGTGTGAAAGATAAAAGGCCCTCCGCCGGCCCCAGGTCTCTGTTTTTCAGTAAAATATTCTTATACCATTAAAAAAACCATTGATAATATAAGTGAGAAATTGTTATATTTCAGCTTGCTTTACTATTGAAAAATGAGAGCAAAGAGGCTCTTTTCACTATTACCACAAAAACTGGGGTACGCACATGAGTTTAAGTGAAATTGCAAAAGGAATCAGCCCGTCTCCAACGCTGGCATTGAACGAAAAGTTTGCCATTTTACGGGAAAAAGGAGATCCGGTTATCCATCTTGGCGGGGGCGAACCGAAAAGCAAAGCGCCTATGGAGGCAATTATGGCGACGGTTGCGCATCTGAATACCGGTGAAATTCGCTATGCGCCTGCCGATGGCACCCGGGAGATGAAACAGGCCGTCATCCGCTATACCGAAGAGTATTACGGACGTAAAGTACAACCGGAAAATGTAATGATTTCCAGTGGCGCAAAGCAAGCCCTGATGGTGGCCATGCAGGCTATTTTAAATCCTCAGGAAGAAATCTTATTTCCCGCACCGTACTGGGTGAGCTATCCCGAAATGCCCAAACTGGCCGGCGCAATCGGCATTCCTGTATACCCTGAAGACGGCAGCTTTTATCCCCGGTTGCAGGATTTTGAACAGCGGGTCTGGCCGTACACCAAAGCCATTATTTTAAACAGCCCCAATAATCCATCCGGCGTGATTTATTCAAAAGAATTTGTGGCCGAAGTTGTGGAATTTTGTGAAAAAAAGAATCTCTATCTCATAATGGACGATATTTATCACCGCTTGGTTTTTGAAGGCAACAAAGCGGCAAATGCGTATGAATTTGCCAAAGACCATTCCGAAAATTCGAAATTAATTATCATTAACGGGGTGTCTAAACAGTACGCCATGACCGGTTTTCGCATAGGTTGGGCGGTGGCCAGCAAAAAACTGATTGAAACGATGACCAATATTCAGGGGCACCAGACCTCCGGCCCGTCAATTCTACTGCAAAAAGCCGCCGTTGGCGCCATGAACGGAATTCAGTCCGGAGTTGAAAATTTACGTATGACGTTGGAAAATAACCGTAATATTATGATCGATTATCTTAAATCATTCGAAGGTGTGCATGTTACCGTTCCACAGGGTACGTTTTATTGCCTGGCCGATTTCAGTAACTATATGAAAGATTCCAGCAAGCTATCCAATTTCCTGATTGATAAGGTACAGGTACTCACCATGCCCGGTGTAGAGTTTGGCATGGAAGGGCATTTGCGTTTAAGTTACTGCGGTTCCATAAAAGATATCACCGAAGGAATTGAACGTATGAAATGGGCGCTGGATCTAAATTCGCCCAACGAACTCTATATCGGTGATCGTAAACTTGTGAGGGACTGGACATGAAATATTTAGAATTTAAAACACCGGCCACCGACGAAGCAATGGATTTGGCTTCGGACTTTCGTTTAAAAAACCAGGGCTTAACCGATCTGGATCGTGTATTCTGGAATTTACCGGAAACCGCCCTGTATGAAGAGATTGTATTTCGTAATGAGGGCAAAATTGTTAACGGCGGCCCTGTATTGGTTAAAACGGGAAAACATACCGCCCGCGCAGCAACCGATAAATTTGTCGTCCGTGAAGAGACCAACGAAAAACATATCTGGTGGGGTGAATACAACCGGCCCATCAGTCCAGAAAAATTCAACGGAATATTTTCCCGTGTACAGGCTTATTGTCAGGATGAAGAACTTTTTGTGCAGGATGTGTATGCCGGCGCCGATCCCGAATATCAGATGCCGGTGCGCATAATCACCGAAAAGGCCTGGCATAGTCTTTTTGCGCGCAATATGTTGCTGACTACGCCGGATCGGGAAAAACTGAAAACCTTTATTCCGGATTTTACCATTATTGCCGTACCCGGTTTTAAAGTGGACCCTAAAATAGACGGGACACGCAGTACTACCGGAATCATTCTTAGTTTTGCCGACCGAATGGCAATTATCAGTAACAGTCTGTACGGTGGAGAGATAAAGAAATCTGTTTTTACGGTGCTGAATTATTTGCTTACCTTTCGCGATGTACTGCCCATGCACTGCAGCGCCAATGTAAACGACAAAGGGGAAGTGGCGCTTTTCTTCGGTTTGAGCGGTACCGGCAAAACAACTCTTTCGGCCGATCCTTCCCGACAGCTCATTGGTGATGATGAACATGGCTGGAGCAGCGAGGGGGTTTTTAATTTTGAAGGCGGTTGTTATGCCAAGGTCATTCGTTTATCCGAAGAACACGAACCGCAGATTTATGAGACCACTCGTAAATTCGGAACCATTCTGGAAAACGTTGTGTACGATCCCGTTAGCCGCAATATCGATTTGGACGATGATATGTTAACGGAAAATACCCGGGCTTCATATCCCGTGGATTTTATACCGAACATCGTAGCGGAAGGGTATGTGCATTCACATCCCAATAATATCATCTTTTTAACCTGCGATGCCTCCGGTGTGATGCCTCCCATTGCCAAGCTGAATCCCGAACAGGCCCAGTATCATTTTATCAGCGGATATACTTCTAAAATTGCCGGAACGGAAATCGGATTGGGTATCGAACCTCAAATCACCTTTAGCGCCTGTTTTGGCGCGCCGTTTATGGTGCGTCATCCTTTTGAATATGCGGCTATGCTCAAGCAGCGTATGCTCAAACACAATGCCCAGTGCTGGCTGGTGAACACCGGATGGGTAGGCGGCGGATTTGGCGTGGGCAAACGTATCAGCATCCGTCATACACGAAATCTGTTAAACGCCGCTCTGGAAGGAAAGCTGGATAAGGTCAAATATCGAAAAGATAAACTGTTCGGATTTGAAGTGCCGCTTACCTGTCCCGAAGTGCCGAAAGATGTGCTGGAACCATCCAATTCCTGGGGCAATAAAGACGAGTACTGGAAAAAATACGATGCGCTTGCTTCGCGCTTTATCGAAAATTTTAAACTGTTTGAAAAAGGAAGCGCACAGGAAGTAAAAGACGCCGGTCCGAAAAGGTTATCCAAAAAATAAGATGCGAAAATCTTTTTGTATCGTTTTTAAAAAAAGGGTTCTATGTCGTTTTGTGTGGGTAATAAAAATGTTTTAAATGATACAGGTGGAAAAAACGAATAGCAAAACACAAATAATTTTTAAAAAAACAAGACCCCAAACATCGTTAATACCATTTGTGTTGCGTTTCAAAGGGTTTGACCCTCCCTGTTCGGCTGCCGCCGAACCTTCCCTCCCTGATATCAGGGAGGGTGTTCCGAGTATCGGGACAGGTGGGTTATTAAAAATTATATTCTGTCATTTGATATTTATGTAATGCGGTGACTCTTTACAGGCAGACACGAAGCTTTGGCCCTTTACTCACACGGATCAACATAGAGCCAAAAAAAGGTCTTGCTCCGGCAAGACCTTTTTTGTTTCTGCTGGTTTTTAAAAATACTTTTATTTAATCAGCATCATCCGTTTGATAGATGTAAAATTATCCGTCGTCAATTTGTAAAAATACATACCCGATGGTAAATCCGAGGCGTTAAAACGAACGGTCTGCTGTCCGGCGTCCAGTTCCTCGTTAACTAACGTTGCTACGGTTCTGCCTTCAAGATTGAACACCGAAACGGTGACCTGAGTTCTGTAAGGCAATTCGAATGCTATCGTTGTTGTGGGATTAAACGGATTAGGATAATTTTGTTTTAAGATAAATGAAGAGGGTTTGATTAGGTCTGCCGGAGCAATGGCTGTCCCCGAATGCATATCCACTGCGGCGGCCGAAACCTGAGCGATTGTTTTATCGGGAATATTGTCATCCGAAGCATTATTATGACAACCAAGGCAGGCATAGCGCGGGCTTAAAGCAGCCTTGCGCTCGGCGTCGTCTTTTACGGCGCTCATGTCCGCTGTAAACATAGATGCGGTATCCGGATTAATAATCATCAGATGAGAGCGGATATCGCCTTTGTAACCGCTGTTTCCTCTGGTAGTGCCCGATTTAGCCGCAAACGGCATATGGCAATCGATACAGGTGGCAGCGCCGGAATGGTTGATTTGCGCCGCTTTATCCGAATGGCAGGATTCACATGTTTTGGTAATACCTTCTCCGTCCCAGATAGTGCGTTTATGCGGATCGTGGCAGGTAATACAGGTAAAGCCGTTTTTATAGTGCTTGGTCGTAAGAAACTCATCCCACTGTTCATGATGTTTGATGAAGCCGCCACTGGAATTAATGGGTGATGTATAGCTGCGGTTATGACAAGTGCCGCACAGAAAATTTACATCATTTCCTTCTGTATCTGGTGTAACGACGCTTCCGTCTCCGTAATCGAGTCCGCCAATGCTGTTGTCCTGATGAGCAAATTCATACACTTTATCGATATTCGTTTTTGACGGAGCGGCAATATGTGCGCTTCCGGGACCGTGGCAGGATTCACAACCGATGCCGCCTTCGGAAAAAGTACCCAGTCCGTCCACTCCGCTTAACCATGTGCCGCTCGTGTCGCCGCCGGTGGTGTGGCATTTGAAGCATCCGTAATTGTATTTCTTTGTTGTATTCGATGCGCTGTAATCAACCCAGCCATGCGCTTCGCCCCCGTAAAAATTAAATTGATTATGGCCTCCCCCGGCATCTGAAAATGAACTTCCGGCAGTACCGATAATATACCCGTCTGTTCCTATAAATCGTGCTTTCCAGCCAAATCCTCCGATAACCCCGGCAATATCTGCCCAGGTGTGGCTTCCGTCACCAAGATCGGTCATCCAGGTATCTTCAAAATTAACTGCAACGGACGGGTAAACGGGCGGCTGGTTATTTTCGATTACCGAAAATTTATACGGATGGCCGGAATCTTTCCAGTCCGAATACTTGGTGCTGTGGCAGGTCGCACAGGCGTCGGAGCCCACGAATGTTTGCGATACCGCCATTGCCGACAGCAGAAAAATACTTAAAATGATGAGTAGTAGCTTGTGCATAGAATACCTCCAAAGAAGTTTGATGAATGATTTAAACGCTGAATTTCATTATTTTGTTTTACTTTTAAATTTCAAATTAAAGTTTGTCTAATATACAACTACCATCGGCTGCTAAAAAGCAAACAATAATGAAAATTTTTTCATATTTCGGTAGGTGACTTTTACTAAAAAAGCATTAAATTAGTATAAAAAAGAGAAAATTATGAAAATATTAATAGCTGAAGATGACCCCCAGATTGCTCTTTCCTTAAAAAAAAATCTCACCGGCGAAGGCCATTTTGTAGTAATCGCATCCGACGGAGAGGCGGCTCTGGAAGAAATTGAGAAGGATAGTTTTGATGTGCTGTTGCTGGATTGGCGTATGCCAAAGCGTAGCGGAATTGAAGTATGCCGTCAGCTTCGGAATGACGGCGACCAAATTCCGATTATTCTGCTAACAGCCCTTACCGATATTTCTAAAAAGGTAGAAGTCCTGGAAGTAGGCGCGGATGATTATATAACAAAACCTTTTTCATTTGACGAGGTTTGTGCCCGTTTAAAGGCGGTTGTACGGCGCAGCGGGTCGAAATCGAAAAGATTAACCTTTGGTAAATTCCGGCTGGATTTGATTGCCCACACGCTGGAAAACGGAGAGGAAAGGATAAAACTGCCGGAAATGGAATTTGAATTGCTACACTATTTTGTCGAACACAGAAATTTAATAATCGGAAAAGAGCAGCTTTCCGAAGATGTGTGGAAGCTAACTTTTTTACCCGACACTAATTTTATTGAAGTTACCATTAAGAACCTGCGAAAAAAACTAAAAGCGCTTGGTTCCGTAAATTATATCAAAACAATCTATGGAGAAGGATATTCCTTTATCGATGATGAAGAATAACAGACCTGTTTTAACACGCACAATAGTCCGCAATGTGTTTTGGAATACGCTTTTTATTACGGGATTGTATTTTGCGCTGAATATTGTTTTTTTGCTGATAATCAATCACGAAGCCGCCCGAATACGGGATAACCAGCTAATACATGAAATTGAGCATTTAAAAAATGCCTTGTGTATCGATTGTGATTCTCTGGTCATCGAAAACCCAAAAGAATTTAAAGAGCGCGCGCTGACGGTTGTTTCTCCCAGCTCTTTTTTTTTACAGGTGTATAATCAAAACCGGGAGATTTTGCTACAAAGCGAAAACCTGAAATATATTGGCGATTTGCCTCTTTATTTTCCCCATAAGCAATCCCGCGACAGGTTTTCTACGATTATCGTGGGGGAGATCTCCTTACGCGTTATTTATGGTTATCTAAAAGAGAACAACAAAACGTCGAATGTAATTATTCAGCTGGCAACACAAAAAGCAAACATTTTTCAGTTTATGCCCAATCTTATTTTTTATGACCTGCTCAGCTTTCCATTTGTTTTTATTTTAATTTTGCTCGGAAGTTTTGTACTGGTACGCAGAGGTTTTGCTCCCATTAATAAAATAATAGATCTGGCAAACAATATCTCGGCAACGCAGCTTAACCAGCGCCTCGATTATGACGCCAGCCCCACTGATGAATTAGGCCGCCTGCGGGATACGTTAAATAATTTATTCGATCGGCTACAAAGACACATCGAACAAATTTCACAGTTTACCGACAATGCTTCCCATCAACTTATGTCGCCTTTAACCGTACTGAAAAGCGAGCTCGAATATATCCTGCGTAAACAGCACGAACATTCCGATTGCCGCGATACTTTTACGGTGATGTATGAACAAACGGATCGTATGATTAAAATAGTACGCACACTGCTCATTCTGGCAAAGGAGGCCAATGCCATTCAAAATGAACGTTCGGTTCTAAATGTATCGAAACTTATCCAGAACATGAATAAAACAATTCAACGGAAAGAACTGTTTATTGAAGTGCAAAACGGACTTTATGTACGCGGAGATGAAGAATACTTTTATATGGTTATGCAAAATTTAATCAACAATGCCTTTAAATACTCGGATACGGGACGTCCGGTACGGGTATCGGCTTTTTTAGAGCATAAAAAAGTGATTATTAAAGTTTGCGACCAGGGCTATGGAATCCCAGCTGAACAAAAAGAGAAAATCTTTGAACGCTTTTATCGCTTTGATGACGGTAAAAGTAAAACACCTTCGGGGTTTGGCCTCGGTTTGCCGCTTGTTCAATCCATTGTCACCGCCATGGGAGGCGCCATTAGTATTCAAGACAATCCCACGGGCGGGACCTGTTTTATCATCTCGCTGGATGCTTTATCTGTAAAATAGGTCGGGATGAGAGCGGGTTTTCCACGGAGATATTTTATTGACTTATTTGACTGTAAACTACAAATTAGGTCTTTAGTTGAACCTGAAGACGGCACCCGATGATTTCTGAACGAATACAAACAATACAAACCTCTCCTACGGTTGAACTTGCGGCCAAAGCCATTGCTTTAAAAGAAGCCGGGCAGGATATGGTTGATTTTAGTGTGGGAGAACCGGATTTTCCCACACCGGCACATATTAAACAGGCGGCTATTAATGCGCTGGGGCAGGATCGAACAAAATACACGGCTAATGCCGGTATGTTTGAGTTGCGCCGCGCGGTCTGTAAAAAACTGAAAGGGGAAAACAATTTATCCTATTCGCCACAGCAAATTCTTATTTCATCCGGCGCCAAACACGCTTTTTATAATGTAATGATGTCCGTAATCGAACAAGGGGACGAGGTGATCATTCCGTCGCCTTACTGGGGCTCCTATCCCGAAATTGTCCGTCTTGCCGAAGGCGTTCCGGTGATTGTCGAAGCACATGAAACCAACGGGTTCCATATAACCGCGCAACAATTAAAAAGTAAAATTTCATCAAAAACAAAAGCGTTTGTCTTTTGTAATCCGGTAAATCCCACCGGAGCGGCCTATTCGGAAGGTCAATTACAACAGTTAGCCGATGTACTGCACGATACAAATATTTTGATTATTAGCGATGAAATTTATGAAAAATTACTCTTTGACCAGATAGAATTTCGCAGTTTTGCGCAAGTTGTTTCATCCGCAGAAAAACGGGCGGTCATCATTAACGGCCTATCCAAAGCGTTTGCCATGACCGGTTGGCGCATCGGCTATGCCGCCGGTCCGCAGGAAATAATAGAAGCGGCGGCAAAACTGCAAAGCCATTCCACCTCTGCGGCTTCCACCATATCGCAATATGCCGCCATTGCCGCGCTAAACGGGCCTCAGGAAGAAATGAAGAAGATGGTAGTCGAATTTCAACGCCGTCGGGATTTTATTGTAAAAAAATTAAACAACCTTCCGCACCTTTCCTGCGCCGTTCCTCAGGGCGCTTTTTATGTGTTCCCGAATATCTCCGCCTTCTTTGGCAAAAAATATAAGGGAGCGGTAATTAACAATTCAAAAGATTTTGCGGCTTTCCTTTTGGACGCCGCGCAAACGGTTGTCGTGCCCGGTTCCGGTTTTGGCGCCGAGGGATTTATACGGATTTCGTATTCCACCTCAATGGCCATAATAAAAGAAGGAATTGCGCGTATTGCCAATGCGCTGACAGACCTTCAGCGGGAAAACGGATAACCTAAAGATGCAGCTATAAGGCAGAGTTGCAAGAAGCTAAATAAAAATAATCCTCTTTAAAACAGTATACTCCTCCATTCTTCGGAACGATTTCTTTTTTTATGCAAACGGCGTTGTTGAGGGCTTTATACCGAATTGGTTTTATTAAAAAAAGATTAATGTTTGGTCATTGTACTACGATTATACAGGAAAAACAAACGGTGATAATACATAATGAAATATGGCGCTAAAGGTATTTTTAAGGATGACTGGCTGACACAGGCATTGTTATATTATCAGATAATCGACGAGGGGCTATATCAGGAACTGGCCCAACGATTTTCTGATAGGCGTTATCTTTTTGATGTTTTGGTTGAAAATAAATATCTGACGGCAGACGATATCGCCGAGTTTGTGGAAAGCGCTCTGAAAATAAAACGAGTGGACCTGGATAAGGTTGAGATAGACCCGGCGCTTCTCAAAATGTTCTCCGAAGATTTATGCCGCAAGTACCTGTTTGTTCCAATCGAAATCAACGGAAATGAAATTTATGTTGCCAGTTTTAGTCCGTCTAATCTGACAGCTGAACAGGAAATAGAAAATATTACCGGTAAGTATGTAAAAACATATTTTGCCTTCAGAAATCAAATTGAACAGGCCATCAGCGCCTATTATTCTCCGGATAAACTAATTGATTCTCTTGTTGGAAAGAGTGCAAAGCGTTCCACGGTTCGGGTATCCCGTTAAGAAACAGAACGAAATCCTGCCCCTGTGGTAAAACTGGTAAACCAGATCTTTGCCGATGCCGTAGACGATTCGGCCAGCGATATTCACATCGAGCCGGAAGAAACCATAGCGCATGTACGTATCAGAATTGACGGTGTCTTGCGGAATTTAATGCAGGTACCTAAAACCGTTTATCCCAGCCTGGTTAGCCGCATAAAGATTATTTCGGATCTCAATATTGCAGAAACCCGTAAGCCGCAGGATGGCAAGGCAAAGATCTTTGTAAACGACAGAGATGTCGATTTACGTGTTTCCGTTTTGCCCACTAATTACGGTGAAAAAATAGTTATACGAATTTTAGATAAAAAAAATGCGGCCGTCTCCTTCGAAAAAATGGGTGTCCGCGGAAATAATTATACGCTGTTAAAAAAATGCTTTGATTTTAAAGAGGGTATGGTTTTGGTAACAGGTCCCACAGGTTCCGGCAAAAGTACCACATTGTACGCTGCCATTAACAGTATTAAATCTACCGCAAACAATATATTGACCATTGAAGATCCCATCGAATATAATATGGATGGCATCAACCAGGTGCAGGTAAATAAAAAAGCAGGCGTTACCTTTGCCAGCGCTCTACGCTCTTTCCTGCGGCAGGATCCGGATGTGATTTTAGTGGGCGAAATCCGGGATGGAGAAACGGCGGAAATTGCCATTCAGGCTGCGCAAACCGGCCACCTTGTTTTAAGTACTCTGCATACCAACGACACCTTCGCCACCATTTCGCGGCTTCGGGATATGGGGATTGATAAATTTAAGATTACCGAATCACTGCAGGCCGTCATTGCTCAGCGTTTGCTGCGTCGTTTATGTCCGCATTGTAAAGTAAAAGTGAAAGAAGAAAATGTTGATCCAAAACTTTCATTTTTTATGAATCAGACCTCGGCATCGGGTGAAATATATGAAGCGAAGGGGTGTCAGGAGTGTGGGTTTACCGGTTACAAAGGACGGGTGGGAATATATGAAATTCTTATTTTGGATATGGCCATTAAAGAAAAAATAAATGCCGGCGCCCCTCTGGTTGAACTCCGTAACCTGGCAAAAAAGAATGGATTCCAGAACCTTTTCGAAAATGCAATTTCGTTGCTAGGAGAGGGAATAACGGATTACAATGAAGTTTTGAGAACCATCAATCCCGATTCGTCGAAAAACAAGGAAGAGAAGAAAACTGCCCCCATGTCACAAGAAAATTCGCCGCATCCCTCCGAATCAGCGGAAGTTCCTGTTTTTGGCGGTGGAGAGGCAGGAGAAAATATTCGGGTTATGATTGTGGAAGATTATGAAGTTTCCCGAAAAATGCTACGGGTTATGGTGGAAAAATATACCGACTGGAAAGTGGAAGAGGCACAGGACGGTGTAGACGCGCTGGAAAAAATTAAAAAGAAAACGCCCGATGTTATCTTACTCGATATTATGATGCCCCGAATGGACGGGTATGAATTATTACAGCATTTACGGGCCGAGCCGGAAACGATGAATGTCCCGGTAATAATTTTAACCGGAATGAAGACGCCTGAGAGTGAGGTAAAAAGTCTTGAGCTTGGCGGCGATGATTATTTAACAAAACCGATAAAGCGGGAAATCCTAATTGCCAGAGTTAAAAAGGTATTGGGACGCAAAGGAAATATGCCAATACAAAAGCCGCAGGAGACCATCGCGCACGAGGAAGTGGACCCGGTGGATTTTAAATTAATATGACAATGCCGATTATGTTGATATTTTTCATCGGCGGAACGGTAATCGGTAGTTTTTTAAATGTTTGTATTTACCGTTTACCGAAAAACGAATCTCTTATTTTCCCTGGTTCACACTGCCCACACTGCAATGCTCCCCTTAAATTTTATCATAATATTCCCGTTCTTTCATATCTGTTTTTAAAAGGGAAATGTGCTTTTTGCGGGGCCGCTGTTTCACTGCGTTACCCGGGGATTGAGTTGTTAAGCGCTCTGCTTTCGGTTGTTTTGTATTTAAATTTTGGATTCTCTCCCAAAATCATTTTTTATCTTTTTCTCTTCTATACATTACTTGTACTCTCTTTTATTGATATGGATACACAATTCATTAAAAATAAAACACTGCTTTTTCTGGCAGTCGGAGGGGTGGCTCTTAACGGGTGGCTGCATATAATTCCCTGGAACGAGGCCTTGACGGGCGCTCTGGCCGGTGGTGGGCTACTGTTGTTATTCGCCTTGTTTGGCCGCTGGTATTTTAAAAAGGAAAGCATGGGAATGGGGGACGTTAAATTTGCCGCAGTGCTGGGGTTATTGCTGGGCTGGAAATTGGTATTGGTGAGTCTTTATGCCGGTTATGTTTTTGCGGCTCTGTATTTTATTTTATTAAAACTATTAAAAAAACAACCGATAAATAATTATATACCGATGGGCCCCTTTTTTTCTCTGGGCGTCTTTTTTCTGGTACTATGGCAAAAAGAACTATTTGATTTTTATATTTCGTTGCTAACGTAAATAGGTAGAGCAATGCCCAACTTTAAATATAAAGCGATCAACCCCGAAGGAACCACCATCGAAAGTGTGCTGATGGCGCCGGATGTAAAAGATGTAAAGCGTCAGCTTCAGGATATGAAAATGGTGGTTATATCCGTTCAGGAAGTGAAGTCCGGGAAAAAAACAGATCAATTTAAATTAACGGTTAAAGAAAACATTGTATTGCACTTTACCAAGCAGCTTTACACGTTGCTTAAAGCCGGCGTTCCCATAATCGCCAGTTTACGTGCCTTAAAAGAACAAACGCCGGACGAAGGATTTAAAACGATTATCGAATCCATCCAAACCGATATTGAAGGTGGCAGTAAGTTTTCTGATGCTTTATCGCAATTCCCTAAAGTGTTCCCATCCATTTATATTAATTCTGTCAGGATTGGCGAAATAAGCGGAACTCTGGAAGAAACACTGTTGTACGTGCATGATTTTATGGCCAGTGACAGTCAAATGCGCAAAGATGTAAAGAAAGCCTTCCGGTATCCCATGTTTGTATTTATCGGGATTATCGGCGCTTTCGTCGTCTTTACGACAACCGTAATTCCGAACTTTATTCCGATGTTTCAATCCACCGGTAATGAACTGCCTTTACCGACTAAAATATTAATGGGTATGTACTATTTGTTTACCGACTACGGTTTGCTGATGCTTGTACTGATTGCTGCCCTGATTACGGCGGTTGTGCTGGCTGTCCGTACGCCACAGGGGAAATACAAGCTGGATTATTTATTATTAAAACTTCCTATAATGGGAGAGTTTATTAAAAAAGTGAATGTTTCGCGTTTCGCAAAATTATTTTATACAATGAACAAAACCGGCATTAATATCACCCGGGCTTTCGAAATTATGCAGCAGACGATGGATAATACGGTTTATAATAAAGAATTGGGCATAGTCGCCGACAAAATAAGTAAAGGAGAAAAAATCGCGGACTCCATTGCGCAAAGCCCTTATTTTACTTCTTTGCTAATAGAAATGATTTCAATCGGAGAGAAATCGGGAAGTCTGGATGAAATGCTGTATAGTGTCTCGGAATATTATAATCGGGAAGTGTCGGATACGGTTGCAAATATGACTTCGCTGATAGAGCCGATCGTTACGGTTATCATGGGAGGAATGATTCTTCTTTTGGCTCTGGCTATGTTTATGCCCATGTGGGACATGATGGATATGATGTAATAGTTACCAACCAAACACACAACAGGAGGAAACAATGAAGATGTACAGGAATGAAAAAGGTTTTACGTTGATTGAACTGGTAGTTGTCATCGTAATTCTTGGTATTTTGGCAGCCATTGCGGTACCCAAGTATATGGATTTAACATCCAGCGCAAACGATGCTGCCGATACTGCAAACCAGCGTGCAATTGAAGCGGCTGTTATGATGTATTTTGCCCAGCAGGTAGCCAGTGACAATACCTATACGTTGTCCGATGCGGTTGATCAATACAATACCGATTCGGACGCCTTCTTTTCGGACGGAAATACACCGACCAAATCGGATGGAACGGATTTCTCGGTTAGTGTGGTAGGTGGCGCCCTTGTCGTCAATTGAATTTAGTCAAAATGAGCGGCGTCTTCGGGCGCCGCTTGTTTTGAGATTAGGTTTGGCCCATTTTATTTATTCCCAAATCCGGATAAATAATGAAAATAGCCGTTTATGGAAATATAAACAAAACAGATGAAAATGGCTTTACATTAATCGAATTAGTTGTTGTTATTGTAATATTGGGTATTATTGCACTCATTGCGATTCCGAAATATCTGGACTTAACGGTGTCTGTTAAAAACTCGGCTGATACGGAAAACAGAAAAGCAGTAGAAGCGGCAATTCTCCTGTATTTTACTGAACATGTAACGGACGACATTACCTATACCCTTGCAGATGCGGTAAATCAGTACAATGGCAATTCGAATTCTTTCTTTTCGGATGGAAATACGCCTGTCAAGCAGAATGGAATGGATTACGCGGTTAGCGTTGTAAACGGGATACTGCTCGTGCGCTAAAAGTTAAAACAAGTCGGTTTATAAATGGAAAAAGCGATGAAAGCCGTAACAAAACGAAACATATTTATTGCGACTGAACAGGGTTTTACGCTTATTGAGCTTATTGTAGCCATCGTGATCATCGGGGTCGCTTTACCGGCTATTTTTTCTTTGTACGCTTCGTTGTCTGCCAAGGCATCGGACGGCGCCGTTTTGGACCAGATGGCCGCTTTGGCACAAAATAAGATGGAAGAGATTATTGCAAAAAAAGAAACCGACTGGACATGGTACCAGGATCCAACCCAATTTGAAGTAGATGAAAGCTTAGCCGATGATTATCATCGCACCGTTACCGTGACAGCGATTACTAATTGGGGGAATGCCGCCCTGAACGCATGGGAAGTAGCGGTTGCCGTTACAAATCCACGCATTAGCAACAGTTATACACTAAACGTACGTCTTACAAAATATTATATGGAATGATGTATGATGGCAGCGCAAAACAGAGAAGCCGGTTTTACCCTGATGGAGTTGACAGTATCCATTGTTATCATGGGAATTTTAACGCTGGTCGGATACGGTGTGATTGCGCTTAATGCCAATACATTTAACATGGTCAATTCCAATACTATCCAGCGCTGGGACGTGCGCAAAGCCATGCAGCAGTTAAAAAACGATTGCCAGATGATAAAACCGGAATTACTCATTGCCGTTTCCGCTGGCGGCGCTAAAACAGATAATTTGACATTTCAGACCCTTAGCCATAATACAATTTATTACCGCAGAAACGCTTCCGGGGTGCTCCAGAAAAAAATAAATTCAGGAACCTGGAGGGATTTGGTGGACCAGTTATCGGTGGCGCCCTTTCGTTTCCTGGATTCAAATTTATCGCCCACAGCGACAAAAACCGATATAAAATTTATCGAAGTGGATTTAAGCAGGACGGTCGATTCCGACAACTTCAGATTAACGGAGCAGTTTTATGTTCGCAATTAAACCGATAAAAGACGAACGCGGTATGATGCTGCTGAATATTCTCTTTTTTATCCTGTTTCTGGGCATAATGGGCGCTGCCATTACCACCATGGTTATTGCCGATTATAAGATGCAAAGCGTTAATCTTGCCCGTCCGCGAGCCCTTTATGCGGCGGAATCGGGTGTTGAATATGCACTACGGGGCGTTATGGAATATGCGGTGGCAAATGCCAGTCTTGGCGGCTTGCATGGTTACAACGAAACCATGCAAGCCGGCGGGGGAACCGAAGCGGAAATAACACTTTCCCTTATCGGGCAGGATAGCCTGGTTATAACATCAATCGGGCGAACAGCAAATTTTTCGCAAACAGTTACCAAAGGAATTAACTATATTGATGTTTCCAATTATGCTATTTACAGCACAGGTAGTATCAGTAATGTAAGGGTTAGCGGCGGCGGCTTAGGGAAAAAAAGCCATGCTACCCATATGCCTAAATTTGAATTAGAAGAGTTACGTGAGCGCGCCAGACCCCTGCATTATTTCCCGGGGAATTTAACGATTAACTCGCCTTTTACATTTGTAAACGATCTTGCCTTTGTTGAAAATGATTTATTAATTAATAACTATAACTTTATTTTTCTTTCAGGCGTAATCGGCACCTTTGTGGCCGGAAGAAATATTACGCTGAATTCGACTCTGCTTTCCTTTTACAATGGCCTTTTTTATCAACCGAATCCTGGTTCCTTTAGTGCATTAGGAAGTTGGCGCTTATACTACATTGACGGAGGCCTGATTGTCAATGGAAACGTATCCGGAAGAAGTTATTTTTGGGGAATACTTAAAAACACACTGGTTCATTATAATAGAACACGTATTAACGGGTTTATGCAACACTCGGTTAACGGCGGTCCGCTGGTTGTTTTTAATAGCCGCTGGAACAGACAACATTAACGGTTTTACTTTAACGGAATCTTAATTTAACGATATGGCAGAGATGAAACGCGAAACTTCTGAAAATTCGAAAAAGACTGTAGCTCCTGAAAGAGACTTGGCTCCTAAAACAAATAAGCCAAAGACAAAAAAAATAAAACAGGAGTCTTCCGGGTCTTTCAAAAAATCTGTTTCCGGGAAGAAAGTAAATGCGGCGCCCGAAAAATCCGCGCCGGCACGGCTCTATCTTAACGACCAGTTTTATACGGATATGCCGTTTATTCAAAAGCTAAGCGCTCGTAAAAGTTTGGGCCTGGATATCGATGCCGATAAAGTACGCTATGTGTTGGTTAAAAAGACCAAAACGGAAGTTCAGGTTCTGGACTGGGGCTATCAGCAATTTCCCTCGGAAGAGAAAGACCGCAGTAAAGCGTTGCAGATTGCTCTGGAAAATGTTAAATCGAAAGTATATAAAAAAGGCATGGAAACACATGCCAGTATTTTTAGCCCGGAAATCAGTTCCCGCCATGTTGTTTTTCCGAAAATGAAAAAAGAAGCCGATTTGAAACAGGCCATTTTTCATAAGAACGAAAATGATTTGCAGAATTTCGATGAAAAGACCATTTGGACCTATGAAATTATCGAGACCTTTGAAGACGAAGTGCTGGAAAAACTAAGAATCTCGGTACTTGCCGCCCCGGAAGAGGTTGTAACCAGCTATTTACGGGTGTTTGAGAATGCAGGAATTGAATTATCCAGTATTATTCCAAGGCCTTCCGCTATTCAGGCCGCTTACCGGCGTATGATATTCCGACCGGGAAGAGATTTATTGATAGACATTGGTTACGATCTAACGCAGATGTGTTTCATCAAGAACGGCGATGTGGAATTTATCCGAAATGTCAGTATCGGTTCGCGTAATCTGGAAGTCACCATTCATTCCAACCCCACAGATACCAACGAGATCAGAGCCGGAAATAAAGGCGTAAACGAAGACCTTTCGGCCGATAAGCCGGACGAAGTTCGTAGCCGTTTATTGAGCAGAATAAAAGATCTTAAGAACAAACAGAACCCTGTGCTGCATACCTTCTTTTCCGAAATTTTACGTTCGTTGGCCTTTTTTCAGGGGAAAAATGTACAGCAGTATATCGAGCGAATTTTTGTTACCGGCTATGGTATTCGTAAAGAGAGCCTGTTGCCCTATTTAAAATCCCGGCTTAATATTCCTCTATTTATTCTAACCCCGCAGTTTGAAGATCGTCCCAACCGCACCATCGAATTTGGCGAATACTTTTCAACCCTTGGTACGACTTTGCAGGATTCCAATGCTGCCAATATTTTACCGCAGCAGTATAAAACAAAATTCCTGTTTAAAAAACTGAATATGGGATTAAGTACGTTATTAGCGCTTTTACTCGTTGTATTAGGCTTTTTATGGAATGGGCAGTATAAACTGATTGCGCAAAAGAAGGCTTTGATTCGCAGTTATCATCAGGAATATGAAGCGTTAAACCCGGTGGAGGGGAAATATCGCGAAATCCAGCAACTCATTGGCGACGTCAATAAAAAGAATAATGAACTAAAAAGCTATATCCAGCAGCGCCCTCCGGTCGTGGATATTTTACGCCTGTTCAGTAATGAAGTACCGCCCACCATTCGGCTTGACAAACTGAATTTTATTCAGATTAATACGGGGACGGATAAAAAGAAATTTAAAAATGAGTATAAATATCAATTGGACATAAACGGAATTATTACAATCGACCCGCTGATGGCCGATGTTACGCTGATTAATTTTGTAAATCATCTGATCGATTTAAAATATTTTAAGCATATCGAACTGCTAAATAAATTAAAAGATCCGGAGAAGAAGATAACCCGCTTCGGGATACGTGTATTTTTATAGTTTTAATGAGGATTCATTTTGGAACGTAAACTTTTTATCGGGCTTTTATCGCTGGTCGTCATCATCTTTGTATCCTGGTATATTTTCATTGATTATGCCAATACCAGTGAACTGAAAAAGATTAACCAGGAAATGGCCATCGTTAAAGCAAAACTGCAAAACGCGCGTCATGCCCAGGCCGATTATACAAATATTCAAAAAAAATACGAAGAAGATCAAAAGCGGTTAATCCAGGAACGCACCCGTTTTGTTAGCAAAAATGAATTGTCGGATGTGACCCATAAACTTAAAAAATTTGCCGGTGAATATAATTTAAAACTGATGGATTTCTCGCCCGCGCTGGCAACCTATTTTGCCACCGATCCCAATGATAAAATTGTTTCGCTGCCAATCGAAATTTCGGTTTACGGAGACTATCTCGATGCCGGAAAATTTATGGAAGACTGGTACAAACTTCCGTTTTACCTGATCCCGGAAGAAATAAACATTGAACGGGTGGAGCCTGACGGGAATGAACTGGTTACAACCTTTACTGCGTCTCTTTACACTTGGAATGAATAGAAGAGGATTTGATGGAACTTACAAAAAGCCAAAAAAGACTACTTATCCTTTTAGGTTTTGTATTAATATACTTTGTATATGATGTGGTTTCCAACTGGGATACGTATGCCGGTTTTTACAGTGGAAAAAAAACGGTTGTTCGTAATAAAAACAACGAAAAAGATAAGAATAAAACGGCAGAACAGCCAGAACAGAATAGACAGAAATATCTGGAAAAATGGGGACGCAATCCGTTTTATAAAAAAGTGGAACGGAAAAAAACGGTTAAAAGGAGTGTGCAGAAAAGAAAAATAAAGCTATTCCTTTATGCGGTCAGTATGAAAGATAATAATTCTGTTGCTCTGATAAACGATAAAGTTGTCAAAATTGGAGATATTATCTCCGGTTACACACTACAGAAAATTGAAAAAAAGCAGGTAACGCTTAGCGACGGAAAAAACAAGATAGTGTTAAAGCTGGATACATATTGAGGAGTTCCTGATGATAAAGAAAACGTTTTTACCGGTTCTTGGTTTGCTTTTAATCTTGCAGACCGCCGCCTTTTCCCTGGATATTTCTAAAGTTTTAAAACAAAAAGTATCGACCAATTTTGTCAATACACCGCTGGAACGAATAATCCGGGTTTTGTCCAACCAATACAATCTAAATATTATTGTCGGAGGAGACGCCTCCGGAAGAGTAACCATTCAGCTTACCAATGTGGAGCTTGGCAGTGCGCTGAATGCAATTCTTAAGTCTCAGGGTTATCACTACATTATAGGCAACGATGTCCTGTTTGTAAAACCTTTAAAAATGGATGTAAACGGCGAGTTGGAAACACGGGTTTTTAATCTGAAGTATATCGATGGGTACAGTTTAAAAAACTCGCTGATTCCCATGCTCTCGGCAAAGGGGAAAATTGAAGCCTTGCTTTCGGAAAAAGAAGAAAATGAAAAGCTGAATCGTTCGCATATTCTGGTGGTTACCGATTTCTGGGAAAATATACAGCGTATGGATGAAGTGATCAAAAAAATGGATGTTCCGGTTCAAACGTTACAGATTGAGGTTCGTCTGGTCGAAAAAATGATACGTGATGAAAAACGGGTCGGTTTGGATCTGCCGACGAGCGTGACCGTAAAAACTATGGGTGCGGAAACCTCCGCCCCCATTACCAAAACCAACCAGTCCGGCGGCGGGGGACAGGCGCCAACAATATTATCGGCCTGGTACGAACTGCCCAATTCTGTAAACAACTTAAATCTTGGTGTCTTGACTCTTGAGGGTTTAAGAGCAACGCTGGATATTTTAGCCCAGGACGCCAACTCCCGCCTTGTTTCCAAACCATCGGTAACGACGCTGGATAATAAAAAAGCCTTAATCCGCATCGGGCAGTCCATTCCTGTGCCGGAAGTCTCCCGCGGTATTTCGGGCGATTTGATTTCTTATAAGGAAAAAGAAGTAAACATGACCCTCGAAGTAACGCCACATATCGGAAACAATGGGGATATTACGCTGGATGTCCATCCAATTCTGGAGGAGATCATTGGCTATACGGGCACACCCGATGCGCCGCAGCCGATTACGTCCAAAAGAGAAGTGCAGTCAACGGTTATTGTAAAAGACGGCGAAACCCTGGTGATCGGCGGACTGATAAAAGAGACAAAAACCGAAAATGTAAGTAAGGTCTGGTTGCTGGGCGATATTCCGATTTTAGGGTATCTTTTTAAACATACGGATATGAAGGTCGAAAAAAGCGACCTGATTATTTTTATAACAACCAAAATATTTGATCCCGGAAAAATGAAAAGGAATGTGAAATAAGGTGAGTAATTTTTCTGAAGATACGCTACGCTTTGCTGCAAAAAATAATGCATCGGACGTCCATTTTACAACCGGTATGCCGCCTGTTTTGAGAATTGTGGGGGAATTAAAAAAAGTGGATACCCATCCGGTGACTACCGAAGAGTTAAAAAACTTTTTACTTGGCCATCTGGACAGTACGCAGCATGAAATGTTAAAAACGAATCAGGAACTTGATTTTGCCGTTAATATGCCGGGCGTCTCACGATTTCGTGTGAATGTATATAAACATCTGCATGGCTTAAGCGCCGCCTTCCGGCTGATTCCCCAGCAGATACGCACACTTGATGAGCTGCGCATGCCCTCGATTTTAAAGGATTTTGTACGCAAGAAAAAAGGGCTTGTTTTACTGACCGGCCCAACCGGCTCCGGAAAATCCACGACTCTGGCGGCCATGATTAATGAAATCAACTATTCGCGCAGAGAGCATATTATCACCATCGAAGATCCCATTGAATATCTGCACGAACCACAATTAAGCATGATTCATCAGAGGGAGGTCGGCCCGCATACCGAATCGTTTGCCACCGCACTACGCAGTTGTTTAAGGGAAGATCCGGATGTGATTCTGGTCGGTGAAATGCGGGATTTGGAAACCATTACCAATGCTCTGCACGCGGCAGAGACAGGACACCTTGTTTTATCGACCCTGCATACCAATTCCGCGGCCGAAACGGTAGACCGAATTATCAATGTCTTTCCGTCCGAGCAGCAACAGCAGATTCGTACGGTTGTTGCCAGCAGCCTCGTTGCGGTAATTGCTCAGCGCCTGCTCCCCATGTCCATGCATAAAGACCGCATTGCGCTGCTGGAAATTCTGGCGGCGACGGACGCGGCCCGCAATCTTATCCGTGAAGGTAAAACATTTCAACTCGATTCTGTCATTCAAACCGGGACCGATTATGGAATGCGTTCATTTCAGAAAAGTCTGAATGAATTGCTGCAGAATAATCTAATCTCTCCGGAAATGGCCTCGATTGATCTATTATAAGTATTGGAGGAAACGTGAAAAAAGTAGTCTATATATCCGGCCTGTTTGTGTTGGCTCTTCTGTTTTCATGCGAAACAAATCAGGTTTCTAATGAAGCGGTTCTTTCGGGCAAGGTTTTTTATATTGATGAAAACACCCAGGTGATACCGATAGAGGGGGCGCTAGTCTATTCGAAAACGGTATATGCACAGGCGGTTACCGATGCGGCGGGAGCCTATCAATTAACAATCGAACCGGACGCCGACGAGCAGGAAATGGTGATTGCCGCCGGAAAAGTAGGATTCGATCCGAAGGAAATTACCGCCATTGCACGTAAGGGCGAAACGGTGCTCGTACCGGATATCACCCTGCATAAACAACAGTCGGATACGGTGATCATTCCCATTGACACGCTTAGTGCAAGTGATGATGCCGCCCATATTGAGGTGGCGGGAAAACCGGTTAACCATGTATATATCCAAAGTTCCGGATTAACGGAAACGGCCGCCATTAATTTTTTGGTGACCGATGCAAAGGGTGTTCCGGTGGATGATACGCATAAAGTAACCGTTCATTTTTCCATTCTAAACGGACCCGACGGCGGAGAATATCTCTTCCCTGAATCGATGGAAACACAGGACGGATATGCGTATACCTTTTTAAACAGCGGAATTCTGGCCGGCGCCGTTCAGCTTGAAGCCAGGTTTGAAATAAATGGTGAAACGGTAAGGGCATTACCCATACGGGTAGCCATTTACGGCGGTCTGCCCGATGCGGAACATTTTAGCGTTGCTCTGAATAAGATTAACATTGCCGGTCGGGTCCATTATGGTTTGCTGGATGCGGTTACGGCTTTTGTGGGCGATAAGTTTAGCAATCCCGTCGCACCTGGCACAGCGGTTTATTTTTATTCGGATTACGGAATTGTAGAAGGCTCGGCAGTAACCGACGAAATGGGAAGAGCAACCGTAGAATTTATGAGCGCTTCTCCTCTGCCGCCCAATCCGCTCACCAACCCGTTTGCCAATATCAAAGCCGAAACTTACAGCGATACTCTGGCACAAAATACGATTGAAACGGAAACGTATCTTTTGCTGACCGACATTACCGCGCCAATCGGTGTAGCGCCTACGGGCTTTACTTACAATGATTCAAATACGCCCGTACAATTCGACTACTCCGTTGCAGATATTTACGGTTATCCCCTGGTCGGCGGAACACAAATCAGTGTGGAAGCGACGGACGGTAATCTGTTTGGCGATGTGAGTGTGCGCTTAAACGATACCCAGGCCAAAGGAGCCGGTACGACAGATTTTAGCTTTACCTGGGCGCCCGGTGACAGCCTGGATGCTCCGCAGGTTTACATTAATATCAAAGTGACTCCGCCAAGCGACGGAAACGGCTATCGTTCCAGCAGTCTCTTAGGCACAAAATCGAATTAAAATTATGCACAATCCTTTTTTAATAGGAAAAAAAATCTATCTGCGGGCTGTCGAAGAGGGTGATGAAACTATCGTAGCCCTTTCCGAAAATCATCCTGAGCCTCGTCAGACACTTTATTATGCTCTCCCTACGGGATTGGAAGAGCAACGCGCCGTGCTTCGGAAACGCGCGGCCGATTCCAATACGATACAGTTTACAATTGCAACGCGTGAACCGGATAAGCCGATAGGAATCACTTCGTTTTTACGCATCGACTGGGTTGGCCGTATGGCGATTTTTTATATTGCCATAGCCGAAAAAGAAAACTGGTCCAAAGGATACGGCAGCGAAACCACACGGATGATGACCGATTATGCCTTTGGGACGTTAAATTTAAACCGCATTCAACTGCATGTAAGTGTGGAAAATAAAGCAGCGGTTCATTCCTATAAAAAAGCCGGTTTCCAGGTGGAAGGGACCCTGCGCCAGGCGATGTTTCATAATAATCATTACAGCGATTTTTATGTGATGGGTATGCTAAAAGAAGAATGGAACCCGCTTTAGCCCCTCTTTTTTCTTTCCTTTAAAAATCTGTTCTGTAATTGTTTCTATGTATTCTTTTTTTCCGTATCTTTTACATTTTATTATGGAGGATATTTTATGTGGAAACAAATACTATTCATACTCATCATTACCATCGGTTTATTGACAGCCAAAGATAAACCCGGCGCCATTACGATCGAGCAGTTAAATCAAATCCAAAAGTCCGTAAAAATGGATACCTACACCAGGGCAATGATGCATGCCGTATCGGGGAATGCCATAAATAAACTGGCCTTTAACCGGGAGGCCGTTCAGGGCTTGGATTTTCATTTTGCACATAGAATTAAAACCAAAGGCATTACCAATCAAAAATCTTCCGGTCGCTGCTGGTTGTTTACCGCGCTTAATACCATTCGTCCGCGGATCATTCAAAAATATCATTTAAAATCATTTGAGTTTTCGGAAAATTATCTATATTTCTGGGATCAGTTTGAAAAGGCTAACCTTTTTTTAGAAGCGGTGATCGACAGTCGCAAGAAGCCGCTAAAGGATAGGGAAGTGGAATGGCTGTTTAAAAATCCCATCGGTGATGGCGGGGTTTGGAATATGATGACCGATTTGGTGGGCAAATACGGTTTAGTCCCGAAAGAAGCCATGGCCGAATCATTTAACAGTGAGAATACCCGTCTTATGCAGCGGATTCTGAAACGCAAACTCCGTGAGCACGGATTAAAGCTGCGTAGCCTTTCGGCCAGAGGCAAAAAACTAAAAACCCTGCGCAAAGAAAAACTAAGAATGCTGGCCGAAATATACCGGATTTTGGTGATTAGTCTCGGACCGCCGCCCAAAACCTTTTCCTGGCGCTATTAGGACAAAGACGGAAACTTGAGCATGCTTAAAGAATACACGCCTCTTACTTTTTATGCCGCATTTGTCGAAGGGACGCTTCAGGACTATATCCAACTGATGGACGATCCGTCCAAAGAATACTATAAATTATATGAAATTAAATACGACCGGAACCGCTACGACGGGCACAACTGGACCTTTGTAAATATACCCTCGACCGAAATCAAACAATTTGCCAAGAAATCCATTTTAGCGGACGATCCGATGTATTTTTCCTGCGATGTGGGCAAGCAGTTAAATAAAGACGAAGGTATTCTGGCCTTGAACCAATATGATTATGCTGCGGTATTCGGTGTGTCGTTTAATATGAATAAAAAAGAGCGTATTTTGACCTTCGACAGCGGCTCATCGCATGGAATGGCATTGATGGGAATCGATACTACCGCTTTCGGAAAAATTTCGAAATGGCTGCTGGAAAATAGCTGGGGCGCCAAAGCCGGCCACGAAGGCTACCTGATTATGACCGATGAATGGTTTGAGGCTTATATGTTCCGTCTGGTGGTTCGGAAGAAATATGTCTCACAAAAAATAAAAAATATTCTTAAGCAGAAGCCGGTTATGCTGGCGCCATGGGACGCGATGTTCTAAACGGAGCAGAAATGCACAAACAACACACCATTATCGGAATGGCCGGCCATATCGATCACGGCAAGACAGCGCTTATCCGGGCGTTAACGGGAATTGAAACAGACCAACTGCCCCAGGAAAAAGAACGCGGTATTACCATTGATCTGGGATTTGCTTACTGGAAAGATACCGTTACCATTATTGACGTCCCCGGGCATGATAAATTTATCCGTAATATGGCGGCCGGTGTCAGTATGGTGGATTTATTCATCCTGGTCATTGCCGCCGATGACGGGATTATGCCGCAAACCCGCGAACATCTGGAGATTCTTAAGTTCTTCAATGTGCGGCGCGGAATTGCCGTATTGAATAAAATTGATTTGGTTGAGCCGGACTGGCTGGACTTGGTACAGGATGAAGTACAAGGTTTTCTGCATACCAATGGATTTGAGGATGTTCCGCTTCTTGCGGTTTCGTCAGTCAATGGCTCCGGTATCGAAAAATTGCGTCAAACCATTATAGAAATGATAGAGACGCTTCCGGAAAAGAAAAGTACCCGTCCATTCCGTTTGAACATTGACCGCAGCTTTTCGGCCAAAGGTTTTGGCGCCGTTGTCACCGGAACCGTACTGTCTTCTGATCTTGCCATAGAGAGCCGTTTGCAGGTGTTACCGGAAAAAATAGAAACAAAAGTACGCGGGCTGGAGGTGCATCAAAAGGAAACGTCACATATTGTTACGGGACAGCGGGCGGCAATTAATTTATCCGGTATTAATAAACAGCAATTGCACCGGGGACAGGTATTGGTGAAGCCGGGAACGTTGGAATCCTGCACAGAACTCTTTGCCGTCGTTAAAACAACCGCGTTATTTAAGTTTAAAATGAAACGATTGGCCGAAATACGGGTGCATCTCGGCGCTGCGGAGATTAAAGGGAAAATAAACTGGTTCGAGGAAGACTCGTATCTCGAGGCCGAAAAAAATTATCATATTCATTTAAAGCTTTCCGAACCTTGTGCGGCGGCGCCCGGTGATGCGATTCTGTTACGCAGCTATTCACCGGCGGTTACTACGGCAGGGGGCGGCGTTTTACAGATTAACCCGCCGAAATTAAAGCGTAAGCACGATGATTGGCAGACCTATTTTGGGGTTTTGAAAGAAGGTTCTCTGTCTGACAAAATTAAGTTGTTGTTAAAGCATTCGGAATATGGCATATGGTCTGCGAAAAGAATCGCCGCTTTGTTTTTTGAAGAAACCGGGAAGGTGGAGCAAATTCTGAATAAATTAGCAAAACAAAAAATCCTCGCTTCGTTAGATTTAGCGAAAACCAAGAAATATCTGCTGGTAACGAACGCAGAAAAGATGGTAGAAATGATTGTGCGAAAGATTGAGCAGGCTGCGGCAGACGGCGAAGCGCTGAAAGGCTATAATTTCCAGGAAATACAAAATCTGTTCGTAGCGGAAACCATTTCGGAACAGGTTGTAAAATATGTGCTTCAGAAAGCCGTCAATTCGGGTAGACTTTTTTATGACGGGCTTTTGTATATGCCTTCTTCTGTACAGCATAAAGAAAAGATGCTGGAACTGAAAGAAAAAATTGAACGTCATTATAAAGAACAACGTTTTGCTCCGCCGGATATAGTTCAGTTTGCAGTAGAATTGGAAATTTCTAAAAATGAACTGAACGGATTGATTCAGGATTTAATTCGCGCGAACAGCCTCCTTTCCATCGGTGGTGTTTACTACCTGCACACGACTGTTTTTACGGAATTTCTGGTATTTTTAAAAGCACAATTTGAAAAACAAAAAGAACTTGATATTGCCGAAGTACGTCGTTTTACCGGGAGCAGCCGGAAATATATTATTCCGCTGCTGGAATATTCTGACCGCGAAGGCTACACTGCCCGGGAAGGGGACCTGCGCTTTAGGGGAAATAAACTATAAAGTACTTAGAGTGTTTGAAATATTTGGAGTGTATTGACGCAGTCTATGCAGTCTAAACGATCTAAAATTGGACGGTTCTTGATAATATAAATTATAATTTATACTTTGAAGACAATACAGCTTAGTACAGCAGGACTATGAAAAACTTTTATGACGAACATTTGATGCGGTTTGGCAGCGGACAAATAATTGATGAGCGGTTCGAGATTATCAGCAATCCGGTGAAACGTAGTTTTGGAATTGCCTATCTGGTATTTGACCAGCAAAGCAATGAGAAAAAAATACTGCTTTTTGTGCCGGACTCCATTTCCAATGACGCGGAAGCAATGGCCAATATCCGTGACGAGGCAAAACTTATCCGCTGGCTAAACCATCCCCATATTGCCCGTTTATATGAATTTCACTCTACAGGCCGGTATCACTATTTTGAGCTGGAATACGTAAAAGGTAAAAATCTTCGTCAAAAAAAAGTAACATCCGAAGAAAATCGTCTATCGGAAAATAGCGTTAAATGGCTGGCTATTCAGATTCTGGAAGCCTTGGAATATGCTCATAATAATAATGTAATACATCGGGATCTGAAACCACAAAATGTCGTACTGACACCCGACGGAAAAGTAAAATTAATTGACGTCGGCATTTCCGAAACGTTACGGGAGTCTACCAGCCTCGTTTGGGACACCATTCCTCAAACCACCGTATTGTATATGTCGCCGGAACAATTGTTGGGCAAACAGATTTCCATCGCTTCGGATATTTATTCACTGGCAGCAATCATGTACGACTTGCTCGGTGGCAAGCCGCCTTTTTTCAGCGGAGACGTTTACCATCAGATCCTGCAGGAAAAACCGCGGCCCGTTTCTCATATCAAGCCGGAATTAAATGCAATTATCATAAAAGCGTTGGCAAAAGATCCGCTGGATCGTTTTCAGCAATGCGCTGAAATGAAAGCAGCGCTGGAAAAAATTCATACGCCGGCGCCTCCAAGAAAAATACAACCCGCTTCCGTACCTGAATTAAAAACAACAATTCCTTCGGATGAGAAGAAAGAGAAAAAGAAAAAGAGAAAAACAAAATGGCGTTTTCGGTTTTTTTCATTAAATCCCACATTAAAATATATGACCGGGAGTATTATTGTTGTATTTTTGGCTCTATTGCTGGTTTACAAACTACCCGCTTTTCTGGAACATCTAGGTACCGTAGAAAATCAGCAGACAGAATCGGAGCAGGTTCTCTTTAAGCAGAAAATTATTTCCGCTTTTCGTCAGGAGGCCGATACAAAGTTTAAAATGCGCCTCTTTGTATCGCCGCCGGGAAATAATGCCCTTGAGCTTTACCGGAAAGTGCTAAAATTAAGTCCCGGTGATTCTTTGTCAATTAGCCGGATTGACCAAATAAAATACAATTTTTATCGTCAGGCGCAATCGGCCATTAAAGAAGGGCGGTTTCAGGAAGCTACTTCCGTTCTTAATGACGGTTTGTTCTATTTCCCTGAGGATTCATTATTACTGAATGTTAAAAAGGAACCGGCCATTGCCTCTTTTTCCCAGCTGCATATAGTTATCTTAAATGGAGCGGGAATCAAAGGAATAGCAAAACAATTAGCGGCTTATCTAACGGCAAAAGAGTTTAGGGTTGATAAAACCGATAACTATATACTAAACGGCCGTTTCTTCTGGAAAGTGCCTAAAACAAAGCTCATCGGCAGTCAGCCTAAACAAAAACAGATACTGGAACTGGAAAAATTGTTAAATGTATCCTATGAATGGACGGATTCTGACCAGTCCTCTTCCGGCGCCATTATTATTCTTTTAGGAAAAGATTATCGTAAACTCCCGCCTTTCAAGGGCTGACAGGTTTTTTTATTATTTATTTCCAAACGGTCCCGCATATTTCTTTTTTAGATTATCCGGATTATAAAAAAAAGGATATTTAATTTAATATCCCGTTTGCTCCCTCCGACATAGTAAGTAGAACAGATAATTAAAAGGAAACAGGAACTGAAGTTTCCAGGACGAAAGTCAAAATCACAATAAGGAGGTTCCAAATGGGAGCAGATTTATCAAGGATTGCCGCAAACGTACCGGCGATGCAGAACATCAGCACACTGAGTAAAATCAGTGACAAGATCGCAACACATCAGCTGCGACTTTCAACAGGTAAACGTATTAACAGTCCGGTAGAAGATCCGGCCGGTTATATGTTAGCCAGAGGTCTGGAAAGCCGTCGCCGCGGTTTAGACCAGGCGCTTTCCAACGTAAGTAATGCGCAGAACATTCTGGATGTTGCCGAAGGCGGATACTCTAACATCATGGACATTCTGCAGACAGCAAAAGAAAAAGCCACTCAGGCTGCCGACGGTAGTTTAAACGGCACCCAGCGCCAGGCCATTGATGACCAGGTTACGGCCTTGATTACGGAAGTGGATGAAATCGTAAATATGACCACATTTAACAGCACTTCATTAATTGACGGTACGTACAGTGACACGACATTCCAGACCGGTGAACAAGCCGGTGAAACATTATCAGTAGCTCTCGGCGATGCCGATTCTGCCGCCCTCGGTATTAATAGCATCGATCTTTCCTCACAGGCCAGCGCCAATGCGGCTATGACTACCATCAGCACCGCGATTGACACATTGTCCGACCGTCTGAAAGATGTGGGCGAATACAAAGTACGTTTGCAGTCGAAACAGGCGAACCTCGAGAACTCGGTTACCAATACGGAGGCGGTACGAAGTACCATTGAGGACGCCGATTTTGCCAAGGAGCAGATGGAAGTGATGAAACTTCAAATCTTACAGCAAACATCGCTCTCGTCATTAAGCCAGGCAAACAGCGCGCCACAACAGATACTGTCACTGTTCAGATAAACAGACTCATGCAGTAGATAAACAGGCGGGAACCCGGTTCCCGCCTTTCCTATAAAAAGGAGTTATCAAATGTTACAGCAGCAAAATACTAAAACAAATCCATATCTCACACAGAAGGTTTTAACCGCCAGTCCGGAACAGCTGATTGCTTATGTTTATGATTTTGGTGCAGTTGCCTGCAAACAGGAAAACAGTGTAAAAGCGCGCAGGGCTGTTCAAACTCTGATTAACAGCCTTAATTTTGATGCGGCAGAAGCAAAGAAAATATCGGAAACATTTTTTAATATTTACCGTCATCTGAACTATTTAATCAACAATCACAAATTTTCTCAAGCCGGCTCCATTTTCACCGAACTTAAGGTAACGTGGTCAAATGCTTTTGGAGTTCATTGAATAAGAGGTTCGTATGGATTATTCAGCCATAAATTCACAAGGTTCAATTTATCAGCTGATCGATCAGTATATGCAACTGGAACAGATTCCGCGCAATAAACTGATTAGCCAGAAAGAAGCCCTGAATGACAGGAAAAAAGTTTTTTCCGAATTGGATTCCGTTCTCTCAGCATTGAAAACTAAACTATCTTACCTTACAGATACGATAACTAATCCATTTTTTGCAAAAACATCTTCTTCAAGTGATACGGCCAAAGTGGATATTACGGCTCAGGGTTCGGCTGTTTCCGGCAACCATTCCATTTCCATCGAGCGTCTGGCAAAAGCCGATACCCGTGTGTCCAACCAATTTGATGATGCCGGTTCCAGTTTTGGCGCATTTACAACCGACCAAACCTTTTCCATTAGTGTCGGACATCCCACCGACGAGGATCCAGATAATCGGGTACAAATTGATGTTACCGTTGCCGCATCGGTATTTAGCGGAACAGATGCGGAAATATTGGACGGAATTTCAGATGCCATATCATCGGCTATGTCCCAGGCTGTTTCGGATGAGCTCATTGACGGTGACGAAGTGATTCATTCATCGGTTGTTAATGAAGAAATTGGAAAATCGCGTTTAGTGCTCAGCAGCGAGCAAACCGGCTATACTTACCATATGGAATTTGGTAGCAGCGCTTTACTGGATACATTAAATATAAATGCCTCTACGCAGTCATCCGGAACGTCCGGCGGCTATATCACCAATGTCGGTACCAGCCGTACGGATAGTGAATTGAATTCCAAATTTACAATGGACGGGCTTACTTTTTACAGGGATGCAAATGTTGTGGATGACGCCCTGGATGGTGTTACACTGAAACTTCTGGATACATTTGTCGATACGGAAACCATAACCATTCAGAGTGATGTAACGGCCGTGCGCGGAGAAGTGGATGCATTCATCGAAAAATACAATAGTGCAATAAAATTTTTACGGGAAAATACAAAAACAAACAGTGTCACGCACGAGCGTGGGGCACTGACAAACGATACCGTTTATGGCTCGATTATCAGTGATTTTCGGGGGATTGTCGGTGCGAGTATTTCGGGTACAACATCGTCTGATTATACTTTATTATATAATATCGGAATCGAAGCAGATGAAGATGGAACTTTATCCGTAAAAGACGCCGATAAATTTACGGCAGCGCTTGAAAACAATGCTTTGTATGTGTCGGACCTTTTTAATACGGATGAAGGAATTGCCAATAAACTGCTGGATTATATTGATAAATTTGTATCAGCCGGCGGGACTATTAACACGAGTAAGCAACAGGTCGATTCCCAAATCACCAGCATGAATGATCGGATTGCTTATATGGATGAAGTTCTGGACAAAAAGGAAAAACAGTACTTTGATCAGTTCACGTCATTGCAGCAAACCATGTATCAAATTCAGGCACAGCAGCAGTTTTTTAATTCTTTCCTTAGTTAGGAAGGAAGAATGAATAAGAGGAGGTAAATCATGGAAGAGATAAGAATCCAGACTGCAACGGAAGCAGTCCGAATGGCCCCGGTTCGTTCTTCAACAAATACTAAAATGGAAGAAGAACGTTTGAACCGGAAAAGTGTTGAGCCAAACGTTAAGCAAGAAAAAGAAAAAAGCAGTGAAGAACCTTCTGCCAAAATGGTAGAGTCAGCCGTTCATAAAATGAATGACTATGTTGAAAAATTTAGCACAAAAGTCGGGTTTGCGGTGAATTCTGATAATGATGAAGTGACAATTATTGTAACGGATAAGGATACCGGAAAGGTTATCCGTCAGATACCGGCAAAAGAAATCTTGGAACTAAACCGGAAAATGGAAGAAATTGCCGGAATAATTTTTGATGAGGTCGGATAAATTGTTTCAAACTGTTTCGAACAATACGAGCCAATTGCAGGAAATTTTAAATAAAGAGCTGGAATATTTCACAGCCGTCCTGCAATTTTCGCAGAAATTTGTAAGACAAATAAACACATTGCCGGTATCCGTATTAGCCGATATGGTTAAATACCGACAGGAATGGATCGATAAAATTCAACAGCTCGAAGAACGTCGTAAAACCATTAATAAAAAAGGTGAAGATGCGGCTTCAGAAGAAATTATAAAAAAAATATCAAAAACAGCTGAAAAGTTGGTAAAAATTGATGAACGGATTTATGAAAATATGCAGCAGCGTAAACTGAAAATTGCACAGGAACATTCGGAAGTTGCCGGTGAAGCGGCATATACCAGAAAACAGATGGGCAAAAAAGGACAAACATCCAGAACACTGGATATTGTTCAGGAGTAGATGTTATGGCCGGTATCAATGATTTTTTACCCATTCAGGCGTCAAACGGTAAAATTAACCGTAATGAAGAATTAAAAAAGACGACCGCCAAAAAATATGACCAGGCCACCGGCAAAATTGCGAAAACAGAAGTAAGTCGTAAAGACCAGGCCCAAATCTCCGAATCGGCCCGTAATTTGTTAAGCTTGCGCAGGGATGCGAAACGCTATCTTGATGAAGTGAAACAGGGCGAATCTCTTTCGGAAAACGATATTGAACGGCTTAAACAAAAAATAGAAAATAAATATTTTGTTACTGATGACGTGATTGATAAAATTGTGGACAAATTAACAGACCTGCCCAATTTTTTAAACTCGCCCTTTAACACCTGATAAAACAGCCACCTATCCTTCCTTATTATCTTAATTCACAAAGAAACAGCGCTTTTTTTCTTTAATTTATTTAAGTAATCTATCCATCCCACGACCAATATAGCAGAGAAGGAACTTAAAGGAAACGGAGTGAAAAATGGGATCCATAAATAATATCTTAGGGATGCCGCCGGAGCTTAACAAATCCGGAAACAGCAGAACGGTCAGGAAGACCGGTTCCGGAGAAGGCAAAGATGAAAAAGCTGCCGGAATTAAAAAGCCATCCGCCTCCGCCGATAAAGCCGAAATTTCCTCAGTAGGACGCGAATTGTTAACATTGAAAATGCAAGCCGCAGAATACACGGAAGAGGTAAAGCAGGCTGACACTATTTCCCAGGGAGAGATTGATGCCATAAAGGAGAAAATTGCTTCCAATTATTATTTCGATCCTGAAGTTATCGATAAAGTTGTCGATAAGCTAATAGCATTACCAAATTATTAGGCTGTTAGTATTCAGGAAAGAAAGTCCGAATGGCAGAAATAGCGTTTAAAAAAATCTGTCTCCCGCAACGGAAATCAGTAACATACCGGCAGACCCAAAAAGACCGGAATCGACCGGGAAACAGGCTAACGAACAACAAAATTTTCAGTCCGTTCTTGCAATGAAAGAGGGCTGTTTCTTTGTTTTTTCTCTATCCGGCGCTATTGTTTTTGCTTCTTCCGACTCTTCCGCCTTACTAGGATATTCCGAAAAAGAATTTAAAAACTTTACCATATTCGATCTCTATCCAGTCAATCAAAAACCATTTATAGAAGAAATTATTGCCGGTTTATCCGCTACAAAAGCGGTTGATTTTGAATTGCCGTTAGTACGCAAAGACCAGCGTTATATCTCATCCCGCTCCAAAGTAAAACGGGGTATATGGAATGGAAAAGAAGCTATTCTGTGTTCTGCCGTTGATACAACGGTTCAGAAACGGCTGGAAATTGAGCTGAGCATGCTTAGCCATGCGTTGCGTAATGTAAGTGAGAGCTTAAGTGTTTTTGATTTAAGCGGTAATATCATTTTTGTAAATGAAAGTTTTGTTAAGACATACGGGTACCCCAAAGAAGAATTGATTGGCCAGTCGATCAATAAATTCCATCCTTCTCAGAATCCGCGTCAGATATTTAAACCGATAATCGAAAAAACACTAAAAGGAAGCTGGGAAGGCGAAATTACCGCTGCCCGTAAAGGTGGGGAGCAGTTTTCAATTTATATTCGTACCTCTCCCGTTTTGGGTGACGACGGCGTTCCCATTGTAATCGTTGGGGTTGCCCGCGATATTACAGAGAAAAAACTGCTTGAAGATCAGCTAAGGCAGTCGCAGAAAATGGAAGCGATTGGTCAGTTGGCCGGCGGTATTGCGCATGATTTTAATAATCTGCTTACTGTAATTGAAGGCTACACGGAATTGCTGTTTTCCAATATAAGTGAAAATGATGCGTCCTATAGTTTTGTTCGCCAGATTAAAAAAGCAGCCGACCGGGCGACTTCGCTTACCAGCCAATTACTGGCTTTTAGCCGTCGTCAGATATTGCAGCCCAAAACGATAGATGTGAATATGCTTGTTAGTGAAATGAGTGTGATGCTTAAGCGTCTTATCGGAGAAGATATTGAACTGACCACTGTATTAAGCCCTGATATCGGCTCCATTAAAGCCGACCGCGGACAGATGGAACAGGTCTTAATGAATCTGGCCGTAAATGCCCGCGACGCCATGCCGGACGGAGGATTGCTGACAATCGAAACAAAAGCCGTATCGCTCGATGCCGCTTTATACGAACGCCACCACAGCGGAATACGAAAAGGAATGTATGTGATGCTGGCTATCTCGGACAATGGTGTGGGAATGGACAGCGAGACAAAAGAGCGG
Source organism: Calditrichota bacterium (assembly GCA_024278755.1). Classification (GTDB taxonomy): domain Bacteria; phylum Calditrichota; class Calditrichia; order Calditrichales; family Calditrichaceae; genus JANTFQ01. The sequence goes on along the minus strand of JAJRSO010000012.1, from coordinate 90,182 downwards.
GTGTTTGAACCGTTTTTTACGACGAAAGAAAAATCTAAAGGTACCGGGCTTGGCCTGGCAACGGTATACGGAATCGTGAAGCAGAGCGGTGGCCATCTTTGGGTTTATTCCGAACCGGGAAAAGGGTCGACGTTTAAAATATATTTGCCAATGGTAAAAAGTAAAATGAAGAAAAAAGATAAACCGGAGACTGCCATCGAAGATTTGCAAGGAAGCGAAACCATTTTAGTTGTTGAAGACGAATTTATGGTGCGTGAATTGGTTTGTGATACATTGCGTTCCAGCGGGTATACAATACTGGAAGCTGCAAATGGAAAACAGGCCATAGAAGTATTTTCATCAAATAAAGATAAAATTGATCTTGTTCTTACCGATGTAATTATGCCGGAAATGAGTGGCCGTAAAATGATTGAAACACTCTACGAAGCATATCCTAATATTACCGCATTATACATGTCCGGCTATACAGACGATGCCATTATTAAACACGGAGTGCTGGAGCCGGGAATGGCATATATTCAAAAACCGTTTTCACCTAAAGCGCTTATTCAGAAAGTAAAAGAAGTGTTGGATGAGAAATGAATCGATTCCACAGGCGGGTAATAACAGTAATTCTAATGCCACTATCGAACGAATAATTTTAGAAGCAGACGATCTGCCCTCTCTTCCTCTTGTTACGCAAAAGATTTTACAGCTTACATTCGATCCGGATATTTCAATAAAAGAAATCAGCCGGGTTGTTTCGGGCGACGCCGCTCTTTCGCTGCGTTTTTTAAAAATTGTAAATTCGGCCTACTATGGATTCTCATCAAATGTAAAAGATATCCAGCAGGCAGTTTCCATCCTCGGCGTACTTGCGGTCCGTAATGTAGCCATAACCCTTTCACTATTAGATATTTTTCCCAAAAAACAGGCAAAGGAATACGAAAACTTATTCAAACGTTCCATTACCGCCGCTATTGCTGCGGATTTTATTTCGCAGATCGAAGGAAATAAAGCGCATCCGGATGTCTTTTTATCCGGTTTATTACAAAATTTGGGCATGTTTATCCTAATACGTTATCTGCCGGAAAAATATGCGGGATTAATTCAAACCGCGCAAAAATTTGCTCTGGAAATCGTTGATGTGGAAGACGCTCTTTTGGGAACCAACCATATTAAGATAGGCGCCTTTATCGCAAAACGCTGGGAACTTCCTGTCGTGTTACGCGCTTCCGTTGAATATAAAAACGGTGTGGAAAAGGCGATGAGACTAAATATCCCGGCCGAAGCAAAACGGTTGATAAAATCGGCTTATCTCGGAGGATTGGCTGCCGATATTTACTGGGGCTGGAATAAGGCACAGACAATTGCGCTGTTTAAAAAGCAGCTAAATGCGCTGGTGGAATGCGAACAAAGTACGGCTAATGATATCCTATCGTCGCTTCCGCACCTTGTGCTGGATTCCGGTTTTGTTGAGGAGAAAGAAGAAAAAGATCTGGCTTCGTACAGAAGAATTCTGGAAGAGGCTGAAGAAGAAATTCTTCAAAGCGCTTATAAGAAAAGAAACCTTTATCGCATGTACTTTGAGGGACGCATTCAGAATAAAAAATACAGGCATGAAATTAAACGCCTGCAAGAAGAACTAAAACATAGTAATATCCTCGTTCAGAAACTCGCATTGCAGCTTAATAAATAAACTATGTCATTGTTACATATTTCTTACTTCACACGGGACGGCATAATAATGCGTGTTCTTCGCGAAAATTTTGCGGCCCCAAATAGGTAAAAACGAAACTGTTAGGCGCCAGTTTAAAATAGAGATAAAATCAGAGCGGTCCCAATTAATCAAGATATCTACTCAATAGTGTCCGGTTTAATTTAGAAAATTTGCTCTGTTAAAGAGATTATTTTAAAAACTCTCCCCCGAGCCCCGATTTCACGGGACTCGTCCCCTCTCTTGACGCTTCAAGGGAGGGGGATGGGGGTGGGTTCCGAATCGAGTCCTGTTAATTCGTATTTCCCTTAATTTCCTGGAATTACAGAATCTCCAGACACTTGTTATTTTTTAACCGGACACTAATGATATCTACTTGCTTGTAAGCCGTTTCTTTTTTAGCCGCGGATTTACACGGACTTACGGATAGGACGATTATTCTTTTAATACAAGATTAGAAAGATTCACCTTCATTCGTAAAGCCAGCGGCTTTTATAGTGCAAAAATGTAATGACCAAAATCTTTCAAGGCCTGATTAAAAACAGATTTGAAACAACTATGTCGTACTTTTAAAAAAATGAGTTCACTATAAAAACCACGAATTCCACGAATCTATTCAATGTAATTTTAATAAAAACAATCCGTGTCTTCCTGTGGAAATCAGTGGCTATGCCTTTTTAGACTGGACTCAAAAATTAAAGTCGGCAAAAAATATTAAAAGAATACAAAAAAATCGGTGGGCATTTTAAATGGGTATTGGTTCGGACTGTCTGCTTCTGGCATGGTGGTAAACGGTTGTGGTTTTTCACGCTCCACTCGAGCTTACAAAGACGATTCGCATAGAGCCGTTTTAATCAATAAACGTCTGCTTTAAACCGATGATCGTTATTCCGGCCCGGCGTCTAAAACCTCGCGTACAGTTCTGAGCAGTTGTTTTGCCAGAAAAGGTTTTTGTAAATAGGAAAAATCAGGATCGGCTTTATTGGAAAAGGCGCTAATATGGATAAACCGGATATCGGGATTTATATTTTGGATCAACATTTTTAATTCGACGCCGCCCATTTTTGGCATTATAACATCCGAAATAACCAGATCAATCGTATCCTTATTTTTCTCAAATACGGTCAGGCCTTCTACGCCGTTTTCCGCCGTAAAAACTGTATACCCGTGATGCCGCAGTGTTTCGGCCGCGGTATGAATGATATCCTTTTCGTCATCAATAATCAAAACGGACTCGCTGCCGCCCCGGACAGGAGAGGAGTCGGAAACAGAGCGTTTGGCCATGGTCTCTTTTTGGATGGCCGGAAAATATAAAGAGAAGGATGTGCCTTCGCCGGGATTGCTGAAAAACTGCGTTACGCCATCGTGTTGTTCAACGAGTCCGTAAACCGTAGCCAATCCCAAACCCGTACCCTGCCCAAATTCTTTTGTGCTGAAAAAAGGTTCAAAAATATGCTTTTGCACTTCTCGGCGCATCCCAATTCCACTATCGGAAACGGTAAGTTTAACAAAATCGATTTGCGGAGGAATCTTTTCGAGAGAAACGTTTTCGTTAGTAATATCTACATTCTCAGTGGAGATGGTTAGGTCTCCGCCGTCCGGCATGGCATCGCGGGCATTGATACATAAATTAGTGATAATCTGATCCAAGGCGGAAGGATCGGCATTGATTCGTTTTAAGCAGGCACTTAGTTTTAAGGTTATATGAATATCTTCCCCGAGATAACGCTGCAGGAGCTTTTGGCTGTTTTTAATAATCAGGTTTAAATTTAACGGTTTGGGACTAAGTACCTGCTGCCGGCTAAAAGCAAGCAGTTGTTTTACTAACTGAGCGGCCCCCTGCGATTTTTCTATTACCATATTCAGGTTTTTCCGGGCTTCGGAGTCTTCCGGCAGTTTTCGTAGAGCTAATTCCGTTAAACCGATAACACCGGCTAATACATTGTTAAAATCATGCGCAATTCCGCCGGCAAGTTGCCCGACAGCTTCCAGTTTTTCCATTCGTCTGATCTTATTCTGAAGTTTCTTCTGTTCGGAAATATCGGTTATAAAAGCAATTACATTGAGTCCGTCGAACATCTCTATGGATGTCAGGTGCACTTCAACGGGAAACTCAGTGCCGTCTTTTTTTCTTCCCAAAATGTCTTTTCCCTCGGCCATTTTCCGTATGCCGGGATTTGTAAGGTAATTACTTCGGTAGCGCGAATGCATGTCCCGATAAATAAGCGGAAGCAGCATATCGACGGGACTTTCCAGTAATTCCTCTCGGCTGTATCCGAAAAGTTGCCCGACTTTTGTATTAACCAGGGTAATCTGTCCATGAATATTTATTAGTAAGATTCCCTGAGCAGCTGTTTCCAGCACCATTCGAAATTTGGCTTCACTACGTTGAAAGGCCATTTCCAGATTGGATTTGTCGGCAGATTCGCGGATTAGTATCAGGCTTTCGGCGCGGCCGGGAACAAAATATGCGTCAAAAAAAACCGGCGAGGCCGATTCTTTTATTTGCAGGGAAAAGGTAAGTTTGCCTTTGGAAGTGTTTTTTTCTTTAAACAGATCCGATAGCGCAGGGGGGAGTTGATCATAAAAAACAACGTCGGAAACAATGGAGATGTTTTTAGAAAAACGGTTATTCCCGGAAATCTGTTTTACCTTGTTCTTAGTATCAATCCGAATGATACAATCGCCGCTGAGCTCCAAAATCGTTAAAAGTGCATTTTGCATGTTTGGCCGACAACTCCGTTTATATATTTCGTACCACTTTTTTTGCAGAATTTATTCGATTATTCTCCCGTGAAGTTTACGCTAATCTATCGGAAATTGCAAAGAAAGGCAGCCTGTTCCATTAATTTTGCTTAATAATTGGCAATCTCTGCCGACGACTGCAATATACCGAAGCAGAAAGAAAGTATGAAAAAGATATTGGTTATTGACAGAGAGTTTAATACGGTTAACGCTTTAACCATGTTTTGTGCGGCTTTGGGGATTGAAACCGTTGTCGTACATAACTGGCCATCTCGAGCTAAATCGCTTAATCCGAAAGAGCTACTAATGGTTTTTGCGAATGTGGAAATGCGGAGTGTTCATATTGATAAATTATTCGAATCCTTTCAACAGGGAGAAAAGGAATCCGTTCCCATCGTATTTTTATATTCCCGCACATACGATCCCCGTTTTGTAGAAGCTAAAGCATTTCCATATTTTGGTCATATAAAAAAACCGCTGCCGCTAAATGAAGTTTTTACTTATCTGAGCAAAGTTATAAATATTACAGAAATAGCCGATAAAAATACCGATTACTATGCCCGGTTACAGGAATTTAAGAAGATGGATAAAGAGATAACCGAATGGTTGAGAACATTAAAGATTATACTAAATAAGCAGGCCCCCGATGCGCACTAATACAGTGGAGTTAAAAAATGGAACCCTTAAGTTACATTTTTTAATGGGCGGAAAATTGGTTTGCGGTGAATACAGGGGTGAAAAAACATATAAACCGGAATTGTTAAAAGGACTCAGGCGGGCCGGAATAACAGGCGGATACATAGACCATTGTATTTCCATGTTGCAAAGCGGAGAAACAGGCGAACTACCGCTGGCCGAAGGATATACGGAACAGGACCCCGGAGAAGTCGCCTTTTTATTTGAAAAGAAAATTCTTCCGGAAACCTTAATTAAAGCGGTGCAAAGCGGCGTCTTCGAACCGATGGATCTTCTTCAGCCTGTATCAAAAGGGCAAACCATTGTTAAAACGGTCATACCGCCGCAGACGGTAATGAAATATCCGGACGGGAAGTCAAAGATTCTCAAAGCATTAAAAACCCATCCTTCTCCGTTTCTTTCTGCTGAGAATACAAAACTGCACAGAGACGGAACATCTCTTATCTCGGAGATTGACGGATGCGCATGCCGTAGCGCAATGGGTGAGGTGACGGTATATCCGCTTTCTTCGGTTAAAAGCACCGGTAAAGCCCATGGCCGGATATTTTACGAATCAGCGCTGAAAGTCGAAGCCGATATCCGTAGTGAATCGGATGTGGAAACCGTTTCAAATATACTTGTACAGGGAATGATTCGTTCTTCTAAAATAGAGGCCAGCGGTAATATTCAATGCCGGCTGGGATTCGATAATCCGCGAAAAATGGATATCTCTGTAGCTCAGGCCGGACAATCGGTGTTTACACGGGCGGTTCGAAATTATACCATCCGGGCGGGAAAATACGTCATTTCGGAAACGGTGATTGAGAACAGTAATGTTCAGTGCCTGCACTCGGCAGCGGCGCCACAGATAAGAGCGTCGGAAGTAAGGGCGGGAAATAAAATATATGCGCACGATATAAGCGATTCCAGCCGTATCTATCTCGGTTCATATTTTATCGATGATGCGATAAGCAAAGACCTGTACAGTAAATACACGCAACATGTAAAACGGATTCAGGATATGGAAGCGGACATTACCTTTCTAAAAGAAAAACTGCTTAGTGACAAATCCGCCTCCCTTATTCAATTGACAAAACTCAAACGGATTTCACCCCGAATGATTCCCGGCGATGTGATATTAAACCGTTATTTTACCAGTATGGTAAACGGAGTTACGCTTTTAAAAGAACGTATCGAAAAGTACGAAAAACAAGCGGACCTTGTTGCTCAGGACAGAATGCGTATCTCTTTTTTTGAAAAACAATCCAGAGAGCGGATGCCTGTAGAACTCATCGTAACCGGTACGTTGTCTGCCGGAACTGTTATTTTTGCGGCAAATGAGACGCGGCAAATAAAGGAAGATCTAAACCGCGTTCGAATTTGGGTAGAAGAAAACAGTGGAAAGTTGCGCATTGAAAAACTGAAAAGCTATTGATAGATGGTAAATACGGTACCCGTTTGTAAGCCATCCCGATCTGTTTTCTTGGATTGTGCTAAAGATTCTAACCATTCCGGATATTCCATTGCACCGTTCAATCGGTGTCTTTAACCTACGGTGGAGTTGTTTATTTGAGCCAAGCGGAAAAATTTTCCTTGTATCCGAAAAAATGTTTCATATTATACATTTATTTAAACAGGCTGTTTTTGTTCTGTCCTGTCAGAATCCGTATGAAACACCTTTCGTCGGTTACTTTTAAATGGCATATTTCTTGCAAAAAGTCCTGAAGTATTACGAAAAACAACCGATATGTATAGTGGAATACAAATAAACTTTTAATGTTCGAAAAGTCTGTCAGGAGCAGGTTTATGGAAGATAAAAAAATACTTTTTGTTGAAGATTCCCCAACAATGCGCAGGATTATTGCCAATTCTTTAAAAAAACTGGGTATTAAAGATGCAACCGAAGCGGAAAACGGTGTGGATGCTTTGGAAAAAATTCAGAAGGAAGAGTTTGACTTGATTCTTACCGACTGGAATATGCCGGAAATGAATGGCCAGGAACTGGTGGAACATATCCGTAAAATGGAAAAATATAAAACGGTTCCCATTTTGATGATTACCACCCGAGGCATGGAAGATGATGTTATGACGGCGATTAAAAGCGGCGTAAACGGGTATATGGTAAAACCCTTCACGCCCGAATTATTAAAGAAAAAAATGATAGAAATTTTTGCTGTTTGATTAAAGGGAACAATCATGGTTGAGATTAAAAATATTGATGATGTGCTGAATAAAATTGAAGAAATGCATCAGTCGTTGCGTTTGAGTGATGAAATTTTTCCATTAATTAGCGATTTGTTTTTGTTTGTAAAAGAAATTATTCCTCTTATGCTCGAAGTGAATTCTTTTATGAAAGACAGCAGTTCAAAAATACCTACGGCGTCCCAGAACATCAACAGCGTTTCCAAAGCCACCGAAATGGCCGCTCATGATGTAATGGACAGACTGGATACCATAAGCGAACAGTTAGATTCTTTGAGCGGACGCTTAAAGGATGAAGGCGCAAGTGAAGAGAGTTTAGCCAAGGTGGATGAAATCTCTTCGGAGGCGGGCGAGATAATTTTTGCTTTTCAGTTCCAGGATATTACGACTCAACAACTTGAGCATGTAAACCGTATTCTCGAAGCCATCTATGAAAAATTTATCTCTTTCTTTCAATCTTCGTTAAAACTTAAAGAAAAGAGTGTTCTGGGAAAAGATGTAGTGGAAGCCCTGGAAAATGAAGTGGAAGAAAAGAATGCGTCAAAGAGACAAGAGTTCAATGAAAAGACAGAAGATAAAATGCATCATGGCGGAATTTCGCAGGATGCCATCGATAAATTTTTTAAATAAAGAGGTATGGAACAATGGCAGAACAGACAAATGATTTTGTAAGCGATGCAGGCGGAAGTATCTTCAAACAGATTCCTAAAAAGACGCCTCTTCCTTCGGTAATAAAAAACGATCGAATTGAATACGGACAACCCTGTAAAATTAATACCAATGTTTCCCAAAGTATGCATAAACACGATGGCAATATTTTCCCCCTTATCGAAGGAGACGAAATTATCGGTTTTGTATACGAATGTTCCTGCGGTGAAGTTGCCAAAATTCTATTTGAATATGAGCCGAATGCTGCCCGCGTTGCCAGTTGATTTAATCGAGATAAATAACCGTGATACGAATTGATTTTTCCGATGATAAAGTTGAAGCATATCTAACCATTCAGGCCGATAAATCCGATTTCCCTTCCTATCAGGAAGTGTTGGATTTAATGGCCCAAAAAAAAATCTCTTTCGGATTAAATACATCCCTGCTGAAAGAAATTACCGACAAAAAAGAACCTGTTCGTAAAATCCTTATTGCCAGGGGGATTACTCCTGTATACGGAAAAGATGCGTCCATCGAATGGAAAATTAAACTGAATGAAAACGAAGCCTTTAAAATTCCCGGTACCGACAGGGTCGATTTTAAACGTACGAATCTTTCGGAAAGCGTACAGGCCCGGCAGGTATTGGCGGTTAAAACCTTTGCCCAGGCGGGCACCGACGGAAAATCGGTTTTTGGAGAACCGGTTTCCTCTTTTGGAAAAGATATTGATTTGCCCAGTGGCCGGAATACGAGTCTCTCTGAAGACGCTTCCACACTGTATGCCGATATAAGCGGCAGCGCATTTATTGAAAACGATCTGATTCAGGTCGATAAAATTTATCATGTTAAAGGAAATGTCAGCTATGCGACCGGCAATATTAAATTTGACGGGCCGGTTGTAATCGAAGGCGATGTTCTCTCCGGATTTTGGGTGGAAGCACGCGACTCTATTTATATCGGCGGTAATGTGGAAGCGGCTAAAGTGTACTCTCACCAGGGTGATGTTACCGTTAACTTTGGCGTTCTTGGAAAGGGGAGAGCTAAAATTTTAGCCGGCGGAAATTTAAAGTGCGGGTTTATCCAGGATGCGGTAATTGGCGTTCGGAAAGATGTTATTGTACAGCGGTATGTTATAAACAGCAGTGTGACGGCCGGCGGTGTTGTGAATGTTTCACAAAATGAAGGTATGATCCGGGGCGGCAACATTACTGCCGAAAAAGGAATTATTATCAACGAAGCCGGTTCGGACCGGGGGACTCCCACAGAACTGCATATTCGTACACAAGGTGAAAATGAATCGCAAAATGCTTTGTGGGAACTCAGTCGTAAACGTTCGGAGCTCACCATTCGTTTATCCAGTTTAAGTAAACGAAAATCCTTCTTAAAAGTACTCGAAGAAAGGCTGAACGGTTTATCGGCAGATAAGATTGTGGAACTAAATTTTATTAAAAAAGAGATACCTCGTGTCCGTAAAAAGATAGAGGTTCTGAACAGTGAAGAATTAATCCTGCAGAAAAACGCGTCTCAGGCCAGAATTACCAGGGAAATCGTTGTACATAAAACCCTACATAAAAATGTAAGTATCGATATCAGCGGAGTAGGCTACCAATGTGATGCGCCCTTAAACGGAGTAAAACTATTCCGGTTTAAGCGGGAGATTATTATCGAATCTTTACTGGATATGGAAAATCGTGAATACGATATTTACATTCCCTCTCATTAAAATAACGGGTTATCTAAAAAAGAAATAAACACCATGAGTTTAAAACAATTAAATAAACAAGTTAACGAGCGCAGTGTAATGCTTTACGAAATCGTATCCATTTTATACCAGGTAAACGATTTATCACTGGCAATGGATATGATTTTAGATACAATCGCAGAATACTTTAAACTAAAAAATATCGGTGTTGCCGTATTGGATGATATTTTTGAGCAGTATCGTATTATCGGAAAACGTGGTTTTAGCGATGCGTTATGTGATACATTTAGAATTGTTCCCACTGAGCAGATAAATGGAAAAACACTTAGCAGCGATGGAAAAACTCTGGTACGAATTCTGAATCAGAATATAAAGATCGGTGAAAAAAATATTGCCACAGACCCGCAACTGCAACAACTACTTTTCTTTCCGGTGCGCTATCACGAAAAACTAATCGGGTTTGTTATTTTGGGGAGCGATTCGCCGCACTCTTTTTTGTCCCCGGAAGACGAACAAATCCTGAGCATGTTTAGCACATTAATAGGCCCCGTTTTATTTACCTTCGATCCGGTTAAAAAGGCCTCTAATACGTTCGAAAATATTATCAGTAAAATAATTAAAGACCGGGTGTATGAAGCCCGCCTGGTGCTTAATCCCATCTCGTTTTCCGTTTTTCGACTGGTCTTCCGTGAAAGCTTAACCGATTCGTTACTCTTCGAAGATGCGGTTAAAAACTACCAACATGAATTCCATAAGGTTCTTGCAGACAAGGGCGATCTTATCTGGTTAACAGCCGATACGGCTTTTTTTATTTACAGCGGCGCCGGACTATTTGAAGCGGAAACCCTCGCAGGCGAATTGAAGAACCGCCTGAATGCTATTTGTAAACTGGATGAAACACTTCCGCTGCTAACACTAAAATATACCTGTATCAGTTATCCGCAATCTGGAGATAATGCTATCGATATCATCCGTAGTTTATGGATGAAACTATTTGAAGAAATATATTTAATGGAAGAATAACGTGAGCGACCAGAAAAAGACAATTCTATTAGTGGATGACGATCCCAATGTTTTGGAAATGATCTACGATGGTCTCACTGCGGAAAAGTTCGAAGTAATCGCCGCCTCCAATCCCGATGATGCACTCAAAATGGTGGAACACCGCTATCTGGATTTTGCCCTGTTGGATTTGGACTTAGGATGGAATTATATGACCGGAATCGAACTGGGTCAGGAATTACGAAAAAAAGACGATGCGCTTGTTGTTGTGATAATGACCGGCTATCATAATATTAAATTTGCCGTAGAAGCGATGCGCGCCTATTCGTTTCATTATATGATTAAGCCGTTTCGCATCGATCAGGTTGTTTCTTTAACGGAGCGCGCCCAAAAAGAAATTCAGCTTAAAGCGGAAAACCTGCAGTATCGCGAACGTATTACCGAACTGGAGGGAGAGGTTGAGCGTCTTACAAATCTTTTAAACCAGATTCGTCCCGAAGAAGCCGGAATCGTACTCGGTTCCAAAGAAAAAAACCGATCCAAGCAAATTAAAAATGCCGATGCGCTTAATTCATATGCCCGGCAAAAGGGTACCGCTTCTTAGCCGGCCACATAAAAAGTAATTAAATTTGTATCAAATCCTGCCGAAGATAAACGAAACCGAAAGACTCCTACAAATAGGTACAATATGAGACGAATTCTCGTTGTGGACGATGATGAACATTTACGCCTTGTAATGCAGGAAACGCTTACCTCCTCCGGATATGAAGTGCAAGTGGCAGAATCCGGGCAGCAGGCGCTGGAAATATTAAATACAGAATCGTTTGATCTGATTATATCCGATTTAATGATGCCTGGCATTAAAGGGAATGAATTGCTTAAAGAAGCGAAAAAGAGGTATCCGGATATCGGTTTCTTTTTGATTTCTGCCTATGGTACCATCGAAACGGCCGTGGATGCCATGAAAACAGGCGCGTATGATTTTATTACAAAGCCGTTTTCCATTGCCCAAATCGAATCGAGGGTGGCCCATTATTTTGAATTTTCATCTCTTAAAGAAGAAAATAAAAATCTAAAGCAGCGACTGATGAATCATCAATTGCAAGCCAGGCTTATCGGTTCCAGTTCCGGCATGAAAGAACTGATTTACAATATTGAAATTGTCGCCAAAAGCGACGCCCCTGTTTTTATTCGCGGTGAAAGCGGCACCGGAAAAGAGCTTACCGTAGAAGCGGTACACGATAACAGTAGCCGGGCAGGGAAACCGTTTCTTAAAATAAATTGTGCCGCAGTTCCCGAAACCCTGTTCGAAAGTACACTCTTTGGCCATGAAAAAGGAGCCTTTAGCGGCGCCTATAAAGCACAAAAAGGGATTTTTGAAGAATGTGACGGCGGCACGTTGCTGTTGGATGAAATTACCGAAATCCCCTATTCCATGCAGGCAAAACTACTGCGTGTCATTCAGGAAATGCGTGTAACCCGTGTGGGCAGTACGGTTGAAATTCCCATCGATGTACGCGTTATCGCCTCCTCAAACCGGGATGTGGAAAAACTTATACGAGAATCCAAATTCCGCGAAGACCTCTTCTTCCGGCTCAATGTGTTTCCCCTTACCGTACCGCCGCTACGTGAGCGGAAGGACGACCTGCCGATGCTCATCGAGCATTTTTTAACCGTTTTTTCTGAAAAATACAAGGTTGAAAAAAAAGAATTGCTTCCGGAAACGATGCAACGGTTAACCGCCTATCACTGGCCTGGCAATATTCGCCAGCTCGAAAACCTTATCGAAAGGGCGGTTCTCTATTCGGCCAGAGATGAAGTAATTCTTGATAAACATGTCGTGTTAGAAATGAATCAACCGAAAGATGTATCTGGCGAAGAGGAAAATACGCCACTGGTGCCGCTGGCCGAAATGGAAAAGCGGATGATCTTTTCGGCGCTTAAAGAGACCCACAACCATAAAACCAAAGCGGCCGAATTACTGGGCATTACCGTGCGCACCCTGCGCAACAAACTGCACCAGTTCGAAGAAGAAGATAAATAAGTCTTTACCATTCTGCCGTTTATTCCCAAAAAAATCAATCTCTGTTCGATTATCGGACGGTTGCGGATTCTTTTCCGCCGCAGGTTTATGCGGATATGCGTAAACTAAAAGGGCCAGAGAATTGGATACTTGAGTTTATAGATTTTTTTTGTGGACTCGGTGCTCTTGGTAGCTGAAATTTCTTTTTACAACAGCTTGCTATCCATTATTTCTTCTGTCTGCATTCGAAGACCTTTTTAATAATCCGCTTGATACAAACAAAGCAAATGTTTACATTCTGAAACAGAATAGTTCAAAAATGTTTCATTTAGTGAAACGGGCGGTGTATGAAACTAACTAACGGAAAACTAACGGAAGTTATACTGGACTCTCTCGGAGAAGGTCTTTTTACCGTGGACAAAGATTTTCGCATCAATAGTCTTAATCGTGCCGGCGAACAGATGTTTGGCGTTAAAAAAGAAGAGGTTGTGGGGGATTTTTGCAAAAATGTATTTAAATCCAAACGCTGTTTTGGCGAATGTCCCATCGAACGAGTGCTGGAAAACGGCGCTTCCGCCTACGATCTGGAAAGCGTTATCGTAACCAAAAAAGGCCGTCGGCTGCCGGTTAAAATTAATGCCAGCGTTCTTAAAGACGCAGAAGACAAACCCATTTGGGGCGTTGTTACATTTCGGGATATGTCGCATCTCGAAACAATTCAGAAAAACTTAGTGACTGCTTCCAGTTTTCACGGAGTTATTGGGCGTCATAAATCCATGCTCGAAATCTATACTCTCATCGAAGAAGTGGCCGATTCACATTCCAGCGTAATGATAACCGGAGAATCGGGAACCGGCAAAGAGATGATTGCCGACGCCATTCAGCAGATTAGCAGCCGTAAAGACAAGCCGTTTGTAAAAATAAACTGTTCCGTATTCCCGCCGCAGTTATTGGCCAGTGAGTTGTTCGGGCATGTGAAAGGCGCCTTTACCGATGCGGTTAAAGACCGTATCGGCCGTTTCGAGATGGCCGACGGCGGCACAATATTCTTAGATGAAGCGGCAGAGATGCCCCTGCAAATGCAGGTTCAGCTCTTGCGGGTCGTGCAGGAGGGTACCTTTGAGCGTGTGGGTGAATCCATTACGCGTAAAGTGGATGTACGCGTCATTGCGGCAACCAATAAGGATGTAAGTGTGGAAATGCGCGAAGGCCGTATGCGGGAGGACCTGTTTTACCGTTTGAATGTGATCCCTATTGAGATTCCGCCGTTACGTCACCGCCGTAGCGATATTCCGCATCTTGTACAGCATTTTATTAAAAAATACGCCCTCATTTCCGGAAAAAAGATTACCGAAGTCGATGATGAAGCGATGGACTATCTTCTCGGGTATCAGTGGCCGGGCAATGTGCGCGAGCTGGAAAATGCCATTGAATATGCCTTTGCCCGCAGTAAGGATACGATTATCCATGCTTCCAAGCTGCCGCTAAATATCCGCGCCGGGATTAAATGTACCGATAGACTTCCCGAAGATAATATGCCAATGCAGCCGGACGAATATTTATTGCTAAAAAATCTGCTGCAAAAACACCAGTGGAACCGTTCGCGTGTGGCTGCGGAAATGGGCATCGGGCGCACCACCCTATGGCGCAGGCTCAAAGCGTACGGATTTATTAAAGAGTAATATTTTTGTTTCAGTTTAAACAATTTGTTTCTAAACCATATCTTACATATTTTTAAACGTTTATCTATAATACTGTTTCGATTTTGAAACAATGTGTTGAATTGCTGTATTGGATGCATGCGCCAATAAATGCCTCTTTCTTTGGCATATACTTTGCAAATAAAGTGGCCGAGGTAACCAATGTCCGAAATGCTTGGAAATAGATATTTTTTAGCCCGTCAGTTCGATAAGGCCATTCCTTATTTAAAGGAAGCGCTGATTCAAAATCCGGAAGGGGATAAAATAAAGAAAAAACTAATTCTTTGTTTTATCCAAACCGGGCGGATCGAACAGGCCTTTAGCCTGTTTTATGAGCTGATCGAAAAAAATCCGAATATTATAATCGATACCGATATTTATTATGACGATTGCCCTTGTAATGAATTGATTCCGGAATGGGAGCATAAATCGCAGGAGGGTGAAAAATCGCTGGAATACCTAGAGACTCTTGCCATGTTATACCTGTATTGTAATGTAAAAAAATCTAAGCATTATCTAAAAGAGGCCAGCCGAAAGGCCGAAAATCCAGCAAAAATCATAACGGTTATGAACCGTCTTCCCAAAGTTTAAATTCATTTCATTTGACGCTTTAAATCAAATTTGCTAACTTCTCTTCTTTCTGACAACTTCAGCTGAATAAACCCGTATTTATATGGGAATTTGAAAAACGGAGTCTATTATGAATTTTCACTTTTCTGAAAAAAGTTTCCGCGAAATTGAAATGGTTCTGGAAACTAAATTTGCAAAGAGAGAGCGGCAGTTCCGCGCGGTATTGCTTAATTCGGAAGAAGGGCGAAAACTCAGTATAGAAATTTATCCGGATATTCAAATTGGCGAAAAAAAAGGAAATTTAATTTCGGTTTTTACAGCAGGCGCCCATATTCAGCTCCATTTTTGTACCGGTTTCGTTGCCAGTGAAATTTTAGGAGAAGTGACCTTCTTTGGGGAATATGAAGGGCGTCTTTCCGGAATCGTGATCGAAAAACAGGCTGCTTGTTCCACATTTACCAATGTAGACGCCGGATTGCTTTCCGGTGATTTTGAAACACTAGCGCCGGAGGTTATGCTTTCCGGAATCGCGCTTTCTCTGGCCGAACCCCTGTTAGAAAAGAAGAAATCGGACTAATGGACGAAATTCTTCGTCAATATAAAAGTTATCTTATTTTCGAACTCAACCTTTCCAGCCATTCTGTTGAAGCTTATACGCATGATATTAAACGCTTTTTAGGCTATGTTAAACGTAATGGTGCAAATTCACCTGCGGATGTAGAACCGAAACAAGCGCACCGCTTTGTTCAGCTATTAACGGAATTAGGATTCTCTTCCGGTACTCTTGCACGAAATATTTCGTCCATTCGCGGTTTTTACCGTTTTTTAAACAGCGAAAAAATAACGGAGAACGATCCCACGCAAAATCTGGAGCGGCCGAAATTATCCCGGAAACTTCCCGTTGTTTTAACCTACGAAGAAATAAAAAAAATAATGGATTTGACCGATGTTTCGAAATCATTGGGAATACGAAACCGGGCGATGTTCGAAACCATTTATGCTTCCGGATTGCGAATATCGGAACTGCTTAACCTGTTATTGGCTAATATTTATTTTGAGCATCAAATTTTACGTATTTTCGGAAAGGGTAGCAAAGAACGGCTGGTGCCGGTTTCAGCCTCTGCTTTAAAATGGATTCAACGGTATCTCGATGAGGCGCGTCCCGTACTTGACAAACAAAACAAATCGAATGGCGTTTTGTTTTTAAGCGTGCGTGGAACCGCCATGTCGCGCATGGGTTTCTGGAAGATTTTAAATAAAGCTCTAAAAAAAGCGGAAATAAAAAAAGAAGTGCATCCGCATACCTTTCGTCATTCGTTTGCCACACATCTGCTGGAAAACGGCGCGGATCTGCGGGCCGTGCAGGAAATGCTGGGACATGTGGATATTAGCACCACCCAGATTTATACGCATCTGGATCGCAGCTTTTTACAACAGGAATACAAAACCTATCATCCGCGTAGTTAGCCGGGTGGATAAATTTGTGGTTTGTTTTCCTGCACAGAGTTTCACGAAGGAAGAATAAATGAAAATAAACTCCTGAAAATACAGAAAAAAGGTACTATGTCGTAACAAAGTTTAAATAAAATGCCACGAATTTACGTGGATTTATGGATAGAGCGATTGCTTTTTTTATGCCAGATTAAAAACATGCGCGCGCATTCGTGAAATGAACGGCTTTTTCTTTGACGGGCCTGCTCTTATTCATACGGACGGCATGGAACAAAAAAAGTAGAAATAAAAATAAATTCTGCTGATTTTTATTCCAATGTAAATTAAATTATGGTGCCTGATTAAAGGAATAGAAAATAAAATCAATCTCGCTGTCTTCTGTGGTAAAAAAGTCAGTTATAATTAAAAAAATCAAATGCCGAAAAAATACGATCTAAAAACCGATATCGCCATTATTGGCGCAGGCCCTGCGGGGGTGAGTACGGCGTTATTTCTCGCCAAAGAAGGAATGCCGCATATCCTGTTTGATAAAGCCCGGTTCCCGCGGGACAAGGTCTGCGGCGACGGACTCAGTGGAAAAACCATCGGTTTGTTTAATGAATTAAACCCGGTACTGGTGGAACAGATGAGCGCCGCACCGGAACGTTTTTTACCAAGCTGGGGAGTCACGTTTATCGCACCCAACGGAAAAGGAATCGAACTGCCCTTTAAAAAGGATATGCGCGATCTGAAACATGCGCCGGGATTTACCTCTCGTCGGGTGGATTTTGACGATTTCTTTTTAAAGCAAATCGATCCGCGCTTTACCAATTTCCAACATGAAACAGAGATATTACAGGTCGAACAACGGTCCGGCGGAGTGACCTTAAAACTGAAAAAGCAGGGTAAGTTATTAAACTGTTTTGCAAAGGTGGTTGTCGGGGCCGGTGGCACCGCTTCTCTTACCGCGCGTAAACTGGCCCGGCAGAAGATTCAGTCGCAGCATCTTTTTGCCGGATTGCGCATGTACTACGAAAATGTCAGTGAAATGCATCCGCAAAATTTTATCGAGCTGCATTTTATCCCGGAAGCCCTTCCCGGGTATTTATGGATTTTCCCGCTTCCCAATAATCGGGCCAACGTGGGGATTGGCGTATTGCGTAAAGATATCAAAAATAAAAATATTCATTTAAAAACCCTGTTTCAGAAGGCCTTAAAAACAAATCCCGCTTTGGCCCGACGATTTAAAAATGCCAGACCCGTCAGCTCCATAGACGGCTGGCGTCTGCCGTTGGGCAGCGTTAAACGCGCTCTGTCCGGCGAACGCTTTCTGCTCACCGGTGACGCGGCCGCTTTAATCGATCCGTTCACGGGGGAGGGAATTGGCAATGCCATTCTCAGCGGAAAGTTTGCGGCAAACGTTTTAAAAAAAGCGGTAGAAAACAATGATTTTTCCGCTGCCGCCTTAAAACAGTACGATCGCCTGCTCTATGACGATCTCTGGTCGGAATTGCAGATAAGTTATAATATTCAGCGCTTGGTGCGTCTTCCCTGGCTGTTCAATTTTGTTATCAATCGTGTGCACAACAACAGTCGTTTGCAAGAAACCTTTTCGTCCATGTTTAACGATGTGGATATGCGCGCCAGGCTGCGTTCTCCCTCGTTCTATTTTCGTTTATTGTTCAATCTAAAGGGCGGTGCCCGGGATGATAAGCTATCTAAATAAATTTTGTTTAAGTATTTTTTTATTTCCTTTTATTATTTCGGCACAACTGGTTTTCAGTGAAGTGATGTACAATGTGCAGGGCGCAGACTACCAGGACGAATACATCGAGTTGTTTAATCTGTCTGAAAATGAAGCGGTTGATTTAAGCGGCTGGACGTTCAGTGACAGCAGTGGAACAGACCTGTTGGTAAGCGCCGGATTCGGGATGCTGCTCGCTCCGCGCCGGTTTGCCGTGATTCTCGACGGCAGCTATTTCGCAAATTCTTCCCGCTATGACGATGTGATTCCAGATAGCGCTTTAATCATTACAATCGATAATAATTCGTTCGGCTCAAACGGACTGAGTAATTCCAAAGCGGAAACTCTGCTGCTGATGAACAGTGCGGGCGATACGGTTCAGAGCTATCGTTATTCTATCGGCAACAAAGAGGGCTATTCCGATGAAAAAATTATATTGGAAAACGGAAATGATGCAGATAATTGGGCGGACGGGTTGACTTTAGGCGGGACGCCCGGATTCCGCAATTCAGTAACTCCCTGGGAATATGATTTGGGTGTGTCGCAAAAAACCATTGAATATCATCCTTCTCTAATGATTAAAACGGATAATACCGTTCATTTTAGCATCCCGGTTAAAAACTGCGGCATAGGAGTATTCGACGATTCTGTTTGTGTGCGTTTGTTTGCGGATTTATGCCATGAACCGAGTACAGGAAAGCCCGAAAAACTGGTAGCTCTTAAAACCGAAAAAATAAATCTGTCGCCCGACGATATGATATTATTTGAGTTCAACTGGTTTCCGGGCCAGGCTGGCATCTATCAGATTACAGCGACAATCGAATCACAAAGCGATGGAAATGAGTTGAACAACAAGGCGTTCCTAAACCTTGTTGTATATGAAAATGAAGAAACGGTTGTTCTAAATGAAATAAAATTTCTGACGGCCGAAGACGAACCGGAATGGATTGAACTGTATAATTATGGCGGCAAGGCGTTAAATCTTTTCGGCTGGGAAATTGCGGATACAAAAGATACCTGCAGGCTCGATTCGATGGTGTATCTGTTCCCGGGGCAGTACAAAGTGTTTGCCGCCGATAGCGGGCTGGATGGGTTTTATACCATTCCGGATTCACTGTTGATTCCGATAAAAGGATTTCCAACATTAAATAACAGCGGCGATGTGCTGTGCCTGCTCAATCCCGGCGGCGGCTGGGTGGAACAGGTGCCCTATAAAAACGATTGGCTCGAGGGCGAGGAGTGGCGCCTGCCGTCGCTGGAACGCATTAATCCGCTATTGGACTGCCGCCGGTCAGAAAATTGGGGGCCCTGCACCGCGCCGGAAGGGGCGTCACCGGCAAAGCAAAACGCGCTTTTCACTTCAATTGCAATGAACAGCGATTTAAAAGTTTTCTGCAATCCCGACCCCTTTTCACCCGATGGCGACGGTTTTGAAGATCACACGATCATTCGACTGAAATCCCCACTGCATTCCGGCCGTCTGCGTATCCGGATTTTTGATATTAACGGACACAATGTGCGAACCATTCGCGGAAATGTTTTTGCCGGCTCTTCCTATTCGGCGGTTTGGGACGGAAAAAATGACGCCGGGCAGCGCTTGCGGATGGGCATTTATATTCTTCTGGTTCAGGTTTTGGATGATCGCAGCGGTATATACGAGGAGTATAAAAAAACCGTCGTTTTAGCCGCGCGGATGTAAAAATATTGTATAAAAATGAGCTTCGCTGCATATATACAATACGGCTTTTAAACCGTTAAAAAACAATCAATAATAAGACTAAAAAAAAGCGTGTTCCGGGTTGATTTTTCCTGCTTTACAGCCTTATATTCCGGTGTTGATAAGTCGATTGTGAAATTTAAATATAAAAAACAGGAGAGTGTCGTATGTCAAACGCATTTTTCAAAGTTCCCGAACCCTACAATGAACCCATCCTAAACTATGCTCCGGGTAGTAAGGAACGTGCGGAATTAAAAGAAAAACTGGTCGAAATGCAAAACGGTCAGGTGGAAATACCCCTCATTATCGGCGGTAAAGAGATAAAAACCGGACGAATGGTTGAAATTCGCGCCCCGCATAACCGTGACCTTCTTTTGGGAACCTACCATAAGGCCGGGAAAGAGGAAGTCGATTTGGCCATTCAGGCGGCATTGGAAGCGCGTACGGCCTGGGCAGAAATGCCTTGGGAGCAGCGTGCGGCAATTTTCCTGAAAATGGCCGATTTGCTGGCCGGCCCCTGGCGCAGCACCTTAAATGCGGCCACCATGCTGGGGCAGTCAAAAACGGCCTTTCAGGCCGAAATTGACGCCGTGGCCGAACTCTGTGATTTCTGGCGTTTTAATGTAAGTTATATGGCTGATCTGATGAAAGAGCAACCCTATTCTCCTCCGGGCATGTGGAACCGTTCCGAATATCGTCCGCTCGAGGGATTTGTTTTTGCGGTAACGCCGTTTAATTTCACCTCCATTGCAGGTAACCTGCCAACCGCTCCGGCCATGGTGGGCAATGTGTCCCTGTGGAAACCGGCGTCGAGTTCCGTTTTATCCGGTTACTATTTGATGCAGTTATTTAAAGAAGCCGGTCTTCCGGACGGCGTGGTTAATTTTGTACCCGGCAGCGGCGGACAGGTCGGCAATCCGGTAATGGCCAGCGAACATCTGGCCGGAATTCATTTTACCGGTTCCACGGCTGTTTTCCAGAATATGTGGAAAACCGTTGGCGACAATATTTCGAAGATGAAGTACTATCCGCGCATCGTGGGGGAAACCGGCGGAAAAGATTTTATATTTGCGCATAATTCCGCTAATGTTAAGGCGCTGGCTGTGGCTGCGCTGCGCGGCGCTTTTGAATACCAGGGGCAAAAATGCTCCGCTGCCTCCCGAATGTATATTCCAAAATCCATCTGGGCTGAATTCAAAGAAATTTATACGGCAGAAGTGGCTAAAATCAAAATGGGCGACGTGACCGATTTTACTAACTTTATGGGCGCCGTTATCGACAAAGCCGCTTACGAAAGCATTACATCCTATATCAAAATGGCCGAGGAATCGGATGAAGCGGAGTTTCTGACCGGAGGAAACTATGATGAATCGAAAGGGTTTTTTATTGAGCCGACCACGATTGTGACCACGAATCCGAAATTTATCACCATGCGCGAAGAAATTTTTGGCCCGGTGATGACCATCTTTGTTTATGATGATGACCGGTTAGATGAAACGCTGGAATTATGCGACACGACCTCCATCTACGCGCTTACCGGGGCCATCTGGGCGCAGGACCGCCAGATGCTGGTAAAAATGTCGGATCGTTTGCGCAACACGGCGGGGAATTTTTATCTGAATGATAAACCCACCGGCGCGGTGGTTGGGCAGCAGCCTTTCGGCGGCGGAAGAGCGTCCGGAACCAATGATAAAGCGGGCAGCGCCATGAATATTTTACGCTGGATGACCGCGCGCACGATTAAAGAAACCATGGTTCCGCCCGAGGACTGGACCTACCCGTTTATGGGCGAGAAATAGGAGCCCTGGTATTCCGACTGAACTGAATGAATGCAAACATATTAACGAGGAGACGAGAATGAAACGAACAAACGTACTTATTATGGGCGCCGCAGGACGCGATTTTCATAATTTTAATACCTATTTCCGGGATAACGAACAATACGATGTGAAAGCGTTTACCGCTACACAGATTCCCGATATTGACGATCGTCTATATCCGGCGGAACTGGCCGGCAAGCTCTATCCGGATGGCATTAAAATTTATCCCGAAGAGGAGCTGTTAAGCCTGATTGAAAAATATGATATTGATGAAGTGATCTTTTCATACAGTGATTTACCATACGATTACGTTATGAGCCGTTCGGCGATGGTGAACGCCGCCGGCGCTGATTTTCGTTTGATGGGCACTAAAAGAACGCAGATTAAAAGCACCAAACCGCTTATCGGAATTTGTGCCGTGCGTACCGGATGCGGAAAAAGCCAGACCACGCGCCGGGTTGCAAAGATTTTACAGGATAAGGGTAAAAAAGTAGTGGCCATTCGCCACCCCATGCCCTACGGAAACCTGGCCGAACAAAAAGTACAGCGCTTCGCCGAACTGTCCGATCTCGATAAACACAAATGTACCATCGAAGAACGGGAAGAGTACGAGCCGCATATCGTAACCGGCACCATTATTTATTCCGGCGTGGATTACGAAGCTATTCTGCGGGAAGCGGAAAAAGAAGCCGATGTGATTTTATGGGACGGCGGAAATAATGACCTCTCTTTTTACAAGACCGATCTCTTGATTACGGTGGCCGACCCCCATCGCCCCGGTGATGAATTGTACTATTATCCCGGCGAAGCAAATTTGCGCGCTTCGGACGCGGTTGTAATCAATAAAATTGATTCCGCCGATTCCGAAGATGTATTGATGGTGCGCGAAAATATTATGGCGGCCAATCCGAATGCTGTTATTATTGACGGCGCTTCGCCAATTTCGGTGGAAAACTACGAAGCGATTAAAGGCAAACGGGTTCTGGTTGTGGAAGACGGACCTACGCTGACCCATGGCGAAATGGAATACGGCGCCGGGGTGGTTGCCGCTGAAAAATTTGGCGCGGCCGAACTGGTTGATCCGCGTCCCTTTACCGTTGGTACCATCACTGAAACATTTGAAAAATATCCCGGTATCGGTACGCTGCTGCCGGCAATGGGCTATGGCGATCAGCAGGTAAAAGACCTCGAAGAGACAATCAATAAAACAGATTGTGACATCGTTGTTATCGGTACGCCCATTGATTTACGCAAACTCATTAATATCAACAAACCGGCTCTGCGCGTAACCTACGACTTGCAGGAAATCGGCCATCCGGATTTGGAAGATGTTTTAGCTAAATTCTAAAGAAACACTGTTGTAAAGAGATGAGTTCCCGTTTGTAAAGGCGGGAACTCATTTTTGTTTTATGGAGAGAAGAATGAAAAATAAAACAATTGTGGTTGCTCTTGGAGGCAATGCCATTACCCGTGAGTTTGAAGAAGGGAATATTGCTCAGCAGTTTAAAAATACCCGCAATAGTTTATCCAGCCTGATCCCGTTATTGGATGAAGGCTATGATATGGTGATTACCCACGGCAATGGACCGCAGGTGGGAAATGCCTTAATCCGGGTCGAAGAGAGTCGGCATCTGGTGCCGCCGCTACCATTAGGAATTGTCGTAGCCGATTTGGAAGGTGGAATGGGATATATGATCCAGCAGTCTTTACGCAATATGATGCACGACGCCGGAGTGGAGCGCAAAGTAATGACTATTTTAACCCAGGTGCTGGTGGATAAGGATGATCCGTCCATTCAGAACCCTTCCAAGTTTATCGGCCCCTTTTTCAAAAAAGAAGAAGTTGACGAACTGGTGGAATCCCGCGGTTGGACCATGAAAGAAGATCGCCATAATAAATACCGGCGGGTGGTGTCTTCGCCCATTCCTCTCAGTATTTACGAAAATGATATTATCCGGCAGATGGTGGAGCGGGGAATTGTAGTGGTTGCCGGCGGCGGCGGCGGAATTCCCGTGTATGTGGATCCGCGAGGCTGGCTCGAAGGTGTGGACGGCGTTATCGATAAAGACCGCACCTCCGCTGTTTTAGCCCGTGAGATCGAGGCCTCGGTGCTGGTAATTGTAACCGGCGTGGATAAAGTAGCTGTGCATTTTGGAACTCCGCAGCAAAAGGATTTGGACAGACTTACCGTTGCACAGGCTAAAAAATATATGGAAGACGGTGAATTTCCGGCCGGGTCCATGGGCCCGAAAATAGAAGCGGCCATTGCTTTTATTGAATCCGGCGGTGAAAAAGTGATAATTACTTCCATCGAAAAAACCGCTGCCGCGCTGGCCGGAAACGAGGGTACAACCATAACGAAGTAATAATTTTGAATTATAATGATGAGTTATCGTAATACAATCTATAGATTGCGAACACAGAAAATAAGTCCGTAACACAATCCGCCGGATTGTATTTCCCTATAATTTGCATTGTTAGGGAAAAGACCTGAAATACGGCAAATGAATCATTCCCGTCCAGCAGGGTGTTGCAAAAAGAAAAATAAATCGCGAAAACGCGCAAATTAACGCGATTACATTTAAACAAACGAAATAATAAACGCGGAAGGGGGGTAATTCGTAAAAATCAGTGTTCATCCCTGGCAAAAAAAGAAACGGCAACAGCCGCCCAGGCGGGGAACCAGATAAATAACATTTGGATTTCGGTTTTTCAGGCGGCAATAAAATGAAGAACTAAACGCAGAGAACGCACTAAAAAATAATCAAAAAGAACGAATAAGGAAATGTGTCCTATTTTTAGTGTTTTCCGGTAAAACTTTGCGATCTTTGCTGTTTAATTAGAAACGGCAATATCCGTTTTCAAGGGAATGACAAAACCGCTTTGGAGTATCGGTTCGCAAAATCTATTATACAATAATGTTCTATAAAACAGGCGGTCTTTTTATTTACATATTCCGTATAAATCTGTATATTCCAGTCTGTTTAGTTAACCTGAAGAATCGAACTATTTTAGGAGTTGGATGATGAAAATTCATGAATATCAGGCCAAAGAAATTTTACGAAAATACAATGTGCCTGTACCGGAAGGTTTTGTTGCCTTTTCCGTGGAAGAAGCTGTGGAAGCGGCCAAAAAGCTACCTACCGAAATCGCGGTTATAAAGGCACAAATTCATGCCGGCGGACGTGGTAAAGGCGGTGGTGTAAAAATTGCTAAAAATCCTGCCGAATTAAAAGAATATGCTCAACAAATTTTGGGCATGAACCTGGTTACACACCAAACCGGTCCCGAAGGTAAGGAAGTAAAAAAACTGCTCATCGAACAGGGCATGGATATCGACCGTGAACTCTATCTCGGGATGGTGCTGGATCGCGGGAATTCCCGTTTTGCCATGATGGCCAGCACCGAAGGCGGCATGGAAATTGAAAAAGTAGCTGCCGAAACCCCGGAAAAAATTTTAAAAGTCTGGGTCGATCCCAAGGTGGGGTTGCAGGCCTTTCAGGCGCGTCAGCTGGCTTTTGGTCTCGGCTTAGAAGGAAAACAGGTTTCCAGCGCGGTTAAATTTATTTTGTCGTTGTACAAAGCCTTTATGGCCAACGACTGTTCCATTGCCGAAATCAATCCGCTTGTGGTCACCAAGCAGGGCGATGTGCTGGCTCTGGACGCTAAAATTAATTTTGACGATAGCGCGCTCTACCGCCATAAAAATTTATTAGAGCTGCGGGATTTGGATGAAGAAGAACCGCTGGAACTGGAAGCGTCGAAATATGATCTGAATTATATTAAGCTGGACGGCAATGTGGGGTGTATGGTCAATGGCGCCGGACTGGCCATGGCGACGATGGATATTATTAAACTAACCGGCGGCGAACCGGCCAACTTTTTAGATGTGGGCGGAAGCGCCAGCGCCGAAACCGTGCGCAACGGCTTCGAAATCATCCTGGCCGATCCCAATGTAAAAGCGATACTCATTAACATCTTCGGCGGTATTGTCCGTTGTGACCGGGTTGCACAGGGTGTTATTGACGCCGTAAACTCAATCGAGGTCAATGTTCCGATTGTCGTCCGGCTGGCCGGTACCAATGCCGAAGAGGCTGCCGAATTACTGGAAGCATCGGGAATGGATTTTACAGTTGCCGTCGATTTAAAAGATGCAGCTGAAAAAGTTGTTGGCGTTTTACAAAATTAAGCTTGGGAGTTGAAAATGAGTATCCTTTTAACTGAAAATACAAAAGTACTTGTGCAGGGCATTACGGGCTCCGAAGGCTCTTTCCATGCCCGCCAGATGATGGAATATAACACAAACCTGGTTGCCGGTGTAACACCGGGAAAAGGCGGACAGACCTTTAACGGAACGGTGCCGGTGTTTAATACCGTGGCCGAAGCGGTGGAAAAAACAGGAGCCAATGCCTCTGTGATTTTTGTTCCGCCGCCCTTTGCCGCCGATGCAATTATGGAAGCCGCAGACGCCGGACTGGGATTAATTATTTGTATCACAGAAGGCATTCCGGCCATGGATATGGTGCATGTTTACGAATATATCAAAGATAAAGACACGCATCTTGTCGGGCCTAACTGCCCGGGCGTTATTTCGCCGGGAATCGGTAAAATGGGCATTATGCCCGGTTTTATCCATCAGCAGGGGCACGTAGGCGTGATCAGTCGTTCCGGTACGCTGACCTACGAAGCGGTGGGCCAGCTGAGCAGCCGTAATATCGGCCAGTCTACCTGTATCGGCATCGGTGGCGATCCGGTGATTGGCACCAAATTTATTGATGCTTTAAAGCTGTTCAATGAAGATGACGATACCCATGCGGTTGTGATGATTGGTGAAATCGGCGGTACGGCAGAGGAAGAAGCTGCGGCCTGGATAAAAGAAAATTTCAAAAAACCGGTGGTCAGCTTTATTGCCGGGCAGACCGCGCCTCCGGGACGAC
This sequence comes from Calditrichota bacterium, assembly GCA_024278755.1. Taxonomy (GTDB): domain Bacteria; phylum Calditrichota; class Calditrichia; order Calditrichales; family Calditrichaceae; genus JANTFQ01. The sequence goes on along the minus strand of JAJRSO010000012.1, from coordinate 63,570 downwards.
GGATGGGCCACGCAGGCGCTATCATCAGCGGGGGTAAAGGAACAGCCGCCGAGAAAATGGCTGCCCTGCGCGACGCCGGTATTCACGTATGTAACAGCCCCGCCGAAATTGGCGAGACAATTGAAAAAGTTTTAAAATAAAATGACAGGGAGTATTTTTTTAATGGATAGAACATTAGCAATCTTAAAACCGGACTGTGTACAGAATAATAAAATTGGCCATGTGTTACAGCATTTGCTTGACGCCGGTTTTAAAATCGTTGGTATGAAAATGGTGAAATTAACAAAACAGACCGCCGGTGAATTCTACGCGGTTCATAAAGACCGCCCGTTTTATGCCGAACTAGTAGACTTTATGACGGAAAGCAGAATTGTTCCCATCGCGTTAGAACGTGAAAATGCCGTTGCCGAATTACGCAAAGTAATCGGCGCTACCGATCCTGCGGAAGCGGAAGAGGGAACCGTTCGTAAATTGTATGCCGAAAGCAAGGGACGCAATATTATCCATGCGTCGGATTCCAATGAAAATGCAGCTATCGAATTATCGTTCTTCTTTTCGTCACGGGAACTAATTGACAATATGTAAATAACCGATTTCCGCTTTCGGGGGTAATTGCCGCCGAAAGTGGATATGCTATTTGTTCCGGTTAATCCGGGTAAGGAGCTTCAGGAATGGCAGAGAAGACAAAAGACGTCATGGATATAAAAATCCTGGGCCAAACCGATTTGGGCGGCGGCGATCAGATGGATGCCATTAAACGTGTAGTCGTGTTTGGCGCCGGTACCATGGGGCAGGGCATCTGTCAGTTGGTTGCATCAAAAGGGATGGAAGTGCTGCTAATCGAACGCAGCGATACACGGGCGAAAGAGAGTGTAAATGCTTTGGAACGAAGTATTGATGACGAGATTGCCCGCTGGACCATGACCGACAGTGAAAAACGCGCTATCCTCGGGAGAATACAAATCTCCAGTAAAATCAAAGATGCGGTGTATGGCGATTTGGTAATCGAATCCATTACCGAAAATATTTTGCTGAAACAACAGCTCTTTGAAAAAATCGATAAAATCTGCGATCCGGATACTATTTTTATTACCAATACTTCCGCCCTGAGTATAACGGAAGTGGCTTCGGTAACCGGTCGGCAGGAAAAAATAATCGGCATGCATTTTCTGAATCCCGTTCCCAAAATTCCGCTGGTCGAAATTGTGCGCGGGTTAAAAACCTCCGACGAAACCTATGCATTTATCCGCACCTTTGCCGAAACGCTGGATAAAACGGCGGTTGAGGTGTTCGAATATCCCGGTTATATAACAACGCGGGTTATCGTGCCCATGATTAACGAAGCCATCCATATTTTAATGGAAGGCGTTGCCACAGCCGATCATATCGATACCGCCATGAAACTGGGTTACAATTTTTCCAGGGGGCCTCTGGCCATGGCCGATATTATCGGTCTTGATGAGTTAATGGCCTGGATGGAAACACTCTTTCGCGAATTGGGAGACGCAAAATATCGTCCCTGCCCTTTGCTGAGGAAACTGGTGCGTGCCGGTCATTTGGGACGTAAAACAGGCAAAGGTTTTTTTGAATATCCAAAACCAATTTAATGCCAAAAAGCGGATAAAAATATTTCCGGGATTTAACTATGATAGTTTTAGTGATAAATGCAGGGAGTTCCTCTGTAAAATACCAGGTTTTCAATGCCCAGACAAAAAAGGCGCTGGCCACAGGTTTGGTAGAACGTATCGGAATGTCCGGTGCTATTTTAACACATAAACCCACCGACCGAAAAGAAGTGCGCCTTTCCGGTGAGATTTTGGATCATAAAATGGCCATAGAATATATGGTGTCCATCTTGCTTAGTAAAAATCATGGAGTCATTAAGGACAAATCCGAAATCGATGCCGTCGGCCACCGGGTTGTACATGGCGGCGAAGCCTTTAGCGGTTCTGTTTTGATTACCGAAGAAGTGATGGCCGAAATTCGCGCCTGTATCGATTACGCACCGCTGCATAATCCGCCCAATTTAAAAGGTATTAATGCCGTAAAAAGCCTGTTGCCGGATGTGCCGCAGGTAGCGGTTTTTGATACGGCGTTTCATCAGTCCATGCCCAAATATGCCTACCTGTACGGACTTCCTTACACGCTATATCGCAGGCATGGGATTCGGCGTTATGGATTTCACGGCACATCCCACCGTTTTGTTTCGGACCGAGCTGCCGAAATGATGGGCAAGCCGCTGAAAGAGCTAAAAATAATTACAGCACATCTTGGAAACGGGGCCTCCATCTCCGCAATCCAAAACGGGCGTTCGGTGGATACCTCGATGGGATTTACCCCGCTGGAGGGGCTCTTGATGGGTACCCGTTGCGGCGATATGGATCCGGCGATTATCCTGCAGGTGATGCATAAGGAAGAGCTTACCGTAAATGACGCGAATATTTTAATGAACAAGCACAGCGGTCTTCAGGGTATCAGCGGCATCAGCAGCGATATGCGTGAAATTGAAGAAGAGTATGACGAAAGCAATCGGGCCAAGCTGGCACACGACATGTTTACGTATCGGTTAAAAAAATACATCGGCGCTTATACGGCGGTTATGGGCGGAGTCGATGCGATTGTATTTACGGGAGGGATTGGCGAAAACTCGGAAATGGTTCGTAAAAATGCTCTGACCGGGCTCGAATATATGGGCGTTGCGCTTGACGATGCAAAAAATAAATACCGGTCAAAAGAGGAGCGGGATATAAGTGAAGCAGATTCCGGAGTTCGGATTCTGGTAATTCCTACCAATGAAGAACTTGTTATCGCTTTAGATACCAAGCGCATAGTGGATGAATCGAACTAAAATAAGATTTTTATAGTTTTTATAGACCCGGCGAATTATTAAATGTTGAATTTGCCGGGTTCTTTTTTTATATTGGCGGCTTCGTTATGAAAATTAATATTCAGAACCTCGAGCATAATGTGCTCGAACACGAAGGCACTGTAGAAACAGATTTTTTAGAACCGGAGCTGCGCCGTTATTATCCGTACAGGCTTAATGTCTGTGTGAAACTGGACAGGTTCGGAAACGATTATAAAATAGATGTATCAATTCAAACGCGTGCGCATTATATCTGTGACCGTTGCCTAAAGGAATACGAACCGGAGTTTACGGCACAAATATCACAGGTATATGAAACCGACAGCGACCAGCCGGTTTCGGACGACGATATTAAAATTCTCCCGGCCAATGCGGTGGAAATTGATATCAGTCCTCTACTGCACGAAGCCATCGTTCTAAATCATCCCATTAAAATGGTTTGTATTGAGGAATGTAAGGGGATTTGCCCCGGATGCGGCGCTGATTTGAATGTTGATATATGCACGTGTTCTGCCGGAAATATTGACCCCCGGTGGGCAGAACTAAAAAAAATTATTAAATAGGAGCATACAATGGCTAATCCTAAACGAAAAATTTCCCGCTCGAAACGTGATAAACGCAGAGCAAATTGGTTTGATGATATGAAATCGAACCAGTTGGTAAAATGTGATCATTGCGGTGAACAAAAAATGCCACACCGTGCCTGCCCCAGCTGTGGGTATTATAATGGCAAGAGTGTTTTTATCCCTAAAAATGCGTAAAGAATAATCTCGGAATAATCAGATGCGCATTGCATTAGATGTAAACGGCGGAGATTTTGGGCCCCTGGCGACAGTCAAAGGGGCTCACTTGTATATACAGGAATTTAACGCCGATGAAGTTGTTTTGGTTGGCGATAAAACGAAAATTGAAGAACAGCTGATTTCGGTTCCCGAAAAATTACGTCGCCGGATGCCCATTTTACACGCGCCGGACAACATCGAAATGAACGAATCGCCCACAGAGGCGATTCGTAAGAAAAAATATTCTTCGATGGTAATGGGGCTTAATCTGCATAAAGCGGGAGATGTATCCGCTTTTGTAAGCGCCGGCCATACCGGAGCACAAATGGCCGGAAGTCTGTTTGCTCTGGGACGGATTCCCGGTGTAAAACGGCCCGGGATCGGGACCTTTTTACCGGGGAAAAAGGGGATGGTTTTTGTGATCGATGTGGGAGCAAATGTCGATTCAAAACCGGTTCATCTGTTGCAGTTTGCCCAAATGGGCGAAATCTTTGTGCGGCAGGTATTTAAGAAAAATGAAATTAAAATAGGTCTTCTTAGTATTGGAGAAGAAGAAAAAAAAGGTAACGAGCTAACCGTTGCCGCCCACCAGCTTCTAAAAGAAAAACTCAATAATTTTCACGGAAATGTGGAAGGACGCGATATCTTACAGGGGACTACTGATATCGTTGTGTGTGATGGATTTGTGGGAAATGTTGTTCTAAAAATGGTGGAAAGCGTAACCAGCGTTCTGATGAAACTCATTAAGCAGCATATTGGGAATAATATTATTACCAATATTGGCGGCTTTTTGGTAAGACCCGCTTTCAGAGAATTAAAAAAGAGTTATAATTACGAAGAATACGGTGGTGTTCCGTTGCTGGGCGTCAATGGTATTTCGATCATCTGTCACGGGAAATCAACCGGAACAGCGATTTATAACGCGCTGAAAGTGGCAAAACGAATGAAGAGCAATAGCGTTAACGAGCGCATTGCAAAACGTTTAAGCGGAGGTAATAGCTAATGGCTAAACGAGCATACATTAGCGCTGTGGGGCATTATGTACCGGATAAGGTACTGACGAATTTTGATCTGGAAAAAATGGTGGATACCAATGACGAATGGATACGGACCCGTACCGGTATCAGTGAACGCCGAATCCTTGAGCAGGGTAAAGCAACCTCGGATATGGCTGCCGAAGCGGTTAAAAAGATTTGTGCGGCGCAAGATATGGATCCCATGGAAATTGATTTAATTATTGTAGCCACGGTTACGCCGGATATGTTTTTTCCCAGCACGGCAAATCTTGTGCAAGAAAAAGTGGGCGCCAAAAACGCCTGGTCCTTTGATGTAGCCGCGGCCTGTTCCGGTTTTATTTATGCCCTTGAAATTGGTGTGCAGTTCATCGTTTCCGGAAAACATAAAAAAGTAATCGTTATCGGCGGCGATAAAATGAGTTCCATCGTAAATTACCGGGATCGCAATACCTGTGTTCTGTTTGGAGATGCTGCCGGAGCCGTTTTACTTGAACCTACGGAAGACGAAGAAATCGGCTATATTGATTCTATGCAATTCTCCGACGGTAGCGGCGCCGACTATTTAATGATGAAGGCCGGCGGAAGTTTAAATCCCGCTTCGCTGGAAACCATTGCCAACGACTGGCATTTTATCTATCAGGATGGGAAATCGGTTTTTAAATTTGCCGTAAAAAAAATGGCCGAAGTAGCCGTGGATGTTTTAAAACGGAATAATTACACCGGTGATGATTTAACGCTGTTTGTTCCGCACCAGGCTAATCTGCGTATTATTGACGGGGCGGTAAAACGGCTTGGTATTGATTATGATAAGGTGATGATCAATATCGGTAAATTTGGAAATACAACCGCGGCCACCATTCCATTGGCGCTTTCGGAAGCGTATGAACAGGGAAAACTCGATGTGGGCGATTTGGTGCTTTTTGCCACTTTTGGCGGAGGATTTACATGGGGAAGTTCGCTTTTTAAATGGGGAATTCCCAAACCAAAAAAAATCTAACTTGTTTTAATATAAAATAAAATGTAAAATAGGTTACAGAGACCTGATAAGCAGAGCAATCCGCTCAATTACAAAAGAATACAGAGTTGAATAGATGAAACCAGCTTTTGTCTTTCCCGGGCAGGCGTCACAGTTTGTCGGAATGGGAAAAGATTTATATGAAAAATATGAAACCGCCCGCCGAATTTTTGATTTGGCGAATGAAATTATGGATGTGGATCTAAAAACAATCTGTTTTGAAGGTCCTGAGGAAGAATTAAAACAAACCTACATTACCCAGCCGGCAATTTATGTGCACAGTATCGCCGTATTTGAGCTTCTTAAGGAAAAAGGTTTTATGCCTTCGGCAGCAGCGGGACACAGTCTTGGGGAGTACAGTGCCCTAACCGCGGCCGGTGCGCTTTCTTTTGAAGACGGACTGAAAATTGTAAAAGAGCGTGGCAGACTGATGTATAAAGCCGGACAGGAACAACCGGGAACGATGGCAGCCATTATTGGACTGGCTCCGGAGCAGGTCAATGAAATCTGCGCCGATATTGCGGGAACAGGAATTGTGCAGGCGGCTAATTTTAATTCACCGGGGCAAATTGCCATTTCCGGTGATGTTGGGGCTGTCCGGACAGCCATTGTAAAAGCAAAAGAAGCCGGCGCAAAAAAGGCGGTGGAGCTGGTGGTTTCCGGCGCATTTCACAGCCCACTGATGCAGGCGGCACAAGACGGACTTAAAAACGTTCTCGATGCCATTGAAATTCAAAATCCGGATATTCCCGTATATTCGAATGTGGAAGCCGCACCGGTACAGGACGGCGATAGAATCAGGCAATTGCTTGTGCAGCAGCTCACTAAACCGGTGCTCTGGCAAACCATCATCGAAAATATGATTGCAGACGGCTACCAGCCGTTTTATGAGATCGGGCCGGGAAAAGTATTAAAGGGGTTGCAAAAACGTATTAACCGCCAGTTTTTATGCAGTGAAATTGGAACGACAGAAACCATAGAAAATCTGGGAGAAACCATATGAGCGAACCAACCAGAACAGCCGTTATTACGGGTTCTGCAAGAGGAATCGGTAAAGCGATTGCTAGAAAATTAGCCGAATCCGGAATAAATGTAGTCATTTCTGATATTATGGAAGAAACCGCCATTGAAACGGCGAAAGAGCTGGAAACTCTTGGCGTTAAGACCTTGGCCATAAAATCGGATGTTTCCAATGCGGACGACGTTACCGAACTAATCAGTAAAACGGTTGAAACCTTTGGGGCCGTCGACTATCTGATTAACAATGCCGGGATCACCCGTGATAATCTTTCCATTCGGATGTCCGAAACAGACTGGGACATGGTTTTAAATATCAATTTAAAAGGCACCTTCCTCTGTTCTCAGCAGGCGGCAAAAGCGATGATGAAAAAACGTTTTGGCCGTATCGTCAATATTGCTTCGGTAAGCGGGATTCTGGGAACCGCCGGTCAGGCCAATTATGCTTCGTCCAAAGCGGGCGTGATGGCGCTGACAAAGACAATGGCCCGCGAATTGGGCCCCCGTAATATTACGGTAAATGCCATTGCACCGGGATTTATCATTACGGAAATGACCGATAAATTATCCGAAGATGTAAAAAATGAATATCTGAAACAGATTCCTTTAAAACGCGGCGGCACACCGGAAGATATTGCCAATGCAGCTGCATTTTTAATTTCACCGTCGGCGGCTTATATTACGGGCACCACAATTAATGTAAGTGGCGGAATGGTTATTTAAAATCGTAAATAAACACTCAATCAAATCAGGAGAGAAAAAATGGATATCGCAGCACAGGTAAAAGAAATCATCGTTGACCAGTTAGGCGTTGATGAAGATCAGGTTAAACCGGAAGCTTCATTTATTGACGATTTAGGCGCAGACAGCTTAGATACGGTTGAACTGGTTATGGCTTTCGAAGATAAATTTGATATTGAAATCCCCGACGAAGAAGCAGAAAAACTGCGTACCGTTGGTGATGCGATTGCCAGTTTAACGGCAAAAATCGGTTAAAACCAACCGTTTATAAATAGACATATGTTACAGAAGCAATTTCACCTAGCGGGCGGAATTGCTTCTGTGTATTTAGGGCGGGTACAGGCCTTTCTACCCGTTTTAGGAAATGACAGGAATAAGGGTACCTTTATATGAATAAACGCAGAGTAGTAGTTACCGGAATGGGCAGTATTTCTCCGCTGGGTAACTCCGCGGAAGAAACCTGGAAATCAATGCTGGCGGGTATCAGTGGTGTTGATACGATCACTATTTTTGATACGGAAGGATATACAACTAAAATCGGCGCTGAAGTTACGGATTATGATCCTCTTGTATATTTTGATAAAAAAGATGCCCGAAAAATGGATCGTTACACACAGTTTGCCATGATTGCGGCCGATGAAGCCGTAAAAAATTCCGGACTTAATTTTGATAATGAAGACAGAGATCGTATCGGAGTAATTATCAGTTCTGGAATCGGCGGAATGCTGTCGTTCGAAGAGGAACATACCAAATTGCTCAATAAGGGACCCCGGCGCGTCAGTCCCTTTTTTATTCCCATGATAATCGGTGATATTGCTTCCGGCTACGTTTCTATTAAACATAATTTAAAAGGTCCTAATTACGGAACGGTATCGGCCTGCGCATCGGCCGGGCATGCACTGGGCTCTTCCTTGCGCGCCATTCAGTACGGGGACGCCGATATTATGCTGGCCGGCGGAGCAGAAGCCGCCATTTGTCCGATTGGCGTTGCCGGTTTTAACTCATTAAAAGCGATCTCAACCCAAAATGATGAGCCGCAAAAAGCAAGTCGGCCGTTTGATGCCAAGCGCAGCGGTTTTGTAATGGGCGAAGGCGCGGCGGTTATTATTCTGGAAGAGCTGGAACATGCCCTGGCCCGCGGTGCAAAGATATATGCTGAATTCACGGGAATGTCGTTTACCGCAGACGCCCACCATATCACCATGCCGGCGCCGGGAGGCGAAGGCGCTGTCCGGGCCATGCGCGGCGCCATAAAAGATGCCGGATTAAGTCCGGATGACATCGATTACATCAATGCGCATGGCACGTCGACCGAAGCCAATGATCGCAATGAAACGGCGGCTATAAAAAAGGTATTTGGACAACGGGCCTACGAAATAAGTATCAGTTCCACAAAATCAATGACCGGCCACCTGCTTGGCGCCTCCGCCGGCGTGGAGTTTATTGCTGCGGTTTATTCCATTGTAGAGAGTAAAATACCTCCGACAATTAATTATGAGTTTCCCGATCCCGACTGCGATTTAAATTATGTTCCCAACAGGATGATTGAACAGGACGTAAATGCAGCAATTAGTAATTCATTCGGATTTGGCGGACACAATGTGAGCTTATGCGTGAAGAAATATAAATAAACCGGGCGGATTTATTTCCGCCTTATATTTTGCAAAACCCGGTAATCTGGGTTTTGTTTTCTGAGATCAGGTTCGCATTAAATCATTTTTCTATTTAAATATCCTGCCTGGTTCAGGGGTTCATTTAAGAAGTGTATGCTGATGATAAAAAATATATTCCAAAGGATTGGAAACAAACAAAAAACATCCGGAGAAACATTCCCTATTAATCTGGCGCCTCTGGAAACAATCCTTCGGTATATATTTAAAAACAAACAACTGCTTTTATTGGCGGTTAAACATCGCTCCTACCTTACGATTACCAATGGACATGAATACGATTCCAATGAACGCCTGGAGCTGTTGGGCGACGCCGTTTTGGAGTTGATTGTCACCGAATATTTGTATGATCGCTTTAAAACGGAAGACGAAGGTACGCTGTCACAGAAACGCGCCATTCTTGTTTCGCGACTTGTTTTGGGTAAAATTGCCGCAGAATTGCGTCTGGGGGATTTTTTACTGTTAAATAAAGGCGAAGAAAAAACAGGCGGACGTACGCGTCCTTCTAATCTTGCCAATCTTTTCGAAGCTGTTTTAGGAGCCGTTTATCTGGACGGCGGCTATGAACCGGCCAAGGAATTTGTATACGCCTATTTGCTAAAACGCGCCGACGAATTGTTAGCGCAGGAATCGAATTTTAATTACAAATCGGCCTTGTTAGAATATGCCCAGGCGAAGGGTTTGGGTGTTCCCACTTACCGAGTGCTTAAAGAGACGGGGCCGGACCATAAAAAAGAATTTTTCGTTTCTGCCGAACTGCCAGACAAACGCTCGGCCCGGGGCAGTGGTAAGAGTAAAAAAAAGGCGGAACAAAAGGCCGCTGCAGAACTTTTGCATATTTTAAAGCAGGATATCCCTGCTATAAATACGAAAAACAGCGACTGAATTATTCCTTGACAAAAATAGGAAAATCAAAGAAATTTGGTTAATTTATAATTTAAACAGGAAATAAAACCGAACCTTTACAGAGAGGCCTTTCTTGAAAAAAATAATTTCGATTATCGTTATTTTAGCGGGGATCCTGTTCGCCCAGAGTTCTGATTTAAAGGAAAATAGTTCCCTCTTCCGGGAAAGGGAGAGTTTTGATTATAAAGGATCGATGGAAGAACTGTATAAAAACCGTACTTTTTTGCGCTCTGTTGTTCCACAGGTACTTGAAAAAGAAGTGAATGAAGAAGAATATATTGTTGGTCCCGGCGATATCTTTTTAATTAATGTTTTCGGACAATTTGAAAATGAATATCAGGCGTTTGTTGCTCCCGACGGTACGGTAGTGATTCCATCTCTTGGGCAGATCGATTTAAAAGGTTTAAACTTAAAAACGGCCAAACAAAAAATCTTGCAGAAGATTAAAGAAACGTATATCGATATTAAGGCGACGGTCAGCTTTTATGGAATGAAAAAATTCAGAGTCTATTTAACGGGTGCCGTGTTTTCGCCCGGTACGTATTTTGTACAGGGAACAGATCGGGTCTCAGATGTGCTGGACCTGAGCGGAGGCTCAAAAGAATGGTCTGACGAAACAAAAGTTGAAATACGGCATCTCGATGACAGTTGTGATACGGTGAATCTGGCGATGTTTTATCGGGAAGCGGATAAAAAGAGTAATCCGCTCCTGCGTAGCGGCGATATGATTTATGTGCCGCTTGTGGACTTATCCAAAGCATATGTGGTGGTGGAAAATAAAGCGGAACTGGCGGTAAAACGAACGACATTTGTTTCGCATATCCCCGAGAATAAGAGTACGATTAAATATTATTCTTTGGTCGAAGGTGAAACGCTGGCCATGTTTATGCGCCGGATTTCTGCCTATAATTCGGTAATAGACCTTTCCGGTTTAATTTTGATACGAAACAGGGAAAAGATTCCCATTGATATGTTAAATCAGTATGAAAAATACAATACGTTTCAATTGCAAAGTAAAGACCGTTTAATTATTCCGGATATAAATACCTATGTTTATGTTCAGGGCGATGTGCGCATTCCCGGTGCGTATCCGTATAATGTAAATTTAACGGCAAGTGACTATGTCGGACGCGCCGGCGTACTGGAATGGGCAAAAGGCAATGATTATGTGATGGTGGTTCGTCCGGGAAGCAATGAGGTGCTTACCGGCGGAAATGTGCCGATAAAGAAGGGCGATACGATTATCGTCCCGCGAAAAAACAGAGCCATCATCCGCGATTATATAAGCATTGTCATTCCCGTTGTAAGTATTATACTGTCAACCTACTCCATATACTCCAGATAGACGATTACGGAAGAGAGAAGATGAAACAAAAACGCGATTTCCTGGATTTTTTAGAAACTATTCTGAAATATAAAAAACTATTGATTTATACGTTCTTTTCGGCCGTAATCTTATCGCTGATTATCAGCTTTCTTTTGCCGCTCTGGTACCGTTCCAGCGCAAAAGTATTTTTTCCGGAACAAAGCGGGGGACTGAATATTGATATGAGCGCGGTTCTCGGAAACGTACCCATTGATCTCGGAATGCAAGGAGTGCTTGGCAATGAGCGTTTAAATTCCATCTTCGGCAGCCGGGTGTTTTTAGACGATGTAATTGATAAATTCCAGCTACAGGAAGTGTATGAACAAGAATACCGTTTTAAAACACGGGAAATGCTTACAGACAATATTTCGACGGAAATGAATTATGACGATCAGTCCATAACCGTTTCCTTCGATTACAAAGGGGATCCGCAGAAGGCATATGAAATATGTACCTTTATGCTTAACAAAGCCAATGAAATGAATATTGAGATCCAATCCAAAGAGGCACGAAACAATCGCAGTTTTATCGAAGCGGCCTATAACAAAGCACAAAACCGCATAAAAGCGCTCGAAGATTCATTGCACCAATTTCAGCAAAAGTATAACGTTTTTCTCTTAGATGAACAGATTACCGCCACCGTTGAAGCACAGGCTACCCAGGAAGCGCAGTTAATGGAAATCCGTATTCAATACGATTATCTTAGCCGTGTACTGGACAAAAATTCGCCCAAACTGCGGGATTTAAAAATCCAAATCGAAGTGGCCGAAAAAGAATTGAATAAAAGGCAATTCTCCACACCGGATTACTCGGTGCTGCTTCCGCTAAAAAAAGTATCTCTGCATGCGTTTACCTACTATCGCTTAAAGCGTGAACTTGAGATTGGCGCCAAGGTTTTGGAATTTTTAACGCCGCAGTACGAGCAGGCAAAGATAAAAGAGAACCAAAGCCAGCCCAGTTTTGTGATTCTGGACCCGCCGGATGTTCCGGAATATAAATACAAACCGAAACGGGCCTTTGTAGTCATTGGGGCCACCGGCTTTATAATGTTACTGATGTTCATTTATATTATTATATTGGAATCAATTCGGACCCTTAAAAACAATGAACCACTCCGGTATGAAAAATTGAAAAGCATTCTGTCTCATTTTAAAATACATCTCTCTTAGGGATATTTTTGTTCATCCGGGATTTAACATTGAAGAATAAAAAATCCGTTTTTACCCGCCAGGTGTTAACCCTGATGAGCGGTACCGGTATCGCCCAGATCATTCCCGTGGTCATTGCGCCGCTTTTGGCCCGACTTTATACCCCGGAAGATTTTGGAGTACTGGCTCTGTTTTCGGCTCTTACTGCCATTTTAAGCATTTCCGCCACAGGTAAATATGAACTGGCGATTGTCCTCCCGGAAGATGAAAAAGATTCCCTGACGCTTGCGATTCTGGCCTTTTTTATCACGCTCATTCTTAGTTTCATCGTTTTGATTCTGGTTTTGCTGTTTAAAGATGAAATTGCGGGGCTGTTAAATAATCTCTCCATTGCCGGCTGGTTGTATTTTGTTCCGCTGGTTACTTTTTTTATGGGCCTGTTTAATGTACTCAACTATTTAAATCTCAATTACGAAAAATACGGCGTCATTGCCAAGGCAAATATTTACCGTTCGCTTACTTCGGCGGCTGGACAGGCGGGAATCGGTTTATTAAAAAACGGACCGGCCGGATTGATTATCGGCAAGCTCTTATCCTATATGGCAGCTAATGTTCCTTTAAGCGGGGTATTTATCAATCGAAGGGAATTGTGGAATGATCTAAAACGGGTTGATTATATACGGCTTGCCAAACGCTATATCCGATTTCCTAAATATTCACTGCCCGGTTTATTTACCAATTCGGTAACGCAAAATATTAACAATTTTTTTATTTCCATTTTATATGCATCGCAAATTTTGGGGTTTTATGCCATGGTGTACCGGGTTCTGGGACTGCCACTCGGTTTGGTGAGCAGCGCTTTCGCCCAGGTGTTTTTGAAGAAGGCCAGCGAAAACCGAAAAGAGGAAGGCAGTGCGAGGCGATTGTTTAAACGAATTTTTATCAGGCTTTTATTATTAGGCCTGGCGCTGTTTGTTCCGCTTTATTTTGTTATCGAGGATCTTTTTGTGTTGGTCTTTGGTCAAAACTGGTTGGCTGCAGGAAGCTATGCGCAAATTTTACTGCCCCTGTTTTTTGCGCGATTTGTTGTAACGCCGTTAAGCACGGTAGTCATTGCTTTTGAAAAACAGATGGAAAATATGATTTGGCAGTTTGCTATGCTGTTGATAACGATTGCTGTTTTTTGGATAGCCTGGCAGTTTCATCTTTCAATCGAGCAGTTTTTATGGACGGTTAGCCTGACGCTATCGCTGCATTATGCCGTTTTACTGGGGATGGTTTACCATTTTTCGGCGGGAACCATGAAGACAACTGGCTAAGGTAACGAGCGTGCATCTTCTGGCATCTTGTAATGGCCGTAAAACTAATACCGCTAACATTGAAGTTGTTCAGAAAAGAGATTAGATGCATAGGACCTCGTTTTTACCCGTTGTTGAAAAAGAATCGGAATGGCGGTATTTTTGTAGTCTAAGTCTGTGTTTGAGCCTGGTGGATTGTAGCTTTGTGCGAAGAGATTTTAAATGAGAGTTAAGTTGCAGAAAACGGATCTAAAAATAGCTTTACTCCTGGGAATTCCGATTTTGGGTAGTCTGTTTTTAGCGGACACCATACCTTTGTATGGCCTTATAATTGTTTTTTCAATTACTTGGACCATCCGTTATCCGGAGTTTGCCGTCGCGATATTTCTGACAGATTCAGTTCTTTTTTTTGCCTATTTTAATTATCTCGATTTAACTTTGGTTTCGGTTTCGGTAGTGAATACAATTTTACTCGGTAGCGCATTAGCTGTTCTGTATTTTAAAAATCTTCAAAAAGAACCGAAACCGCTATTTCCATTAATTATAGTGCTGGGAATCGGTCTCTTGCTATTTTTTCAAGCAAGTTATTCACCCAGCAGAACATATGGGTTGCTTAAGTCGTTTCTATATTTTTATTATAATGTGACCTTTTTTATACTGCCGTTTTATTTTTTTGCTTCAAAAAAATCATTGGATACAATATATAAACAAGGTGTTACGGCAGGTATTTTAATTTTTATTATATGTGTTTTGTTATTAATTGATAACGGAATACCAGAGAGATTCGATCCGTCCGGTACTTTAAGCTCAATATGGTTTGGGCGTGAAGCAGGGTTATTAAGCTTCTTTTTCTTATATCAATATCTAACTGCAGAGTCAGTGGTTAGCAAATTGGTTTCTTTTGTTTTGATTGCAGTATCAATCCTTTTCCTAAATTTAGCCGGTTCCCGAGGCCCAGTTGTGGCCTATGTTATTACTGCATTTATCTATTTAGTAATTATTTACAGAGGAGCCTTGTATAAAAAAATAATAGCCGTAATTGTTTTTACGTTTACCGTGGCTGGGGCAACCCTTGTAATGCTTCCAAAAATAATTTCTCGTTTTCAGAATCTGTCTGATGATCCCAGTAGTTTATTACGAATCTATTCTGCAATTAAGGCTGCAAAATTAATTTGGGTTAATCCATTTCTTGGAACCGGTACCGGGAGTTTTAAAGATCTTGTTAATGAAGTTATTAAATATCCGCATAATATTTTTCTGGAACTTGGGATGGAAAATGGCCTCCTTGTAATGGGGCTGTTTATTGCCTTTTGTATTTATATCTTTACCAGATTGTTTCACCTTCGAAAAGAAAATAATACTGGGCCTTATAAATATCTTTATGATATCAGTATGCTGATCTTTTTATTTGGTTTTTTAAATGCCCAATTTAGCGGTGATATTGCACATAATCCATTACTTTGGTTTGCAGCAGGCACAATTACTGTAAAACCTAAAAAGCTGGAATTAAACGAAACATGAAATATATCTATTTAATAGGGAATATCGATCTTAGAGAAAACTCCGGCGCGGTAAAACATTTTACTGATTTATACAATACCTTAAAATTAAACTATAAATATATTAGAGTATTTGTGCGTGAGCTTCCTGCAGAAATCAGAGATGAAGAGCTTTATAATTTTGTTATAGTACCCTATTTTCATATAAAAAGAATTAAAAAATGGGGGACATTATTTCAACTTCTCTCTTTCGAACTAGCTCTTTTTTTTAAATTACTGGTATTGAATTTTTCAGACACAGTTAAAGGAATATATTTACGCCAGTCAAATTTAAACTTTGCTGTCCCATTATTCAGCAGGTTATTTAATAAAAAGCTATTTATTGAATCAAACAGCCTGATTTTAG
This sequence comes from Calditrichota bacterium, assembly GCA_024278755.1. GTDB lineage: Bacteria > Calditrichota > Calditrichia > Calditrichales > Calditrichaceae > JANTFQ01. Next base: position 47,840 of record JAJRSO010000012.1, on the reverse strand, counting down.
AAGACTATAAAGAAGCATCAATTAACAGTATTGGCGTTTTGGAGCGAAAATTAGAAAAGTTTTCATTTAACAATGCTTTACATATTAGAGTGATAACTACAAATATGAAATCCTTTTTTATAAATACGTTTGGCCTTGAGGAAAGCAAATTTTCGGTTATTCCAAATGGGTTTGCGTTTAGAGAACAAGAAAATAGTGTTAAAAAAGTTTTTACAAAAGATCTGCTCTCCGGAGAATTTCAATTGTTGTATGTGGGGCTTCTACATAAAAGAGAAGGCATTCATATCCTTATTAAAGCACTTACATTTTTAAATACTAATATTCTTTTTAAGTTAAAAATTATTGGGGAAGGGCCGCATCAAGAGTTGTTTGAATATCTGGTTCGGACGAATAATTTAGAGAAGAAAGTGCAGTTCATTGGCGCCGTATATAGGGATAAGTTAGAACCATACTATAAAAATGCAGATATTTGTTTAGCGCCATTAATACGAAGAAGGAACGAAGTCACTGGAATTTCTCCGGTAAAAATATTTGAGTATATGGCACATAAATGTCCGGTAATTTGCAGTGATTTACCTGGCCTTGAATTTGTTGGGGAACATCGATGCGGCATTGTTGTAGAACCTGATTCGCCCGCATTACTTGCAGAAAAAATAGAATGGCTTATGAACAACTATAATACCGAAGCGGAAACAATTGCTACGAATGGATATAATTATACGAAAGAGAATCACAATTGGCAGAAATTATCGCAGGAAATTATATCCAGATGCAACCAGGTATTTGAATAATTAAACGGGCCGTTCTGAACTTGAGATCAACATTATGAAAATCAAAATTCTGCATTTAATAAATAGTATGGAACCAGGCGGTGCCGAATCGCTGTTAAAATCTTTTTTAAAAAATGCGGATACGGAAACATTTGAATACCACCTGGCCTATTTCTACAAAACGGGTTCTTTTTTAGACGGCTGGGAAGTAGATATTCAAATTATGAATTTTTCCCGGAAAGGCCGCCTTCGTTTTTTATCGCTGCTTAAACTATTTGCATATATGAGGGAAAATAAATTTCAGGTATTGCATACACATCTTGTTCATGCCGGAATAATAGGAAAACTGTTCGGACGGGCGTTGCGCATTCCGGTAATTGTCAGCACGCGGCATCATGAAATACTTCCTAAAAGTGGCAGTTTTTTATACCGCTTAGATGATTATCTATCCAAAAAACTGAATATACGAACTATCAGCATATCCAAATCCGTACATGAATTTATGCTGAAAACGGGCTATGCCGCAGATAAAATCTGCTTAATTCCAAACGGAATTGATTGTGACTTTTTTAGTCCTAATCCTTTAGTTGAAAAGGAAGAATACAGTATTGTTTCGACCGGCCGACTGGTGAAAGAAAAAAACTACGACCTTTTGATAGATACTGTAAATATTCTGAAAAAAAAGTATGCTGATATACGTTGCACCATCATCGGAGATGGGCCGCTATTTAATCCTCTTATTCAAAAAATAACTTCTCTTGGACTCCAGGAGAACATTCACCTTTGTGGAGCCAAACCAAATGAAACGGTAAAAAAAATAATGCAGCAAAAAGAGATATATCTTTCTACTTCGATTTTTGAAGGGCTTCCGATTTCAGTGCTGGAAGCAATGGCATTGGAACTTCCGGTCATTGCACCTGCATCGGGCAGTATCCCTAATGTGATTAAGGATGGAGAATCGGGATTTCTTATTAAATCGAATAGCGCGGAACAGCTTGCTAATGCAGTTCGTTCCCTTTTTAGGCAGCCCCAGATGCGGGAAACATTTGGGAAAGCTGCCCGGCGAACCATTGTGGAAAAATATTCTGTGAACGCATTAACTACTAAAACGCAGGCTCTTTATATAGGGCTACTGGAAAATAAAAATATTTTATAACCGGATTAGTCATTCATTTACTACTTTAATTGAATCATATCCTAATTATTTTTTATATTAGACCACAGTTATTCATCAGGATAGATAATGCCCATCAAACTATTTCATATTCAGCTATTACCCATAATGAGCGGCGTACAAAAAGCTATGGTCGATTTAATCACCCGGCTGGATAGAAAGAAATTTGAGATTACGGTTATTTGTAAAGAGGAAGGCGAATTAACGGATATTTTAACGGAATGGAATATTCAGTTTATTACGGTTCCGTCTCTTGTGCGCAATGTAAATCCTTTAAAAGATTTTTCTGCGCTTAAAGACATCACACGTATACTCAAAGAGAAAAAACCGGATATTGTACATACGCATTCTTCAAAGAGTGGGGTAATTGGCCGTATTGCCGCTTCCCATGCCGGAATCCCTGTAATTTTTCATACGATTCATGGATTCTCATTTCACGAATTTTCATCATTAACAGCAAAGACCATATTTATTCCTATTGAACGGTTGGTCTCAAAATATACCGACCTGCATATTTCCGTTAATCAATATGATATGGATTATGCCGTTAAACATAAAATCATTAAAAAAAATAAAATTATTAAAGTATACAATGGTATTGCTCCGGAAGAAAATAAACGGATACCAAACCTTTCCGGATTTAAAGAAAATCTTCATATTCCGGCGGATGGACTGGTTGTAACTCAGGTGGGAAGACTATGGCGGCAGAAGGCGCCTGAGGTATTTGTTCGGACAGCTATAAAAATATTAGAGCATCGTAAAGATGTCTATTTCCTCCTGATTGGAGATGGTGAATTAAGAAGTAAACTGGAACGGATGATTACCGCCCGTCGGTGTGAAAAAAACATTAAAATACTGGGTTGGAGAAATGATGTTGATAAAATTCTAAGTATCACCGATGTTTTTATGCTGACGTCTTTGTGGGAAGGATTATCCATTGCCATTTTAGAAGCAATGGTACGAAAACTTCCGGTTGTGGTTTCGGATATTAAAGGTAACAGAGAACTGGTTATCGAAAATGAAACCGGCTTTTTATGCAAACCGAATACGCCCGATGCGTTTTATGAGAAGCTTTCTCAATTATTAGAGAGTCCTGCACAACGCCAAAAACTTGGACATTTGGGTTACGATAGAGCACAAAACGATTTTTCAATAAAAAAAACAGTTTCGACACTGGACAAACTCTATCATGGATATTTTTCGAAATCTGCTAAGGAAGTTAAAATAACGGGAAGATAGATTTTAAAGAACAACGATGAAAAACAAATTATCTAAAGAATTCCTTGCGCTACTACGTTGTCCGGTTTGTAAAAGTAAACTACAAAAAACGGGGAAGGTACTGAAATGCCAAAACGCTTCCTGTGCCCGGAAATTTCCCGTTTTAGACGGAATTCCCGTTCTGATAAATGAGCAGAATAGCCTTTTTAAAATTGTAGATTTTACACGCAGAAGTGCCGCTGCTTTTGCGCATGAGCAGTCTTCTGTTAAAAATGCACTAAAAAAAATAATCCCTTCCATCAGCAGCAACTACCCCGCGGCAAATAATTACCGGATGGTTGCGGAATCTGTTCTCCAGATTTCTTCGCATCCTAAAATCTTAGTAATTGGCGGCAGCATTCTGGGAGAGGGAATGAACCTCCTGCTACAAAATGAATTGCTTCAGATTCTGGAAACAGATGTTTCCTTTGGTGAACGGACGGCCCTTATTTGCGATGCCCACGATCTGCCTTTTGATAATGATGCTTTCGATGGCGTTATTGCCCAGGCTGTTTTGGAGCATGTAATCGATCCGCCGCGCTGCGTCAGCGAGATGCATCGGGTTCTAAAGAACGGTGGAATTGTATATGCCGAAACACCTTTTATGCAACAGGTGCATATGGGAAGCCACGATTTTACCCGATACACCGAACTGGGGCATCGTAGACTGTTTCGCCATTTTTCCGAAATAAAGCGGGGAGCAGCCGGCGGGCCGGGAATGGCGCTGGCCTGGAGTTACCGCTATTTTTTACTTAGTTTTACAAGTAATAAAAATTTAAGAATTTTTATTAAAGTATTTACGAATTTTACCTCCTTTTTTTTAAAGTATTTTGATAAAGTGCTCAATAAAAAACAGGGTGTTTATGATGCCGCATCCGGATATTATTTTTTAGGTCGGAAATCAGACAACCCAATTCCGGACAAAATACTATTGAGTGCGTATCGTGGAAATCTTTAACTAACACGAGCCAGGAGAATGAAAAATGTTCAGGTTCGATTATCATTATTCTACTGGTATCAATAAACCGTTGTAATCCTCTTTAGATCGGCCCTCCGGAAATGGGGGCGCCTTCTGCCTGTGTATATGAGTTATCACGCAGTTGGGTAGAGCGGGGTGCCGATGTCACCGTACTCACAGCTGGGGCTCAAAAATGTTACCTTTCGAGGTAAATCTGCAAAAGAGCATACCCCGGAGTTTTATGCTTTAGCTGATGTTTTGTTAGTGACTCTGCGTAAAATTGATCTGTTTAAAAATGCACTGCCCTCAAAACTTTTCGAAATTATGGCAATGGGCAAACCTATACTGCTGATGGTAGACGGTGAGGCGCGGACTTTTGTAGAAGAAGTAGACGCCGGTCTTTTTGTTGAACCCGAAAATCCGGATGACCTTGCTAAAAATATTTTATTTCTGAAAAATAATCCCGAAGAATTGCATCGCATGGGGGGAAAAGGCAGACATTTTATCAGCCGGCATTTTGACCGCAATAAACTGGCAGATGATTATTTACAAATTTTGAAAGAAATAACTTTACGCCGGCTGAATAATACTACTTCTGCTCAGAATAATTTTTAAATACAGCCCTGTAAAAATACCTTCAGCAGTCAATATTAGCCTTGATTAAATTACTTTTAGGGTTTAAATTCGCCTTGTAAAAATTACTTCACCAGGAAAAACAATGAAACGTCAGATTGACGAACATTTATTAAAATGGAAAGAAGAGAAGGGCAGAAAAGTCCTATTGCTGCGTGGCGCGCGTCAGGTTGGTAAAACATATAGTGTTCGAAAATTAGGGAAAACATTTAAAAACTTTCTAGAAGTGAATTTTGAGGAGCAGCCAGAAGTACATTCTTTTTTTCAGCAAACATTAAATCCCAAGGAGATAACTGAAAAACTATCTATCTATTTTGAAACATCAATCCAGCCTGGTAAAACACTAATTTTTTTTGATGAAATACAATCATGTCCAAATGCTTTACGTTCGCTGCGATATTTTTATGAAAAATTTCCACAGCTGCACGTAATAGCTGCCGGATCACTTTTGGAATTTGCACTTGAAGCCATTCCCTCTTTTGGAGTCGGCCGTATCAGTCCGCTATTTATGTACCCAATGAATTTCAGTGAATTTTTACACGCCGATGATGGAAAAAGATTAAACGCGCTTATTGATGATTCTGGATGGAATAAACCTTTGGACCCGGTTTTTCATAAGCGGATTTTGGAAAAACTTAAAATATTTCAATTATTGGGAGGAATGCCGGAAGTTGTAAAGACCTATATAGAAACAAGGGATTTTATACGTAGCCAGCGCGTTCTTGATAATCTGATAACCGTGATGACGGATGATTTTACTAAATATAAAAAGCGTATGCCCTTAATACGTTTGCAGGAAGTTTTTCAGTCCGTTATCTATCAGGTTGGGCATAAATTTAAATACAGCCATGCAGGACAGGGGAAAATTGATACCTATAAAAATGCATTAGACTTATTGTTAAAAGCCGGTTTGGCCTTTAAGATAAACCATAGTTCTGCTCAGGGAGTTCCTTTGGGAGCTCAAATAAATCCTAAGAGATTTAAAGTAGTTTTCTTTGACTGTGGTATTTATCAAAGGATGCTTGGGCTGGAGATTTCTGAATATTTAGCGTCTGATTTTAAAACGATAATAAATAAAGGTCCGTTTACAGAATTATATGTTGGATTGGAATTAATTGCTGCTCAGCCGGCACATCTGCGGCCCCAGTTGTTTTATTGGCAGAGAGAATCCAAGTCTAGTAATGCTGAAGTTGATTATGTCATATCGAACGGAGAAAAAGTAATTCCAATTGAAGTCAAATCCGGAACAACCGGGCAAATGCAGAGTCTGCACTTGTTTCTAAAAGAACGTAAGCTGGATTTGGGAATTCGTATTTCACATGAGAACTTTACCGCTTACGATAGTATCAGAACGGTACCTTTATATGCGGTAAAAAACCTTCTAAAAAATAAGCCGCATAACGCTGAACAGGGCAGCTAAAAAATACCGGGATTAATTTATAAAAAAATACGAACGTGGATTCAACTAATAAGTGCAACACTTCGGTTTGAAAAATTGGGCCTTATGAATTTAAAAAAAAATACCACACTAATAATAATAAATTTCTTTTTACTATCCGCACTAAATGCATCACCCGTTTCAGTCGGACTTGACGATCCCATCTATCCGTATCTCGACCGTATGGAAACCCTCGGTTTTCTCAGCCACGTACACAACGGTATCAAACCCTTCTCGCGCAATGAAATCAGCCGCTATCTTAAAGAACTGATTCCGCAGACAGATAGGCTTACCCACATCGATCGCCGCCGCCTGCAGGATTTTCTGCTCGATTACCGCAGGGAACTGCAACCGCAGAGAAAATATGAACAGACGCCCGGGGAGCAGAACTGGTATTCTGTTCTGGCAAGCTGGAGCAATTTTAAAAAGGATTTCCGGCGTTATTTTAAACAGGCCCATCCCGAAGAAAGAAATTATGTCTATATATACGAAAAAGGGAAGGATGATTTTTATTTTAATTATGAACAGGGACTGACCTACGAGCAACGCTCGGATAATGTTTCCCGTTCGGCAAGCTGGCAAACCTTTATTTTTCGTGGCACGTTAAATGAGACATTTGGCTACCGGGCGGAAACCGAACTACATGGCCTGCGCGGAGACGAATCCTATTTATTGAATATTCCAATACTCAAAGGCGCCTGGAGCGAACGCCCCGGTGAAAGCGGCGCCCGCTATTCCGACCGCACCGGCGGAGAATTGTACTGGCATACGGATTATCTCGATATTCAACTGGCCCAGCAGGAAGTGGAATGGGGCTACGGAGAATCCGGTAAACTGATTTTATCGCGTAATCCGGAGCAGTATCCCTATCTTAGTTTAGGCAAAGACTGGGGCTGGGTGAAATTCATCTCTCTGCACGGCAAGTTGCAGTCTTTTCCACAGGATACGCTCACCGACGGCCAACGACTCTATCCCGATAAATGGCTGGCCGCACAGCGCCTTGAAATCAGTCCGGCGCCCTGGCTTACTTTTGGCCTGAACGAGAATTTTATTTACGGAAATCGTTACGTGGACTGGGCCTACCTTCTTCCCTTTAATTTTTACCGGGCGGTGCAGCATAAACTGCGGGATCGCGATAATGCCACCATTTCGGTGGATGTGGAAGTCCTGCCCTATCCGGGGATGAAACTGTACAGCACGGTCTTCCTCGATGAGTTTCGAATGAGTGAAATCGGTAGCGACTGGTTCGGCAACAAACAAGCCCTGCTGACCGGTTTTTATCTGACCGATCCCTTTGGCCTGGCCAACCTCTCCCTGCGTGCCGAATATACGGCCATTATGCCTTGGGTGTATACCCATAAATATCGGGTGAACAGTTACACCAGCGATTATCGTTCGCTGGGACACTGGGCCGGCCCTAATTCCGAAGTGTTGTATGTCCGTCTGAAAAAAGAATGGCATCAGCGATTTAGTAGCGGATTCACTTTCCGCCAGTTCAAACACGGCGCCAATTATGCGGATGAAAACATCGGCGGCGATATTTTACTGGGCAGGGGAGTGCCGTACGGAAGTCAGCTGGACGCCACAGATTATAAGGACACGCGCCGTTTTCTCGAAGGCACTCTCACAACCGAACGTCGTTACAGTGTCGATGCGGAATACGAAATTTTTAATGATTTATATTTGTGCGCCCGCTATCATTTGATTGATAAAAAAACAGGACGGCAAAAAGAAACACGGAATGAATTCTATTTTGGGATTCTGTTTAGGTACTAAAATGCCGCTAAATCAAAATACATATTTGTATCTTCTACTGCTGTTTTTGCTTGCGCTGTCTGTCTCTCTGCTGGTAACCGGCCGCGTACGTATGCTGGCGATTAAATATAAAATCGGGGAAGAACCGGGGCCGCGCAAAGTGCATCAGACCTTTATGCCGCATATGGGCGGTTTTGGTATTTTTGCCGGATTTATCGGCGGCGTTCTGCTTTCTTTTTTCTTCTTCCCGCAGGCGGCAGAAACAATTATTCATTCTTATTTTGGTCTTTTGATTTCTTCCGTGCTGATTGTCGGACTGGGCGCTTATGATGATTTAAAGGGAATGAATGCGGGGCAGAAGGTATTCGGCCAGTTTATCATTGTTTCAATACTCATCTATTCAGGTTGTCGTGTAGAAAGTATTCAGGTGCCCTTTTTTCGGCCGGTTGCGCTGGGTATCCTCACGGTTCCGGTAAGCTATCTGTGGCTGATTGGGATGAGTAACGCGGTGAACTTGCTGGATGGTCTGGATGGCCTCGCGGCGGGATTCAGCGCCATTGCGGCGGCGGTTATTGCGCTTATTGCCTGGCAGTATCAAAACAGCGCCGTCTTTATTTTAAGCCTTTCGCTTGCGGCCGGTTCCATCGGATTTTTACGCTATAATTACCATCCGGCCAAAATATTCATGGGCGATACCGGTTCGCTGTTTCTGGGTCTTTTATTAGCGGTACTTTCACTCAAAGTATTTGAAAAACCGCCCGGGAATATTAATTTTATCCTGCCGCTTATTATTCTGGCCATTCCCGCCGGCGATACGGCCATCGCTTTTTTCCGTCGTTTGAATAAAGGCCGCCACCCTTTTAAGCCCGATAAAGATCACCTGCACCATCGGTTGATTTATCTCGGCCTGTCGCATAAACAGGCGGTGCATATTATTTATCTTGCCTCGCTCGTATTTGCACTTACTGCCTGGCAAATTACGGTGCAATCGGCCTTTATTTCATCTATCTTACTTGCCTCTGTTTTAACGGTTTCTTTCTTAAGTCTAAAACGGGTGGGCTATCTCGAAGCGCAACGGACGAAAATGTATTTTGGCGACGAGGAAATGGCGGCTGTTAAAAAAGAGATTGCACCGCTTTCCATGCGCCGTTTTATACATAAATTTATATTTTTTGTCAGTGATACGATTATGATCAATGGGTCGTTATTTACGGTCTGGTGGATTAAATACAATTCCGGGTTGCTGCATCCGGATAAAATGATTCCTTTTGCGAAATTCTGGGCGACGCCGCTGCCGCTTATCTTAACGCTTTTTTGGCTGATTTTATTTGTATTAAACGATTTGTACAGCCTGCGCTGGGATGTTTCCCGTTTTGACCACCTGCGCTCATCGGGTAAAGTGATTCTGTTCGGAGGCGCTGTTTTATTTCTGATGACCATGGAACAGGGGGTGATCTTTTCGGAGGGGCGGCTAACTCTGCTCATTTACATTGCCGTTCTGCTGTTTCTCGTGAGTCTGGGACGCATTGTTTTAATTCAGATTGAAAAAACACTTTCCATTCTGGAATATGCGCCGCATAAAACCCTGCTCATCGGCGCCTCGGAAAAGGGCCGTAAAATGCTAAAGGATATTTCCGCAAATCCCCATTTATTATATGATTTTGTGGGCTTCGTATCCCGGGAAATTCAGACGAAAAAATTTTACGGACTTGACTGTCTCGGCGTCTATGACGACATTCCGGAAATTATTCGCACACAGGGCGTGGAAGAGGTAATCATCGCCATCAACGAGCGTTCGCGGGATGAAATTTTAAATATTGCGGCCCGCACCGAAAATGCGGCGGTGATCTTTAAAATTTTACCAAAAATGTACGATTTGATTTCCGGCCATAAATCAGCGGAGGTCATCGGGCATCCTCTGATTCGGCTCTTTCCAGATTCTATGCATTTATGGCAGTGGGCGGTAAAACGGGTCATGGATATTTTCCTGTCCGCTCTGTTGCTGCTGCTGCTGACGCCTTTCTTTTTAGCTGCACTGGCGGCCCAGATTTTAACCGGAAATTCACCCTTGTTTCGGATCGATAATATGATTGGGAAAAACGGTGTGCGTTTTGGAATGTTAAATTTGAACACCGAAGTTAACGGCCGGCGCAATGCGCTGGGCAGGCTGCTTTACAGCACTCGTTTTTATAAATTTCCCGCCCTGATGAATATTTTTCTGGGGCAGATGAGTTTTGTCGGCCCCCGGCCCGAAGATGAAAAAACAGCCGCGGAACTCAGAAATAAAATAAAGTTTTACAACCGACGTTTTCAAATCCGGCCCGGTTTAACCGGCTGGCCGCAGGTGCGTTTTCGGTACGAAGAGGCCTTGCGCTACAAAAAAGAACAGTTAAAACTGGATTTATATTATCTGGAAAATATGTCGCTGACATTTGATTTACGGATTATTTTGCGCTCGGTGGTTATTTTCTTTATTGGCATGAAAGCAAAATAATGAAAACAATTTCCATTATAATTGTCAATTACAATGTCCGGGATTTTCTGGAACAGGCGCTACTTTCCGCCGGCCGGGCGCTGCAGAATATTCCCTCGGAAATTATTGTGGTGGATAATGCCTCCGTGGACGGTTCCGTTCAGATGATAAAGGAACGTTTTCCCGAAGTCATCTTAATAGAAAATAAGAAAAATGTCGGCTTTTCCGCCGGGAATAATGTGGGCCTGCGCAGAGCAAAGGGGGCGTTTATCGTTCTGCTCAATCCCGATACGGTGGTACAGGAAGATACCTTTACAAAACTGCTGAAGTTTTTCGAATCTTCTCCGCAAGCCTCTGCGGCAACCTGTAAAATCTTAAATCCGGACGGTACTTTTTCGGTGGACTGCCGCCACTCCATTCCCACCCCGTTAACGGCCTTTTGGAAACTACTCGGCCTAGACCGGCTCTTTCCTAAAAGCCGTATCTTTGCAAAATATAATTTAACCTACCTTGATGAAAATGAAATGAATCAGGTGGAAGCCATCTCCGGCTCCTTTATGATGATGCGTAGCGAAATTGTTAAACAGGTTGGAGAACTGGATGAAGATTTTTTTATGTATTGCGAGGATATCGATTACTGCCACCGCATCAACAAAGCGGGCGGAAAAATATTTTATGTGCCCGATTCTCAAATCATCCATTACAAAGGCGAAAGCACAAAAATCAATAACCTCGATTATGTGATAACGTTTAACCGTTCCCTTTATCTGTTTTATAAAAAACACTACCAGAAAAAATATATAACCCCTTTTAAATGGCTCATCCTGCTCGGCGTTATCTTTCGCGGAGTAATCATTTATACAAAAAATCTGGTGAAACGGTATTTCCCGTTGCTGCTGGATTTACTGATTTTAAATCTGGTGATGTTTTTTAGTTTTTATATTCGTTTCGAAATGAAGAGCGGATTTAGGATAAGCGATTTTTTTAATCATCATATTGTTGTGAATATCATTACCTCTGTTTTTTTCTTTTTCAGCGCGCTTTTTTTCGGTATTGTCGAACGCGAACGGTTTTCTGTGCGAAAGACAATTTCGGCCAATCTTGTTACATTTATTTCCGCTTCGGCTCTGACATTCTTTTTAAATCAGTTTGCCTTTTCACGGCTGGTCGTGCTTGTCACTGCCGCAGTAAGCACAACGCTTATGCTAACCTGGCGTATTGTGCTGCGCTTTTTAAGCCGAAAGGCTTCGCCCGGCCACTCTTTTTTCTCGAAACGTACCCTGATTGTGGGCTGTGATGAAGAATCTCTGAGTTTAATTGATAAGCTAAACGAACAGGTTGATTCGGGCATTCAGATAAAAGGAATTGTTACATTAAATAAAGCGGACATTGGCAGGGAGTTTAACGGGGTGCCCGCGGTAACCTCCATCGACCGTTTGCGCGATTTTTTAAATATGCGTAAAACCGATATGGTTATCTTTCCTACGCATAATATTTCCTACGAAACAATCCTCGGTACAATGGCCCATGTGCAGCGCCAGCATATCGAGTTTAAAATTGTGCCCAGCCATCTGGAATATATGATCAGTAAATCGTCGGTGGAACGTTTTCAGGATATCCCGCTGGTGGATATTGATTATAATTACGGCAGAACATTTAACCTGTTTATTAAACGTATCTTTGATCTGGCGCTGTCTCTCATACTGTTTGTGCCGATGATACTTCCGGGAATTGTTATGCTTTTTGTACAGCGAAAGAAACTAACCCTAAAAACGATTCATGAAAACAGTCGTTACGAACAGCGCATTCTATGGGGCACGGAAAAAGGGTTTCTAAGGTTCTTTTTAAATGTCTTTGAAATTTTGCGGGGACGTATTTCTTTTGTTGGCGCACCGCTATCGGCCCATAATAGAGGCTATTCGGCGCTGGATTATAAACCGGGTCTAACCGGGGTTGTGCAGCAGACCGGCCGGAGCAATCAAACCGAAAAAGTATTGCAGAAACAGGAATACCAGTATCTAAAAAACCACTCTCTGCCAATGGACATAGAAATTCTATTAAAAGCTCTTTACCACAGTAAAAAAAAATAGGGCCCTGTTTCGAATCGTATGGGAAACAACAAACGAAAAAACCCATCGATTAGCGCCGATAAAACACCGATTATTTGTGTATATTCGTGGTAATCTCTTTTGTCGGTTACCCACACAAAACGATATAATACCGAAAAAAACCGGATTTAAATAACAGACTATTAAAAAAGATAAAAATATTCCGCCGAATTCAGACGCACCTTTTGATAAATAATCTTTCGAATAGTTTCATATTGCAGGTAAGGATATTCGCCCTGCAAAATTTCGATGGCATTTTGCGTGGTGTGGTTTTCTCTCAATGAAGAGAATGCTTTACGGATTTTAAAATCACGCACGCCTTTTTCATTGAGCAGGTTGTTTTTGACTAAGAATTCAAAAATAGAATCGGGGATATAGGCCTTAAGCGGATTCTGAACCATGCTACTTTCTCCTTAGTTATGTGACAATAATAAGATAGTAACAAGGTTTGCGGGACGCTTCTCCAATCGGTTTTAAATTGATTTTCAAAAACATATAAAAAAATTGTCCCTAAAACAAGGGAAAAATTTATCCCCATTCCATTCTTGCTCCTTATACCCATCTTCGTTAAATTAAATAATAGTAGAAAATACAGATTATGCCTGACTCACAAGAGGTTGCAAGTTACAAAAAAGAAATCAAAAAGCGTTGTTCTGCAATCGTTTAACGATTAACGGTTTTTGAATTCCGATTTCCGAATATAAATTGTTTTTAATTATAAGGATATAAAATGCTCGATATAAAATTCATCCGGGAAAATCCGGACCTGGTAAAAAAAGGCATCGCCGCAAAGAACGAAAAAGGGGACGCCGATCTGGTTCTGAAAATAGACGAAGAACGGCGCGCACTCATTTTTAAAACCGAAGAATTAAAAAAACAGCGTAATGAAAATTCCAAATTAGTCTCCGTCTATAAAAAAGAGGGCAAAGACGCTTCGGATGTCATTCGATCCACCAAGCAGATTTCGCAGCAGATTAAAGAGCTGGACGAAAAACTCTCCGCGCTTGAATCCGAATTGCATCATCTTTTGTCGCGGATTCCCAATATGCCGCATCCCGATACACCCATCGGTAAGGATGAAACAGCCAATGTGGAAGTGCGCAGACAGGGAACCATTCCGGCATTTGATTTTAAAGCGCTTAACCATATCGAATTGGGTGAGCAGCTGGATATCCTGGATTTTAAGCGCGGCGGTAAAATTGCCGGCAGCGGATTTCCGCTGTACAAAGGACTGGGCGCCCGGCTGGAACGCGCCCTGATTAATTTTATGCTCGATTTGCATATCGATACGCACGGCTATACCGAAATCTTTCCGCCTTTTGTCGCCAATCGGGACAGCATGTACGGCACCGCCCAGCTTCCCAAATTGCAGGACGATATGTATTTTGCCGAAAAAGACGATCTCTTTTTAATTCCCACCGCCGAAGTGCCGGTTACCAATATGCACCGCAATGAAATTTTGGACGGGGAAGAACTGCCCATAAAATACACCGCCTATTCGGCCTGTTTTCGCAGGGAAGCCGGTTCATACGGAAAAGAGACCCGCGGATTTTTGCGGGTACACCAGTTTAATAAAGTGGAAATGGTAAATTTTGTCCGTCCCGAAGATTCAGAGCAGGTACATGAACAGATGCTGGGTGAAGCGTTGGAAATATTGGACCTTTTGGAAATTCCCTACCGCATCTTGCTTTTGTGCAGTGGCGATCTCAGTTTTGCGGCTGCAAAATGTTACGACATCGAAACCTGGTCGCCGGCCGAAGATAAATGGCTGGAGGCATCCAGCGTCAGTAATTTTATGGATTTCCAGGCCCGGCGCGCCAATATCCGTTTCCGCAGGGAAAAGGGCGCCAAACCGGAATTTGTACATACGCTTAACGGTTCCGGACTGGCTACGTCGCGCCTGATGGTTTCGTTGCTTGAGAACTATCAAACGGATGAAGGGACGGTAATCATACCCAAAGCGTTGCGTCCGTACATGGGCGGCATCGATAGTATCAAGCGAATCTACAAATAGGGAGCATCCGTTTATGTTTCGTTCCGCATGGATTATTTTTGCCTCGTCGATGGTAACCTTTTTTTATTCGGTTATTGCCATTATTTCCGGATTAATAAGTCCCTATTCGGAGCGAACCAATAATATCGTTCGTTCCTGGGCGCGCTCCATTCTAAAAATATCCGGTATTCAGGTGCGGGTAAAAGGGATCGAACGGCTGGACTCAAATCAATCTTACCTGTTCATGTCTAACCATCAAAGCACCTTTGATATTATGACCTGTCTGAGCGTTATTCCCGGAACGGCCCGTTTCCTGGCCAAGCAGGAACTCTTCCGTATTCCGGTATTTGCACAGGGTATGCGTGCCGTAGGCATGATTCCCATTGATCGCGGCAACAGTAAAAAAGCGCGTCAGTCTCTCGATAAGGCCATCGAAGAAATTAAAAAAGGTGTTTCCGTTATTATTTTTCCAGAAGGTACGCGCACGAAAGACGGTAACATTCAGCCCTTTAAAAAAGGCGGATTTGTACTGGCCATAAAAGGGGGCATCCCCATTGCGCCCATGGTTTTAACCGGCGCTATGGAAATTATGCAAAAGAAGGATTTACATTTGCACAAGGGAACTATTCAGATTGAGTTCTTAGAACCGGTGCCCACCGAAAACTATAAATATGAGCAGCGACAGCAATTAATACAGAATATCCGCAATAGTATTGTGAGTCGTTACGAAGCCTCTTTAAAAAAGGACTAATGTATGGACTTTAAAAATTTAACCATCCTTCACCATCCTCTCATTCAGCAAAAACTTTTTTACCTCCGTGACAAACGTACTAATAATCTTAATTTCCGAATGATGCTTAACGAAATCTCCGGCCTGATGGTTTACGAAGTAACGCGCAATATGCCCTTGCGCGAACGGGAATTGGAAACTCCGCTGGAAAAAGCGGTTGGCTATGTGCTGGCTAAGGAAGTGACGCTGGTGCCTATTTTACGTGCCGGATTGGGTATGAGCGACGGTATTCTGCGTCTGATTCCCCATGCCCGGGTGGGGCATCTGGGATTGTATCGCGATAAAAAGACCATGATGCCGGTGGAATATTACCGCAAGTTTCCCGAAGACATTGCCGAAACGGAAATTATTGTTATTGACCCTATGCTGGCTACCGGAGGGAGCGCCGCCGCCGCGCTTGATTTTGTTAAAAATGCCGGCGGAACGGCCATTACTTTTGTCTGTCTCGTCGCTTCGCCGGAAGGAGTGCTTCATTTAGAAAAGACGCATCCGGATATTCCCATCTTTACCGCGGCGCTGGACCGTGAACTGAACGAACACAAGTACATTTTGCCCGGCCTCGGAGATGCCGGCGACCGTATTTACGGAACCGAATAAAACGAGACTATACCTTTAAGGTTTCGTCCACAGATTGCACGGATTTACAAGAAGGAAATTTTAAATATGCGATGCTCCATTCTCCCCTTAACAAAGGGAGATAGGGGATTGTCCATGAAAGGAAACCAACATCTTTTCAATCTGGGGTTGAAAACCCACTCGTGATAACGAGAAACGAAGTGACGAAGCTATACCTTTAACGTTTAGTCTACGGATTGCACGGATTTACGCGAAGAAAATTTTAAATGTGCGAAACTCTATTTCCCCCTTAACAAAGGAGCTAAGGGAGGGGCCTTGTTTGATGCGAAGAAAAGATTAAATTTTAGATGGAATGAGTGGGCAGAAAGCAGAAAGCGGTTTACAGGGTGCCAGTCATTTTCCCGAAAGAGGAGGTATTAAACTGGTTCGGCTCTTTGGAAGAATTTAAAACCTATCATGCGGTGGTTCAGGGTAATCAAGACATCCGCCGCTGGCAGTTGGAGTAAGAAACAGAAAAACCGATTCCATCCCCTGAATGGATGGAATCGGTGGAACAGAGCCAACCGCACGGGACAAACCAATGTCCAGTGTTCGGAGAAATATCGGCGAACCATAAAATAGTCTGAAAATCTAACACCTTTTAAAAAAAGCCAGGACACGAAAGAAGGTAAAATTATGAATTATGACTATGACGTCATTGTTATCGGTTCGGGAGCCGGGGGACTATCCGCGGCGTTGCCCCTGGCTCAGGCCGGAGAAAAAGTGCTGGTTTGCGAACAGCATGATGTACCGGGCGGCTGGACGCATTCCTTTACCATCGGAGGTCACCGTTTTAGCCCCGGTGTACATTATATCGGCGGGTTAAACGAAGGCGGACCCATGCGCCGCATTTACGAAGGGTTGGGCGTTTCGCAGGATTTGCCATTTTATGAATTGAATCCCGATGGTTTTGATCATTTTATATTCGGCGACGAGCGCTTCGATTTTCCCCGAGGAAAAGACAAGTTGATTGCCCGTTTAAAAGAGCGCTTCCCACAGGAAGCAAAGGGGATTGACAGCTATTTTGACACCCTCACGGCGATGATGGAAAACCTGAATCATCTGGGACAGGTAAAAAATGCCGGAGACGTCTTTAAATTACCTGTCCGTTTAGCTTCGGTGCTTAAATGGTTTAAACGCACCGGGCAGGATTTGATGGACGCCTACGTATCCGATCCCTTATTAAAGGGTATTCTCTCGGCGCAGTCAGGCGATCATGGATTGCCGCCATCGCAGGTTTCGGCCTTTGTGCATGCCGGGATTACCCACCATTATTTTGATGGCGGCTACTATCCCAAAAACGGCGCCCAGGCCATTCCTAATGCTTTTGTCCGCGCCTTAAAACGGGCCGGCGGAGAAATCCGTTTACAAACGGCGGTGAAAAAACTCATCGTGGAAAAAAGCACTATTCAAAAGGTTATTCTGCAGGACGGAACTGAACTAAGCGCCCGCTATGTGATCAGCAATGCAGACCCGGAAGTGACCTTTGGAACCCTAATAGGACGGGAGCATCTGAGTAAAAAGCTGTGCAAAAAACTGGATCGGGTTACCTATTCCATCTCCGCGCTCAGCCTCTTTTTTGCGGTGGATATGGATTTACGCGCGGCGGGATTGGATTCGGGTAACTATTGGTTGTACGATTCACCCGATGTGGACGGATTGTACCGGATGGGCCAAAGCAGCGCGGTTTTAAAAACGAATACCGTGCCGGCCATGTTTTTAACGGTTACCACGCTAAAAGATCCGGCCAAACTGCGTGATGGTATTCATACCTGTGAAGCGTTTTCTTTTATTGATTACGCGGCCTTTAGCAAATGGGCCGGAGAAGAGTGCGGCCACCGTTCCCAGGAATATCAGCAGTTAAAAGAAAAACTTATGCAGACAATGTTTAGTCGTCTGGAAAAACAGGTGCCGGGTATTTCCGACCATGTTGTCTTTAAAAATCTGGCCACGCCATTAACAAACGAACACTATATAAACGCTACCCGGGGTAATTTGTACAGTATTGCCAAAACGCCGTCCCAGGTGGGGCCGGGCTCCTTCCCGGTACAGACGGAGATCAAAAATCTGCTCATGTGCGGAGCCAGTACCCTAAGTCACGGAGTGGCTGGCGCCACGGTATCGGGTTTAACCGCCGCCAAAAAAATACTGCGCTGTTCCACAGGCGGTTTATTAAAAATGAACGGGCCGGAGCTAAAAATTTTACAATCGGAAACGAAATCATAGCTAAAAGGCCATCGTCTAATCAGAGATTTCAACCCCGTTCCAGAAAGCAATATATCCCTTTATCTGTGCCGCGGCTGCGAAGGGCTGCGTATAGCACCAGGCGGCATTTATATTCGTCTTGCCCTCCACTACAACGTTATAATAAGAAGCGGTTCCCTTCCACGGGCATTTTGTTGTATGGCTGCTTTCAGTTAAAAATTCTTTGTGCACCGATTCCGGTGGAAAATAGTGATTGCCTTCGACGATGATTGTTTTGTCGCTTTTAGCGATTGTTTTATTATTCCATCTTGCTTCCATTTTATCTGCCTCTTTCTTTTCTTATTAAAAGTAAAATATGCCCGGATTAATTCCGGGCTAACAGGCGTTGCGATTGTTTACAATCAAACGCGCGCTCTGACCGAATGTAACGTAGTTAAAGCCCCATTGAATAGCGACCAGAATGCGGTTTTCCGCTCCGACAAGAAATAAAAGATGGACAAAAATCCACAATATCCAGGCAATCGCACCCGAAAGTTTTATATTTCCACGGAAAGCCACGGCCGATTTCCGTCCGATAACAGCCAGGTTCCCCTTGTCCGTATATTTAAACGGTCCTGTTTTCTTTTTTAGAATATGATTGGCCACGTATCGCCCCTGCTGCATGGCAACCGGGGCCACGCCCGGCAGCATATCTTTTCCCTTTGTCTGGAAATGAGCCATATCGCCGATTACATAAACGTTGGGGAAATCGGGAATCGTACAATCAGGATTTACGATAATTCGTCCGGAATGGTCTGTTATAAGGTTGTAGTGTTTTGCCAGTATGGCGCTTACCGAAGCCGCTTTAACGCCGGCCGCCCAAATAAGAGTTTGTGATGCAATGGATCGGGAACCGTTTGCGCTTTTAAGAGTGAGCGTTCCCTGCCGAATACCGGTAACATAGGCCCCGGTCAGCACTTCAACACCCAGTTTGCTCAGGGTTTTCTGCGCCTTTACAGACAGTTTTTCCGGATAGGCGGATAAAATGCGTTCATTTCCTTCAATTAAAATAATTCGCGCCAGAGACGGATTGATGTTTCTAAAGTCACAGCGCATGGTAATCCTGGCAATTTCGGCAATGGCCCCGGCCATTTCCACACCCGCCGGTCCGCCTCCGATAACGGTAAATGTTAGCAGGGCGGCTTTTATGTTTGGCTCTTTTTCCAGCTCGGCCATTTCAAATGCCGAAAGAACTCTACTACGAATAGTTGTTGCATCTTCGATGGTTTTAAGTCCGGAAGCCACTTCGGCCCATTGATCTTTTCCGAAATAATGGGTACTGGCGCCGGCGGCCAAAATAAGTTTATCATAAGAAAATTTCTGGCGTTCGAGATACACAAGTTTCTGTTCAAGATCAACTTTACGAACGGTTCCCAATACTACCCGGATATTTCGATACCTTTTAAATACGGTCCGCAGAGGGGTAGCGATATCGGCCGGAGATAAACCACCGGTGGCAACCTGATAAAGCAGGGGTTGAAACAGGTGAAAATTGCGCTTGTCGATGAGTGTTACCCGAATATTCGTATTCCGGAGCGCCATAGCAGCGTGTAAACCACCGAATCCTCCGCCAATAATTACGATATGTTCTTTAGATTGCATTTTATTGTCCTGCTTTTTCTGTCACAATTCCC
Source organism: Calditrichota bacterium (assembly GCA_024278755.1). Taxonomy (GTDB): domain Bacteria; phylum Calditrichota; class Calditrichia; order Calditrichales; family Calditrichaceae; genus JANTFQ01. The sequence continues at coordinate 27,998 of JAJRSO010000012.1, read as the reverse complement.
AAAACACCGCCATATACCAAATGCCCAAGTAAACTACTTATCACCATCATTGCCGGAGCAGGGGAATTCATAAAAAAGAATCCGGCGCCCATTACCGGCATTGCAACTGTTTGCGCCACTAAAAATGGAATAAGCGAAAAGAACATTCCTTTTACCGGCGCATTCCCGGGTAAACGCTTTTCCCAGACTAAAACAAACATGGTGGCTAAAATAGTTCCGATTATAAAATGTAATATCCAGCCCATGAAAATCGGCAGATGCATAAAACCGGCCAGCATTTTTCCTATAAGCATTTTTGGCATGCGCAGGTAAGGCGCAACCGGCATAAACACGGTCATTGCCGCAGTGGCAATGATGCCACCCATTAGAATTGGTCTGACCTTCTCTTTCATACGGTTTCCCTAAAATAAAACATGTTCGATGCTATTTAAACGCTTAGACGTAGCAGGAGGCTGTTCCTTACAATTAGAGAAAGGGGCAAAAAAAGGGGAATGCTGTAAGCCGGATGTTTACAGGTATTAGTTTTATTCCTGGAGGATAGTTAGCTGGCGACAACCCGGTTACGTCCCTGAGATTTGGCGTTGTACATGGCCTTATCTGCCAATTGTAATAATACTTCCGGTTGGGTGCTATCTTCGGGATACGAAGCAACGCCAATGCTAATGGTGAGCTTACAACAGGGCTCTTCTCCCTCTCCCGAAAAACGATGGTTTTCGATTAACGTACGCAGTTTTTCGGCAATCATAATGGCTTCTGTCTTTTTTAACCCGGGCATAATGATGGTAAATTCTTCACCGCCGTAGCGGCAAACGGTGTCGGTGGTTCGGGTGTTTTGATCCATTAAACCGCTGATCAGTTTTAAGGCCTTATCACCTTCGGGATGGCCGTTTTTATCATTGTATTTTTTAAAATGGTCGATATCTACCATCATGAGCGAGTAGCAGGTTTTAAACCGTTTGCTACGGTTGGTTTCGCGATGCAATTCCTGAATAAAATAACGGTAGTTGTACATGTTCGTCATTTCATCCCGTATGGCCTGCTCGGCTTTGATTTTATAGAGATTGACCAGTTGTGTGTGCAGTAAAATATTTTCGTAAGTGATGGCTGCCGAATGCAGAAGTGATTTCATAATGCGCACTTCGTATGTATGAAACGGTACGCCTTTTTTCCCCTTGTCTATAAAAACAAGGTATTGCCGGGAAAAGGGAAGGTCAAGCTCTGGCAGAATTTCTACGCCGGAATCGCTTAAAACGGCTCCGAAACCTTTATGAATTCCCAAGTTGGAGATATTTCCGATAATAAAATTAGATGTGTCCAGCCGTTGTGAAAAGGTCACTAACGATTCATCCACAATTTCGGCGGGGTCTTTAATCCAGAGGATATGTCCCTCTTTTGATAATTCATGAAAAAACTGCCGGGAAAGCCTTGTTTTGTTTTGTTCCAGAAATGAAAGGGGAATACCGGAAGTCGCTGCCGGAATAAGCGTTTCTTCATTATATCCGGTTTCGAAAATCACGCATCGCTTCATCTGAAACCCTTCGATAATTTTTTGCGGAAGAATACGGATAACATCCAGAGGATCGGTGAGTGTGCGTAAATAATTGGAAAGGTTATTCAGATAAAACAGGCGATCATTGTAATGCGAAAGTTCTTCTTTGGATGCGAAAAGTTCGGAGTTAAGAGCGGTTAAATTTTCATTTAAGGTTTCCAGTTCCAAAATTTTCTTTTTTAAACGACTGACCAACTGAATATTATATTTTTGAAGATAGAGACGTTCCTCTTCGGGTTCCATATTGTCTTTGTGTCCCGAGAGATACTCTTCAATTTTATATACAAATTCGCTTACATTGATGGGTTTGGGGATAAAACCGTCACAGCCTGCCGCCAATACCATTTCCTTGACATTTTTTTGTGTGGCGGCGGTGATCGCTATAATTGGTGTGCTATCAAGTCGCGGAAGTGTTTTTAAATGGGTGGTAACTTCGTACCCCTGCATATCGGGAAGCATCAGGTCAATAAGAATTAAATCGGGCGTGTGCTGCTCTGCAAGCTGAATTCCTTCGAGCCCGCGGGATGCTTCAAGATAAATATATCCTTTATATCGGATAATATCTGCCATCAGAAACCGGGCTTGGGGGTCATCTTCGATGTAAAGAATTATTTTGTCTTCTTGCATAGGACTATTATTCGTTTTTACAAATGACCAGGGTCATATCGTCGTCTGGCGCGTCCTTGCCTGAAAATTCCTCTACTGCCGAAATAATTATATTTTTTAATTCAAATACGTTTTTATCGCGTTTTTGTAACATAAGGTTTATCAGCCGCTCTTCACCAAACTCTTCTCCCGCGCTGTTCATTGTTTCACTTACTCCGTCGGTATATGCGATAAACAAATCGCCCGGCTCCCAACTGACTTCATGCTGGATGTACTCCCAGTCGGGGATGAAACCAAGCACAATGCCGCCTTTTTCTAATCGAACGATTGTGCCGTCGGCTTTAATTAAAAATGGAGGATTATGCCCGGCATTTGTAAAAATAAGCTTATTTTGGGTTAGCGAAAAGACGCCGAAAAAAAAGGTGGCGTATTTCCCCTCTATGGTTGTTTCGGCAACCAGATTATTAAGGCGGTAAACCAGATCGCAGGTGTTTAAAAAGCTTTTCTTCTGCGTACGCAGGCCGGCCAGAATAAGGGCCATCATTAGAGAGGCGGGGGCGCCTTTGCCTGCCACATCGCCGATGGCTACGCCGATGGTCTTTTCGTTGTAGCGGATAATATCGTATAAATCGCCGCTCATAAACTTACTGGGAATGTTTACGGCATTTATTTTTAATTTTTCTACGGAAGGGAAACGTTGCACCAGTAGTTTTTTCTGAACAATTCCGGCGCTGATTAAATCATTTTCCAGGGCGCGTTTATCGATGAGTGATTTAATTTGCCCGGCATTGAAAATAGCGATAGCTGCCAGGCGGGCGAAAAGCTGTAGCTTATCTACGGCTGTGGCATTGAAAAATGCCGGGCGGTTACTCTCGAGACATAAAATACCCACCACTTCGTCCGCATGGACTAAAGGAATAGAAACCTGAGATCGTGTCTCTTTACGCAACATAAAATAGTGTTCGCTCTGCTCAACATCGTCAAGCACGGCCGTCTGCTTTGTCTCGGCTACTTTGCCGCATGAACCCTGACCTATTTTGAGGCGAAGATTTTCCATTACTTCGGGATTGTATCCCGTACTGCTGGCGCGTAAGAGTCGTTTTCCGCTTTTATCGAGCAGATAAATGACTGCTGCGTCATAGGCCGCAACCGAACTTAGCGCTTCCAATATAAAATCAAGCGTTTTTGTAATTTCGAAAGAAGACAAAATCTGATTGCTTATTTCAATAAGATTCTTTGTCTCTTTATTCTTTTGTTCGAGGTCCGCAAAAAGCGCGGTGTTTTCTAAAATCACACCGGCCTTGCTTTGAATGATATGTAACCGCTCCATTGTTTCTTTTTCTTTATAAAAGGGAATGGAACGGGGGGCGATTAGTAAAAAGGCAAACAACTGAACTCTGCCCTGAAACGGTACGATGGCGGTAAGTCCGGCCTTATTCAGTTTTTTTACAAAGGGTTTGGGTAGTTTTAGTTTTTTTATGCTGATAAAAATATCGTCTTCGGAAATATCGGAAAGCTCTTCCGTTTTAATATCGCGCAGTAAAATTTCTTCGTCTTCGATTAACTGCTGGTTGCGGAGACTGAAACGTCCGTCTTCGAGAATATAAAAAGCGTACGGCACTTCCGGAAACAAGCTCTTAAACGATTTGAAAAGAATTTGGGTTACTTTACGAAAACGCAGAGCGCGGTTAAGTTCGGAATTCAGAAGAATTAGTATCTCCTGTGCTTTGCTCATACGCAGAAAATAAGCTTTGCCAATAATTTTTTTCAGATATTTCTCTGCCAGCTTGTTAAAGGCCATAAAAAATAAGAGAGTAAGCGCAAATGAATAGACGGCGTGAAAGACGACAATACGGTTCAATACGGTGTTCAGCAGGCAAAATAATGCGATGCTGAGAATAAATAAAACGGTGGAAATTATAAGTTTATATGCTGACAAATCAATTCCTTGTTTTTCCGAAATCTAATCAAAAAGGTAACAAGTTTCAAATAAGCATTACCCAATATGGCCGTAATTTATTTTATTTTTTAAAGAAAGATAAAAAGTGAATGACTCTGGCGACTTGTGGGGATTGTGTCCTAAAAAATAAAACAGGCGTTTGCAGACCTTTCGAGGACATCTTTTTAATAAGGTTGTTACCGGTTTTTTTACCAGGGATAAATACTGATTTTCATTGATTAGCCCCTTTTAGAGTTTGTTGTTTCATTTGTTTAAATGTATTCGCGTTAGTCTTCGGTTGTTATCAGCTAAGATTTGGGTAGTGCAGAATAAGGGTCTAAACGCAGCGCATGCAATAAGCGTAAAGAAACGGCTCGAAACGAAAATGAGCGGGAATAGGCGCCCCGCTTTTTGTTTTTCCCGGCGAACCGTTGCGCGTTTTGCGGTTTAATGAAAAGCTGTGACAGCCTGTTTTAGGGGGAATTACTGTTCTTCAGGAACCATTTAGTTGATAAAATACAACGTCTTGATTATTCAATACTGGGCAGATTTGTCTGTTTGTACCCGATTTTACGACGCTGCCCCAAAACTCTTTTAGCGAAGGGCCTTAATGGTAAGGATTGTGATATCATCGGCCCGGGCGGGATCGCCGTTGGAGAAACGGTGTAATTCTTCCAATAAAAGTGTGTTCAGTTGTTCGCTGCTATGCAGGGGAAAACGGGATTTAAAAAAATCTATAACACCGCCTTCGGCAAATTCTTCCTCGTTTGCATTGGCCGCTTCCGTAACGCCATCGGTAAACATTACCAGGCATTCGCCCGATTTTATGAGTCCGCTGCCGGATTGATAAACGACGTCGGGCATCATTCCAAGAATTATTCCGCCGTCTTCCAAAGCCGTGACGCCATCGGTTTCACTAAACAGATAGGGCGGATTATGTCCGGCATTCACGTAGGTAAAGGCCCCGCTGCGCGTGTTAAGGATGAGCACAAAAAAAGTGATGTATTTTTCAATGGTTGTGTTGCGGTGGATAAGATTGTTCAGGCGGGCAGTCGTTTGCTCCGGTTTATAGTGCTCTCCGGCCAGTGAGTGTAAACCGGCCTGCAGGTTAGACATCAGCAGAGCGGCGGGCATTCCTTTGCCGGATACATCTGCGATTGTAAACAGATATTCATCTTCACTCAGAGAAATAATGTCATAATAATCGCCGCCTACCTGCCGACTGGGAATATTTAATCCGTGAATATCATATCCCGGAATGGCGGGCATTTTTGCAGGCAGCAATTGTCTTTGAATTGTTTTGGCCAAATTGAGTTCTTCTTCGAGGCGTTTTTTCTCGATGATTTCCTGAATCAGCCGGGAATTTTCCAGTGAGATGATGACCATATTGGCCAGGGTGGAAAGGAAGCTAAGATTGGTTTTGCTAAAGGGCGAATGGTCTAATTTTTCACCGAGAAAGATAAATCCGCTGGTTTGATTTTTATAAATCATAGGAACAATGAGCCTGATGCCCAGCGCCTGAAGTTTCGGATACTTGTTTTCGTTACCAATAAAAAGAGGTCGCTCTATTTCCTTTATCGATGCACAAAGATGTTCGCAGTCCTTTACCTTATCGGCGTTTAATTTTGAGCCCTTGCGGTATTCGATGCGAAGCTTTCCGTTCTGTTTTAAAGCGACAAAAAACTGATTGACCAGTAATTGTCCCATCAGGGAATAGGAGAGCTGTTTTAAGATGGAGGGGCGATCGAATATCTGGTTCAGTTCCCGGCCAATTTCGAACAGAGTATTCAGTTCCTGCACTTTTTGATCCAGTGCGCGGTTGGCCGAATTCAGTTTTTCCAGCATCGTAATATTTTCGATGGATTGTGCGGCGATATTGCCAAGGGAAGAAAGAAACTGAATTTCCTCATCCGAAAATGGTTTTCCTGTTAATTTTTTACCAAATCCCAAAAGCCCGTTAAAGTGCATGCTGCCTTTTAGCGGTATTAACAGTTCTATTTTAGTCTCTTTTAAAAAAAACTGCCAGGCAGAACCGTCATTTAGGCTATTTGCTAAAAGCGGCCTGTCGGGTACGGGCTGAAACGTTATATGTTGATTCAGTAACTCTTTGGAAAGACCTTTAAGATGCCGTATTTGATACGTATTTTCCGTATTCCGAAACAGGATGACGCCACGACTGATTAGCATCCGTCCCATGGGAACCAAAAGAATATTGTCCAAAACAAAATTCAGCTTATGGCTGGAATTAAGTGTTTTACTTATTTCAAACAGGGCGGATAGTTCCAGCCCCCTTTTCTCAAAGTCTGTCTGGTTTCCACTTCCGTAGCGCCGGTTTTTATTGTTGTCCGAATACGCACTCATACTATTTATTATTCTTAAAATATTTAACCATCGTAACCTGATTTTTTACGCCGGGATTAAACTCGAATTGGACTTCATCCATTAAACTGCGCATCAGATGAATCCCCAGCCCGCCTTTTTTTGCTTCGTGAATATATTTTTGCAGATCCGGTTTTGCCACTTTGTTTACATCAAATCCCAGTCCGCGATCCGTAATAGTAACCGTAATTTTCTGCGCATCAAGAAGAACAAGCAAGTCAATGGATTTATCGTATTCGTATTTATGGGCATGTTTAATCACATTGGTACAGGCTTCGTCTACGGCCAGTTCTATCTGGCCGGCTGTTTCGGAATCAAACCCGGCATTAAGCGAAATATCATGAATAAACTCGCGGATTGTACCCAGATTTTCCGGGGAGCTGGCAACTTTAAGTTTAAATTGTCTGGTCTTTTGTTTTTCCATAGCGCAGTCTTTATGTTAAATTTAAATAATCAGGAAGTCCCGTTTATCCGGCAGAATTAAACTTTTGCATGGCTTCTTCTTCATTGGACACAATTTTAAAAAGAGCCGGAAACCCGAGCAGATCGAATACCTTATAAACGCGGTCGGACATACAACACAGTACGATATCGCCCTCTTGTTCACGGATCTCTTCGATAAATCCCATAAAAACCCCCAGACCGGCGCTGCTGATATAATCGAGCTTTTGGAAATTGACGATTATTTTAAAATGTGTTTCGTTTACCAGGTTCTGAACGGCCTCTTCGAATTTAGGTACCGTATGTAAATCCAAAAAACCGGATATATACAAAACCGAAATATCATCCTTATCGCTACGTTCAACCGTAAATCCGCTCATGGTTTCTCCCTCTATTTCAAATCGTTAATTTTTAACAATACCAGAGTCAGGTCATCATGTAAAGCCTGACCGTCCAAAAAGCTTAAGATGGTATCGATGATCGCTTGTTTTAATGCTTCCGCATCAAGATGGGCGTTTTCTCTGATTACATCGCAAAGGCGTTGTTCGCCAAATTCTTCGTCGTTTTTATTGCGCGCTTCGCTTAATCCGTCTGTGTAAAAAGCCAGAATATCGCCTGCTGCGGTCTGGTGTTCCGTCTCTTTTAAAATCTGGTCAAAAATACGTCCTTCATCCAGACCGATGGCCAGGCCCGGCGGTTGCAATAAAATTGTATTTTTAGAAGCGGAAGCGTAGTGAATAACCGGACAATGCCCGGCCCGTGCAAAATGCAGGATTTTTGTATCGGCATCCCAGCGGGCGGCCAGCATACTGATAAAGGCCTTTTTTTCCATAGACGGATAGAGAATTTTATTGGCTTTCTTTAATATTTCCGCCGGTCTTGTCAAACTCTCGGCCAGGGATAAAATGATACCTTTGGTCTCTGCCATGTAAAAGGCCGCGGAGGTTCCTTTTCCGCTCACATCGCCGATAATCAAGCCCAACCCCCGGTCGGAGATGCTGTAAAAGTCATAATAATCGCCACCCACTTCGTAAGCGGTAATGGTAAGTGTTTCCACCTGTAAGCCGGGTACGTCGGCCGTATCCTGAGGCAGCAGTCGCATCTGCACTTCGCGGGCAATCTGAAGTTCCTGTTCCATACGTTCCCGTTCGAGAGACTTGGCCATTAACTCGGCATTTTCAAAGGCGATAGCCGCCTGGTTAGCGTAGGCTTCCAGCAGATTTACATCATCCGGGTCAAATCCGTAGCGTTTGGTTTTTGCCGTGTACAGAATACCAAACAGATTTCCATCGCTGCCGATAATGGGTACGCCGGCCAACGATTCAATCTCCTTCTTCCAGAATTTAATCTGCTGATAGGGGCTGTCTTTGGTAAATTCATTAATAACAACTACTTTTTTTTCGGAATAAATCTGATTGTTTATGAAATGATTGGAGTGTTTGGACAATGCGGCAATTTCTCTCTGAGTCAGGCGGTTTGAAGCGGTTACTTTAGAGGTTTGCTCTTCCTGATTGTACACTTCGAGCCAGGTAAAGTTGGTCTCCAGTACATCGGCGCTCATTTCAATGACGAGATGCACGATGGAGTGGAAGTCCGTATCCACCGAAATGGCGCGGCTTAAGTCGTGTAGGGAAGAAATTTCGTTCATTTTACGGTCAAAAATACGGGCCGTGGGCAGATGCATCATTAAGTTTAAACCGGCCATTGTGGAATAAAAAGTTAAAAACAACCAGGCGGAATTTGTAAATATTCCCAGTGCGATGCTGTGCGCCGGCACCGCCTGGTCAAAGGCAAAACCGTAGATATAAATAATCAACCAGATGAGAATGGCCGAGAGGATAAAAAAGGAGGCCTTTTCGCGCTTGCGCAGATGGGTTACCCAACTGGTATGAGTTGAGAGTATGAAAAAAAAGAGAAGGGACAGCATAAAAACGCTATTTGAAATCAACGTTAAAATGGAATTTGTATCGTTCAGAGAAAAATCGAAACTGATATCGGGAGCGATTTTAAATACGGCTGTCCAGGCCATTAAAAAGACGGTCAGACCGACCGCACCGGTCAGGTACAGTTTGGTTCGTTTTTTATATTTATAGGTAATCAGGTTACGAATCAGAAGCAGCATGGGAATAAAGAACAGGATGGCAATCAGGGACATACTGTTGGCATACACCAGTGAGGAGATATTGTCGGGTTCCAGCGGAAAGGCGCCGCCCGAAAAATCACCGGATAAAAATTGTTTATTCAATAAAACCAGGATATAGAGAGCCGCTAACAATACACCAAAGTTTTTGATTATGGTCTTTACGTCGGTCTCTTTAAACAGGGGACGCTTACGAAGATAAAGATAGTAAACAACCATATTAATAAAGGCCAGCGATTCATGAATATACGACCAACTCTGGATATCCACGGAGCTGTAGAACTTTAAAACATCAAAAATAAACGCTATCAGGCTGATTATTAAGATAAGGATAATCGGTAAATAGCTGCGCAGGTTAAACCGCTTCATTTAATATAAATCCTGTAAGGATAATACACTTGTTTGGAACTGCCGATAACAGAACCGTTAGGAGTCAGATGCTGTACCAGACCTTCCCGGGAATCTAAATTTAATGTTCCGGCAATGATATTTCCGGTGGCGGAAGAGATGTCCATATCCGCAATATAATTCAATCCGTCCAGCACATTAAGACGAATACCTTCTGCAGAAAGTTGCACTATTTTTGCAGAGTTGTCATTATTCAGGGTAAACCAGACCGATGCATCCCGCGGAGAATGCCGCACCTGTTTCAGATACGGATCGCTAAAAAGCTCTGTTACGACGGAATCCGTAATCGAATAACGGCGCAGATACTTTAACGAATCGTCCGTACCGACAGAATAGAGCAGGTTTCGTTTAAAATCAATATCAAATGAGAGGATATTGTCATCGGAGATCGTCAGGGTATCCGCAATGGCCCCCTCGGGATTTAATCGGATAATCCGTTGTAACTGTGCGTCCAAAACATATATACGTCCCTGCCTGTCCATCCCCAACTGCGCCGGCCGGGACAGGCTTTCGTTTACCGGTTGGAGTTCTCGGGTTTCGTTATTCAGGGTAAAAACAACGCCGGCAGAATCGGAAATCCAAAAGCGGTTGTTGGCGGCGTCGAATATGCAGTCGTACGGTTTTTCCAGCCGATAAAAATCTTTTAAATGTTCACCGCTGCGCGGGTTAAAAAGTTCCATATAGTGTTGGCGTGTGTAAGTAATTAAGGCGGCGTTTCCGATGGAATTAAAACACATATTTTGCGGACGATCGACAGCAAAATGGCTGGCAATGGTATGGCGCAAATCCGATGTTAAATGTAAGATATAAAAATTCCAGCGATCCAAAATCCAAAAGCGATCCGGGCCGGGGGTCGTTTTAATTACACTAGTGGCCGAAGACTGCACACCGTCTCCCTGAACCGTTAGATAGTATGAATATGTTTTGGCGTTTTGTACATCCCTATCTGTCCATGAGAAGGAATCCGCTGCAACCACGGCTGCTTTTGTATAGGTCTCTTCTTCTGCGGTTTTACGAAACACATTAAACCCGATGTAATTTGCGGAAGCTGGCGCGTTCCATTTTAAAACGACCACCGAATCTGCCTGTTTTATTTGCAGGCCGAGTTCCAAAAAATCAACTTCGTTTTTAGGGTCAAAAATATTTGAGTGTTCTCTTTGGCAGGATAGTAAAAAAAGAAGGCCGGCGGTCAGTAAAATAAAACGATGTAAAATAAAATAGTTCATAAATAGAGACACTCTACCCGAAAGTTGCTTTAGTCTTATTTTAATCGCCGCCTGCCTAATGAATTGGATAAAACTATCTTAAACGATGCAATATGTCATTAATGGAAGTATACACTTCCGAAACATCCCTGTCGCCGTCGATGCTGAAAAAATGGCCCTTGTCTTTATAAAAGTATTTTACTTGTGCGGTTTGTTCATTATAAACATTCAGCCTTTTTTGAATGGTCTCTTTATTATCATCCGAGCGGGTAATAATTGCGCCGCCGCATTTAGTGCATTTCATATTGGTCGGAACTTCGGTGAATACCGGATTAAAATCTTTGCCGCAACTACTGCAGGTCATGCGGGAGGTCAGTCGATTTATGATCGTTTCACTGGGAACGGTTATTTCGATGCAGGTAAACGGAGGGAGTTGCATTTCTCCCATTAATTTGGACAGTTCTTCGGCCTGTGGCGTTGTACGTGGAAAACCGTCTAAAATTAACCCTTTCGCACAATCGGGTTTTGAAATGCGTTCACGTATAAGATTTAGCATCAAATCATCGGGAACCAGTTCGCCGCGGTTCATAATGGCTTCTGCTTTTTTGCCTAACTCCGTTTTCTCACGAACCGCTTCGCGCAACATATCGCCGGTGGAGATCTGGGGGATTCCGTATTCTCTGCTGATTCTTTTTGCCTGCGTTCCTTTGCCGACTCCTGGTGCGCCAAATAAAATTATGTACATTCATTACTCCACATGTTTTAAGGTTTTATACAGGGTTGCTTTTTTATTTTTTTCATTGGTGGCATAAAGCTGCCCGCAGGCGGCCTGGATTTCCCAGCCTTTTCGGTTGCGAACGGTGATGGTACGATGGTTTTTATTTACCAGCTGATCGAAATGCTGAATAACCGCATCGGATGGCGGTTGATAATGCGGGTCATCTGAATTGCAGGGAATGATATTGATGCGGCAGGGAATTCCCTTTGTTAGTTCAATCAGAGCTTGTGCGTCGGCATCCCTGGTATTGATGCCGTCCATCAGGACATATTCGAACGTAATGCGTTTTTTTGTAATTTTTGTGTAATGTTTTGCGGCCTGCATCAACTCTTTTAAGCGGTACTTTCGGGCGATGGGCATCACCGCTTCGCGGGTTTTCTGATTCGGTGCATTTAGCGAAATAGCCAAAGAAAAGGGCCGGTCTTCGTTGGCCATGCGTTGGATACCGTCAATAATACCGCTGGTGGAAATGGTTATTTTCTTTCGGCTGAAGGCCAATCCTTCGGGCTCGCTTAAAATTTCCGCGGCCCGCATTACCGAATCGTAATTAAGCATAGGCTCGCCCATTCCCATAAAAACAATGTTGGTCGGAGGATATTTACTGCGCATTTTCATTTGCATAACCTGTTCCACAATTTCGGCATGGGTTAAATTTCGTAACAGTCCCATTTTTCCGGTAGCACAAAATTTACAATCCAGCGGACAGCCAATTTGTGAGGAAATGCAAAAAGTAACCCGTTTCCCTTCGTAAATAATTACGCTTTCAATTTTATAGCCGTCCGTCATCTGCCATAAAAATTTAACGGTCTCATCCACGGGTGAAGTGGTTGTATCGATTAAAGAGAAGGTACGCAAAGAAAAATCGGATGCGAGCCTTTCGCGCAGAGATTTGGGAAAAACGGTAAATTGAGTAAAATCGGTATAACCCGCGGAATAGACGCCTTTCCATAACTGAGCGCCTCTAAACTTGGGTTCTCCGATTTCCGAAAAATAGGTTTCTATTTGTTCCGGATTTAAATCTAATACGCTCTGTATGTCGGACTCCAATTTGCTTTTAAAATGATATTGATATAAGTTCGCCAAAATTTAACCAATTAGCCGATAAATCTCAAGGGGCGATTCCGAATGAATTCAAAGAGCGCAGATGTGCAGACAGCCGAACAGATTCAGCAGGCGTACCAGTCTGTTTTAAAAGAAATGGGACAGGTCGTCGTAGGACAGGATTTAATTTTAGAGCAACTGCTAACCGCCCTGTTTGCCAGGGGACACTGCCTGTTGGTGGGAGTGCCCGGTCTAGCCAAAACACTGATCATCCGCTCTCTGGGTCAGGCGCTGGGATTGCAGTTTTCGCGTATTCAGTTTACGCCGGACTTAATGCCTTCCGATATTACCGGCACCGAAATCCTGGAAGAGGATAAATCCAGCGGACAAAAGGCATTTAAATTTATCAAAGGTCCTGTATTTGCCAATATTGTTCTGGCCGATGAAATAAACCGGACGCCGCCCAAAACACAGAGCGCTTTGCTTGAGGCTATGCAGGAATACCGGGTTACTGCCGCAGGGCATACGTTTGAACTGGATAAACCGTTTTTTGTTTTGGCCACTCAAAATCCCATCGAACAAGAGGGTACCTATCCGCTGCCCGAAGCACAGTTAGACCGTTTTATGTTCAGCCTGTGGCTGGATTATCCCGTATTTGCAGAGGAAACGGAAATCGTACGGCGCACGACTTATGAGGAGGAACCGGCACTCAAAACCGTTTTGCATAAAGAAGATATTATTAAGTTTCAGCGGCTTGTCCGACGCGTTCCGGTGGCAGACGCCATAATCGAAGCGGCTGTAAAACTTACCGCAGCCACCCGTCCCGGAAATGGCGACAGTGACCCGAAAATTAAAGAGTGGATTCGCTGGGGCGCCGGGCCGCGCGCATCACAGTATCTAATTTTAGGCGCTAAAGTACGCGCTTTACTGCATAACCGTTTTACGCCGGATATGGACGATATTCGGGCCATGGCCGTTCCTGTTCTGCGCCACCGCCTGGTTCTGTCGTACGGCGCCGAGGCCGAAGGAATGGATGTAAATAGTATTGTTGCCTATTTGCTTAAACGTACATTGATTTGACGGACAATTATTAATAAATTATAGCGTTTAAATCTTATAACCAAAAGGAATCTCCTTGCAGGATACTACCGCCTCCATCGAATCAATTCAACAGCAAATAGGGTTTTACGGCCATTCGGCAGAAGTGGAAGAAATTGTTCAGACGCTTGTTACGGTTGCGCCTACCGAGCTTTCCGTTTTAATTATCGGTGAAAGCGGTACCGGAAAAGAAGTGGTGGCCAATGCTATTCATTACTTAAGCAAACGCGCAAAGAGGCCGCTTATCTCAGTGAACTGCGGCGCCATTCCCGAAGGGATTTTGGAATCGGAACTGTTTGGCCACGAGCGGGGATCGTTTACGGGTGCCATTGGTCAGAAAAAAGGCTATTTCGAAGCGGCCAACCATGGCACTATTTTTTTAGATGAAATCGGTGAAATGCCGTTAAACACACAGGTGAAACTGTTGCGGGTGCTGGAAACATCGGAAGTGATGCGGGTCGGCGGCACCGAAAGTTTTAAAGTGGATGTGCGGATCATCGCGGCTACTAATAAAAATCTGGAACGGGCTGTGCAAAATAATGAATTTCGCCGCGACCTCTATTACCGGCTGAAAGCAATTACTCTGAACATTCCGCCTTTGCGGAAACATCTCGAGGACATTCCCCATTTTGCTAAGATATTTGCAGCGGATTATGCCGAAAAGAACAGTATTCCCTTTAAAGGGTTTGCTCCGGAAGCGATCGATACAATGATGCGCTACCATTGGCCGGGAAATGTCCGGGAGTTGCGTAATTTTGTAGAAACGGCCATCATTCTAAACAAAGGCGAAGTGGTCCGTTCGGGGTATGTACTCTCTTCGTTAAATATGCAGCAGTCGACAACAGATTCCGAAAATCTGCCCGTACCGCTTAATAAAACACCGGATCAGGCTGAGCGCGAATTAATTTACCGTACGTTAATTTCCTTAAAACTGGACATGACCGAAGTGAAAGAGATGCTTAGCCGTTTAATGACCGATCGGACGAATAATGTCGTGGGAGATCCAGCGTCCGCTTCGGAGGAAAATGATAAGGCGGTTTCTCCCAGTACCATGAGCGGAATGGAGCGGCAACTTATTAAAGAAACGTTAGATAAGTATATGGGCAGCCGTCGAAAAACCGCCCGTGCTTTACAGATAAGCGAGCGCACCTTGTACCGAAAAATTAAAGAGTACGGATTATGAGTCGCAGAGATATTCAAAAAACGGGCAGAGTGTTTCTACTTTTATTTCTTTTCCTGCTCAGCTCTTGTGGCTATTATTCGTTTAAAGGAGCGCTTCCGTCGCATTTGAAAAGCATTGCCATTCCTTTATTTAACGATCCAACGCCCAATGCCGGTGTGCGCGAAAAGTTAACCGATATGCTGACCGACGCCTTTATCGAGGATAATACCCTGCGTCTTGAAGATGAAACAAAGGCCGATCTGGTGCTGACCGGTTCAATCAATTCCATACATACGGCGCCGGCCGTGGTAAAAACAGGCGAAGCGGTAACGGAGTATAAAGTGACCGTACGGGTTAAAGTTAAATGCGAAGACGTCGTAAAGAATAAAGTTCTGTTCGAGCGCAATTTTGACGACTACGGTCTGATGAACGAAGATGCCGGTTTGGACGAACGGGATGTTGCCATCGACACGGCGCTGGAACAGATTGTGGAAAAAATAGTAGACGCCGTTTTAGGTGGCTGGTAATAAAAAAATATACGGGAGAGAAGAATGTACACTGCGCGTAAAACTGTAAGCTAAGCAGGAACCGATTCCATCTTATTTGCCCATAAAGCGGCAAATATGCTTAATTCGGATGCCGCCGAAGAAGCTCTGCAATTTTGTGAAGAAGGCGTAAAGCGTTTTCCGTTTTATGCGGAAGGCCACTATGTATTGGCCCGTTGCTACCAAGTGCTGGACCAAACCGAAGAAGCCCGTGAAGAATTCGAGCGCACATTGTATTACAGTCCCGGCCACCTCAAAGCGCTTAAAGCGCTGGCCTACCTTAATTACCAGAATAAATGGCGTGAAAAGGGAAACGATGCCTTGCTAACCATGGCGGCATACGATCCGCTGAATACGGAACTGATGGATTTTCTGCGCAGTGAAAATGTATTTGACGTTTCGGAAGCGGATATGGAACCTGCGCAGCCGCTATCCGATGAAACACTGCTTGATTTTGACGCATCCGATGAACCACAGGAAACAGATGCGGGCGCTTTTGTAGAAGAGGAAGAAGCGGCACAGCCCGCAGAAGTAGCTTCCGTCGACGATGTACCCAAAGCTGATTTGGAAGCAGAACTCCCTGCGGGAGATGAGCCGCTTTCCATGCTCGATCCCGAAACGAAGGAAGAGACCTTTCACGAAGCGGAACAAATTCAGGAAAATGATATCCCTGATAGGAGAGAACCCGAGCCCGAATCTGCGCCGGAAATGGAAACTGAGGCTTTATCCGAAACGGATATCCCGGCGGTGGAGGAAATACCAGCGGAAACAATGCCGGAAGAAATGCCCGTTTTCGAAGACGCGGCCGAGAACGTGACGGAAGAATCGGCAATGTTTACCGAATCGGAATTAAACAATGTCGTGGAAGAACTATTTACCGAAGAAGAACCCGCCGTGGAATTAGCGCCGATTCAAGAGAGCGCCGGTTTGGATTTGGAAGATATTACCGGATTGACCGAATCTCCCGAAGAGGAAAGGGAAAATTTTGAGCGCAATGATATCGAAGAACGACTGGACGAAAACAATTCGTTTAATAAACCGCTGGATTTGGATCAGTTTGATAATACGGAAGATGATTTTTCCACTTTGATTGAAGGTTATTTTCAGGAAGATGATGAGGAAGTGCTTCCTGCCGATGCGGAGCAAAAGGAACCTGCAGAACCGGAGCAGCCGGTGGAAGAACGCTCCTTTTTGGATACGTCGGTTATTTTCCGGGAACAACGCTCGGAGGATTTAGAAGAAACTCCAAAAGATACGCTTTCCAAAGATGTAATTGAAGATATGAATAAGGTTGCCGACGAAATTGAACTAATGTCCACCAAGGCCTCGTTTGCCGTGGAGGAAGAGATAGAAAAATCCGCCGAATTGCACCGTGAACAGGAAGAAGAAAAAGCCATCGAAGAACCGAGCGATATCAACGCCCTTGATGCAGTTATCGAAAAGATAGAAAAAGCCGAAGCGCCTGCTGTAAAAGCTATGGATAATCTCAGTACAAAAGAGGCCGTGATATTGGACGATGAAGATGTGAATATCGAGGATATTTTACAAAACCCCAGTTTGTTGACGCCCACCTTTGGCGAAATTTTAATCGCCCAGAAGAAATTTAAAGACGCCCGTCAGGTTTTTATTGCCCTGTCTGAGAATGAACCGGATAGTAAACGCTTTCAGAAAAAGATCGAATTCTTAGATAAAATCGTTAAGATGCAGGAATAAGCTCAATTATTTGGGCTAAAGCCCGGCCTTGTGGTGTTTACCGTTTTCCACACGCTTCCCGCAAGCGGAATGCCGGCAAAATTCCATGGTTATTCAATCCATGGTTATTGCAGGAAATTCATCAGACTTACCACAAGGTTTGCATCATAAAAATACCTGTCTCAAAACGCTCATTAAAAAGAATACATCTGTTAAAGACAGTTCGGCGGCTCTGATATTTAATACCTTGATATTGAATTGACAGATTTAGCTATTCGATGTACCTTTTCATAAACATAACAAAAACGGATATTGATACGATTCCGTATCTTTTAATTCAAACGGGTTTATGAAAAATATTCTATTTAAAACATTCGTTCTTCTGTTTATGATTTCCTCTCTTTCGGCCGGAACGTATTTTGTCCGTCTAACCGAAGCGGGCTTAAAACAGCGCAGCAATCTTCTCAGCGGACAGTTTAATCGCATTCCCGGACTTACCGCTAAGCGGAGCGGCGTTTCTTTAAAGGCTGTCTACCGTAAAGCATATTTTAGCAACTGGTTAACCGTTCAGTCCGATTCCGGTTTCCTGTCCGATTTACGGAATGAAAAGTTCATCGATTTTTCCGAACCGGTCGGCCGTTTTAAAATAAAAGGCGTTCCGCGGGACAGTTTATTTAAACAGCAATGGTATCTTGATAAACTAAAAGTTTTGAATGCCTGGAAGAAAACGCGCGGAATCTCCTCCGTAATTATCGGCGTTATCGATACGGGTGTGGATTACACCCATCCCGATTTGCAGGGCAGTCTGTGGCAGAACGAAGCGGAAAAAAACGGAATTGCCGGAGTTGACGACGACGGCAACGGCTATGTGGATGATGTGATCGGCTGGGATTTTACGGACGCGCCGCGCTTTGCCGACGGTGGCGACTACCTCGATGAAGATAACGATCCGATGGACGAGTTCGGCAGCGGTCACGGTACGCAGGTAAGCGGTCTTATCGCCGCACAGACAAATCTGCTGGGAATTACCGGCATTGCACCGGGTGTACGCGTAATGGCGCTACGGGCCGGCACGGCCAGCGGCTATCTCGAAGAAGACGATGTGGCTCGCGCTATTTTATATGCCGTTGATAACGGCGCCCGTATCCTGAATATGAGCTTTGGGGACGAAGCGCTTTCACAATTGCTGCGGGATGTGATTCATTTTGCTCATGAGCAGGGGCTGGTTCTCGTTGCCTCGGCCGGAAACAGCGGAACCGATCAAATGCTCTATCCGGCCGGACTTTCGGAAACCATTTCCGTCGGCGCCACAACCATTCACGATTATCCGGCGGGTTTTTCGACTTATGGCCCGACATTAGACCTGTCCGCTCCGGGGGACAGCATTATCAGTACGGCTGTGGGCGGCGGTTATAATATCGTGAGCGGCACCTCGTTCAGCGCTCCGATGACATCGGCGGTAAGCGGATTGATTTTATCACAATATCCCTCTTTTACGCCGGAACGGGTGCGCAATATTCTTAAAACATCGGCGGATGATATTTTATATTCGGGCTGGGATGTCTACACGGGCGCCGGACGTTTGAATGCCGATAAAGCGCTGGCGGTGCAGGAGAGCGGAATCCTCGAAATACAAAATCCGCCGCTTAATTTCAGCACGGCAGCCGATACCTTGTGGATTAGCGGCACCGCTTTGCATCCCGATATCCAGCGGGTAGAGCTTTTGTATGGAATCGGAAAAGAACCGTTACACTGGAATGCGATTTCTTCATTAGAACGGCAGCAGGTGTTAAGAGATACAATGGGATTTGTTCGGTTAAACGCGTTGCCGGATACGATTTTGCAGTTAAAATTGAAAATGCAGCTTTTAAACGGCCGCTACGACGAACTACATCGCCCGGTTGAAATTGACCGTACGGCGCCGAAAATCAGCGCCGTGAAGATTGTACCCATGTTTGATGGGGCTGGGCGTGCCTGTCTGATTACATTTACTTCGGATGATTTATGCCGGGCCACGCTGCACCTGCGCCCCTGTGGAAGCGAAACCTTTTCCGATGAAGTCTCTTTTCCCTACGAATCTGTCCATCAGGTTATTAAACTGCCGGGCGGCGCATACAGCGGCTGTTTTGAATTTTATTTAGAAGCACAGAACAATAGTGGGCTCTCATCAACGGAAGATAACGGGGGGCAGTATTTTTCTTTTAACCTTGATTTTGATTCCGACTGGACTGAATTCAGCCCTCTTCCCTGGGAATTGCCTGCCGGATATCTGCTGGATAAAAGTGTTGACCTTAACGGAAACGGCAAACCGGAAGTAATTATAAGTCGTTACGCTGAAGATGCTTCATTTGGACCGCTGGAAATATATGAATTTTCAGAAGGGCAGTTTGATTTGCGTCTGCGTACCGGATTTATCGCTATTCCCCGTGACGCAGGCGATGTGGACAGCGACGGGCTTGGCGATATGATTTTGGGATATGGGCAACGTTCTTTTCTGTTCGAGGCGAACACATCGGCCGGCTATCCGACGCAACTGGTTTGGCAGGATACGGTTAATTTTTGGGCGGCGGGATATGGTGATTTGGATGGCGACGGCGCCAAAGAAATTATCGGACGCAGAGATTCCCTCTACCTTGTATTGGAAACAATTGCCGATAATTCATTTAACGAAATCGCCGCGTTGAGCAATCCGACAGCCGGTGGAAATCAATATGGCACGCCAAAAATTCAGAAAAATGATTTTAACGGCGACGGAACGGAGGAACTGGTTTTTGGCGACTATGACGGCGATGTGCTGATCTGGTCAAAAGACGCGGACGGTACGTTTAAGCTTCTGGATACGGTGCGCGCTACACAGCAGGATGCCACCGGGCTCATCACCGCCAATGGCAGCAGCCTGTTTATTGCCAGCCACGGCGCCAATGAGAGCTATTACGAACATGAAGCCGACACCCGTTACTGGAGTATTGACTATTTTGTTTTCAAACAAAATACAAACGTTTTTTTTCTGAAAGAGACCCTTTATTTTTCAGGGTATAAAAATCAAAAAGATTTTGACAGTGGAATCAGAGTAGTCCGAATTTCCGGTAAACAGTATCTTTTTGCCGGACTCTATCCAAATCTATATGTTTTTCGGATCGATGAAGATGCTCTGCGTCTGGTCTGGTTTCGGAGCGATGCGCGTACCAATGCTATTTTAACTGCCGATTTAGATCAAAACGGACGGGAAGAATTCTATTATAATACAGGAACAAAGATTGTCGGATTTAGTAGCGGAGAAGCAGCCCGGCCCGCTTTCCCTTTTGCTTTTAATGCGCTTCCGCTGGATAGTAACCGAATTTTTATTCAGTGGAGCGCCGTGCAGGGGGCCCAGGCCTATCAGGTTTTCCGCGGCACAAACAAAGATTCTCTTCGATTAAGTACAACTGTTTCGGCAGAATCATTTACAGATAGCGGATTAGATGAGGAGACACAGTATTTTTATGCCGTTGCCACGCTGGATTCTGCTTTTGCCGTTCCGCATAGTTTTTTAAGTATCATTGACTCTGCCCGTACCAGCAAGCCGCCGCGTTTAATCGGAGCGCGAGCGTTAAACAATCGGCAGTTGCAGCTTCGTTTTAACGAAGAAATTTTGCTCTCCGCGGCACAGCCGGCTTTAATCCGGCTAAGAGGTTTACAGCAGAGCGCAGAATCCGCAATAATTATGTCCGATAAACGGAGCTTACTTTGTAGCTTTTCCGGCCCCTTTAGGGATGAAAAAACAGATACTATTCATGTAATGAATGTATTTGACCGCTCCGGCGTTCCGGTAGATCGACGTTTTGATTGGCAAACCTTTTCGTTTTATTCCGATATGGAAGAACCGTATTTAAAAAAATCAGTGATTGTCAGTCGTATGAAAATCCGGCTCTATTTTAGTAATAGTATGGAAGCTCATAGCTTAAAGCAGATTC
This sequence comes from Calditrichota bacterium, assembly GCA_024278755.1. Lineage (GTDB taxonomy): Bacteria > Calditrichota > Calditrichia > Calditrichales > Calditrichaceae > JANTFQ01. Next base: position 7,062 of record JAJRSO010000012.1, on the reverse strand, counting down.
AGAATTATATACTCACGCCTTCCGGAGAAGTGGAAGAAGTTGTTCTTCTGGATAGCGTGCATACGGCTGTTCAACTACGGTTAAGCGCCAATAGTCTGGCGGGCGCTTTTGGTCGGCCGGCCTATTTGGAGTTGCGCAATCTTATTGGCAGTAACGGAGTTCCGCTTAGGGAAACGAATAGATTAAATCTGTTCAGCGAAGTGGAGGGGCTAAGCCATCTATTGATTTATCCGCAACCCATACGACCGGAGCATACAACGCTTTTATTTGCAAAATTGCCGCAATATGTTGAAATTTCCATCTTTAATATAAACGGTGGTCGTATTTGGCATTTCAAAGATCAAACATTGTTTGGAGGTGTGGAATGGAATTTAAAAGACACATCCGGCCGACGGGTATCCAGCGGCATTTATCTGTACGAAATAAAAACCGATACCAGGCATAAGCTTGGTAAAATTGTAGTTGTGAGGTGATATATTGGCTCCGAAAAAATATAAAAATCCGCTGATTATCGGCGTAACCGGCGGCATTGGCAGCGGCCAGTCGACGGTTAGTTCTTTTTTACAGCAGATGCGCTGTAAGGTAATCAATGCGGATATGAAGGCAAAGGAATTGATACAGAAAGACCGAGGTTTACAGACGGAATTAAAAAAGACTTTTGGTAATGATATTTTTATAAACGGGAAGAAACTGGATACCAAGCGGCTGGCAGAAATAGCGTTTAGCAGCCAGTTGCAAACGCAGAAACTGAACCAGTTGGTACATCCCCGAATGGTTGCCAGCCTTATCGAAGAGATGGAACAGGCGCGTTTTTCGGGCCGGTATCCGCTTATAATTATCGACGCGGCGCTGATTTACGAAATAAGCATCGAGCGTATGTTTGATTTTATTGTGGTGGTTAACACTTCAATGCCTTTGCGCATGAAACGGGTAAACGAACGGGACGGGATGACGCAAAAGCAGTTTAAGGAACGCGCCGGGAAACAGATCCCGCTCGCCGATAAAGTAAAATGGGCGGATTATGTAATTGACAACAACGGTTCCCTGGAAGCGCTAAAAGAAAATACGAAAAAACTATACAATGATTTAATGCAGAAACAACGCAAGATGGAACATAAGCGTGTTTCTTAAAACCGTAAAAAAATAAACGTTACTCCCATTAATAGGGGAGAGTTCCCCGATCCTTAGGCCGTTATAAAGATTTAAATTTTTCTGGATACCCCTTGCCGCGATAAATCGGTATTTCTAACTTGCGATGGGATTGTTCATTAAACGGTAGTAACCTTTTGTCACATTTATTGGCTTGTTGGTTTGCGGAAGGGCTTAGTTATTTAGTTCTGAATTTAAGCGTGAGAGGGAATTTCTTACCTAGTGCAAAAGCAGGCCATATTCTCAGGCAAACGATTCTAAAGAGGGGATTAACCCGTATATTCGAACGGTTTTTCTAAAACACTGGACTAATTAAAAACGAACTTCTGTACAACCCGGGCAATGCCCATTTCTTCATCCAGTCTTCTAAAGTTCCGCCAGCGGCTAATATATTGTTTAATACATTTTTCCACTTTACGGCTGCGTACCGTAGAATTAATAATACGGATACTTTCGGGGATCACAAAACCCTCAAATGAAATTCTGAACTCGACCTTAACAAAACCGTTTAAATGCAGGTTGCGCCGCGCTTCTTTACGGAAACAATGTTCGATCATGGATTGATTCTGTTCAACCACGCGTTCAATTTCCAGCGGATCGCGGTAGCCGATTTTGTCGTTGGGGTCATCCACCATTTCATCGGTCAAGTCTATATACATGGCGCCTTTGCGGGAAAGGAGATAGTTGAAGGGCTTTTCCATCATATCGTCAATACTACCCGGATCAAAATGGGTCACATTGCGGGCGGTCCCGGTGGTTTTGATTGTGGGCCATTTATTACTACCATAGAAAAGCTGTCCATCTTCAATGGATTCCATATCGCCAATAAAATCATCTACATCAGGTAAGTCATTTTCTAAAATACTTTTTGCGTTGGTTGCGGTGCGGGCGGATTGCGCAAAACGATCAACAGACTTTTGAATTTTGGATTCGATATTTTTCATCCTGGTTTTGGCCGGTTTGGCATAGGCCTCGGTATCTATGCCGGATATATCCGCAAGAGGAGGCGCCGACGGTTCTTCAATAATTAAAGTTGCCACTAATGCTTTATAACGATCGCGGATGAGCAAATCGGCCTTACTGCTTAAAGTTTTGTAATTAAGCTGTGAGAGAATAATTACAAAAACCGAAAAGAGCGCCGTCGAAATGAGCAATAGCGAATAGTAAGTGCCATCCAGACGGTCAGATAGTTTCAGGCCAAACAGTGTATTAAATTTAAAATTAGGATTCAATCCAGAAGGCTCCCGCATACTGATTTTAAACCCTATTTTAAGATAATCCTGCAATCCTATTGTGATTGAAGTCACGCTTGTTTAAGAGTGACGGAAATGTTTGTTAATCTTGCTATAAACTTGAACTAAATTATAAAATTGCCTAACATCTTTTCTATTCTTTTAGCAGAAAAAAATACGAAGAAGGAGAGAGAATGCTGAACCATATTTGGCTATGGATGATTATTCTAAGTATCCTGATTGCCGGCGGAACCGACTTGTTTCAGGAAATTACATCGAGCGATGCGCCTGTTCAGGAAGAAGTACACCGTAATCTGAATAAGGACACGAAACTGGGGCAGGTTACTTCGTCTGCTATCGAAGCAGCCGGTCTGAGCGTTAAAATCGCTTTCGGCTTAATTGGAGTAATGGCGTTATGGCTGGGCATTATGCGTGTGGCCGAAGAGGCGGGCGCCATCAGAATTCTGGCAAAAGCAGTGCGGCCCATTACTAAACGGCTTTTCCCAACCATTCCTTCGGAACATCCGGCGGTTGGCGCAATGGTTATGAATATTGCGGCCAATATGCTGGGGCTCTCTAACGCCGCAACGCCGCTGGGTTTAAAAGCGATGGAAGAGCTGGATAAGCTGAATCCGGAAAAGGGAAAAGCAACGGATGATATGATTACTTTTATGGTGATAAATACAAGCGCCATTACCATTGTACCGGCCACGGCCATTGCCATCCGCGCTTCTCTGGGCTCGGTCAATCCGCAGCAAATTGTTGTACCGGCTATCCTTTCGGCAAGCGTGGCAACCATTGTGGGGGTTACCACCGTAAAGCTCATTCAGTATTTTAATAATAAAAGAAATAATCCATCCAAAACAAAATAGCGGAGGACGCATGCATAGTTTTAAAATTATTCTGGACTGGCTGTCGATTCTTGCTATTCCGTTGATTATTTTTATTTTTCTGGCTTACGGCTATCTTAAAAAAGTAAAAGTATACGAGGTTTTTGTTGAGGGCGCCAAAGAGGGTTTTGAAGTAGGGGTGAAAATTATTCCGTATTTAGTTGCCATGCTGGTTGCCATCGGGATGTTTCGGGCCAGCGGCGCTCTGGATGTTTTAACCTGGATACTGAGTCCGGTAACCACCTTTATCGGCATGCCCCCGGAAGTGTTGCCTATGGCCTTTATGCGCCCCCTGTCCGGCAGTGGCTCCATCGGTATCATGACCGAATTGATGAAAACCTACGGCCCGGATTCGCTGATCGGTTTTACGGCCTCTACTATGTTCGGCAGTACCGAAACGACGTTTTATGTGGTTGCGGTTTATTTTGGCTCGGTGAATATTTTTAAAACCCGCTATGCGCTTCCGGCCGGTCTGCTGGCCGATGCCGCGGGATTAATTACGGCCGTCTATGTGTGCCGACTTCTGTTTTAATGTTTCTATTTCTAAACTGGGCGGATGTTTATAAAAAGTCTAAAGAAAAAACATTTTTGCGAGGAAAGGTGCAATTGAAGCAATCGTATTTAATATCCCGCTTCGCAGGAAGACAAATAAGAAACACTTAATTGAGGTTTGTATTATTTAAATGGGGGAATAATCATAGAAAGAACGTAGTTAGCATCTGAAACTTAAAATATTAATTTTACAACTGGGGAGATACACATGCGCAGACAATATTTGTTTTTAATTATTTTATTAACGACTATTTCACTGGCTACAGCCAATGAATGGAAAACGTTTGGCGCCGGAATAAGCCTGACAAAAACGACAGAGATATCGGATATTCTAAGTCAGCCGGAAAAATATGTCGGTCAGAAAGTATTGGTGGAAGGCCGGGTGGTGGATGTCTGTAAAAAGCGCGGCTGCTGGATGGAAATAGCCAGTGACAAAGCGTTTCAGACGATTAAGGTAAAAGTAAACGACGGTGAAATTGTTTTTCCTCTGGAAGGGAAAGGGCACCTGTCTCTTGTGGAAGGCACGGTTGAGAAACTGGAAATTTCCAAAGAACAGATGATCAAACAGATGAAACATCATGCCGAAGAATCCGGTGAAAAATTCGATCCCGCATCCGTAAAAGAAGGACGTGTTATCTATCGGATCCGTGGTTTGGGCGCAAAAATAAACTTTTCTAAATAATTGCAGGGAAGCAAATGAGCCGCTTTAAATGGCGTAAATGGAATAATATTCTGCATCGTGATATCGGTTATCTTGCCGTGGGATTAACGATTGTGTTTGCCATCTCCGGCATTGCCGTCAACCATGTGGATAGCTGGAATCCGAATTTTAACATCGAATATCAAAATATTGCCATCGCCCCGTTTGACGGAAAGAACGCAGACAGGGCGGTGGCTTATGTGCTGTCGTCTCTTAATATAAAAGAAGAGCCCCGGAGCACATTCCGTCCCTCGCGGGAAAGGCTGAATATTTATTTAGACAAACAGACCATCGAAATCAATTTGTTTACAGGAAAAGGACGCCGGGAAATTGTACAAGAACGGGTGCTTTTGCACGATATGAACTATCTGCATCTGAATCATGCGAAAAAATGGTGGACCTGGTTTTCGGATTTATATGCCGTAGCGTTATTGTTCTTGGCGATTTCCGGTATGTTTGTACTGAAAGGGAAAAATGGATTGTCCGGCAGAGGGAAGTGGCTCACCGGTTTAGGATTGTTTATACCAATTGTTTTTATACTAATTTACAAATATTTTTAGAGATGTTTGTAAATAAAAATTTACAATACAGAACATAGAGAGCAAATAAATTTAAAATCTCTTATTCAACCGTATCATTAAAAATATACCCTCGTCCTCGTACACTTTTAATATAGCGGGGACTATTGGGGTCTTTTTCAAAATATCGGCGTAAACGGACAATAAAATTATCTACGGTACGGGTTTCGATATCCGAATTAGTATTCCATACATTTTGCAGCAATTCTTTTCGGGAAACGATTTTATTTTTATGGGTAATTAAATATTTTAACAGAACGGCTTCATGGGCGGTTAACTGTATTTTCTTTTTCCCGACGCTGCACATAAAATTTTCGAAGTTGATTTTATTATCACCAAACTGATACAGCGGATTTTCCTGCACGGCCTCTTTGTACCAGCTTTTACGACGCAACATTCCGCGTACACGCAACAAAAGTTCATCCAGATGAAACGGTTTGGTCAGGTAGTCGTCCGCGCCAATTTTTAAACCTTTAATGCGATCCTTGGCGTCGGTTCGGGCGGTTAAAAACAGAATGGGGATCTGTGCGTTTTTAGCTCGCACCCGTTTGGCTATTTCAAATCCGTCCACATACGGCAGCATAATGTCGAGGATAAGTAAATCGTATTCGTTTTCTTCTATACATACCAGCGCCTTCTTGCCGTCTTCTGCGAGTTCAATTTTGCAGCCTTCTGCCGAAAGATTGTATTCCAGCCCGATGGCGAGGGATTCTTCATCTTCCACCAATAGTATTTTGCTGCCTTTAAGTTCCGACTGTATCATGTTTTTGTATCCGTTTTATTTATACTACGTTTTAACAGACCCCGGATATGGCGCTTTTTAGAGACCTTGTACACCGGTAGCTCTATTTTAAAAGTGGAACCATGGCCCCGCCCTTTACTGTATACGGACACAGTGCCACCATGATAATTTACAATCTCTTTAACCCAATACAAACCAAGTCCGGTTCCCTTGACACTGGGACTGTCCGCAATGTCCACGCGGTGGAATTTATGAAATATTTTCTTTTGCTCACGGGGAGCGATACCGATTCCCTGATCACGAAATTCGATTATAATGTTCTTCGCTGTACATCGCAACAATATCTCAATGGATACAGCGCGCTCCGAGTATTTACGGGCATTATCAAACAGATTATCAAATACAATCCGGAACCAGTTACGATCAATAACACAACGGCAGGGAAGGTGCCCTTTTATCTGGACGGCCTGCGGCGGAATACGCTGCTGTTTCGCCGCGTCGTCAATGATTTCCCGCAGGATTGATTCGGCCTTGTAAATATGATAATTATGCGGATATTTAAAGGCCGTTTTTCTCTGTTCGAATCCGGACATGTATAAAATTGAATTGATCAAATTATTGAGGCGGTCCACATCTTTTAACATGAGTGCGAAAAACTGTCGTTGTTTGTTTTGCGGTACATCCCGCGCGCCCATGGTTTCAAGATACAGTTGAATGGACGATAACGGCGATTTTAATTCGTGTGTGACATTGGCAATAAAATTATCATACATTTTTGTTAAATGCAGCTGTTTATTCAGATAGATAAAAATAAGTGACATCCCAACCGAAACAACCACCAGTAAAAAAAGCCCGCTTATCAAAGCAAATACATTGGTGCTGTCCGAAACCATTTGCGCAGAGACTTCCTGACCGAATTTGGTAAACAGAATATAATTGGTCACATACCAGTAAATCCACAACCCCAGCAGAGAGAACCAGGCCAGCTGAGCCAGTATAAAAATAAGAATGTGGTAAAATAAGGGGCTGCGCTTTTTCATAGACAAGTTCTTTTTTAAAATAAAAGCTACGATTCTGTTTGGCGATGTCCAAATCTTAGTTGAAATTTATTAAGAAAAGGTCACGCCACATTTTTTATAGTTTTCTTTTGTTTAGTCACTTCTTGTTTTAACACAGCACGCATTTCATGCAATTTTTTATAATTATCCACTCTGCGCAT
>JAJRSO010000011.1 GCA_024278755.1 Calditrichota bacterium | reverse complement strand
TCGTCCGATTTTCATGGCAACCGGGATATTGACGACGCCTTTAACCGCTTTTAAAATATCATAATAATCTTGTTCCAAAGCCGAACTGTCTTTGGTAATATCGCTAATTAAGGGAAAAACATTCAGCTCTATGGCGTCGGCCCCGGCATTTTCCACTTTGGAGGCAAATTCGGGCCACCATTTGGGAGTTACACAGTTAAGGCTGGCAATGATGGGAAAATCCGTATTTTCTTTGGCTTTATTGATAAGCGTTGCATATTCTTCGGGGCCATACTGCATGTTGGCTTCCGCCCTAAGATAATCATAGGCTTCCGTATGGGCGTCAATAGAGTCGGTCCAGGCTTCGGCGTCTTTGGCCAGGACCTCTTCGAACAGGCTCTTCACCACTACGGCGCCCGCCCCGGCGTCTTCACAGGCTTTAATTTTACCCAGGGATTTTGTAAGCCCGCTGCTGGCTACAATGACGGGGTTCTTAAGAGTAAGCCCCATATAGCTGACTTGAAGATTTTGCATAAGATTCTTCCTTTTCGTTTAAAGTCAAACCATTGCCGTCCAAAATAATTGAAGTGGACTAAAATGGGTATTGTTTTTAAAAAGATAACGATTATTAAGTCGATTATCTCAGTAAAGGCTGATTTTCTACCTCCCGCCTGCCTCGGGCACGGCACCCCTCAGTCCCCTTCCTTATGCCTACCCCATGCTCAACGGCAGGCGCGACGCCTTAGGCGGGTGCGGAGGAGAATTACCTGTCCCGCAACGACGCTGAAACGGCAAAGGGGAGGGTTAGTGAATTTGTCCGAGAAGCAAAAACATCAATATTCTCTTTTGGACAAGTATGGTTCCGATTGGTATTTTAAGTTACAAAATAATTTGCTTCGGACACAACCATCAAAAAAGAAAATAGTTTGAATTTAAGCTTGTTATAGCAACCATTTTTTTAATTTTGCCGTAAATTCTAAAACATATTTAAAAATAGCTTTTTTTATCATCATTTTTGTAATAAACTAAATGGATATATAGTATACACACCGACGATACTTCAATAAGGAGTGTGCAATGAAGGGCAATAATGATGGCCGGAAACGAAACCCGTATACAGTCTTTCCCTTTTTTGTTTTTTTTCTTTTTTGGATTACTACCCGCGCCCAATCAACAGATACGCTTTTCATTACCCTTAATGATGCGATTCAACGGGCGCTTTCCCACAACAACCAGCTCATTGCCAGCCACTACGCTTCGGAGAAAGCCGACTGGGATAAGGTACAGGCCTTAACCCGATTGCTGCCCGTAGTAAGTTTTAATACCCGTTACACCTGGATCGACGATGAAACCTTTGCTCTGCGCGATTTTAGCCGCTACTTTGAGGATTCAGACGGATTCCCCCAACCGGACAGCGGGTTTTTCCCTTCATTCAAAATCCCGCAAACGGTATTTCAGAACTCTTTTTACACTTTCTTTGATGTAAATTTAAACCTTTTCAATTGGCAGATAATTAACGGAATTTCCCTGGCCGGGGCTATTCAGGAAATGACACATAAACAGCAGGAATCCGTCAGGAACATGACTTTATTCAATGTAATCCGCGCCTATTTAAACATTTTATACAGCAAAGAAGTGCTGAGTCTTCAGGAAGAGTATCTGAAACTTTCAAACATGAACTACGAAAAAGCTTTGCGAATGCATAAAGCCGGCAGATACTCAAAGATCGAAGCCTTGCGCTGGAAGGTTGATTACCAGCAACAAAAAAGCATTGTCGAAAACAGCCGTTCCAACTTGCGCAGCGCTAATGTGTTATTAAAACGGCTGCTCGATATTAAAATGCTTCAACACGTAAAAACCGAAGAACAAATTCCGCAAAGACTGTTGGAAGAAGCGGAACGCGTACGGCAGTTACCCATAGAAGCCATTTTAAAATTTATCGAACTCGATGATGACCAACTTACAAAGGTGAATGCCGCCCTCTCTGCCGCTGAAAAGAATACGGAAGTAAGCCGCTACGACTATCGTTCCACATACGGACAGTTTATGCCTAACCTTACATTAAGCTATTCATACGGCTGGCGGGAAAACAATACACCCGCTTTGGATGATTACTCACCGCAAATGTTTATGGTTAACCTCAATTTTCCGTTATTCAGCAGTTTCCGGGATTACGCCGCATTAAAATCCAAATATAATGCCTATCAGAAAAGCCGTGAACTTTTGAGAGATCAAATTCAGAATACGCGACTTGTTTTGACCGAAACAATCAATAAAATTATCAATCTGCGTACACAGATAGAGCTTTCTCAGGCTAATGTGGAATACAACGAGCATAATTATCGTGTTGTCGAAAAACAGAAAGAGAAGGGACTGGTTTCCAATATCGATTTTATAGATGCCAAACTTAATTTACAAAACGCCCGGCTGGAAGCAGTGAAAAATAATTACGATTTTCTGGCCGCCATTATCGAAGTTTATTATTTGCTTGGGAAAATCGATACGTTCGTTGAGGACGATCGCCTGTAACGATAAAAATTATGTATAAAATAAAGGATTATAGCTTTAACTCCGCAATAATGAACGTAAGTTTAATATATTCATGGGATTGCTTCGTCACTCATACTTCGCTCCTCGCAAAGACACACAATGCTTGTCATTGCGAGTAACCTGCCCTGAGCAAAGTCGAAGGGAAGCAATCTCTTAAGTTTTACGGAGTTAAGGACATAATAAGTTAAAACAAAATGACATAGGGGTCTTAATCGTGAATTTCTTGTTTTTTCCCTGATAAATAAAAGTCGGGGTCCTTTTCCGGTTTATCCGGGTTGGCAAGTAATATACGAGCAGGGCATTTTATCAGAAATTAAAGGACAACTTGACTATGAGAACTATATCCATTCCGATAATCGTATTGCTTTCGCTGATTTTAATCCTTTCCTGCGGTACTGAAAAAAAGTCGCAGGACGATCCCCAAACAATCGAAAACCGGGCAGAGAGACAAGCCAACGAAAATGAACGCCGGATTCCGGTCGAAGCGATTGTCTTAAAACCCGTTTCATTAGAGCAGACCTTAACGCTGACGGGTGTGCTCCGCCCTCTGCATACCGTGGATATTATGGCAGAAGTGAGCGGCAAAGTTACCCGTATCAATAAAGAAATGGGCGACCGCGTGACTACCAGAGATACTCTGGCCTATATTGATGATAAAATTCCATATAATAATTACCGGCAGGCCAGGGCCCGGCTTCTCTCTGCCGAAAACGATCTGAAGATTGCCCGGCTTAACCTGGAAAGTGACAAAGAACTGCACAAAAACGGCGATATATCCGATATTGCTTATCAGAACAGTATCCTGGCGGTGAAAAACGCCGAGGCCGGCTATTTATCCGCCCTGGCCAACCTAAGCGTTATGGAGAAACAGTATAAGGACACCCGCATCGTTTCACCCGTAAGCGGCTTCGTAGCCAAACGTTTTATTGATTTGGGAACGATGGTTACACCGAATATGCTTCTTTATACCGTTGTGGATTTAACTTATTTAAAGCTGGATATCGGTATTCCCCAGGATATGATCAACCTGGTGCGTGCAGGAAGTCCCTGTACGGTAACCATCTCGGCCTTGGATAATACTTCCTTTCCCGGAACAATACGGTATATATCCCCGCAAGCCGAAGCGCAAAGCGGGGCATTTCCTGCCGAAGTAGAAATAAAAAACACCAAAGATTACAAAATTCGCGGTGGAATGACGGCTAAAGTTACCATCACGCTAAAAGACCACCGTAACCGTATTGCCGTACCCGATTACGCGGTTATCAGTAAAAACGGGGATCGGGCGGTTTATAAAATCCGTAACCACCGCGCTTATCTGACGCCCGTAAGCGCCTCTTCTTCATTCGGTTCGCAAATCATCATCGACAAGGGCCTTGCGGATGGCGACACCATCGTTGTTGTGGGAATGAAGAACCTGGGTATCGATTCCCCCGTTTGGATTGAGCGTATTGCGGAACAAAAAACCGCCGGGACAAAATGAAGCGGGAAACAAACAGACGATATAACTGTAATTACGAAAATGTAACGATTTAAAACCTAAACCCTGATTTTGATTTCATTTTGAAAATAAGGATCTCAAATCAATGAATATCGCCCAATTCTCAGTAAAAAATCCTGTTTTAGTCAACCTGTTAATGATCGGTTTATTTATCGGTGGATTCATGTCCCTAATGAAGATGCCGGCCGAGCTTAACCCGGAAGTAAGTTTTAACTGGGTTTTTATTACTGTAACCTATCCGGGGGCAGCGCCGGAAGAAACCGAAAGTCTTATAGTAGACCCTATTGAAACGGAAATACAGGATGTGGATAATATCGATGAAATTCAATCTACCGCAGGCGAAGGATTTGGTTTTGTAATGGTGAAATTCGAGGATATTTCCGAGAGCACATTCCGCGAACGGCTTACCGATTTGAAGAGCGAAATCGATAAAGTCGAACTGCCGGAAGAAGCCGAAGACCCTAGTGTGGATACCTTTAGCAGCGGCGACTTTTTACCAGTAATAACCATCAATATGGCCTACCAAATCCCCGAAGATAACGCTCAGGCTATTGCCGATGATTTAAAAGAAGACCTGGAAGATATTGCCGGTGTGGCGAAAATTCAGGTATCGGGTCTGCCTGACCGTGAAATTTGGGTGGAAGTACTTCCGGAAAAAATGAATGCTTTCGGTCTTACCTTCCAAGATATCGTTTTCGCTTTAAAAAAGCGAAATATAAATATACCCGGCGGAACCATATCTTTCGGCAAAACCGAGTATCTGATCCGCTCTATTGGCGAATATCAAAATTTGGACCAGATTAGAAATACAATTATCCGTCTTACGGCAAACGGCAGCTATATACGGATAAAGGATGTCGCCCGTGTAGATGACAGGCGTGAAGAGATGAGCATCTTATCGCGTATGAACGGCGTTAATTCCATTACCTTTTCCATTTCCAAAAAACAGGAAGCCAGTTCTATCGAAGTAATTGATCAGATTAAAGCCTTGGTGCGGTCATACGAAAAAAAAGTGCCGCGGGGTGTCGACTTCAGCTTGACCAACGACAATTCGATTTACATTATGCGTATTATCAACATATTGCGAAACAACGCGCTTACCGGAATGGTGCTTATCTTTTTTGTTTTGTATTTCTTTTTAGGCCGTAGCAACGCGCTACTGGCCTCACTGGGTATTCCTATTTCCTTTTTTATAGCTTTTATATTGATGTATTTATTTGGCTACACGCTTAACGGAAACAGCCTTTTTGCATTGGTAATGGTACTCGGTATCATTGTGGACGACGCTATCATCGTACTGGAGAACGCCCACCGCTATCGACTAAAAGGGTATTCATCCGCAGAAGCTGCTGTTATAGGCACGAAAGAAGTGGCCGCTCCGATTATCTCATCCATTGCCACCAACATTGCCGCTTTTTTACCGCTTATGCTTTTACCCGGCATTATGGGTAAATTTATGCGTCTGGTTCCGCTGGTCTTCTCTCTGGCGTTGATCGCTTCTCTTTTCGAGGCTTTTTTCCTGCTGCCTTCCCATTATGCCGATTGGACTGTCCGTTCAACCGTTTATAAAAAGGGTGAAAAGAAATTCTTTAAGCGGCTGCGCAGGTGGTACGGGCGTGTTTTGATAGCTGTTCTACGCAAACGCTACATTTTTATCCTGATCCTGATCATAATCCTGGTTTTTTCCCCGGTTATGATTGGATTGATCGGTGTAGAGATGTTTGGTGAAGAGGATTTCGACCAGTTTAAAGTATTGATAAAAATGCCTGAAGGAACGAGTTTACAGGAGACCAACAGAATTATCCATAAATTTGAACAAAAAGCGGCGGAATTACCCCGGGAAGATATCACGGCGGTTATCGCCAATGTCGGCCTGCTGCAAGGAAACGAAGAATGGGTTACGCGAAAAAACGTAGCCCAGATCTTATTCCAGTTGAAGCCGGTCGAAGAGCGGCGGCATTCCACCGCGCAACTTCTAAACCTTATGCGGGAGAAAACCCGTTACATCAGCGGACCGACCACGGTGGAATTTGAACAGCTTCCCGGCGGGCCGCCGGTGGGAAAGCCGATTTCGGTGAAAGTGCAGGGCAAATATCTGCCCGAGATAAAAAAAGCAGCCCTGGCTTTGCAGGACTCCATTCGTACTATTCCGGGCGCTTACGATATCAGCGATGATTTTCCGCCGGGCAAGCAGGAAATCCGCATAATAGTGGACGAAGAGAAGGCAGCTTTATACGGTTTTACTATTCAGACCGTGGCTATGAATGTACGCTCCGCCTTTGACGGCATAACAGCCACGGAATACCGCGACGGGGATGAAGAAGTGGATGTTGTTATAAAATACTCCCAAGAAAACCGCGCTCATTTAAACGATATATTGTTTCTTAAATTGAACAGTCCCAGCGGAGAAATTGTCGCTTTACGGAATATGGTACACTTTGAGATAAAACCCGGCCCTACGGAAATCCATCGCTTCGATCGGCAACGTACGATTCTTGTGACCGGCAATATTAACGAAGAAGAAACCAAGCTCGACCAGGCCAATTTAAAATTACAAACATTTTTTCCACTATTGGAAAAGAAATTTCCGGGTATTCATTTCGAAATCGGCGGACAATTTGAAGAATTTATGAATGTCTTCGCCGACATTACTCTCCTATTTGTCATGGCAATACTACTTATATTTTTAATTCTCGGTACCCAATTCCGTTCTTACAGCCAGCCCCTGGTTATACTTACAACGGTGCCTTTTGCTTTATTAGGAGCGGTTCTCGGTTTATTTATATCCGGAAATCCGTTCAGCATAGTTGCTCTTTTCGGAATTGTTGCGCTGGCAGGAATTGTAGTTAACGACGCGATTGTTCTCATCGATTTCATCAATAAACGCCGTGAGGGGAAAAATACCACGCGTATTCAACGCTGGCGTGCCATTGTGAATGCGGGTCGGCTGCGGCTGCGCCCTATAATTCTTACATCGTTAACCACGATCTTCGGTTTGCTGCCCATGGCTGTTGGCTTTGGAGGCCAATCGGAAATGTGGTCGCCTTTAGCCAATGTGATTTTGTTCGGCTTGCTGGTTTCCACCATTCTGACCCTGTTTCTAATTCCCAGCCTGGTAGCTGTGCTTGATGATTTAAAGGGAATACGTTTCCGACGTCATAAAAAAGTTAGCGTGTAAAATTGGATGCTTATTATTGTGCTTTCGGGGTAATCTGCTCGTCGGCGTGATAGGAGCTGCGCACCAGCGGTCCGGATTCCACATGTGTAAAGCCTAAATCCATGCCGATACGTTCCAATTCGGCAAATTCGTCCGGCGTATAAAAGCGTTCCATCGGATAGTGCATTTTGGTGGGCGGCAGATATTGCCCAATGGTCAGGATATCGGTATCAATAGCGCGTAAATCTTTCATGGTTTGTATGACTTCGTCTATTCTTTCCCCCGCCCCAACCATTAAACCGGATTTGGTGATAAAACCTTGTTGTTTGGCCTGGCGCAACACTGCCATAGAACGTTGATAGGTGGCCTGGACGCGCAGTTCGCTTTGCATGCGTTCCACGGTTTCCATATTATGATTCAGAATATCCGGAGCGGCATCCAGAACCGTATTCAGATCATCGGGATCGCCTTTGAAATCAGGGATAAGTACTTCAATGCTGCAGGAAGGATGCAGACGGCGAATCTGCCGTATGGTTTCGGCGAAGATAAAAGCGCCGCCATCGCTGAGATCGTCACGTGCAACCGAGGTAATCACCGCATGGCGCAGATTC
>JAJRSO010000010.1 GCA_024278755.1 Calditrichota bacterium | reverse complement strand
TGGTTTGTTGAAAGTTCAAAATAATAACCCTCCCCTTCCCGAAATCGGGATTTCCCCTCCCTTCAAAAAAAGGGAGGGGATTAGCCGGAGACGAGGGGTGGGTTTGTACAGGTTTAATTTGAAGTCTCAAAAAACGAATTGGACTTTAAATCCTTGTAAATCATAAAGCTAATTGTGTTTAACTAAAACTTAACCGGACACTAATGAGACAGACTATAGTTAAAACAGATAGAGGATTTAATCAATTAGTTCAATTAGTTTGCATTCATCGCTGTAGCAATTTTTACCACAGAGAGACTCCTGTTTTAACCGCAATAATTTCATAATTCCGCCCATTTTATTTTACTATTACACCCCGTATTATACGATTGTAGTTTCTTTTTTTCCCGATCATAAAAATCGGATACATTTATTCAACTTTTGGAGGTTATCAATGAGTGCATTTGTTCAAAATCTGATGAGTGAACTGAAAGCAAAAAACCCGGCACAGCCGGAGTTCCACCAGGCCGTAGAAGAAGTGGTTGAATCTCTTAGTTTAGTTTTAGAGCGTCATCCCGAATACCGTTCCGCAAAAATTCTGGAACGCATTGTTGAGCCGGAACGCGTTTTAATGTTTCGTGTTCCCTGGTTGGACGATCAGGGCGAAGTTCAGGTTAACCGCGGTTTCCGTATCGAAATGAACAGCGCCATTGGCCCTTACAAAGGCGGCCTTCGTTTTCATCCTTCCGTAAATCTTGGTATTTTAAAATTCTTAGCTTTCGAGCAGGTCTTTAAAAACAGTTTAACCACGCTACCTATGGGCGGCGGCAAGGGTGGCTCCGATTTTGATCCCAAAGGAAAGAGCGACAACGAAGTAATGCGTTTCTGCCAGAGTTTTATGACTGAATTACAGCGTCATATCGGACCGGACACGGATGTTCCCGCCGGCGATATCGGTGTTGGCGGCCGTGAAATCGGTTTTATGTTTGGTCAGTACAAACGCCTGCGTAACGAATTTACCGGTGTTTTAACCGGAAAAGGTTTGAACTGGGGCGGCTCCCTTATTCGTCCGGAAGCAACCGGTTACGGTTCGGTTTACTTTGCCGCCGAAATGTTAAAAACCCGCGGCGAAACCTTAGACGGCAAAACCTGCCTCGTTTCCGGCAGTGGAAATGTTGCTCAGTACACCGTTGAAAAAATTCTGCAATTAGGCGGGAAAGTCGTCACCCTGTCTGATTCTGCCGGTTACATTTATGATGAAGAAGGTATCACGAGAGAAAAATTAGACTTTGTTATGGAACTGAAAAATCTCCGCCGCGGCCGTATTAAAGAATATGCGGAAGAATTTAAGAGCGCGGTATATACACCGACAGACGCCAACAATGATTTTAACCCGCTGTGGAACCACAAAGCGGACTGCGCCTTCCCAAGCGCCACTCAGAACGAAGTAAACGGCAAAGATGCCCAGAACCTGTTGAACAACGGCGTTTATGTTGTAAGTGAAGGCGCCAATATGCCGACCAACTTAGACGGCGTTAAAATCTTCCTCGATAAAGGGATTCTGTACGGACCGGGCAAAGCAGCCAATGCCGGCGGCGTAGCCGTTTCCGGACTGGAAATGTCGCAGAACAGCCAGCGTCTGCCCTGGACCCGCGAAGAGGTGGACAATCGCCTGCACAATATTATGAAGAGCATCCATAATACTTGCGTTACCACGGCCGAACGGTTTAATACACCGGGCAACTATGTAAACGGCGCCAATATCGGCGGATTCTTAAAAGTTGCCGACGCCATGTTGGATCAGGGTGTTGTCTGATTGTTCAATCATACTAAAGTAGATAAAAAAAGTCCGGTTTTGCCGGACTTTTTTCGTTTATACAGTTAAACTTTCTGTTCCGGAAGGGCCAGCTTCTTTTTTGCCGTATGTGCCAAGGCTTTTTGTTCGGCCAGAAAACGCCGGTACAATTCCATCTCTTTTTTCGCCTGCATCTTCATTCCCTTTTGCACATACAATTTGGATAGCATCAGATGCGCCAATGGATTACGATTATTTAGTTCTTCCCAACGGCGGGCAAATAAAAGCGCTTCATCTATTTCATTTATACGGTTTAACGATTCGCATAACGCCCGGTAGGCGTTTTCAAATTCTTCATCACACTCCAAAGCCCGGCGGAAAAAGAAAATAGCCCGGTCATATTTTTTCTGCGCAAAATACTGCATACCATGATTTACATAATCCTGCTTGGTCATTTTTTCCCCCCTGAAAAATCCCTGCATTCGTTAACGAAAAAAAACAGAAAAAAATTGCATTTTTGCTAAACCTGGCCGAACCGGAATAAAAGATTGTGTCTCTTTTAAATTAAAATATTCAGGGCTTGTAATATTTATCAAAAATTTCTAATTTTAATACGCACATTGAATAGGCAGTCAGATTATACGAAAGCTGAATTATGTCAAAAAAGAACAGACAGTCTAAGATCAAAGAAATTATTACCAGCGGAAAAATATCCAGCCAGGAGAAACTGCTTCAGAGTCTTAAAAATCTTGGCTTTGACACAACTCAGGCCACTCTTTCGCGCGATTTGCACGAAATAGGCATCGTGCGCATACCCGACGGAGAGGGCTTTAAATACGTTATCCACGAAGATGACAATTCCCGGGCCATGAAAAACATCATCGGTATGGAAATTATCAACGTGACGCATAATTAATCCACCGTGGTTATCCGCACTTTGGCGGGACGGGCACAGGGAGTTGGTATTTATCTCGATAAACTGAAAGACAATCATATTATCGGAACCGTCGCCGGGGACGATGCGGTAATTATTATTCCCGATACGCACGCCAACGTTCCGACAGTGGTGGAAATGATTAAAAATTTAATGGGCTGAAATTAATTTTCTCTTACTAAATTGATAATTGCTATTAAAAATATTCCCGCATACTTTCGTATGTGATACAGAAGTTTGCTATCTCCTCGCCTAAATGATATATTTAGCGTCGAATGAAACAGATTGGAAATAGTATTCGCTTTTTTGCGTTTACTTTTCACAGAATGCAGAAAAAAAATACATATATAGAACATACACTCAACAGCAGAATTTTACCCTTTGTTTTAAAACCCGGCCGGTATCTCGGCAACGAATTAAATGCGGTTCATAAAAATACGGATAAGATATCGGTACGCATCGCTCTGGCATTCCCGGAGTTATACGAGATTGCCATGTCTTATATCGGTTTTGATATTTTGTATCACGTACTAAATCAACAGGAAGAACTCTGGGCCGAACGGGTTTACGCGCCTTGGCCGGATATGGAAGCCAAAATGCGCGAGCACCAGCTTCCCTTATACAGCCTGGAATCTTTTACGCCGCTTTCGGAATTTGATATCATCGGTTTTACGCTGCAATATGAACTAACCTACACCAATATTCTGAACATGCTCGATCTTGGCCGTGTGGCGCTGTACGCCTCCGAACGCAAAGAGGAAGCTCCCTTTGTTATTGCCGGCGGGCCCTGCAGCTGCAATCCCGAACCGATGGCCGCATTTATGGACGCCTTTTTAATCGGTGACGGTGAAGAAGCTTTTACCGAAATCAGCAACACCATTGGAGAAGGGCGACAGGCGGGGAAAACCCGTTTAGAGATTTTAAAGGAGTTGGCACAAATCCGCGGCGTTTATGTACCGGGTTTTTATGAAGCGAAGTATGACGAGCAGGGTCATTTTTCCATACTGAAAAAAACCGAAGAACGGGCGCCGGAACGAATACTAACACGGATTTTGCCCGGACTTCAGAATACCTTTTATCCGCAAAGCCCGTTGGTGCCGCTGGTGGAAGTGACACACGACCGGCTGGCCGTCGAAGTAATGCGGGGCTGTACGGAAGGCTGCCGTTACTGCAACGCCGGAATGATTTACCGGCCCACGCGGGAACGCGCTCCCGAAGATATAATCGATCAGATAGACACCGTACTTAAAAACACCGGATACGAAGAAGTTTCATTCTTATCCCTGTCTATTTCCGATTATTCTCAGCTAAATACCTTAATGCGCAGCAGCCGGCAAAACTTGTCCGGCAAAAACATTAACGTTTCTTTTCCTTCCATGCGACTGGACAGCTTCACCCCCGAAATTGCCGCCTTTGCCTCATCGGTGCGAAAATCGGGCTTTACCTTTGCGCCCGAAGCGGGTAGTGAGCGTCTGCGCAGGGTGATTAACAAAAATATTTCTTCCGAAGATTTATTTAATGCCTTGCATATCGCACTGGAAAACGGATGGAAACTTTTAAAATTTTATTTTATGATTGGACTGCCAACCGAAACAGAGGAGGATGTAGAAGCCATTGCCGATCTTATTGACGAGGTTGTGAAAATAAGCAATTCTTACGGACGAATCCGTTTTAATATTTCGGTATCGCCGTTTTCGCCGAAACCACACACACCGTTTCAATGGGAAAAGCAGGATACAAGTGAAGAATTTCTAAGTAAAATTTCAATTTTAAGACAACGATTTTCACGATACCGCCAGGTAAAAATGAATTGGCGGAATCCCGAAGTGTCGTTACTCGAATGCGTTTTAGGCCGTGCCGACCGCCGAATGGCTAAAGTAATTTACGAAGCCTGGAGAAACGGCGCCAAATTTGACGGCTGGTCCGAATACTTTAAGATGGATATTTGGCAGCGGGCGGCTCAAAAAAACAATCTTCCCTTCGAATGGTTTGCACAGGAACTGGATACGGAAAGTCCGCTTCCCTGGGATCATATCGATAAGGGCGTCAGTAAAAAATTTCTTTCTAACGATCGAAACGCAGCCTTTTCCGAACAGACCAAGGCCGACTGCAAGCAAGGCGGTTGTTACGGTTGCGGTATTCAGCGGAAACAGAGCTTTGCCGAATATGCCAATTGCTATCGGCCAAAAAAAATGGCGCAAGCAACAGAACCGGCAACGGATTGGACAGATATTAAACCGGAAGCGCAAAAAGCAAAACCGAAACCGATACCCATGCGGGTACGCATGCAGTTTCAGAAAAAAAACTATGCCCGCTATTTATCACAACTGGACTTAGTGCGCTTATTTGAACGCGCTTCAAAGCAGGCAGGCCTTCCGCTTTTATACAGCCAGGGGTTTAACCCCCATCCAAAAGTATCGTTTGCGCCGCCACTGTCTTTGGGATACACCAGCGATGCCGAATATCTGGATATGGAAATTGATGCCGCCTTTGACCCGGCGTCTATTTCCGCATTGCTTAATCCCTATTTACCGGACGGGCTGAATATTACCGATTTTAAAGTCATTCGCGAAAAAGTCACCGCGCTGGCGGCAGCCATAAACAGTAGCGAATATGAAGTGGATTTAAGCGACACAGCCACATCCGCCGCGGATTTTGATTTAGCCCTTCAAAAAATACTAACGGCCGAAGAAATACAGATAGAACGCCGGGTTAAAGGGAAATACAAACAAATTAATATCCGTCCGTTTATCGATTCGCTCAAACGGCAGGATCATATTTTGCAAATTAAAACCCGCAGCATCGAACATCGTACGGTACGCATCCGTGAAATTTTACAACAACTTTTTAGCAGCCGGCAACTGGAAACGCAGCAATTACATGTACACAGACGCCGACAGCTTATCCAAATTGAAAAAAGGGAAATGACCCCCTTAGAAATTCTAAAATAGAAATGAACATGAACATCCATTTTTTTCGTTTCTTCCGGCAGATGACCTGCCGGAGGCAAACCGATTAAAATGAATCGTTTAAACCTTTTCCGAATACTTGTAAACACGCTTTTAAACACATCCGTTTTAATGCCTCTGTTTCCTTCCGGCAGTTCGTAAGGAAGGACGACTAAAACTATGACAAAAGAAATTATTATTAACGCTACCAATGAAGAGACCCGAATCGCTATTTTGGAAGATTCGAATTTGGTGGAACTCTTTGTGGAGCGCCCCGAATACGAACGTATGGTCGGCGATATTTACAAAGGAAAAGTAAGCCGTGTACTCCCCGGCATGCAGGCTGTGTTTATAGATATCGGTTTGGAACAAAACGCCTTTTTACATTTTTCCGATGTATCGGCTACCTACCAGGATTATTTTATCGACTATGAAGAAGAAGACGCCGCTCCGGAAAACAAGCCGAGACATAAACGGGTAGACGATTTTAACGTTGCCAAAAATCTGAAAAAAGGCCAGGACATTCTGGTGCAGATTATTAAAGAGCCCATCAATACCAAAGGCTGCCGGGTTACCACGGAGCTATCGCTTCCCGGACGGTTTATGGTGCTCATTCCGGGAAAGCGGAACATCGGTATCTCCCGAAAAATAGCCGACCAAAAAGAGCGACGCCGGCTTAAAAATTTAGCCCGGCAAATCATTCCGGACCATTTCGGAGTGATCATCCGTACCGTTGCCGAGAACAAACAGTAGCGGGAACTCAGTAAAGATTTAAAAAAATTAATGTCGGAATGGAAAAAAATTGAAGGCGAGATAAAAAGCAAAGAAGCGCCGGCTCTTGTTTTTAAAGATATGGCCATGGCTTCCAGCATTATCCGCGACCTGTTTACCGCCGATGTGAACAGCGTGGTGGTAGATTCCCGTAAACTAATGCGCGAAATTGTTTCGTATGTAAAATATGTGGCGCCGCACCTGTCACATAAAGTTTCCTACTACAAAGACAAGCTTTCCATTTTTGATCATTATAATATTGAACCGGAAATTGAAAAACTCAGCCACTCTAAGGTTTGGCTCAAAAACGGCGGTTCGCTGATTATCGAACCCACCGAAGCGTTGGTTTCCATCGATGTGAACAGCGGCAAATTTATCGGCCGTAAGGATCACGACAGTAATTCTCTTAAGATCAATTTAATCGCCGCCCGTGAAATTGCCCGCCAGGCTCGTCTGCGCGATTTCGGCGGTTTAATTATCATTGATTTTATTGATATGATCAATGAAGAAAACAAGAAAAAAGTATTTATGGAACTGCGCAAAGAATTTACGAAAGACCGTTCCATTACCAAGATTGAGAAAATCAGCCGCTTCGGTTTAATTGAAATGACCCGGCAACGGGTGCGTCCCAGCGTAGTGCACACGATAAATGACGCCTGCCCGGTCTGTAACGGAACCGGTTTGGTACCAACGCTAAACACAACCGTTTCGGCAGTGGAACGCTGGGTGCAACGCTACCGTTTCGGCCGGGGGGATCGCCGTATCACCGTTCGGGTGACGCCTGAAGTGTACCGTTTTATGAATAAGGGCCGATACAACCGACGGATGAAACTGATGTGGAAATACTGGATGAAAATTAAACTCGTTCAGGATAAGTCGCTTCCTCTCGGTACGTTTCAGGTGTATGATCGTCTGAACAAAACCCGTTTGGATCAGGGAGAGCCCCCAAAAAAATAAATTTTGTAACGCCGTCCGCGGATTGTTTTGTACGGATTAAATACGATTTGAAAATTAATTTGCTGCGCAATCCAGCGGATTGCACTACAATTTCCGGTACATGTTTCGTATTACATTTTTGTTTTTCCCAAGCTAAAAACTACGAAGCTTATTGCCGGAAAATTTGTTTGACAATTAAAGGCCATATATTTATATTAAACGCTCTTTTCTGATGAGAAAGATTTAGGAGATCATATAGATGCACGCAGTAGTTGAAATTGCCGGGAAACAATTCCAGGTTGAGAAAAATAAAAACATAAAAGTCCCTCTGCTCGAAGCCGAGGGCGGCAGTAAAGTCGTATTCGACCGCGTTCTTACCTATACGGACGACGCCGGCGTTACCGAAATCGGCCAACCGGTTGTAAAAAATATGACGGTTACCGCTTCTATCGTTGAACACGGGCGCGATAAAAAAGTGATTGTTTTCAAGAAAAAACGCCGCAAAGGCTATCAGAAGAAAAACGGCCACCGTCAGGGGTTTTCTCTGATAAAAATCGAAGATATCGGTGTGGCTAAACCGTCAAAGGCTAAAGCCAAAACAGAAGCAAAGCCGGCAACGGAAACCAAAGCGGCAAAAGCGCCGGCAGCTGTAAAGAAAACAGCCGCTAAAAAGGAAACAACAGCAAAAAAGGCGCCGGCCGCTAAAAAAGAGGCCAAGCCGAAAACAGAAACAAAAGCTAAAACCGCTAAACCGAAAGCGGCTCCCAAAAAAGCGGCTGCTAAAGCGAAAGAAAAGGAGGCGTAATGGCTCATAAGAAAGGTGTTGGTAGTTCCAGAAACGGACGCGAAAGCCATTCCAAACGTCTTGGCGTTAAAGCGTTCGGCGGTGAGTTTGTTACAGCGGGTTCTATTATTATGCGTCAGCGTGGTACGAAAATCCATCCCGGTAACAATGTAGGCATCGGCGGCGATGATACGCTGTTTGCCAAAATCAACGGTTTTGTTCAGTTCGAACGGAAAGACCGTAATCGCAAAAAAGTAAGTGTTTATGAAGAACTGGTTTCATAAAAAGAAGTCATTTTAATTTAAAGCCTGGCAAATGCCGGGCTTTTTTTTGCTCAAAGCCACGCGCTTCCTTATTATCCTACCTCTGGCGCCAACTGACGAATACGGCTTTCGACATCCTTAATCGACTACTTTAAACCCGCCTTTCCCGCTATCCTGAAGCTTTCCGAGATTTTCAACCCAATTAAATTTCAACCATCGCCTGACGGCTCAGATTAGGATTTAATTTTTGTTGCGCTATGTCGATCCGTGTGGGTAAGAAGAAATACAAAAAAGAAAAGCCACAGATTACCATCACGCCAGAGACGGACAGACCGAAATGGCAGGAGAAAAACCGAGCAATTCTATTTGTTCTGTTTTAGTTTTATCTGGCAATACGTTGTGCGTTGCGCGCTTAAAAAATAAAAAATTCTTAGCCGCGAATGAACGCGAATAAATTTAACAAAAAAAATCAATATATTTAATAGGCGAACATCCGTGTTCATCTGCGGCTTTTTTTAAACTACCCGTACAAAACGACATAGTACCTTTTTTTACACGGGCTGTTAATCGTAAATGGACACAACCCGGCCGGGCGATTAAAAGCGGGTGGTTTCCCGGAAGAAAAAAAAGGGCTGCCCTGTGCAGGACAACCCTTTAAAATTTACATTTACAACGTACTGATTATTTAAGGCTAAATGGAACGCCAATGGTAAACTGAAGGTTGTTAAAGTTATTAATGATGTTGTAACGCGCTTCCGCAAAAAGTCCAAAATTACCCATTGTAAAAGCATAACCGACGAAAGCGGAAGAGCCAAAATTACTGTCGTCAAACGACCAGGTTCTATTTTGTCCGGTCCAGGGATCAACATAATCATACTCCCAGGTCAGCATATTATAACTTAGCCCTGCACCCACATACATACCTTTCGGAAATGCATCCATTGAATAATGGACATCTGCCCCTAGAGAAATATTACTGGTAGAGCTGTTATCATAGTTTTCCCAACTGGCGGTCCAGTAACCAACCGTCGGATAGATTGAAAGGCCTTCCATTACTTCGCCAACATTGGCGGATACATTGATGCCAAACCCCATATTATGGTTTTCCGGCAAAACAATGGAAGCGCTCGGGTTAACCGAAAACAGACCAAATTCCTGGGCTGCAACGGGTGAAACAGTTAAGGCAAATACTGCCACGGCAAATATAACGAACTTCTTCATAAAGTTCTCCTTGTATTGGTTATGTGATTAATAAATATCTGTTAAGTGTATAAATAAAAAACCTGAATCCCTATGACGAATAACACATCGAGTTTATACATTATTTCCTTATTTGTCAAATATTGGCGGACTTTTTCAGGCCTTGAATTAGATCGGCATAACCGTTACATTCTTTAGATGAAAAGTATCCTGCTGATTCTTTTATTTTGTAACCTGCTCTTTGCCCGTACCTTTATCGAAACGGGCCGAATCGATGGTCAGGGAAAACCTTTTAGCCATCCGCAGGCAATTACGATTTCGGTAGACGGCAAGCTTTTTGTGGTAGATTCCGGCAATAACCGAATACAGGTTTTTAATAAACGTGGACAGTTTCTGCGCACTATTGGCGGTTTTGGCTTTGAGGCCGAACAGTTTGATAATCCCACCGATATTTGGATGCGATCCTTGATCAATATTTATATTTCCGACTATAACAACCGCCGTGTGCAGCGATACGACCGGCGGCTGAATTTTATTTCCGGTTTAACCAGTAACGAAGCCGATAATCCCGATGTGCAGTTCGAAGAAGTACTAAGCTGTGCGCTCAATTCGAACAATGATCTGTTTCTTCTCGATCACGGTGAAAATAAAATTATAAAAATAAACCGCCGTAGCGAGAAAGAACGCAGTTTCGGAACCTACGAATCAGGAGAGGGGGAATTACAGGAACCCCAGCAACTGGATATTACGGGCAACCGTTTTTTACTCGTATCCGACGCCGGCGCCAAAGCGGTTTTTGTATACGATTTTTTCGGGAATTTTATTCGCCGGATCACCGACCCGCAGTTTATCCATCCGGCCGGACTCTGCGTTTTGGATGACGGTTCTGTTTTACTTAGCGATTCGGAAGCAAACCGGTTGTTTTTGATTAATTCCGATTTTTCTGACATTGCCGTAATTCGTTTAGAAACCGGAAAACCGCTGAAACGTTTAAGAGACGCAGCGGTATTAAAAACGGTAAACACCACCCTTCTCTACCTGATAGATGGCGATCAGGTTATTATCGGATACCTGCGGTAATTTGGCAGATAACGATTTTATAAATCGTTTGAACAACCAATTAACTTTGATTCAATGACAGTTAAGCTAAAAAAAATATCCTCTCTTTCGCATTTTTTTTTTATAAGTGCGCTGTTATTTGCGTTTCTTATTCCTTCTGAATTATACGCACAAACCTATCTGCATCCCTACCGCTGGCAGACCGACACTCTGATAACCGTTCCTGCCACCGGATTTGTTTTTACGCCTCCGGGAAACCATATCTTAAAACCCCAGTCTCTTCGGGTTTTTAAAAACAGGCATCCACTGCAAAAAGAGATTGATTATCTTATTGAAGATAACGGCCATATCCGGTTCTTTTCGTTGCAAAGGGGCGACACCCTGCGTATCCGTTACCGACGTTTGCCATTCAATTTAAAAGCAAGCTACACACTCTACGCGGCCGAAAATGTGGCGGATACATCCTCCCGAGACAGCCTCCCCCGGGTGAAAATCCGCCGTGTGAAGTTTGAAAACCCGTTTGTTAATTTACACAGCGGACTGCAAACCAGCGGTAGCATCATGCGCGGCGTGCAAATTGGCACCAACCGCGATTTTTCTCTCAACTCCGGACTCAACGTAGAATTATCCGGAAAACTTACCGAAGATATGGAAGTAATCGCCGCCTTAACCGATGAATCCACACCCATTCAGCCGGAGGGTAATACACAAACCCTGCACGAAGTGGATAAGGTTTTTGTAAAATTTAAAAGCCCTTATGTACAGGGTACCGTGGGCGATTTTAATTTGCAATATAAAAACTCAGCTTTCGCGGCGGTATCGCGTAAATTGCAGGGACTTACGCTGACCGGCTCGTACAAACAGCAACAGTTAAACGCCGTTATCGCTACGACCCGCGGTTTTTTTAATCATCTTTCCTTTTTGGGTCAGGAAGGCCGGCAGGGGCCCTATCAGCTAATCGGCAAAAACGGTGAAAAAGACATTATCGTTTTGGCAGGCACGGAACGGATTTGGATCAACGGGGAAAAAATGGTGCGCGGCGAAAGCAGCGACTATATCATCGAATATGGAAACGGGCAGATTCGTTTTACAAGCCGGCGCCTGATAACCAGCGAATCGCGTATCGAAGTGGATTTTGAATATTATCCCGCGGTACAGAAATATAACCGCAATGTGTACAGCTCGGCGCTAAACAGCGGCTGGTACAACGGCAAACTTAATTTTCGTTTTCAGGCTTATCGCGAAACAGACGACCCGCGGCAGGTACTGGACGAGGGCAGCGGTGTGAATGCGGAAGAAAAAGCAATTTTGCGCGCCGCCGGCGACGATCCGTTGCAGGCCTTTGTTCCGGGAGAAACTTATTTATCCGATTTTAGCGGGAGCTATATAAAGCGCGATACGCTCTGGCAAGACGCGTCCTATTCTTATTTTAAATACCGCGGAAAGAATGCCGGCGATTACACGGTGGTCTTTTCCGATGTGGGCGACGGAAACGGTGATTATTCCCGTGACCGGCTTGGTGTTTACAGTTGGACAGGCCCAAAGACGGGACGCTATTTACCGGTACGCCTGCTGGCCCTGCCTTCCCGCCACGATTTGGCCGATATGCGAATCGACTGGAAATCCGGAACAACCGCATCCGTTTCATTTGAATATGCCCTTTCCCGACAGGACCATAATATTCTTTCATCCAGGGATGATACGGATAATACAGGCAGCGCCGTTCAGTTAAAAGCAAAATTTGAAAAAGCGAATCTAAAAATACAGTCCGTACAGCTGGGCCGTTTTTCGATACAGGCCGACGCGCGCTATATCGAAAACACTTTTCGCTCGGCCGATCGTTTCCGTAAAGCGGATTTTCAGCGCTTCTGGAATATTCCGGGAACAGAGCAAAACGAACAGGAAGAAAAGAGTTACCAGACAAAAATGGCCTGGCAGCCTGTTAAAAGCCTGCGTTTCAGCGGCAATACCGGGCATTTGCAGCGTATCGGTTTCGACGCGCAGCGCTTTGAAGGGGAAGCCGCCTATCAGCGCCCCGGCAGTAATCTTAGCGCCGGATATGAATTTATTGACAGCCGCTCGGACGCATTGGAATCTGCAAACACCTGGAAGCGTTGGAAGCTTGAGGCCAATCGGGCTTTTTGGAAATTCGATCCGCAATTTACGTTTAAAGCCGAACAGCGCCGGAACAACCGGAAGGGTTTAATTACCGGTTTCGAATTTAAAGACTTCGGCACAAAACTGAATTTATACCGGTGGAAACACATGCAGGGATTTTATCAGTTCGGCCGGCGTTTTGATTCTGTTTACGATTACAAGCGGGCCGATAAACTGTTGCCGCAATCGGTTACCACCACACAGCGAATTTCCCTTAAACTGGTAAATGTAAAAAACACCTCTGCCGATGTGCAGTTGGTACGCCGTCAGAAAGATTTCAGTGCAGAGTTCGAAACCGTTCAGGTGGATACGCTAAAACTGTTTTATACGGATGCTTCGCTTCAGGATACGGTGTGGCAGGATCGCACAACCGATCTGGCGGAAATTAATCTGTCCCATTCCGCTTACAAAAAAGCTATCTCCGCTTCGATGCAGTACCGAATCTCTTCGGAGCAGACAGCCTTAAAAGAAAAGATTTATTTTAACGCCGGTCAGGGTCGGGGAAATTTGCGGTTCGATGAAGATTTGCAGGAATATGTCCCGGATCCGGACGGCGAGTACCTGCTTTTTATTTTGCCTTCCGGAAAATTTGAACCGGTAACCACGGTACAGGCTGCTTTCCGGCTTAAACTGGATGCGGCGCGCTACCGGAAAAACCCAAAAAATACCTTTGCCCGCATTCTCACTAAAATCAGTTCCGAAACCTATTTCCGCGTGGAAGAAGAGACAAAAGCGAGCGACCTGCTGCCGGTGTACCTGCTGGATCTTTCGCAATTTCAGGGGAAAAACACCGTTCGCGGCTCCACACAACTGAACCAGGATTTATATGTTATGCGTCGTAACCGTAAACTTTCGTTTCGTCTGCGCTACCGCTACCGTAGCAGCGCCAGCAGCCAGTTTTTATTAAGCGGAGAAAATGAAACGCGCCGTTCACAGGAAACCGGTCTGCGCGCATCGTGGCGTTTAAATAATTGGTTAAAAGGACAAACGGAATTGCGTAACCGCACCATCCTGCGCTCCAGCGCGGCCAATCCGCTGCGCAGCCGGGATATTTTAGGCTGGTACCTGCAGCAGAATTTTTCCTGGCGTCCGCACAGCCGTTGGGAAATCGGTCTGGAAAGCGAACTGGGCAGCGAAGACAACCGTTCTGCTTCCTATCCGTTAAAACTGTGGTACGGTCTGCTTAAATCACGTCTAAATTATGCTTTGCCGGGCAGCGGAAGAGCTTCGGCGGAATATCAGTTGCAATCGGTGCAGGTGGTAACAAATCCGTTAACACGCAGCGTTCCCTACGAAATGGCTCACGGCAAAAAAGAAGGCCTTTCGCAAACATGGCAGGCGCGGTTTGAATATACGCTGGCAAAAAATATTGTTTTTAGTATTTTTTATAACGGCCGAAACGAAGCGGGCTTCGAACGGGTGATTCATTCCGGCCAGGCCGAAATCCGGGCTTTTTTCTAAGCGCCTCGCATTAACTATTATGTGTAATGCAATCCGCCGGATTACGGAAAACCCAGCATCAATCCTTCCGGAAGGCAGAGTCTGTTGCAAAAAGTACTTCCCGAATGAGTTTATCGGGAATGACTTTTTATGTGTTGGATTCCCGCCTTCGTGGGAATGACACAATGTAGCAGTCGTTCTATAGAAGAAAAGTAAGATCTATTCGAACAATAAGTCGATTTTGTATTCGGGTCTGTTTTGATTAACTTTGAGGCCTTTTAAAACAGTGTATCTTTAAACATTGTCGCGGAAAAAACTGCGGCACAATCCGGAAAATCCAATTGTAAGGAGCTTATATGCGGCGTTTTCTAACAGCCTCTGTTTTAATTCTTTTATTTCTGTCCTGCACTCCTTCCACGGTAAAAAAGGAGACGGCACCCATGCCGACAGCCGGCATCTTTCCGCCGCTGTACGTCATTAAAGAGCGGGTCAATATGCGCGGCCAGCCTTCGTCACGGTCATTAAAAACCGGCGTTCTCGAAGACGGAGACGAAGTACGGGTTATAAAAAACAAAAACGGCTGGTATCAAATTATTACGGACGAAGGGGGAAAAGGCTGGTTACGCAGCGACCTGGCCGGCCCGCGTACCTTAAGCTTAACCCGCATGGCGTCGGCTTTCACCGACAGTATCCTGCCTGCTTTTGACGCTAAAATGTTTTTTGATAAAACCGATTTGTACAAAACCATCTATCTGACCCTGCGGCCAAATTTATATTCCTCACAAAAAGACGCCCGTCAAGAGGCTCGGAAAATTGGCCAAGCGTACCAGCAAAAAGTTTATCACGGAGCATTGGAAATCCGGGTAATGCGTCCGCAAACGGAAGAACTTTTTTTACGCCTAAGGCTGCCGGCAATTGGTTTGGCAAAAGTTCCGCTGCCTATTCTGAAGTACGGCGTTCTGATTTCGCTGCGGGAGAAAAACAAGACGGTTTCCATTTATACCGCCGTGCCCGATTCCATCTCCGATAAACAGCTCCTGCGTGCCGCCCGCAAGATTTCCGCTCGTTACGATTATCCTTTTACCAAAGCGGAAATTTATATGGTCAGTGATTCTCCGGCAGGGATTGAATATCTTCTGCATTTTGACAAACGTCCGTCCGATAAGACACGCTGCCGGCTCTATTATCTGGAGGACGCCGACGGAGAGGACTACCGTTTTAATTTTTGCCGTAAATGACAGCGGCAGTATTATCCCAGGTTTTTAAATATTCGGAAGGTCTTATCGGGATTGGTTCCGAATCAATAGAAAAATAAAAAAGGGGCCGCCAAAAAGCGAGGTGACAATGCCCACCGGCAGTTCCGTGGGATAGAGGATCATCCGGGCAAAGGTATCGCACCAGACAAGAAAAGCGCCCCCGAGAAGCACCGAGGCCGGCAACAATTTACGATGGTCGGAACCGAGCAGCAGACGCAGCACATGCGGCACAATTAAACCGACAAAACCGATGGGGCCGGCCATGGAAACAATCGCCCCGATTAAAACGGAGGCAAGCAAAAAACTGATCTTTTGCAATTGCCTCACATTAACCCCCTTGCTCTTTGCCAAATCATCGCCGGTGAGCAGCAGATTAAAAGCGTCCACATGAAAATAAAAATAGATGAACGCGCCGCTTAGCAGCACAAAAAGAGAAAGTGGAAATTGCCAGCCGACCGCATCCAGCCCGCCCATCAGCCAGCGTACCATACGGTAGGTTTCGGTGAAATCCGCCAGATAGTGCACAAACAGGATGAAAGTCGAAAAGGTAAGGCTGATGGTCACTCCGGCCAGGATGAGGGTAAAGCCGGAAAAGCTACGCCGCTTCCAGGCGATAAGATAGATCAGAATCAGCGTTAGCAGACTGCCTGCCATCGAAAACAGGGTAACGGTTGAAAATCCGAATAGCTGAAACTCCAGGCCGGTTTTTAAGGCCAAAACCGCTCCCAGGGCGCCGCCCGAAGAGACGCCCAGCGTGTAAGGCGTGGCCAGGTCATTTTTAAGTAAGGCCTGAAAAACAGCGCCCGTCAACGCCAGACCGGCGCCGACGGCAAAGGCAAAAAAGATACGCGGCAAACGCACCTGAAACAGAATATAACGGCTTAGTTCATTTCCGGACGGCCACAGGGAAAAAACCCCTTCTCCGATAAATGGAGGAATTGTAAGGGCGGAAATAAAAAACAGGATTAAGATCAGCTTTTTGCGCATTGTTACTCTTTTTATTTTCGATAGAGACGAATATCAAAATGTTTAATGAAAATGTCAATTTTTTAGCGTTTGAACTCTTTGAGCAAACCGCTTAAATTACGCCAATGGTTTCTAAAGAAAACAAAGAAGTAATACAACGATTTTAAAATATCGAAAGGACACAAATGACGCTGACAAGACGCTCCTTTTTTAAATCCGGTCTGACGGCCGCGCTGCTGCCTCTATTGCCTGCCACTCTTCAGGCCGATCCTTCTTCCAAATTAAAACCGCTGCTTCGTCCGAAAGCTTTACCGCAAGGTGGAACCGTGGGACTGGTTACCCCGGCGTCTCCCCTGTTTGAAGCGCACCGCACGCTGATGGAAGCCAAAGAAAATATGGAACATCTGGGCTTTAAGGTAAAGATTGGGAAAAATGTTTTTAAAAAACGGGGTTACCTCGCCGGCAGCGTCGAAGAGCGGGTTTCTGATTTACACGAAATGTTTCGCGATCCCGAAGTGGACGCCTTGGTCGCCATCCGCGGCGGCTACGGCAGCGCTCAGTTACTGCCGCATCTGGATTATAATCTGATTAAAAAGAATCCTAAAATTCTCGTTGGCTATAGCGACATCACTTCCCTGCTGAATGGCATTCACCGGCAGACGGGGCTGGTCACCTTTCACGGGCCGGTGGCGGTTTCTACCTTTACGGATTACACCAAACAATATTTTTTTGATGTTCTGACTAAGCCAAAGGCGGTGGGATTGATAGATGCGGAATCTTTTAACACAGACACTCGTTCTATTAATGAAGTATGGAAGTTCCGCGGCGGCGTGGGCGAAGGCCGGCTTTGGGGCGGCAATTTAACTCTGATGCAGGCGCTTATCGGAACGCCGTATGATTTTAGCGGCGACAATTCCATCCTGTTTTTCGAAGAAGTGGGCGAAGAGCCTTACGATTTGGATCGCATTTTAAACCAGATGAAACAGGCCGGGAAATTTGATAAATGCCGCGGTGTCTTTTTCGACCGGCTCGATTCCACCAAACCGGCCAGCTATAAACCGGCGTTTAATTCCAGCTTAAGCGTGGAGGAGGTGATTGAAGACGTGTTTAAGGATTTTGATTTCCCTGTCTGTGTGGGGTTTTCCATCGGGCATATTGCCAATAAGCCGACTCTGCCCCTCGGTGTGCGCGCCCGCTTAGATGCGGACAAAGCACAGATTTCACTGCTGGAAGCGGCGGTGAAATAAGCGTAAACCATGGCAAGCCTACCGGATTCTATCTAAAATTTATGGATAAGGTAGTTTAACGATTTGCCGCGAATTTACACGGATTTTCGCAAATGAAACAGTAAAGAAGCATTGCCGGTTTTTTATCTTTTGACGGCGTGGTTTATAAATACAGAATAAAGCGTTCAGCGCCTGCTTTCAACAGATACAAAACAAGCGCGTGGTAAACGAGTAAGAATAAGCAAAATCAATTTCAAGAATTCGAGAGCACCCCTAGGTGTGTTTTTAAATCGGTGTTTCTCTGTAGCAATCCAGGGCTATTCTTTTTTTGTTCGTTTTTACCCGCAAGGATCGATAAAGTGTCTTTTTTGGTTCGTAAAGTTAACGCAATCATGAACGCCTCAAAAAGATTGCAGAACAAACAATATAAACCTTTCGAGTCCGTTAAGGCTTCGCA
Organism: Calditrichota bacterium; assembly: GCA_024278755.1. GTDB lineage: Bacteria > Calditrichota > Calditrichia > Calditrichales > Calditrichaceae > JANTFQ01. The sequence continues at coordinate 14,664 of JAJRSO010000010.1, read as the reverse complement.
AGGGGGGCAATATGGAATTTTTACTTGGATTAATCGTAATGGCGGTAGCTTTCGCGCTGCTTTCGCTGGGTCAGTTTTTCGGGAAGAAAAAACAGAACCTCGGCGGTTGCAGCAGCGACGAAGATTGCGGCAGTTGCTCCAATGAAGAGGTCGAATTTTACAAATCTGATGACGATCCGGGATTTAAGAATGTGGCCGAACTGGGTAATCCTAACCGCAAAAAGCGTTTTATCGATACGCTGGATTTTAAGCCGGAACGGTTTAAATAGGGGCAAATGTTTATATTTTTAACTTATCCGCGGGGCTTTTAATTTTATTGATGGAATAGGAAGAAATATGGGTATAAATCTGAGTGGTTTCTAGCCGTTTGTGGCCCAATAGTTCCTGAATATAGCGAATATCGGTTCCTTCGTCCAGAAGATGTGTGGCAAAACTGTGGCGAAGCGTATGGACGGTGGCTTTCTTTTTTATTCCGGATCTTTTAAGAGCGGATTTAAAGGCCGACTGAACACTTTGCGGACTATACCGGCCGCCCTTTTGTCCTTCAAAAATATATTCTTTTGGCGTGTAGGCTTTATAATATGCTCTTAATAAAGTCAATACATTTTCAGACAGCATAATATATCTGTCTTTTTTTCCTTTTGCTCCTCTTATATGTATTTTCATTGCTTCCGAATCTATATCGCTTATTTTTAAATTAATTAACTCTCCAAGACGCAAACCACCCGAATAAATTAATATCAAAATGGTTTTGTGTTTTAAATTATTTGTTACTTTAAGGATTTTGGATATTTCTCCTATGGATAATACCGTTGGTAAATGGGTTGGTTTTCGTAATTTTATATCCAATGCTTTGGGAAGTGGCTGACAAAAAACCTTTTTATATAAAAACCCAATGGTTGCAATAACTTGCTTCATTGTTGAGTAGGAGTATTTTTTCTCGGTCTTACAATAATAGAGATAATTTTGAATTTCGTTTTCATCCACTTTTTTTAATTTAGATTTTTCAACCCATTCTAAAAACAGTTTTAATACAGATAAATAATTCTTAATCGTTTGATCCGAATAGTTTTCGATACAAATTTGCTTATTGAACTTCTCTATAATTTCTTGTCTTTTCATATATATTATTTTATCTTTCGTAATATAAATAATAAAATATAACATATAGTCCCGCTATATACAATAGGTATATTGGGACGTTATGGGCAAGCAGGAAGAATGAAAATGGAATGACAAATTTGCTACAAAAGAGAAGCAAAACCCACCACACAAATAGCACATTTGGTTTTTTGCCGACACGCAAAATATCAACACTAAAAAACCAAAAGAGCTATTTTTTCAACCCACAGTTGAGTTTTAGACATAATATAAATTGTTAGAAAAATATCTTGAAAAATAAGATATAAGAAGTTATATTTTTATATTTTAGCAAACAAATTTTTGAATTGATGCAAGGCACAATGAATAGAATAAAAGAAGTATTAGAAGAAAAAGGAATTAAGCAAACTTGGTTGGCTGAGAAACTTGAAAAAAGTTTTAATATGGTCAACTCATATGTTCAAAATCGGCAACAACCGAGACTTGAAGTGCTTTATAGAATTGCGGAAATACTTGATGTTGAAGTGAAAGATTTATTAATTGAGAGAAAGCAGAATGTTAAATAATATAATTAAATATAAAACTATTGAGTGGTTACAATCAGACGATTGTAGCGTAAAAGACCTTGTAAAATACATACGTAAGAAAGGAGAATTACGAGACACTCAAATTCAAGCAATTGAAACATATTTGTTTCTTAAAATTAAAGGAGAAAATAAACCCCTTTGGCAATTATTCGCAGAAGGATTTTTTACAAATGGAACTGATTTGTCAAAATTAAATATAAATCAAAATACAAGAGATTTTCTTTCAAAGAATAAATCGGCATTAGCATTATTTGACTTTACAAGACAAAAAAACGGAAAAACAACACTACTCCCAGAGCTTGAAAAACTAATCATAGAACAACCTGAAAATATTGAATATGAAGAAATAATTAAACGAATTTTTTACAATGTAAACTATGCCGACTATCTTATGAGTTTGCCTATGGGAGCAGGTAAAACATTCTTAATGGCTTCAATGATTTATCTTGACTTATATTTTGCAGATAATGAACCTGATAATAAAAACTTTGCACATAATTTTCTTGTTTTAATCCCTTCGGGCTTAAAATCATCAATTGTTCCAAGTTTAAAAACAATTGAAAAATTTGACCCAAGTTGGGTTCTACCAGAACCATCGGCAAGTAAAATAAAGCAGTTATTAAAATTTGAAATACTTGACCAAGCAAAAACAGCGAGCAAAAGCAATAAGGCTGAAAATCCAAATGCTCAAAAGGTAAATCACTGTTTGCCAAATCCATTCGGACAAGTATTTGTTGTAAATGCTGAAAAAGTAATCTTAAATCGGACTTACCTTGATGCTCAGCAAGAATTGTTTGAGAAATCGGAAGACGAAAAAGATAAATACGCAAATGAGCTTAGAAACCTGATTGGAAAAATTCCAAATTTATCAATCTTAATTGACGAAGTGCATCACGCAACAGACGGTGATATAAAATTAAGACAAGTTGTAAATAATTGGCAAGAAACAGGAAACATAACTACTGTTCTCGGTTTTTCAGGTACACCTTATTTGTCAAAGGCAGATAAAATAAATGTAACTGAAACAGCCTTTTTTAAGTTTTCTCAAATAACAAATACGGTTTATTATTATCCTCTTGTAACAGCGATTAATAATTTTCTTAAAACACCAAAAGTAAAAATTGCTCAAAATCTTGATAAATTTCAAGTAATTGAAAAGGGCATTAAAGATTTTAATAAACATTATAAAAACAAAGTTTACGAAAATGGAAATATTGCAAAAATTGCTATTTATTGTAGCAATATAGAAAGCCTTGAAGAAGAAGTTTATCCATACCTAACAGGAACTTTAAAAATAAATCCTGATGAAATACTTCGTTATCATAAGGGAAATAAAAAATATAAACTACCTGCTGAAAACGAATTGCTTTTTAATACGCTTGATGTTCCTAAAACCATTTCTGCAACAAAAAAAAGATATGTTTTACTTGTGCAAATAGGAAAAGAAGGTTGGGACAGCCCAAGTTTAACAGCGATTATTCTTTCGCAAAAAGGAGATAGTCCTAAAAATATGGTTTTGCAAACTTCTTGTAGATGTTTAAGGCAAGTTGACAAAGGTAAACACGAAACAGCAAGAATTTGGCTTAACGAATACAATGCAAAGGTATTAAATGAACAACTTAAAAAAGAACAACAAACAAGTATTGAAGAATTAAATAAACTTGACAAAAAAATTGAACCTGAACAAGTTGAGCGTTTTTCAAGAATAGAACATTTACAACTGCCAAAAGTTGAATTTTACCAACTTCAAATAACATACAATTCTATAAACGAAGAAGAAAAGCCAAATACTAAAAAGAAATTAGAAACTTTACTTAAAGAAATTGATAATTACAAACAATCTGCATTAATCAAAACAAGCGAACTTAGCAATATTGACGATGCTGATATAAAAATGATAGAACAAACAGGAACAAATTTTGCCAATTTTAATAGGTGGTTATTTGAAATATCAAAAGAAAGTTACAATAAAATAACTGTTTCAGATTTAAACAATTACGTAAAAGAGCTAAATTTTCTTTTTCAAAAAATAACTTTCAAAAAAGATAATCATCTTTACTTTAATGAGCTTTACGATTTGTATCAAATAAACTCACAAATTAGAATTGCTTTTAGCATAAAACGACAATTACAAACCAAAAGTGAAGTATTAAAGCAAGATGCAGATTTACTAATTGTTGACAATTTAAAATCGGTTGAGCAAAACGACAAATTGTTTCCAATAGAAAAGGATGTTTCAAAAATACTTGAATTAGATAAAAGTGGTAATCCCACAGAAATTGACAATTCAGAAGTAGAGAAATCTTATGAGATTATGAAACAAGGTCTTGTTCAGGCAGGAATGGAAGCTATGGTAATTTCATTTGATGATTTTAAAAAACAATTTGATTATTCATCTGCCATAAAAAGCAAGGATAATACATTTCATTATTTACCTTACGATTTTAAACAAAGCGGATTTGAAAAAGAAATTTTACAAAAAACGCTCAATCTATCTGACTTTAAAAACAATGATTTAGAAATTTATTATAACGGTGAACGTGGTTTAACAGAGTTTATAATAAAATGCTTCGCAAAAGAAAATAATTATTGGAAAAATATAGGGAAATATACAACCGACTTTCTAATAATTAAGCGAAAAGAAAATGAGATACATAAAGCTCTTATCATTGAAACAAAAGGAAAAGGTTTTGAAAACGACCCTGTTTTTCAAAAAAAGCGAAAGTTTGTAGAAACAGAATTTTTAGAGCAGAATAAAGATAAATTCGGATATAACAAATTTGATTTTTTATATCTTGTAGATAATGAAGATATAACTGCCAATTTAAGTAAACTTAGTTTAAAAATAAAAGATTTTTTCAATGAATAAACCATTATATAATAGTTTAAAAATACAAATACAATCTTTGTTCAAATATGAGTTCCAGAACTTCATAACAAAATTATTTATGTTTCGATATGGTGCTGAGAACTATATCCCACCAAGAGATATTAAAGACAAAGGTGCTGATGGTATTATTGTGGACAAAGAAACTATTATAGCTTGTTATGGTCCCGAAAAAATAGATAAAAAAAGATATTTAGAAAAAATCGAAGATGATTTTAGTTCATATTCAGAATTTTGGAAAGATAAATATAATAATTGGATGTTTGTTACAAACAATGATATTCCTGAGTGGGCAATTTCTAAAATACAATCTTTAAAAAAAGACACAACTCAAATAGGATTGAAAAATATTTTGCAATTTATTGAAGAATTATCAAGTTTTCAGAAAAGGGAAATAGGTAATTACTTAAATGTTGAAAAAGAACTATTTGCACAAGATTATCTAAAAGAGATAATTGAAGATTTGATTAAAGATACTTCTTTTACTGATAAAAATATTGAATATAAAAAACAAATATACTTTTCTGATAAAGTAAGCCTGAATTATAATCAAGAAGATATAGACAACGTTTTTCAAGAGTACGATATATATTTTGAAAATGGTGTTTTTAATGAAATAAAAAGTTTATTGTTTGGATACGAAGATGAAGATACAAACAAATTAAAAGTTCGTATTATTAATGATTTTAATAACAAGTCAGGAGATTTTAAAAGTCGTTTACAACAACTTACGGAAAAGTATTTAGATAAATATTCAAGTGAAAATGATGATGAATTTTCATTTTATATCAGAGCTGTATTAATCTACCTTTTTGAGCAATGTTTAATAGGTCGTAAAACAAAAGGAGAAAAATTATGATATTACCACACCCTGAAACCGATTTTTCCACAAATATATTGGTTGTAGCAACTGATGTAATAAAGGAACTGAAGCATCATAAAAAAACGGTGTTATTAGAAAAGGTTATGCAATCTTTTTTAAATAAAGATATAAAACGCACACCCGATTTGTTTATAAAAAGTTTGGTTTTTCTTTATAGTTTTGGGTTAATAGAATACGATAACTATAAAGTTAAATTAACACCAAGAACAAGAAAACAACAAATGAATTTATTTGAGTAATTACTATGATAAAACGATTATTTTCAAATACAGGATTATTATTACAAGATTTTAAATTCCATTCGGGGATTAATATTATTCTGGGTAAATATTCAGGTGATAAAGAAGCCACCGGAGTTAACGGAATAGGTAAATCTACTTTAATAAGATTGATTGACTATGCTTTTCTTTCAGATAGTGCTCAGAAAATATTTTCTAATAAAAAATATGATTTTCTACGAAAAGATGAACACGATATTATCTTAGAATTTGAAATTAACAACAAAACATATTTTATAAAAAGAGACTTTAATAAAAAATCGAACATATATTTCGGTACATCATTAAGCAAACTTGATGAATTTGAAAAAACAGAATTTAAAACCATTTTATCGGATTTGTTTTTATCTGTAGAAAATGATGATGTATTTTTTAAAGGTGAAAGATTTAGAACAATTTTTAATTTTTTCATAAAAGATGATTTAGATAGTGGGAAAAGATTTGACCCGTTAAATTTTATGAAGTATAACGCAAGTGTAAAAGAAAAAGCCATATATAATTTTTTCTTGCTCAATTTACCTACAAAACATTTAATTAATTACAACGAGCAATCAAAAGAATATGATGAGAATGCATCTGCTATAAAAACAGCGGAGAAAAAAATTAAAATTGAAACAGGTAAATCCATTCAAGAATATAAAAGCGAACGTATAAATATAGACCAAAGAATTATTTTACTTGAAAATAGTTTAGATAATTATCATTTCATTGAAAAATACAAAGATATTGAAACGCAGTTGGTTGAAGTAACTAAACTAATCAATGTCAAACTTACTGAATACAATTCGTTAGATAATAAATTAAATAAAATAAGAGAGAGTTATAATATAAATCAGAATATCGAGACAAAAGAAATTCGTAAAATATATAACGAAGTAGTTGAAAATTTCGGAAATCAGGTTGCCAAAACATTAGATGAAGTAATTGATTTCAAAAACAACATATTAGCAAACAGGAAAAAATATTTAATACAGAAAGAAGATAAACTGCAAGAAGCTATAAATGAAGTTTTAAATGACATTTCTAATTTGGAAATTAAACGCAGTAGTTTTTATAAATCATTAGACGAAAAAGGGGCTTTAGATAGTGTTAAAAACACTTATGAAGAATTGATTATTGAAAAAACTGATTTAGAAAAAAATGTACAAGTAATTAAGCAAATTGATGAATATCAAGAAATGCTTAATAATTTGAATGTAACAATAAGTAAAGTAAAACTACTCATTTCAAAAGAGTTAAAAGAGTATGAAAGTAAAGTAGAAGAATTAAGAAAATTGTTTATTGATATATTAAAACAAGCTATTTTCGTTGATGAAAGTTATGATAATGCTTATTTTGATATAGTACCGAAGCCAACAGCAAATCGTAAAAAATTACCTTTTGACATTGAAATAGAAATACCAAAAGCTGATGCATTGGGGCAATCACGGTTAAAAATTGTAGCCTACGATTTAATGGTATTTTTATACAATATTATTAATGATAGAAAACTACCGGATTTTTTAATTCACGATGGAGTTTTTCACGGTATTTCATTAAAAACAAGAATAAATACAATAAATTATGTTTATCACAGATATCTTGAAAATGCCAATCATAAACGATTTCAATATATTCTGACATTTAATGAAGATGAAATTATAATCCCTAATGAAAAAACTACTGAATACGGAAAATTTGATTTTGATTTTCAAAAAAGTATTGTTGCCGAATTTCACGATGTAGCAGAGAAAACAATTTTTAAACGAATTTTTGGATGATTTAAAAGGAGATAAAAATATGCCAATAAAATATATACCATACACACCAAACACAGTTGAAGGACAAGCGGTCTTAGATAATTTCAGTAGAACTCGCAGAGTATTGCGTTATCGTGATAATGATAAAGTTTACGACCGTATTAAACGTGGAATGCCTTATTACGAAGTTGAACCGATAGAGCAAGTTGGCAACAACTCTGAAAACCTTGTAATTCGTGGCGAATGTATTTCTGCCTGTGCTTACTTGAAAGAGCAGGGAATAAAAGTTGATTTGGTTTACATTGACCCACCTTTTGCCAGCGGTGCTGATTATGCTAAAAAAGTGCATATACGCAGAAACCCGAAACTTGCTGAAAAAATAGCACAAGCCGAAAAAGAACTTGACAACAGCGAACTGCAAGCATTTGATGAAAAAATGTATGGCGATATTTGGAAAAAAGAAGATTATCTAAATTGGATGTTTGAAAACTTGCAAGCCATTAAATCCATTATGAGTGATACCGCAAGTATTTATGTGCATCTTGATTGGCATATTGGTCATTATGTAAAGATTTTAATGGATGAGATTTTTGGGGAAGATAATTTTGTTAATGAGATTGTTTGGAGAAGAAAATTAGCAACTTCTTACGCTTCCAAACAATTTGGAATTACTAATGATACAATTTATTGGTATTGTAAGGGTGATGAATACGTTTTTAATGCAGAATATTCACTTGAAGATGAAAACACTAAGAATTATTTGAAAGAAAGATTTGTTTACGATGATGGTGATGGAAGAAAATATATGAAATCACCATTAGTTAATTCATTATTTCGTCCCAATCTCAAATACGTGTTTATGGGCATAAATCCACCTGAAAATGGTTGGCTGTATCAAAAATCAAGATTGCAAGAGCTATATGATAAGAATGAACTTGTTATTCCTGACGACCCTAATAGCCGAATATATAGGAAAATATATGCAGATAAATATAAAGGACAGTTAATTCAAAATATTTGGCTTGACATTCCTATTGTTAACCCAATGGCAAAAGAAAGATTGGATTACTCTACACAGAAACCAGAAGCTTTATTAGAACGCATAATTAAAGCATCATCAAACAAAGATATGATAGTAGCCGATTTCTTTGGTGGAAGCGGAGTTACAGCAAAAGTAGCCAACGATTTAGGCAGGAAATTTATACATTGTGATATTGGAGTAAACAGCATACAAACCACAAGAGACAGATTAAAAGAAGCGGGTGCAGAGTTTCAAATAATGGAAATAAAAGACGGTGTAAATCTGTTTCGTAATCCTGTGCAAACTATGGATAAAATGGCTAAACTTATTCCAAGTCTGCAACAAGGAATTGAAGGAGTAAGCAAATTTTGGTTTGGAGCAATACAAGATAGTAAACTTGGTACTGTGCCTGTTTACGTGCCTAACTTAATTGATAGCAAAGAAAAAGTTTTGGATATTCCGCTTATCAATAAAATTGTAAATCAGGAATTACAAAACCTTGAAATATCAGCTAAAAAAGTAATTGTTTATTACATTGATATTGTCGATTATAAAGAGATTGAACAGTTTATAAAAGACAATAATGCCACCGAAATAAAAGTTGAATTAAAAGACCTTAAAAACCTATTGCACGATGTTGTAGTAGAAGATATTGCAGAATTTACAACAACTGAAAAAGATGGGATTTACACAACAGAAATCACAAAATTTGTAAGCGACAGATTGATGCAAAAGATTAATGAGTTTAACGAAAAAGGTAATTTACAAGCAATAAGCAAAGGCAAGGAATTTAAACCAATAAACATTAGCGAAGAAGGATTAGAACTAATTGAACTAATAAGTCTTGATTGCACCAACTCAACAGGAAAATGGCAAAGTGACAGTGAAATTAAAATTGATAAACTCGGATATATTAGTTTAAATAGCAAGAAAACAAAAGAGTTTTGGAATGGAAAAATTGAAAGTGATAAAAAACCTTTAAGACTGAAAATAAGGAACATATCAGGAGATGAAACAATAATAGAATTGGAATAGCCAACCCGAAAGCCATACACATTTGCAATTCCCACGAGCCAATGCTTGACCAAAAATTGCAAAAGAGTATGTCTTGCCAACGCACCGTAAGAAATGAATATTGTAGCAAATTTGAAAGAAAAATATATGGAGTTGAAACAATGCCAGCCCATAACAAAGGCTATACGTAATTTGGGCAATATGCTGAGATTGAAGTTTGTAGCATTAGATAAAATTAGTAGTAAATTGAATATTTATTGTTTCAAAAGCCCAAACTCCGCATAGCCCAACCGTTGTGTGTAATGCGAACAAACCATCTAAAACCTAAAAGATAAGCAATGAGTGAAGCTCAATATTTTAAACAGTTTTGTGACAATTTAATTATAGGAACAGACAAACGTTCTACGATTTCAACACGATATAAGGCTATTACTAATAGACTTAATATTGATTTTTGGGATAGTCCAAGTGAAACTTTATTTAGTCGTTATGTTGGCTCATATGGTAGAAATACATCAATCAAAAATGAAAGTGATATTGATATGATTTTTGTGTTACCAGCACACTTAAAAGCAACCTATGACAATTACACTTATAATGGTCAATCATCCTTATTGCAAGCAGTTAAAGATTCAATAAAGAAAACTTATAGTGCGACAAGTATTGGAGCAGATGGACAAGTTATTGCTATTACTTTCTCTGATGGAACAAATTTTGAGGTTGTTCCTGCCTTCGAGAATTCTGACAAATCATATACATATCAGGACTCAAATGGTGGTGGTTCGTGGAAAAAAACAGACCCACATCCTGAAATTAATAAAATAAAAGAGGAAGACCCAAAATTAAATTACAATTTGAAGCGTCTTTGCAAAATGACAAGAGCTTGGAAAGGCTTTTGTAATGTACCTATGGGAGGCTTATTAATAGATACTTTAGCATATAACTTTTTAAAGGACTGGTCAAATAAAAACCAATCATATTTATACTACGACTTGATGTCAAGGGATTTCTTTGAATTCCTAAAAAACCAAAATGAAAACCAAGCTTATTGGTACGCATTAGGTAGCAATCAGTTAATTTATAGAAAAGGAAAATTTGAATATAAAGCAAAAACCGCTTACAATCTAGCAGTTGAAGCGATACAGCTGCAACGAGACGAAAAAGAGTGGAGTGCAAAACAAAAATGGAGAGAAATATATGGATACGAATTCCCGTCTTAGCGAATATGAGTTATTAGAAGCTCAGCTTAGAGAAAACTATGGTAAAATAGTTTATTCACACAAAACTCAAGAAAAGTGTGCAGACTTATTGGAAAAGAGAAACAATAGAATTAAAAACCTACAAATTATTCTATCGGGTTTAATTACAACAGGGCTTTTGGTTCGTGTTTTTAAAGGTGAAGAATGGGCTTTGATAGTAAGTACAATCTTATCAGCAGTTCTATTTGCTTTAACAAGTTATTTAAAAGAGTATAATTTAGGTGAAACTATTCAAAAGCATTCAACAGCGGCTTTGGAATTGTTAGAAATCAGAGAAAAATATTTATCGCTGCTAACAGACTTAAAGGCAAGATTAATTAGTACAAATGATATAATAGTCAAAAGAGACGAGTTACAAGAGGAACTTTCAAAAACTTACAAAGGTTCACCAAGGACATATAGTAAAGCATATTCGGTGGCACAAAAAGCATTACAAATAAATGAAGAGTTAACATTTAGTGACGAAGAAATTGATAATTTTTTACCAACACCATTGCGAAAGAAATAAGCACTACACACAACAAAAAATATAGTGCATTTGGCGGATGGTACTAATAATGAAGATGATAGCAATAAATAAATATAGTAGTAAATTGAAATTATGGAGCATTGAAATGCCAAACGCACCATATTCAAACCGTTATGGGCAAGGCAAAGAAAGACACTACTATAATAATAACTAAAAGGATAAAAAATGGGAATACTGATAATTTTAATACCGTTGTTAATTTATCTTTTTGCAGCACTGAATGTAAAAAAGGATGTAATAAAACATCCTGACGATTATTTTGCTGCATTTAAAAAAGTTGGAAAGACAGAATTTACATCTTCATCTATTGCTTATGGATTTCAAGTAAGCACAATATACCCATTTCTATTTTGGGGTGCTTCTATGTTTCTTTTTGTCCCCTTTGTTAACGCTGTATTTTGGGGAATAGGGATACTTCTTTTCTACTTTAGTTTTAACAAGATTTCAAAATTTTTAGGCAATGGAAAAACCTTATTTGGACTTATAGGTGAGTCCTATGGGCAAAAAGCGAGAATCATTGCTTCGCTATTAACAGTAGTCGGATTCATTGGTTTCATTATTGCTGAATTATGGTTTGGTTCCCGAGTTTTGCTTTCGATCTTTCCTGATAATATTTGGCTCTATGTTTCAGTATTTATTTTTATTTTCTTTATTGCTGTTTACCTTTTCAGAGCTGGACAAGTTAGTTCTATAAGAACAGATCAGCTGCAATTAACATTTACATATTTTGGAGTTTTTGGAATAATAATTTATTTGCTGTATTTGACATTCAATAATGGAATTACAATAAACGGTGCATTAAACTGGGGACTGATTGTATTAACAATTATGACACCAATCATTTTACTAATCAGAAAAGCAAGATTTATTTCACTAAGCACATCTTTCGATAAAATTTTGAATCTTGTTATTACCTTGTTTTTCATTTCAATAATAGTCCTTTCAGTTTTGATCATTAGTACTAATAGTAATAAGTTTGAGTTAAACAACTTTATTAATTTAGAAGGATTTGGATATATTGGTCTTATTTCATTAATAATTCTTCCATTAGGTTGGCAGTTTGTCGATTTGACCAATTGGCAAAGACTTTTATCGGTAAAAGAATCACATTCAGATTCAGAAATTAATCAAAATATTAAAAAAGGATTATTGAATTTTGCAATAGAATCACCTTTTACTTGGATCTTATTTATCGTATTTGGGTTGTTAATTTCAACTTCCTTCCCGAATTGGACATTTGAAGATATTCTAATTGACTTCCCAAAACAGATGATTAATTCAAGTTTTATTCTTGAGCAAATTCTAGGCTATACTTTTATTGTTAGTATTATTTCAATAATGCTTTCTACATTAGATTCTTTTATAATGGGTATTTCTTTTACATATACTTATGACATAAATTCAAAAACATGCAAACTGATAGAAGAACAAAAAACATTCGATATAAATGAGACACGTTTGATTTTAAACAAAGGGAAATATTTTGGTTTTCTTTCAGTAATAATTGCAGTCGTATTTTTTATTGTTTTTGATAATTATATTATTGGTGGTGGTGATTTATTTATAAATCTATTACTAACTTTCTATACTGCAATATTATCAATTTTACCCCTAATTATTGGGGTTGTGTTTTTAAAATCAAGACCTAATGAAAATTGGGCTGTATTAAGTATGCTTATAGCATCTGCCGTAGGTATAGGTATCGGTGTTTATTCTGTTTTATTCAATCCAGAATATGCGTGGTACCCGATAATTGTTTGTTTCATATTAAGTTTCGCAATTTATTTTGGTGGTTTATTATTTAAAAGGATAACGAAATGAGTAACTATACAATTCAACCATACTCGAAAAACAAGAGGTACTACAACCTTTTAATTATTGCAGCAGTACTCCTAGTAATATCAAATTTTGTGATAATCAACTGTTTCCAAAATTATTTAGATTTTATTGGTAAAACATGGGAATTAATAAGTAGTGTACTTGTTATCGCTGTAACTTATCTGTATTGGTTTGTAGAAAGAAAGTCTGAAAATGGAGATTTAAGTGGTAAGGAAATAATTGATAAAATTACAGATAATAGTAAAAAGAAATTAGTTGAAAAATTAGTTAAGATATCAAACGTTTTATTGATTATAGTGGCATTAGCAAATTTTATATTAATCTTAATAAGTAAGGACAACCATTGGATTGGTGCAAGCAGTGTATTATTAGTTGCAATTGTATTTTTTCTTTATTGTTGGATCGGAGATACAGTTGTTGATGTTTTAGCCGAGATGAAGCTAGACTCAACTATCAATGGTAAAGAAAAGGAAAACATTACAAAAGTACACTCTAATGTGTTATCTGGATACAAATTTGCAGATGTTCCTGTTTTTATAACATTTACAATTCTTACAGTTTTTGCATTTCTCTTTTGTGCTCAAATTGATTTATTACCACAAGCGGGATTTGACTATTCACATATTAAATTATTTTTTAGTGGTGCAACTGGTTTTCAATTGATTTTTTCAGCAGTTACATGGGCTAATGTATAAGAACATTAAATAAAGTAATAAAACTAAACAAAGGAAATATTATGGCAATCTGTGGTTATAATAAAAAAATTGGTAGCGGCTTAAAATTACTTTTCGATGGAATGATAGATTCTATGGAGGAAAAAGCGGCTAAAACACATAGTGAAATTAAGGTTCTTGATGATGAGATTAGAGAGCTTAATATAATGATTGAAAAAATGCAAAATCAAGGGGTAATCCAAGATATTTTCATAGGACTTAATACCTTTGCAAAACATTTTTTATCGAAATTAGAAAGCAATTATTGATTAACTCTAATGAGTCAATACGTAGTTTGGCTGACAAAATATCACCATCATTTATTCATACTGTTAAAGGTGCAGAAGAATTTCGTAATGAGCTTGAATCTGTTCCAAATGAAACAGAAGATGAAGATTATGAAATTAAATTAGTAGCTAATTGGGTAAATAATAATGGTTATTGTGATTACCAAAACAAAACAGAACATAAGTTATAAAGTTTCAGTCATAGACAAGTACTTAAAGAGAAAGCCCAGCCCATAACAATGTATAAAAATAATAGCCGAGATAGTAGTAAATTCAAGGGTTGTAGCCCGCTTCAACTTTATAGTAAATTGAAAGATTTGAGTTCCGAAATCGGCTACTATTCTTATACTCACCGTTAGGCACAATAGGAATAAACGAAAAATGGAAAAATTAAAAGAAATGAATAAAATAGCAAAACCATTTATTAAATGGGCTGGTGGTAAAGCTCAACTATTAACCGAAATAGATAATGCTATACCAGATAGATTAAAACAATCGAATTTTACCTATATTGAACCTTTTGTAGG
>JAJRSO010000009.1 GCA_024278755.1 Calditrichota bacterium | reverse complement strand
TATCATTGAATATCCTCCGGTTTATACTTAATCTTTCCTTTTTTTGCTTTGATTAAGTACGGAGGATATTTATCCTCTCTTTAACAACTGGGGAATTTTATTTTCCGTTTTCTGGGGAATTTAAACTTACGCGCCACATTTCTGTACTTTAAAGAGAATGTACACCTTGAACCAATCACGTTAACGAATATTTTAAACGATGATTACGATTCAAAATATTTGCATTACGATTACCTGTTTGATGAATACTTAACGGGGAAACTATGTCCGTTTTCCTTGGAAGAAGCGGATGTTTTTCCAGTACTTGGCGATATTTTACAAAAGGTTTTAAACCGGGATATTCCCGCTCTGGCCAGCCTTCGTATGGATGAATTAGAAATTATGAATAAGATAATTCGCTTTATAAGTATGTCTAATGTAGATGGAATTAATTATTCTACCATTTCAAGAAATCTGGGAATCACAAAATTTAAAACGGAACAATATTTAAACTTGCTGGAAAAAACATTTATTTTACGAATCGTTTTTCCAAAAGGAACTAATGTAATAAAAGAACCTAAAGTTCTAATGCAGGTTCCCTACCGTCTTCTGTATAGCGATTATGATTTTGCTATTGGCGGGTTGCATGAAGATTATTTTATTGAGACTCTGTCCACAGTATATAAAAAATTCTATTATCTAAAATCAACCCGTGGCAGCAAAACACCAGACTATATGATTGATACCAGTAAGGAAGAAATCATTATTGAAATCGATGGAAAAGGAAAAGGCCGGCAGCAGTTCAAAGGAATTAGTGGTTTTAAACAGGCTATTTTTTATCATAACGATATTCCGGATGGAATTAGAAAACCGTTATTTTTACTTGGCTACCTGTAATTAGCCTTCCAGCCACCAGCTCACGGCTATTATTAAAAAGAAGTATAGCACGATTAAACTGTAAACCAGCCGCCATTTCCTTCCTTCTATTTTTTCTTTTTTCGTAGAAAAACCTTCCCGTTCTGCTGAACTTACCAAGCCGATCGTCATTGCCGTTAAAACCGTAACCAGAAACCCGCTCACATTCCACCACATCCAGGATACGGTAGTAAAAAGCCATAAAATAATATTTGCAAATATACCGGAAAGAATCCCGGCTTTCATCGCCGATGCGCCAACTCTTTTATGAAGCATTCCCAATAAAAAGGCGGCCAGAATAGGTCCGTAAAGCATACTGCCTACGGCGTTAATCAGCACAATTGTCGTTTGACGGGCAGCCTGCGTTGCTTCGGCCATTAACAGCGCGGCGCCAATGGCAAACACGCCCCAAAGGACGGTAATGATTTTTGACGCTCTTAAATAATGCTGTTCATCTGCCTTCGGTTTCACATAGCGTTGATAGATATCTTTCATCGTTACCGCACTGAGTGAATTAAGCCCTGAATCCAGGCTGGACATCAAAGCCGCCATAATCGCGACAAATATAAATCCGATTATTCCGTGCGGCAGGTAGCCTAAAATAAATATGGGTACCATACGGTCCGGGTTGTTTTGCAAAATGTTTTGCAGCAAAGCGGAGTTCATCTGTAACGCATTGGCAATATGCAACAGGTTCTGCGGCTGCATAAAAACGGCGCCTACAAAAATACCCATCAGTACATACAGCAGCACCAGTGGAAACCGACCAAAGGCGTTCACCAGCAGCGATTTGCGTACATCGTTTACCGAATCAACCGCCAACTCGCGCTGCACCTGGCTCTGGTCGGTTCCATAGTACGACGCATACAAAAAAAAGCCGCCAATGAGCATGGGCCAGAAACCATAGGTACTTTCGGAAGTAAATCCCCAGCCCGAAAAATCAAGAATTTGGTAGCGGCTTGGTTCCAGACTGGTCCAGGCCGTTTCCCAACCCACGAGGTACCAGGCGGTTCCGGCGCAAATAAATAAACCGGCCAAAATAATTAACATTTGCGCCACATCACTGATAATCACTACACGAATTCCACCCAGCACATCGTACAGCAAAGTAATCGACCCAATTAGCAAAATTGCATAAACGGTGGAAATTCCAATGGCCGTAGATAAAATAATGCCTCCTGCCAGCACAGCCACTGCTGTTGCCATTCCCCGCCCAAACTGAAACAGAATACTGACCATTGTTCTGGTACCGGAATCGAACCGCTGTTCCAGATATTCATAAATGCTGATATATTTGTTTTGGTGCAGGATGGGAATGATAACTGCCATTACTAAAATCAGAGCCAGAGGTACGGCAAACTCATACGACAACCATTTGAGGCCGCCGCCTGTTTTAAGCGCCACAAAAGCAGGCGCGGAAACAAAGCTGATGGCGCTGAGCTGGGTAGCCATCGTAGAGGCGCCCGACTGCCACCATTTGATTTTACGGCCGGCGAGATAATAATCCTGGGTAGAGTTCTGTGAACGGTTCAAATAAACGGCAAAGCCAACAAGACCGCTGATGTAAAAGAGTACAATGAGCCAATCCAAATAATTCATTAGTTCGTCCTTTGAGTTTATTTGAGTTGGATATTTTAGAGTTATAATTTAATGCACAAACTGGATTCCCGCTTGAAAACGGCGGGAATAACAACTTGTGTTTTATCCGTGAAAATCTGCGGCGCTTTATTTTAACAGCAGCAAAAACTTTTAGCCGCGCTGCCTTTTCCAATTATAAATACCGAAGAGGCTTGCCAGCAACCAGAAGAATTCTATAATAAAAGCAGAAAGATTAAAATCGGCCAACAGCGATAAAAGGATGAGTCCAGCCCCAATAGCATTTATAACGGAATAGCCGTAGCTATCGCTGGTAATTTTTTTCATTTGAAGAAACAGATAGGCAATGATAATAAACGCGGCGCCAACATTTCCCAGAAAATCATAAAAAGAATAATTCAATCTCTTCCTCCCGGTTTTCAAACAAAATAGGCGGGAGATAGATACAACGCAACTGAAATGGCTTCCCTCTGAAACCTAAGGAAATTGACAAGCGCTTTTTCAGTATTACAGAACAATACATCCGGAGCAGCTATTATATAATCTGATGCAAACGTAGCATATTCGTGCCGCCTTCTTCCTTAGAAGAACCCGCCATTATCACCACATTGTCACCGCTGCCGACCAATTCTTTGTCTTTCAGATAGGTTTCCAAAAGTGTTAAATCTTTTACGATTTCAATTTTTTTTGTTATCAGCGACGGCGTTACTCCCCACAGCAAAGCCATACGGTTTAATACATTTTTGTTTCCGCTAAGAGCCAGTATCTTTGACAATGGGCGCAGGTTTGACATCATTTGAGCCGTCCGGCCGGATTCCGTAAAGACGATAATCCAGGCGGCGTTGGTTTCTTTGGCGCTGTAATATGCCGCCTGACAGACCGAGTGCGAAAAGGAGGGTGTTTCGATTTTTTTCTTTAATACCAGATTTTTACGAAAATAGGCTTTGTTGGCTTCGGCGTCCCGGATGATAGAGGCCATATATTTAACCGATTCCAGCGGATATTTCCCGAAAGCCGTTTCACCGGAGAGCATCACCGCGTCGCTGCCGTCAAAAACCGCATTGGCTACATCCGATGTTTCGGCGCGGGTGGCCACCGGATTTACCATCATCGAGTCCAGCATCTGAGTGGCCGTAATCACCGGTTTTCCGGCTAATAAACATTTTTCGATTATATGTTTCTGAACCACCGGCACCTTGGAGGCGGCAATTTCAACACCGAGATCGCCACGGGCGACCATTACCGCATCCGTCGCCTCAATAATGGCGTCCAGATTTTTCAGCGCTTCCGGCTTTTCCAGTTTGGCGATTACCGGCACATTGTGCTTTCCAATTATTTTTTTTACCTATAAAATACTTTCGGCGTCCCGAACGAAAGACAGAGCCACATAGTCCACGCCATGTTCCAGTCCGAATTTCAAATCCCGTTTATCTTTGGCCGTTAACGATGGTTCGGAGACCTTAACCCCCGGCAGATTAATGCCGCGCCGGTCATACAGACTGCCGCCATTGACCACTTCGCAAAAAATATCTTTTCCTTTTTTGTACTGTACTTTCAGTTTAATCAGGCCGTCATTTACTAATATCTCATCATCTAACTGCACATCATCAGCCAGCTTTTTATAACTGGTGGACACAATATGCGCATTCCCTTGAATATCCTCTGTTGTTAGCGTAAACAGATCGCCGGGATTTAGTTGAATTGGCGGATTTTCAAATGTACCGACGCGAATTTTGGGGCCCTGTAAGTCCTGGAGAATAGCAATCGCTTTACCGGTTTGCCGGGAAACCTTACGGATGCGTTTGATTTTTTGCAGGTGTTCGTCGTGGGTCCCGTGTGAAAAATTTAACCGGGCGATATTCATTCCGGCATTGGCCAGTTTGGTCAGCATTTCCAGTGAATCACTGGCTGGCCCGATGGTACAGATAATCTTTGCTTTTTTGGTTTCCATTGTATCCTCTTGTTTAAAGTCTGTTCAGAGTATAGCGGATTTTCGGCAGGGATTGTTAAAACCTGAGAGAGACAAAAATTTAAAAGGGGAAATTGGACTTCGGCAGGCTCAGTCACTGGAAATCGGGAATGGCATTCCTTCCCAACCTTAAGTCAAATTTATTTATTAAATCCTGTTATCCTGTCTACAGAATATTTTAAACTACCAGGGAATTTCGATGTTAAGTTTTTTGAGTTTTTCTTCCAATTCAAAACGCTCGATCTGAAAGGCGGGCTTTCCATCTTTGTATTTAAGCCAGCCGAATTTTTCCACTAACGCTTTGGCCCGGTCTTTTTCACCGGCGGCAAGTGCGCTGATAACCCGGCCATCCATTTCTGAGAACGTGGCGCTGTTAAACACATAGTCTTTAAAGGCCTCCCAGGTTAACGGCGCCCAGCGGCTGACAATTTCTTCGCCAATGATGGCGGCATATTGACGAATTTCATATTGCGCATGGCCTTCCATACGCAGGCGTAAAAAATTCATCAGATTGTGTAAATCGATTTTCCAGTAGGCTTCGGTGTACGTGCACAGAGGCAGGTCTTTGCGTGCCTGCTCGCGGGCCACACCCTGTTCCAGCCGTTCGTCATAAATTTTGCGGCTTAAATCGTGCAGTTCTTTTTCCTGCTGCGAAAGTTTTTCACCTTGTTCTTTTTGGGCAAAACCATCGCTTCCCTGACGATTGGTAGTCGCCTGAATGCGCCATTCGTCCGGCCGGGTGGAATACATGGCATTCACCGCTACCGAATAACGGGTGGAATACTCATTTACATTGGCCGTGCGATGGCGAATCCATTGCCGCCAGGTGTCCATAGGCACACGCACATGCAGTTTTATTTCACACATTTCAAAAGGCGTGGTATGATGATGGCGAATCAGGTAGCGAATCAGGCCGCGGTCTTCGTGGCGTTTTTTTGTACCCTTTCCGTAAGAAACCCGCGCCGCCTGCACAACGGATTCATCCGTGCCCATATAATCCACTACGCGGATAAAGCCGTCGTCTAAAACCGGAAAGGTTTCACCAAGAATCGCATCCAATTCCGAACTAAAATTCCGTGTTAGTTTTTCTGCCTGTTCGCTCATCAGTCATATCCTTTAATCAATCTGGTAAAATAGTCGTTCTTAAATTAAATGTAAATGGATCCTAATTCAAACAAATCTACGAAAACGGATTAAATGGCAAATGGCAATGAACAATATATTTATAACCGGTTGGGATTGTTCAGTCGTTTGCCTCGTATTTCCAATTTTCTTAGGTTTCCTTAAACTATTTAGATAGGCACCTGGTGAAAAATCAAATAAAAAAAATATTATCCGTTCTGGAAACAATGTATGGTGGCGCCGAAACTGCTCTCAATTATAAATCCCCTTTTCAATTGCTTATTTCCACCATGTTGGCCGCCCAAAGTACCGATGTGCGGGTGAATATCGTTACCAAGGATTTATTCCGCGATTGCCCCACTGCCGGGAAGATGGCCGAACTTAGCCTGGCACAGATGGAATCGTATATAAAAACCGTTGGACTTTACCACACCAAGGCTAAAAATGTGCTGGCCACCAGTAAAATTCTTGCCGAACAATATAATGGCGATGTGCCATCCACCAGAGAAGAATTTGTGAAACTACCGGGCGTGGGACGAAAAACGGCCAACGTGGTATTGAGTATTGCCAAAGGGGTTCCGGCTATCGCCGTGGACACCCACGTCTTTCGGGTGAGCAATCGTCTCGGTTTGGCAAAGGCTAACAATGTGCTGGAAACGGAAAAGCAGTTGATGCACAATATCCCGAAGAAGAAATGGTCGGACGCCCACCACTGGCTGATCTGGCACGGGCGGAAAATCTGTAAGGCGCGAAAACCGCTCTGCAGCAAATGTCCGCTACAGAAAGTTTGTATGTATGAGGATAAGAGTAAAACAAAATAGCCGGATATTTCTTACTTCGATGCTATTTTAAATTTTATGAATACCCCGCTCACAAAAATATGCCACAGATAAACGCCGGAAGCAGAACCGTAGCGTTTAAAAAACCTGTAAATATCCGTGTTAATCCGTGGCACGTTTATTTGTATTATTTTACCAGCACAAAACGACAAAGGGCAAAAAGAATTTACCCTTACGTTGGAGAGCGGAAACTATTTTTTAGCCGGATGCCACTCGCTGCTTTTCAGCAGAATATCCTGAACGCGGTTCACCAGTTTATGGGGATCGGTCAGATACCCTTCCAGTAGTAAAGCAGATTCATATAACTGTTCGATGGTCTCATCGATAAATGTATCCTTGGGATCCGCTTTATAAATCGTCAGCAGATTGCGCACCAGTTGGTGGTCTTTGTTCAGCTCAAATACCTTCTTCGGCACCGATGCATCCTTGTTCATCATCTGGATAATTTTCTGCATATGCGAGGTCATTTCACCGTCGGGGCTCACCAGGCATGAAGCGCTGTCTTTTAAGCGTTTAGATTCCCGCACCTCGGTAACTCGTTCGCCGAGAATATCTTTTACCTTTTCCAGCAATTTTTTAAATACTTTTTCTTCCCCTTCGCTCAGGCTTTCGGTTTTGGAGTCGTCTTTTTCCGTATCTTCTATTTTTTCTAAGATGGATAAATCGGCCTGTTCGACGGCAACCAGTTTATAATCCGTTTTGTAACTACCGATTCCGCTTACCGCAAACTCGTCCACCGGATCGTACAAATAGAGTACCTCAATTCCTTTGCGCTTAAATATTTCCAGATGCGGATCGCTCTGCAAAGCTTCGCGACTGGCGCCGGTAATGTAATAAATCTCTTTTTGTTCTTCCTTCACCCGTTCCACATATTCTGCGAGAGAGGTAGTCTTGCCCTCTTCCGCGGCAGAAGAATCGAAACGTAAAAGTTCCACCCATTTTTCCTGATTGGCGTAGTCTGAGTAACCCAGTTTAAAAATCTTCCCGTGCACCTTCCAAAATTCGTTGTAGGCTTCTGCATCCTTTTTGGCTTTTTTCTCAAGATAAGACAGCACCTGTTTGATTAGAATCTGGGAAATTTTCATCACCACGCGGTTTTCCTGAAGCGTTTCGCGGGAAATATTGAGCGGAATATCGGGGGAATCTACCATCCCTTTGATAAATCCAAGATATTAAGGAAGCAGGTCGGAATTTTTGTGGTGAATCAAAACGCTTTTTACATACAGGTCCAGACCGATATCTTCTTTCGAAATCCCGTATAAATCAAAGGTCTGTTTGGGAATGAACATCAGGCTGTTAAATTGTACCGGCGCGTCTATGGAAACGTGAATGGTATCCATCGGTTCCTGACTGTCATAGGTCAGATATTTATAAAATTCATTATACTGTTCTTTTTTGATATTGGTTTTGGGTTCCCGCCACAGCGCCGGAACCGTGTTCAGCTTTTCGCCGTCAATTTTGATGGGAAAAGAAATAAAGTTAGAGTGCTTTTTAACAGCCGCTTCCACCTTGTATTTTTCCGCATATTCTTTGGCGTCTTCTTTTAAATGAATTTCGATCACCGTTCCACGCGGAATATCTTCTTCCATTTCCGTCAGTTTAAAACTACCTGTTCCTTTGGAACTCCAGCGTACCGGAAGCGCATCGGATTTATAGGAGCGTGTGGTAATAACCACTTCGTCGGCAACCATAAAAACCGAATAAAACCCGACGCCAAATTTACCGATAATATTGGAAACATCTTTTTCTTTGGCTTCGCTGCTGAGTTTGTTTAAAAAATCTGCCGAGCCGGATTTAGCAATAGTTCCGATATTTTTAACAATTTCATCTGCCGACATTCCAATTCCCGTATCGGCGATGCGGATGATATTGTTGTCTTTATCCAACGAAATATTGATTTCCAAATCCAGGTCTTTATTTACAATTTCAGTACCGCTGGTCATTTCAAAACGCAGTTTGTCCAACGCATCCGATGCATTTGATACGAGTTCGCGAATAAAAATTTCGCGGTTGGTGTACAGAGAATGGATTAAAATATCCAGCAACTGGTTGATTTCTGTTTTGAACTTATAGGACTTTGTCTTAGCCGTCATTTTAACCTCTTAAAATTATTGAACCCATATATAGTTTATTATTTTTAGAACTAATCTACTAAATCTGTCTGAATTTGTTCCGTACTTTTTTCTTCTAAATATATAATAATGATGCAGTAAAAAGCCAGGAGTTACACTTTTTTTAATCAAAATATTAACCTCTGCATATATAAATTATATTTTATGGAAAACAGGGAAAGAATTAATACGATACAAAAAAGGCAGGATTTTTCCTGCCTTTTGGTTTAATCAATATTCTTTTGATACGGCCGTCGTATCAAACACCAACGGCTGTAATTCCGATATTAAGTCAAACAGATTGACCGGAGGAATGCTAACCGGAAAATTTGAATTGATTGCCCGAATCCATTCATTCGCCAGAATACCATTTCCCAAATCAGACGGATGAATTCCGTCTAAACTAAAAAATCCGCCACTGATAAATGTATTTGTGAAGATAAAACCCGCCTCATTGAGCCCCGTATTCAGTTCTTTATAAAGTGTATATATATCCACAACGGGGATCTTCCGCTTTGCACAAATGGAATCGATGCTTGCATTGTAACTTTCTACTGACTCGCGGACAAGTGCAATTTCGGAAACATCCAGAATTTTATCATCGGGAAGCGGCAAACCGTTTCCGTTTAAAATACCTTCCGGAATTCCGTATCCTCTTTTAATATCGCCCTTGGCCGGCGTTAAAATTTTATCGCCCGCTTCAACCCCGATAAGGGGAACGGTATTCCCGTTATCATCAAGATATGGCATATTGGTAACCGAATCGATAACAATCGGCGGAACCGTGTTAAAATAAGGCATATCGGTAATATCCGGCACATTTCCAATTAAAAGCGCTACATTTAAACTTTTTAACGAGTCGGCCATCGCGGCAAATTTTTCGGCAAAGTAATCGCCCGCGGTAGGTTCCGGAATAGAAGGCTGATCACCCTCGGGATATTGTGCAAAATTTAATACATCGTTCATTCCGACCCAGCAAACAAGAATACTGGGGTGAAAAAGCTGCGCCTGTTGAAAAGAGGTTAATTCGCCATAGGGTTCCGGAAGGGGATTACGTAAAATAATATCCAGCATTCGGGTATGGCTTTTACTTTTTAATTTTGTCTTACCCTTTAAAATATCTTCCATCACAATTCCCGGTACACCGAGGTTGCTATATGGAAGTGGATAGGTCATTACATCTTCCGAGGTAAAAGGCATATTCAAATCGTAGTCCGGATAGTCTTCATAAGGAATAGCCCGGATAAGTGGATCGGGAATGCGTGTATCCGGCGTTTCCGGATTATCAAGATGGTAGAGTTCAATAGTACCATATCCCCAGGGCGATAAAACACCGATACCCGGATAACCCATCAGCGGTTGTTGAAAATCCGGCGTGCCTCCCTGTTTGGCAATCTGTGCCGGGAAACTGTATTTTTGATGTTTTTCCGTTAAGGCTAAATTCTGATAACCCGCAACATTATCGTCGCCAAGAAACATAAGTCGGCTAAAGTATAAACTGTCCTGCTTATTTACTGTTGTCGTTTTAATGCCCGGCTCCTGCAAAGTACAGGAAAAAAGGATAATGAATCCGGCCAATATAAAAAATACTCGTTTTGCTATTATCTTCATTACAATACACTCTCCTTTAATCCCGTGCTTAAAATGTGTATCCAAGCGTTAAACCATACAATGTTGCCAAACCGGAATAATCACCATCAAACCCCTGAACGGAATTTGAAACGGTTCGATCATCCTGTAATAAGATATGATAAAAACCATCTATGGAAACACCGGCAATTTTATATCCAAAGCCGATGGTATAATTATGCCTTTCTCCGTCCGGTAGTACGGGCTCCACATATTCGGCCGGAATAGTATGCCGTTCCCAATAATAGCCTGCTCTCAGAGCCAGCGCCACATCGACCCTATATTCAATTCCAAAGCGTACACTGTACGAGTCTTCATAGTTTTTTAGCATCACATATTCCGTCTCTCCGTTAACAGCTTTATCCAAAGAGACGGTTATTTTGTCGTAGCTACTCCAGCCAAAGCGAACATAATCGGCCTCAGCCATAAGATTTTCCGTAAAATGAAAGGCCAGACCAAGGCCTAATTGGTAGGGTAAATTCATTTTAAATCCGGCGCCCACGGAAGCGGGGTATACGTCCGAAATATAATGATCGGTTTCGGTATTCCCGGTTGATGGAAAACCATAAGAAGAAGTACCGTTTTTAAAATCTAACTCCGTGCCGCTACGGTAATTTAAACCCGCCGTAAAACATTTAAACGGCGTATATTGCATGCCCAGATTAAATCCAAACCCCGTCGTGTTTGCTTTTAAAACGGAAGCCCCAAACACATTGCCCGGAGCAAAGAAAACATTTTTATCCATTTGCATATCGGCCTGAACAAAGCTCACACCGGCGCCAACCGACAAATTATCAAGCAGTTTAATCGCCACAACAGGATTATAAAAATAGGTACTCAATTCCGATTTTGACAAGAGCAGACTATTGGCCCATATTTTTTGCGCATTGCCCCACGAAACCGAAGTTCCGAACGGAGAGAAAAGGCCAAAACCAAAACTCAGCCAATTATTAAATCGATAACTGGCATAAAAATGAGACGGAATGGTTTGTTTCATTTCCGCCTTTGTGTATAGTTTCGGGTCTACGGCTTCCGGCCCGATAAACGCATATTGTGTATTATTAACGGCGGCCCCCACGGAAAGATGTATTCCATCCAGCCCGGCAATTGCAGACGGATTATAAAAAACAGCCGAGGGATCGTTAATTGCTGCAATTACAGCGCCGGATAAGGCTGTACCTTTTGCACCCTGTTCATAAATAGAAAAACCGGAAGCAAAGAGCTGTATCGAGAATAAAGGTATTAGTAAAAAAGCGGTTATTGTTTTATTGCGCATGGAGCCTCCTGTACAACGGGCATATTGTAAACGGGATAATATACTTTTTTTACACGTCTTTTTGCAATACACATTTTAATTCGATACGTAAAAAAAAAGGCAGAGATTCATAATCCCTGCCTTTTTTTAAAATATTTAAAAACTTTTTTACCAGATTTTTCCGCCGGTCATTTCCAGCAATCCGGACAGACTACGCAGATCGTATTTCATATCGGCAGCATTTATTTTTTTAACCGGAGCGAAACCAAGCACATTTCTAATTATAACCGGTGCAATAGAGACACTATATTTGGTATTAATGGCATCAATAAAAGAGTTGGCAATTATGGCATAACCGGCATTAGACAGATGAACGCCGTCTAAACTGAACAGACCACCCGTAACATAACTGGCGTTAAATGAGTATCCCTGTGTGGTCATACCGCCGTTAGAAACAATACTGCTCAAAAATCCATTGGCGTCAAAAAGGGCAAAACCTTTTTCGGCTGCTTTAGCTGCAATCAGCTGATTATAGGCGCTTGTTGCCGCTTTAGCCATGGCAATTTCATCCGGATCAAGAATCAATGCGCTGGGCCAAGGATTCTGAGGATGAAAACCAAAAGCCTGGGTCGTATCAACTACCGGCATGGTTGCCAAAAGCTGATCGACCGTTATCCCTTTCATCGCTGCAAAATCACGATACCATTTACCGGAAGGTTTGCCAATTTCATCGGTATAGCCGGAACCGGTTAAAAGCAGCAAAACGGTGCCGTTTAACATATCGGTGGTTGTAGCGGAACCGGTTGCAATACCGGCGGACAAATCATCCGTACCTTTTTCATAAGACAGCGGATAAGGAATACCACTGGCAATAAAACCAGCAGCCAGAGCCTGGCCTACCGTGGTAAAGAAAGGCGGAGAGGTAACGTCCGGAACATTGGCAACGGCAACCATTGCGCCAAGCGTGGCAACCGTATCCATTAATTCTGTCATGGATGTTTCAAATCCCGGCATGGGCAGTCCGGTAAACGGATTTGTAAAATCGGCATACGGAGTAATCGGTTTTAAGCCGCCGCTGGTGGCAAAACCAAGCACATCGTTACTTCCAATCCACAATGTGAGCAGGTCAGGATGCTGCAAAGCGGCCTGGGCAAACATAGAGGTATTTCCTAAGTTCGGATTACGCAGAACCAGGTCGACAGCAGGGTTGTCTTCACCAAAAAACATATAGCGATAATTATTTGTACTGTTGGTAGCATGCAAAACATCCCAGGTTGTGGCGGTGGGAATTCCTAAATTATTATAGGGAGCGGCATACCCCAGATTATTAGGCGTGCCTTCCGCACCCGGCGCCGGTGTAACCGCATGGGTTATGGGGTTAAACTGCAAAATATTACTGATCCCGGGGAAAGAAACCGTTGGCTGTTCAAAGGTTTCAACACCCAGCTGTCCGGCAATCAAATTCGGATAGCTGAATACCTGATGATCTTCCACCAAACTTCCGGATTGAACGCCGGCTGTAAGGCTGTTACCGAGAGCAACATAACGTGAAACGGTATGCGTGCCTAAATCACTTTGTGTACTTGCTGCATTCGGCTCGTCCAGTTTGCATCCGGTAAGCGCAAAAAACAGCGGTAAAAAAACAATTAAAAATATTTTAAAATATTTCATATCGGGATTCTCCTAATTTCTGAAGTTAAAACGAATAACCAACGGTTAAACCAAACAGATTTGCAACCGCATTATAAGTACCGTTAAACGGATACGGATTTCCACTTACTTCTAATTCCGAAGTAGTAATTTTCCGTTCATCCTGATTTAAGAACATTGCAAATGCGTCAATCGTGTAATTATCAATTTTATAACCGACGCCTAACGATACCAGGGTACGGTCTCCTTCAGGAAGAGAGGGCTCTAAATATTTATCCGGTACGGCATGGTAATCGCGCATCACACCGGCACGGAAAGCAAGTTGTTCATCAAAACGATATTCAACACCCGCGCGCAAACTATAGGTATCCTTATAGTTCTTTTCAGAAACAGTCTGTGTAGAACCGGCAACCGGATCTTCAAAATTTACAATAAGCTTATCGTATGAACTCCAGCCCAGTTTTACGTAATCCGCTTCAAATGTAACATTATCCGCTAAGTCAAAAGCAAGACCAAAACCGGTCAGATCCGGCAGTGTTAAAGCAGAACGTCCCGTTGTTTTCGGGAAATAAGCCGCCAATAACTGATTTGCCGCTTCGTTTTGCAAAACCGGAAGCGCAAATGTTGCTTCGCCGTCGTTAAATTTTAATTCGGTATTCGTTCTATAGACAAAACCCATGGTCACACGGTCGAACGGTTTATACTGAATGCCCAGGTTAAACCCTAAACCGTAACCGGAAGCAACCAGCTTGGATTCCACATAAGTATCAAGCGCATAACCGGCATAAATGCTTTTTTCCAGCGTAACCGTTCCATAGACGTAACTTAAGCCAATTGAAACAGAAAGGTTGTCACTAACCTTACCAGCCAGAACCGGATTTAAAGTAAACGTCTGAACATCGGAGGTTGTTGCCAGTTCACGGCCTGCCCAGTCGCCCGGCCATTCGGAACCGAGACCGAACATGGTATAAAAGCCAAATCCCAGGGTAAGTTTTTCGTTTAACCTGTAAGCCGCATATAAATGCGATGGTGGGAAAACCAGATCTTTGGCAGCGGTATATAAGTTTTCATCGAGATTAGCAGGTCCTAAAAACGATGCCGAAGGCATGATAATGGTCGTTCCCAGAGATATCTGGTTACTTGTGAGAGAAGTAAGACCAGCCGGATTAAAAAATAATGCCGAAACATCATTTGCCTGGGCTATAAAAGCGCCGGACATTGCTGTTGCTTTTGCACCCTGTTCATAAATGGAAAAACCCGATCCAAATACGAGAGATACAGAAAAAACAAGCCCTAAAATTATTCCTGTGAATTTTTTGAGCATAATGCCTCCTTAAATTGAAATTTAACGACTATTAATTATTAGAATGAGCGGATCGCTGAAATAATGTTGAGAAAGCTAAATGATTTTGCCGTTAAAGTCAAATATGTAGCGGATTCCGTTTTTTTCGTTGCAATGTGTTTAATCGACTGACGCTATTGTAATTTCTTAAAAAACATCAGATGGTAGCTAACGGCATTTGTCCAGTAATGCCAGCTATGGCCGCCAGGGCGTTCGATATACGTATGCGCTATTTTTTTGTCCAGCATTTTTTTGTGTAGCGTTCGGTTTATTCCGATAAACGGATCGTCTGTTCCGCAATCGAGTAGCCAGCCAAGATTGGCCTTCCGCATCTGTTCCGTCATGTTTATAACGGAATTTCCTTCCCAGCGCCGCGGATATTTTTCGTATGCGCCTATTTTTTGGGCTATTTCCCAGCGCTTGGTAGAGTATCCCAAATCTACAACTCCGCTCATACTGCCCGCGGCGGCAAAAAGCCCAGGATGACGGATGGCCAGATACAGTGCTCCGTGTCCGCCCATGCTTAAACCGGTAATGGCTCGCCCCTCTTTTTTAGCGCGAACCGGAAAATGCTGATCCACATAAGGAATGACTTCTTTTATAATATGTGTTTCGTATTGACTGTCTTTTTGTAAAGGACTGTCCAGATACCAACTATTGTAAGCGCCCTCGGGACAAATAATAAAAACCCGGAAGCGGTCGGCAAGCTGTTCTAAATTCATGTGTCTGGACCAGTCCAGATATCCTCCGCTATAACCGTGAAGCAGGTAAACAGCCGGAAGAGGATTTCCCGCTGCGGCCGCATCAGGAATAATAATAAGCGCATTTATTTCTTTTTGCATAGATTTGCTGAAAATATGCAGGGTATCTGTCTGGGCCGCGCGAAGGGTTAAAATCGCAACAAACAGGATTAAAACTGTCTTTCTGATCATTCTTTTTAATCTCCTTAGCGCATTAAAATCATTTTACGGGTTTTATCGTAACGGCCGCTACTTCCCGTTACCATCAGACGGTAAAAATATACCCCGCTGCTTAACCCGTTTGAATTAAAAACAGCCGAATGGGCGCCTGGGCTCTGATTTTCGCTTACCAGAATTCCAACCATTTTTCCGCCCGCGTCAAAAACCGTCAACATTACCCGGCCTGCCGTTGAAAGCTGATAGTGGATTTCCGTAGATGGATTAAACGGATTCGGATAGTTTTGTTCTAATTCAAAAATCTGTACCAAAGATGGTTTTTCAATTAAACTGGTGCCGTTTGTAACCTGAACGGTCACCGGAATTTCCATCAGGCTTTCATCGGGATCGTTGCTGTTAATCTGGATGGTGGTAGAAAAAGTGCCTTCCTCGGCCTGTGAAGTAAACGAAACCGAAAGATAGGCGTACTGTTCGGCTATCAGGGTCATACTGGTTTGATCCACCGTAAAATCCGGGTTTGTTGATTGAATAGAACTAACGTTAAGCGTTTGGTTGCCGGTATTAATTACCGCAATCGCATACATTGCCTGTGTGGTAAAAGGGATTTCGCCCATATCCACACTCAAAGGCGCAACCGCTATCTCCGGCTCCTCAATTAAGGCTTCGCCTGAAACCGAAGGTAAACGCGAGGCAAATGCAGGATAATCGATAAACGGATTACGATTGTGCTGCCAATTATTATAAATACGGTCGTTACGCCGCCGTTCCCAATCACTTACCGTATCCTGCCGGTGCCACTGGTAAAGGGTAGACTGTTTACCAAAGAGAGGCTCTTTAGAAGATGTGGATGGCGTATAGTCCACTAACTCTAAATCATAGGACGTATCGTCCCCTTCGTAGCGCACAACCATATAATACATCATTCGGGCCACATCGCCTTTCACCTCGTCGCGGGGTTCCCAGGAATCGCCGTCATAACGGCATTCCGTTGGCCCGTCGTCATCTGTGTATAACGTGCCTCCGTTATCAAAATCCAAACTGCCGCGTTTACTGTTTACGGTTACATCCGCAGGTCTTAGGTGATGAATATCCGTTCCTGCCGGAGCGCTGGTTCCAAAATCCCCGTGTGATTTGGCCCAAACATGTTCGCGGTTCCAGCCGTTTTGATCGCCTGTATTTTGATCGCTTTTTTTATAAGACCAGCCTGTATACAACAAAATTACATTGTTGGCATTGTTGGGATCTTCGTCCGTATCTTTTAACGCATCCCAGACGCCACTGTAAGAGAGTTCCGTATGATTATCAATAATATTATGTAAGGCCGCTTTTAAATCGGCGCCCCAAAGATTCTGAGTATCATCGTAATAGCTGTTTTCATATACCGCCTCAGCGGACGCTTCTACAATTAACGCGTGTATTCCTTTATCCAGACTTATTTGTAAAAAATCACTGAAATTTACATTTTGATTGCTTTCAAAATAAATATGAAACCCCGTGCTGCCATTAGCGGGAATCTCCGCGGCCGAGAGGTCTGTTGTAAATTCACTCTCTTCGAATTCCGCCGAAAGCACATTTACCGGTTCATTTAAATTATTCTGCAGCGTCAGCGAGATGCTATGCCGCTGTCCACACACCGCCTGCCCAAAATTAACAACCGTATCGGAAACGGTAACCGCCTGCCAGTTTCCCTGGGCACTTAGCTGCCCAAGTAATAAGAGTAAAAAAAATATGGTTCGTTTATGCATTACTGTTCTTCCTTTTTCTTTTCCAAAATGATTATATCCACTAAACGATCCGAAATAAAATCCCTTACAAGTTTAAAGGGATAGTGTGATTTATTGCTCTTTAGTTGTTCTAAAATTATTTCCCGAACCGAAACACTGCGTTCATTTATCTTGAATACAGGCAAAACCAGGCAAAGGCGCACATCCTGTATACCAACAAACTCCGGCATTTGCAGGAAACGGTCCACCTGCTGCCAATGCCAAAACAATGTTGTTGCTTCTTTCTTTAAATTTTGTGTAAATAAACGATTAAACAAATACTTTCCGGCCCGGCCCGTTTTTCGCAATTGCGGACTTTGCATACCTATTTCATCGTGCC
Source organism: Calditrichota bacterium (assembly GCA_024278755.1). GTDB lineage: Bacteria > Calditrichota > Calditrichia > Calditrichales > Calditrichaceae > JANTFQ01. Next base: position 31,459 of record JAJRSO010000009.1, on the reverse strand, counting down.
AGATAGCCTCTTCGTCAAAACCTGGCTGCGTTTCTTTTATATCATCCGGGCCAAACAAGCGGGCTAATTGTATTTCGGTTTTATTTTTTTTGGGCGCATACCCGTCCTGTGGTTGAAATATAATTGAGCGGGCATCGCTTAACGTTATCTCTGTTATATCATTGTAATACATCCATCGTTTCGCTAATCCGGCGCTTAAGGAACGAAGTTTTTCAACCATATATAAATCGGAATACAACGCGCGCAAATTTTTTTGAAACAGGGCAACAAAATCCTGATTCCTCTGTTTTTTTAATAACTGCCCGATGGTATGTATAAAAGCCGTTTGTAACAGATTTGTTAGCGCCTTGGACGCTCCGACCAGGCCGCGTTTTATCAGAAACCGGGTAACGGCGAAGGCTTTTTGATTTGCTTCCGACAACGAAACAGGTAGGGCTTTAAGACGTTCTTTTTCCAATTGCCAAACCGATATAAAATCTTTTCCTATAGGGGCCATAAATAAATCTGCCTGAACATTGGCGCTGCTGGCAAGCAACAGACGCACGGAAGACAGGATGGAATCGACGGCCTTGTGATAGTCATAGATATCCACATCGGCCAGAGCGCCGGCAATTTGTGTTTCCGGTCTCCGGGCCGAAAAAGGTTGAACAATATGCAAGTTTGCTTGTGATAGCGCGCTAAAAATTCCGGGTGCCATATTCAGATTAATAAGGTAAAGCGGCGCGGCGCAAAAATTCAGTAAAACATGCAGCCAGCGTTGCGTTTCATTTTTTTCGGAGAATAAAATCGTTTTATTCTCGTTTACATCCGGTTTCTCCTCCCAAAAAGTTTCAGAATGGAACAACTGCTCCAGGTATTTATCAAGTTCAATTTCCGACTCGAAATGTTGACGAGCGCGTTGTGCCCGGGTAAAAATATGATAAAAGCTAAACCATGAAAAAATCCACCAGTTATAGATTTATGTTTTTTGCTGTAAGCGGCCAAAAGGACTGTTAGAAATTTCGGGCGGCGGATCGGTGTTACGCTGAAAAACAAAACAGCGGTCGATTAAAACCGAATGGAATAGAATTTTTTCGTACAGTTCGGGCAAATGTTCGCCCGACCAAAGATAACCGTGCGCACTATCCTGAGAGAGTGAGGCCGACAGAAGTTTTTGCAGCGGTTCGCTTTTGGAGATTATCAGTTTTAAATCCGGAAGGTCCATCAGTTGAAAAATTGTTTGTACCGGACGCAGGTCCCCGTTAAAAGCGCTTAACTCCAACTCTGCCAGCTGATCTTTAGAAAAATCAGAAAGCGGTTCTGCCGTACATTTAAAAAAGATATATTTTTTACTCATGGAATGGGTACACTAAATCCAGTTTAAAATACGTCCAAAAACGATTATGGCTGCAATATCTATCGTATAGATAATGGCGGTTGTATATATTTTTTTCTTCAGACTCTCCATATCAAATACCCAGTAGGCCATCAGGAAAAAGGTTAAATAGCCGAAAAGTACAATTAGCACGGGTGCGGAGACATTCCACCAGGCGTATTCCCAGGTCAGTACACCGGCGGCATTTAACAATAGTTCCACAAAAACGCAGAAAATGGAATTGACCACGGCAAAAAACCAGCGGTTTGGGACGCCTATTATTTTCATCTTTTTATCCGCGGGCAGCATTTTACTAAAGGCAATTCCGGCAATGGCAAACATAAAGGAAATTTCTATATTCAGCCCAATAAAAATAAGGTAGGCTGTTTTCCCCGAAGCGCCCCAAACCGGAGCGAAATTTGTAAAATGAAATACAAGGGCGTTCCAGATTTCGTTAAACCAATCCATCCCCCAAAAAACCAGACCGGCAAAAACCAGGTTCCAGTTTTTGCGTTCGATCTCTACGGCATACACATAAACAACAAAAGCAAATAGCGTTATTACGTACCATTGAAAGTGGCTGCTGTCCCGCAGTATTTTAACGGCTTCCAGGGCAGATTGCGCCGGCATTTTTCTCTCCTTTACAACTTATTTTTTACTGAGGGTTTCGGACAAAGCGGATTTACACTATTTTAAAAAGCCTAAAATTCCCTCTTCATCAAAACCAATCCAAAAACGTCCTTTATGCTCAATTAACGGACGTTTGATCATCCCCTGTTCCTTTACCAGCCACTGCAGCAGGTCTTCTTCTTTTAAATCCATTTTTTTCAGACCGAGCTTCCGATAGGTAGCGCCTTTACTGTTTAACACCACATCCATCCCCAGTTGATGTACTACGTCACGAATAAAGTCTTCGCCTACCGGTGTTTTTTTAAAGTTTACAAATTCGTATTCGATATTATTTTCTTCCAAAACCGCACGGGTTTTACGAATTTGCTGTCAGTTAGGGATTCCATATAATTTGATCATGCCGTATCCTTTTTAAACGATAGGTAAATTTAGAATTATTTGTGTTTTTCAAAAATACAAAGAAACTTCCAAAATTCAAAGAAACACCTTTTTTATCTTTTTCCGGTACGATGTCGTTTTGTGTGGTAAACGTGCTTTAAAAAATTTGCGCCGGTTTTTACGGAGGCCCCGCAAAGAAACCATCGTATACTTTTTATTTACCGGCGCGAGGATTTATAAATTCAGAAAGCGGTGAATCGGAAAAAATACATGTTGTGTTTTAATATCGATATTTTTAGGCGATAATCAGCGGCTATTTTTTTATTTTTTTTTATCTACATGCTTTCGGCCCCGTTAATGTGTGATATCACTTTTATAATTGGTGAAATAACCCGTTTAATAATTTCCCTCGGCCAAATTAATTTTATAAACGGCTGTTTTAGCGGATTTTTCGCCATCCATTTTCCTGGCATATAAATTGAAAGTAAAAACAGGATTACTATTTATTATATTTAAGGAGGTAAAATGAACATCGCAAAAATTGAAGGTATTGGTCCTTCGTATGCATCTAAGCTCGCCAAAGCCGGAATTAAAACGGTTAGCGGCTTACTGAAAAACGGCGCGACCAGCAACGGCCGTAAATTAATTTCCGATTTATCCGGAATTTCTAAAGAAAAAGTGTTGGATTTTGTAAACATGGCGGACTTATTTCGGGTGAACGGCGTTAGTTCACAATATGCCGAACTGCTTAAAGGCGCCGGAGTGGATACCGTTAAAGAATTGGCTCAGAGAAATCCTGAAAATCTGTTTAACACCATGGTAGAAACCAATCAGGCAAAGAAACTGGTTCGCCTGGTTCCGGCAAAAACCAGAGTTGTCGACTGGGTTGCCCAGGCAAAAGAATTGCCGCGCGTAATTGAGTACTAAAAGGTAAAGGGGAATTATAATGTTTATACGTAGAATCAAATCCTTTTTCTTAACCCTTTCGCTGGCAATACTTTTATTGCTTGGTACAAATCCGGTTCAGGCTGCATCCGGAACCGCATTGTCATCTGTTGCAGATCCTATTGTTAAAACAGCAAACCAGAGTAAGCCGAAGAAAAAAACCAAGTCTGTTAAAAAGAAAGCCGGTAAAAAGGCGAGCAAAAAAACCAAGTCTGCTAAGAAAAAAATAAGAACAAAAAAAGGGAAGAAAAGTAAAGCTTCCGCAAAAAAAGCAGGTAAAAAAGTTAAAGGCAAAAAAACTTTAAACGCTACAAAAAATAAAAAGGCTACTGCTAAAAAAAATCTAAAGAATGCTTCGCAAAAAAATTCTAAACGCAGCGGTAAAAAACTCTCCGCTACAAAACGAAAAGTACGAGAAGGATCAAAACGGCAATGTGCGGCTACAACAGAGCAGGGAACCCGTTGCAAACGAAACGCGGCCCCTGGTTCCAAATATTGTTGGCAACATAAAAAATAGATTTTTTTGTTTTCAGTTCAACCCGTTTTCCGGCTGAGTTTTTCTGTCCGTTAAACGGGTTCTTTTTCTTTAGCTACTTTCGGCGGCAGGACGTAATTGAATTGTGGTCATGTCTTCCGGATTTTTTCCCTTTATCCCCGAATAGAAGTCTTTAAACTTTTCAAAATCGGTTTCAATATTACCTGTCGGTATAATCAACGGACCAAAGCCGCCTCTCTTTTTTTCGTAATCCAAAAAACAAAGGGCTATGGGCACACCGGCTTCTTTGGCAATATAATAAAACCCGGTACGCCAATAATCAGCCTTGCTGCGTGTCCCTTCGGGCGAAAGCGCCAGCGCCAGTTCTTTGTGATTCTGAAAAACTTCCGCCACTAACTGCACAAAATTTTTTGTAGTATCCCGATTCACCGGCACACCGCCGATTAATCTGATTACCCATCCAAACGGTTTTTTAAACAGCGTATGTTTACCCACCCAGTTAAGACGTACACCGGCGGCGGCATAAATTAACAGACCCAGCGGCACATCCCAATTAGACGTGTGCGGATAACCCAGCATCACATATTTGGAAACGTTCGGTCGCTCTCCGGTCACCTCCCAGCCGATTAGTTTTAATAGCCAACGCGACAAAACGGCTATAAATTTGTTTTGCTCTGTTTTCTTTTCTTTGATCATTCTTTCTTTAATTCCTTATGAATCTATCTGCTTTTTCCCCTTACAATGCCCGAAAAACTTAAATGAACCACCGGGTTTTTATTATCATTACTATATACTTTTATTGATTTGCGAAAGGGGCCTTGTACTTTTTTTGTTTTATATTCCGCTTTTATTTTCCCAAAGTCGCCCGGTAAAATTTCTTCTGAACTCAGAAGTACGGCTGTGCAGCCTCAGCCGGGGCGTACATTTAAAATGGACAGGGTGTCCGTTCCCCTATTTTGAAACTCAAAGGTATAATGTAGTAATGTGTCCGGCGGAACCTGTTTAAAATCCACTTCTGTTTTTTTAAAATGAATCGACGGCCCGTTTATTTTTTGTGCGGATAAAAACCCAATTAATACGCATAAAATAATTGAGACCAAAATATTTTTTTTCATCTTTCTTCTCCTTAAAATCATAAAAGTAAAATCCTGCATCCCGCTCCGCAAATAAATATTTTTTTTCTTGCATGTGTAGACTTTTCTAATGCCTAACTGCGAACGGCGGATCTTTACACGAAAAACCGGGAGGTTTACTTCTCTTTTTTCAACTCTTTTTGCTTTTTATGACCTTTTTGAACAGCTTCGTAAAAATGCACCTTTCACACAAAAGGTCATTTCTGATTTCAGTACTTCGGATGTAAATTTTTTCGCCAGACGCCTTTCCAAAATAAAAACAGATTCAGACTGCCTTTTAGGAACGTGGTTCCGGCAATGGATAACCAGATGCCGTTTGTTCCCATTCCCAGTTTTACGGCCAAAAACCAGGCAAGCGGAATGCGAAATGCCGTTACCGGAATGGTTACCAGCATTACCGGCAGGGTGTAGCCGGCTCCGCTAAAAGCGCCTTCCATTATGACTTCGAAGGCCAAAAATATTTCGAATAGAGCGATTATTTTAAAATACTCCACCCCTATCTCCTGTACCGCTCTGTCTTGCGTGAATACAGCCATTAATTGCGCCGGAAAAAAGTAAAATATGGCCGACACAAAAAGAAGAGTTGACCCGCCGTAAATCGTGACCCACCAGGCTGCTTTCCCGGCCTCACTAATTTTAGCCGCGCCGATATTCTGGCCGACCAGAGTGGCGGCGGCCGCTGAAAACCCCACACAGGCAAACCAGGCAATTCCTTCGATGCGATGGCAAACCCCGATTGCGGCAATGGCATTGGTTCCGTACATGGAAATTATTGACGTTAATCCTACATAAATTAAGCTAAAAAAGAAGCCGCCCAACGCGATGGGAGCGCCGATTTCCAGAATGCGCCAAATCAGTTTTAGTTCTAAAATTCGTTTCCCAAGCGTTTCAAATTTAGGGATAAATTTCTTTCGGTTTAATAAAATCACACTTAATAAAAAAGCCGAAAGTTGTGCAAAAACACTCGCCCAGGCCGCGCCGCTGATTCCGAGAGCGGGAAACCCGTACCAGCCAAAAATCAGAAGCGGATCCAACAAGGCGTTAAACGTTAGAGCAGCGGCTAAAATATACATGGGCGTGTGCGTATCGCCAATGCCGCGAAATGCCGCTTCCAGACCGGTAAACCAAAAACTGAACAGCAGTCCGAACAATATAATTTCCATATATTGATGGGCCAAGTCCTTAACGGCAGACATGAAACCCATAATTTCATATAAAAAATTCTGACTTAAAAAAACGATTAAAAAAAGAAGAAGCGCAGTAACCGTACTGATTACCATTCCCTGAGCGGCGGCGTTACGGGCTTTTTTGGGGGCGCCGGCGCCAATATTTTGCGCGGTTAATGTTGTTATACCGTTGCTACTGAAAGCCGTTAACGAATACACCGCCCACAGAATAAACGAACTTCCGCCAATTGCAGCCAGGGCGGAGGCGCCAAGCTTGCCCACCCAGTAGGCGTCTATTAGTTGATACAATGTTTGCAGAACGGAAGAGATCATACCCGGTACGGATAATTTTAGAATGGTTTTGTGCAGATTTTTATGAACAAGGCTGTGTTCGTTGTTGTGCATGCCTGTTTTACTCCTGAGGTTTCGCATCCCGCCCGTGGTTCAAGATAGTAATATTTAGTCCTCTTTTAAAGATGCTAAAAGAGAATATGGCAGGCGTTTAAATAATAGCTGCTGTACAATCTATGAGTCCAGTCTAAAAAGGCATAGCCATTGATTTCCACAGAAAGACACGGATTGTTTTATTGAAATTACATTGAATAGATTCGTGTAAATTCGTGGTTTGTATAGTGAACTCCTCTATAGTGTCCTTTAAATCTAAGGTTTTCAAAAAAGGGAAAACCAGGTGAACCGGGTTGCTCCTCTTACTCTCCCCTCTTTCCGGTTACCCGTTGTGAGTCGGGTCGAATGATCGGGATTTCCCCATTCCTCGGGGAAGCTTGTGTCCGAAGCACTCCTTAGACTTTGTTTACTATTAAATTTTAGATTTTAAATGAAGAAGATTTGTCGCCCAGTAACATAAAAAATTTCAAAAAACGATCACCGCGCTCCTGATGACGCCTTTTCCGTCTTTGCGGGAGAACTTTACATGCCTTGCCGTTTCTTTTTCAGCCACGCATGAATACCGGTTTTTCCGATTAAACTTCTTCCGTGTTTATTGCCTTGTCTGTTCAAATTTATTCGCGGCTAAAAGTTCTTTTCGCAACGGTCTGTGTCGGGGGTATGTGTTATAATCGGATTTACAGTTTTCTTAAACTTATTTAGGATGGTCAAACATCTCTGCCCGGAATAAACCAGGCAGAGAAATAAGAAGGGGATTAAGCTAAAATCTTTAAGGCCGCTTCGTAGTTGGGTTCCTGAACAATTTCGGGAACCTGTTCGGTGTAAATAACGTTACCATTTTCGTCAATAATAATCACCGCGCGTGAAAACAACCCGGCCAGTGGACCGTCTGCAATACGCACGCCGTAGGATTCGCCGAAACGACGATCCCGAAGCTCGGATAAAGAAATAACGTTTTCGAGACCTTCGGTACTGCAAAAACGGCTGTGAGCAAACGGTAAATCCAGCGATGCGCATAAAACAACCGTGTTCTCCAGCTTTTCCGCTTCCGCGTTAAATTTACGTACCGATGTGGCACAGACTTCTGTATCCAGGCTCGGAAAAATATTTAAAACCACGCGTTTCCCTTTAAAATCGGCCAGCCCGGCATCGGATAAATCGGTTTTGGTAAGTTTAAAATCGGACGCCTGACTTCCTATTTCCGGCAGAGTGCCGACGGTATGGATGGGATTCCCCTTTAAGGTAATTGTTGCCATTGTATATCTCCATAAAAATGTTTGTTTGAGTATCTCTTCGCATAACTCAACAAACCTTGTTTTTATTCCTGTTTTTCTTTCGGCACCAGATTGTTGGTAAATTCAAAACCCGACTCGGCAACTGTCGCAGGCGCCGCAGGTTGGGGGATGGGGAACGCCGAAATAATCGTGAACACAGGCCTTGCGGCAGGTTTTTAATTTGGCGTACTGCATCATTTTAAACAGTTTCATCTGTTCGTTTTTTAGTTTCTGATCGATAAAAGAGGGGTCGCATAAATGTTCGGGCAGTTCGTTGATTACGGTTAAATTTTTTGTTTCAACGGAACCTTCGATCACCGCCCAACGATCCAGGATGGACAGTACGGTTTCGGCGCGGTAATCGCGGCGGTTTTTAAAGGTAAGCTGTTCTTTAAAATAATCCAGCCCTTCCGCGTTTACCCGTTCCGTTTCCGAAAGCAGCAGATGGTAGGCACGGTTGTAAAACTCTGCCGTGGGATTTTGCCATTTGATGAATTCCATTTGAATATTTAAATCCTGCTCATCATACAGCAGGACACAAAGCGATTTTTTACCGTCTCTACCGGCGCGGCCGATCTCCTGGTAATACGATTCCAGCGAACCGGGAATCTGAGCATGAATTACAAAACGGATATCTTCTTTGTCGATGCCCATTCCAAAGGCATTGGTTGCCAGTACAAGCTGGTTTTTCCCTTCCATAAACCGGTTTTGAATATGCTTTCGCTGCCGGGTTTCCAACGCTCCGTGGTAAACAAGATGGTCCTTTCCATTCCGGCTGAGCAGATTGCTCATATTTTCCAGGTCTTTAATCAAAGAGAAATAGATGATTCCACTGCCTGGGTTTTCCTTAATCAAATTAAGAATCGCCTGCAATTTTTCATCCTCTCCCCATAAATCGATAACGGAAAGATATAAATTGGGACGATTAATCCCTTCGTTGTAAATAGTGATTTTGTTTTGCTTTAATCCCAACTGCCGGATGATGTCTTTTTGCACTTGGGGCGTTGCCGTTGCCGTTAAGGCAATTGTGAGCGGATTGTTCATGATTTGACGGAATTCCGTCAGTCGCGTGTAATCGGGCCGAAAGTCGTGCCCCCATTCGCTGATGCAGTGCGCTTCGTCCACGGCCAGCAGGCTGATGGTGCGTTTTTTTAAAATCTCTAAAAAATCCTTTTTACGGAATCGTTCCGGCGTGACAAAGAGGAGTTTATATTTTCCATCCGCAACATTTTGATAGCGCTGCTCACGTTCTTTTTTAGCCAAACTGGAATTAATGAATGCGGCGTCAATATTTTTCCTGCGCAGTCCGTCCACCTGATCTTTCATCAAAGCAATCAGGGGAGAAATAACCAGAGTCAAATCATCCAGAAGCAAGGCAGGCAACTGGTACAAAATGGATTTTCCGGATCCGGTGGGCATGATGGCCAGCACGTGCTGTCTCTTTAAAATGTTTTCTATGATTTCTTTTTGGCGTCCGCGAAATGCATCGAAACCAAAATATTGTTTAAGTGTATTTTCTAATCTTTGCAAAATATGCAATATCCTTTATTCCCAGTTCCCAGTTCCCAGTTCCCAGTTCCCAGTTCCCAGTTCAGTTTACCCTGATTCCTCTTTTTTGTCAACCGAAAGTAAGCACTCCCGCCCCTATTGTTTTTAGAGGAAATAAATGATAAACTTCTTCTGTTGGCAGTTTTGGTTAGGTGGAGAATAATTATGTCTTTTGATTTAAATAATCAGGAAAAAATATTTTTACTAAAACTGGCGCGTACTTCTATCCGTCTGCATTTACTGGGAAAACGTCCTGAGCGGCTTCCATACTTTTCCGAGACGCTAAAAACGGAATCAGGCGCTTTTGTCACCCTGCACATCAACAAAGAATTGCGCGGATGCATTGGCTATGTAAAGGCGTTTAAACCTTTGCAGGATGCCGTTGCCGATCTGGCGATTTCCGCCGCTTTTAATGATCCGCGTTTCCCGGCATTGACATTCGAAGAATTTAAGCAAATTGATTTGGAGATTTCCGTACTGACGCCGCCGGAACTTGTAAGTCATGTTTCCGAAATCCAAATTGGGCGCGACGGCTTAATCATTAAAAATGGATTTTACGAGGGATTACTTTTACCGCAGGTTGCCGTAGAATATAATTGGGATCGGGATACTTTTCTGGAGCAAACCTGCCGCAAAGCGGGTTTACCTTCGGATTCGTGGAATGATAAAGAAACGGAGATTTTTCGTTTTTCCGCACTCATTTTTGATGAATCCCGGTTTCCCGAATTAAATAATCCGACAGCTGATTAATAGCATCGGTACAAACTCGGTTTCTCTTTTTATTACGGAAAATCATATAAGCGGAATGAATCCGTTAGCTGTGGACATCGGACATAAACACATTGCTAAAACTATGAAAAACCAATTAGAACGCGGCCAGCAGGCGGCACATATAACAAAAGTTGGCATTTTGTGGAATGTATTCCTTACGGCAATTAAATTTGCGGCCGGAATACTGGGGCACAGCAGCGCCCTTGTGGCAGACGCTATTCATTCTCTCTCGGACTTTGTAAGCGATATTGCGGTTCTGGCCGGACTGCGCATTGCTAACAAGCCAAAAGACGATAATCACCATTACGGACATGGCAAGTTCGAAACGCTGACCACCCTGGCCATTACGCTAACACTTTTCTTTGCCGGCGGATTGATGTTGTTCGAAAGCGGCCTGGCGATTTACAAAATATCGCTGGGACACTTTCCGGCCATACCGGAATTAATGACACTCTGGACGGCTCTTCTCTCAATCGGCATAAAAGAGGGATTATACCGCTACACACTCCGCACCGGGAAACGCATAAACAGTCAACCCCTTATAACCAATGCCTGGCACCACCGCACAGACGCTCTTTCTTCCGTTGCCGTTACCATCGGAATTGCCGGTTCGATCTTTCTCGGAGCAAAATGGCGTCTGTTGGATCCGGCCGCCGCTTTTTTTATCAGTATATTTATTTTAAATTTTGCCGCCGGTATTTTTAAAACCGCTATTTATGAATTAACCGAAGCGTCTCTCGATAAAGATATAAATGATGATATTTTACAAACCGCCGCCAGTACTCCCGGCGCCATAAATCCGCATAATATGAAAACACGGAAAATCGGCAGCAACTATGCCATTGAAATGCATCTCTCGGTCGACGCGGGATTAAGTATTGTGGAGGCGCACGATATTGCTTCCGAGGTTGAAAATAAATTAAAAGAGAGGTACGGTCCGGATACATTTATTTCCATTCATATTGAACCGTATGAAAAAAAGGAGGTCTAAATATTTAAAGAAGATGATAAATATCTATCTCTTCCTTTTTATCAAAATTTACAAAAACGACACTGTCCGAGTTTCCCTGCAGCACATATTTCCAGTCTCCCTTTTCATTTTTCACTACAGAACCAAATAATTTCCGTTTTTTTGTATCCGAAAAGACCTCCCAGAAAACATATCCAAAAATTGCCGTTTTACCGTTAACGAGGAAGGCTGGCGCCCGCTGCCCGATTTCAATTTCCACCTTGCTTAACGGAAGCGGACGAAATTTATACAGACGAAGGCGATCGATAAACAAACCGGTAAATAAAAAATTATCATATTCCAGATCGTGCACCGAGCGCTTTACCCCCCGGCCCAGGATGATATCATCCAGAATTTCACTCATTTCCCAATTATCGTATAAAAACATTTTTCAATTTTACCGATCTGTAACTAGATTTCCCTACCCAAAATAAGGATTATTTTTTACCATCAGATTAAAACGTATTCATATATTAAAAAGTGGATTGAACAAGTAAACCAAAATCAAACGCACACGAGTGTGACCAACATCACACAATGGCCACGCTTATTTTTAGCGTTTCATATTCTCGGCTTTAAACTTGATCTCTTTAATTCATTGGGACGCGCCAGACATTCCGGTTGTTTTAATAAATAGTTGACAGGAAGGACAAATAACCGTTTTCTCATTGTTAACAAAATGTGGATAACTTGTGCAAAAGTAATTATTCGGAGAAGTCGCTTTTTTTGATATTTCTTTATACTACGTTTAAATTTAAGATTATGGCTTATAACATATAGTTTATATTTGTTTTATATTGCCTCGATCTTCCCCGGTGAATTTCTTTTTAAAATCTTTATTTATGGCTTCTTTGAAGCTTTACTTTAAATTACTGTTGATAAGTTATAAACGTACACCTCGTTCTGTTTTTTCAGTTCTTGGATTTTCAATATACATTCAGGAAATATTTACAGGTAAAAAACGCTTATAAAACCAAAACAACCTGTAAGAATTATTTTACAATTTGTATATATAAAGGAATTAAATATGACGGAAACCGAAAATGCGCCGGATTTTATCTTACCGGATCAAAACGGAAATAACGTTCATTTAGCCGATTATAAAGGGAAATATGTGGTTGTCTATTTTTATCCAAAAGCCATGACGCCTGGATGTACCACCGAAACCTGTAACTTTGAAGAAACTCTGCCGGAATTTAACAAACTCGATACGGTTGTTTTAGGAATTAGCCGAGATTCTGTTACACGTCAAAAAAAGTTTGCCGATAAATACGATGTGCGCTTTCCCTTGCTTAGCGATGAAGACGGAAGCGTATGCGAAGCCTTTGGGGTATGGCAAAAGAAAAAACTATACGGAAAAAAATATATGGGTATTGTCCGTTCCACCTTTATAATCGGCCCGAACGGTAAAATCGTAAAAATGTATCCGAAGGTAAAGGTAAAAGAACACCATTTAGATGTTTTAAATGATTTAAAGGCGTTACGCGAAACCGGCGGCAAACTATAATAATTCGTCCATCCGTTTATTGTCCTCAACGCCATTTTCGTCGTATTTACTATATGTGCTGCCGTACCCTTTATCCTGACGCACCTGGTTAAGCTTGTTCTTTTTAAGATATAGATCGGCCAGACTCTCCGGATTTAAACCGACCAACTGGCACTTACTGACCCAAAAATGCAGTTCGTCAATAAGTTCGATACGAACATTTTCCCAGTCGATCTCATCCATATCTTTCCACCATTTCCAAGGCAGAGAGTCTTCCAATTCGATGGATTCATGAATTTGGGCGCGGTTGTAATTAAGAATCCATTCGATACGCTGTTGGGCTGTTTCGGGATCGTTTTCATTTTGATCACATAGACGGTCGTAATCCTGTCCATGGCGTTCTTTTAAAATGCGTTTATTTAGTTCGTATTGTTTTTTGAAAATTTCTTCCAGCAAATTCATTTAAACTCCACCATTTTTTTACCATTTATATTATTTTATTTGTTCAATCATTGCTTTTAACTCCATCTGTATCCGCATTCCTCTAAACAGACTAAAGAAAAACAGGATCAGCAATAGCGCAAAAATACCCATCCGGTAAATAAGAGGTAGCAAACGATTCCAGTGGATAACCCCTTGCGCTAATATAACAATGGATATCAGCGTTAACAGACCGGAATAAAAGTTAAGCGTTTTAAAATTTGCTTTGCCTTTGTGTTCCATTTTTAAATCTGTTGCCAAAAACAGAAACGCGGCTAAGCTGATCCAGACAGCACCAATAACCTGCGAAGCTTCCATCCAGTCGAACAAATGAAAGAAAAAATATCCGACCACAAAGGCCAGGATTGGGGCCATCTGATAGAGTTTATCTGACTGTGTCTTATCCATTTCTTAAAATCTTTTTTTTAATTTTACCATTACTGTAATGTGCTATAGTGCTTGACGCTGGAATAAAGTTCCCGGCTTAGCACCTTAATCATTCCCGCTACCGGGACGGCCAGTAGCATACCGAGAATTCCAAAAAACTGCCCGCCGATGATGACCGCAAAAATAATAATCAGCGGATGCAAATCCACGCTTTTAGCCACAACAAGAGGTTGTACCAATACATTGTCCAAAAGTTGTACAATGGCAAAAGCGATGGCAACAAAAGCAATTTGCTGTCCGCCGCCTCCGTTAAAAGCCACTACTAAAATCGCTGTAATCGCTCCCGCTGCCGGGCCAACATAAGGAATCATATTAGCCAGTCCGGCAAACAATCCGATTAAAATAAAATACGGCACCTGCAAAATCCAAAGCGCTGTGGTGGATAAAAGACCAATGATAACCGCATCAAAAAACTGCCCGCGTAAATAACCGCCCAGTTGTTGATCGGTTTTATAAAGAAGGCTTAAAACAAGCTCAAAATATCGGTTCGGCATCATACTGATCAGTCCCTTTTTCATGTGCGGACCATCTTTTAACAAGAAAAAAACCGCAAAGGGAATAATTACCATAGTAGTAATTAACGAAACCATACTGCCGACAATGGAAAAAAATGAATTGGAAAGATTTTGAACCAAATCTTTCAGATGTTCCTGCAAAGCCAGATTTTCTTTGGTTATAAACGGAATTTGATCGGTTATCCAGGTTTCCATTTTACTAAAAAACGCGCTGGATGCTCCGGAACCGAGATTCTGCTCGATTGATTTTATTTCGTGCACAACCAACGGTAAAAGAAAGGACATAAAGATGGCAACAATCACAGCAATAAGCAGAAAAATAACTATTGTGGCCTGCGTTCGGGAAAGCCCCCGGTATTCAAAATAACTGGCAACCGGATCCAGAATATAGGCAATTAATGCGGCAATAATCAGAATCGTAATTGTAGAGCTGATAGAGACCAGAAGCCAACCGCTGACCGCTAAAATCAGAATCAGAACAACCAGTTTAAAAAAACGAGCTATCGAAGTGTCTTTATTCATCCGAGTTAGCCTCGTATTTGGATATTTGATTTTTTAGTTCACTGTTTTCCAGCGTGGTCTGACGCAAGCGTTCGGCAATCATCTGGGCCAACCGCCTTAAAATTTTATTTCCGGTTTTAGGGTTGGTTTCCATTAAATGAAATAAATCCGGCTGAAAAAATCCCAACATTTTAAGCGGTCCTCTCGCTACTGCCGACGCTGTTCGCGGCGATTCCAGCAACAGCGCCATTTCACCGAAAAAATCGCCATTGGATAAAACGGCCAGCACTTTTTCGGCCTTACCTACCTTTATGAAAACTTTTCCGCTTTCAATAATATACATCCCGGCGCCGGGTTCGTTTTCATTAAAAATAATCTCGCCGTCATTATAGGTCCGTCGATGTAAAATACGTTCCATGGCTCGTAATTCACGGCTGTTCAAATCCACAAAAATCGGAACCTTTTTTAAAACGGAAAGCGTGCTTCTTTCTTTTTTTTGCGTATGCTTAAAAATGTTACTCCACATCGTGTCTTCCGGCATACAATCTCCTTTATTACCAAATAAAACGAAATATAATCTCATAGCCGGAAAGGAGCAAGGATTATTCTGTCGCCGTTTTGCTCCGATAAAATTGTTTTGGTATATTACTGAAATATTTTTTTAACCAAAACAAAGGATTGCACATGAAACGGATTACTTTTTTACTTTTAATTTTATTTTTAACGGGCATCTTATTTGCTCAGGATAAGGCCGAATATCAGAAAAAATTTATCTGGGATCGCGAACGCACCATTTTAACCGGTGATTTCTCTAAAATCCCAAAGCCGGCTCTGGAGGATTTTAACCGTGTTTTCGCTTTCCCCGCCACGCATCAAGACACCACCGGAACCTGCTGGTCTTTTTCCACTACGTCATTTCTGGAATCAGAAATATTTCGCCTGCATCACAAAAAAGTAAAACTCTCTGAAATCTATTTTGCCTACTGGGACTATGTGGAAAAAGTGCGCCGCTTTGTTCGGGAAAAAGGCGATTCGCATTTTGGCGAAGGGTCGGAATCCAATGCGGTTTTGTTAAAAATAAAAAAATATGGTATGATGCCCGAAAACGTTTACAGCGGCCTGCTGAATGGTGAAACCCGGCACAATCACGAAGCCATGTTTGCTGAAATGAACGACTACCTGAAGTTTATCAAAAAACACGGTTACTGGGACGAAACCATCGCCATAAAATCCATTCGCGCCATTATGGATAAATACATCGGCCGGCCGGCGGAAAAATTTGTGTATGAGGGGCGCGCCTACACACCAAAAGCATTTCGGGACGATGTGTGCGGGATCAATCCGGATGACTACGTGGGATTTATGTCTACGCTTAAAGATAGTTTTTACACCATGGCCGAATACGAAGCGCCTGATAATTACTGGCATTCCAAAGCGTATCACAACGTCCCCCTGGA
Organism: Calditrichota bacterium; assembly: GCA_024278755.1. Classification (GTDB taxonomy): domain Bacteria; phylum Calditrichota; class Calditrichia; order Calditrichales; family Calditrichaceae; genus JANTFQ01. Next base: position 15,464 of record JAJRSO010000009.1, on the reverse strand, counting down.
TGATTTTTATACGGCCATAAAATCGGCCATTACACGCGGTTATTCCATGGTTATCGGCGGCGATGTAAGCGAACCGGGGAAATACGGTTGGGAAGATATCGCCATTGTGGTTCCCTGGGATTTGCCGCAGGAGGCCATTAACCAGTATTCGCGGGAATTCCGCATTTATAACAAAACCACCGGGGACGATCATGGGATTCATTTAATCGGTTTCACGCAGAAAGACGGGCACGATTGGTTTTTGATCAAAGATTCCGGTTCCAGTTCCCGCTACGGAAAATATTCCGGTTATTATTTTTTCAGGGATGATTTTGTGAAACTGAAGATGCTGACCTTTTTGGTGCATAAAGATGCGGTAAAAGAATTACTGAAAAAATTTTAGGTTTTATCTGACCTTCCGGGTTTAAAAAGCCCGGAAGGTCTTTCATTTTATTTAAAGCGCCACACCACATCCAGCACCGGCACAATTAAATGGGCCTGCACGCCAAAGGGATAACGGGCATAACTGAGATAGTACCCCGCCCGCACATGCGTTTTTCCTTTGCTGCTCCAGGCAATATACGCTTTGTTTTCCAACGCGAAATCTTCCGCCGAAAAGCCATCCACCGAAAATGCCATGCTCCAGCGTTGTGAAAAAACGCCGTTGTATTCCAGAGCGGCCCGTATCTGATAATTGGAAAAAAAGACCGCCAACCGCGGATAAATAAACGGCAAATCAATACTGACCCGTTTATTCAAACTGCCGGCTCTTAACGCATAACTGACGCCAGCCGATAGAGAAACCCTCTGCTGTTCCCCTATTTTTTTTGAAAATACAAACCCATTATAAACAGCAATCATGGGAGGGATGGCAAACTCCGGAGAAATAAAACCGCCAGTGCCTTTTCGAGCCAGTAAACGCAGTAAAATAGTAGGACAAAAAAGACCGTGTTCACTGGCCCAGTCAAAGCCCCGGAAAGATTGGTTTTTTAATCTCATTTTTATATTGGGGGCCAACAAAAACAACAGCGGGTGCGCGGAAACTTCTACTGAATCGGTTATTGCCAGACGAAAAGGCGCCAAAACACCAATTTCTTTTTCTCCCTTATTTAATTCATAAACATTATTTTTTATATTCTGCGCTTGTAGAGGAATTAAAAGTAGTAACAGTAAAAAAATATATCCGGCCGTTTTTCTTATCCCGCTCATCTGGGTACCCTCCATTTTACCGATACCGGCGCATGGTCGGAACAACCCATTGCTTCCTGATGCGTCAAATCACTTTTATATAAAAAATAAGAATTACTGAATAAATAATCTAATTTCCTGCTCCAGAAACCATCCGGATGATTCGTCGTGTGCGTAAAATAGGCGGATTGATTAAAACTATAGTCATAAAATGGGACGGCGCTATTATAACGGCCGTACAGATCATCTAACCATCCTCTTTCATTGCTATAATCGCTGCCTTCTTTATGAAACGGTTTATCCCCGGCATGATGAAAGGATTCGCCGCCGCAGGCGTCTTCCATACAAAAATCTGTGGAATCCGAACCCGGCGGCAGGGTGTTTAAATCACCGCCGGCAACAAACCAAATACCGGCGTCATCTAATTCATTTAGTTCTTTAAAAAAACGTTGAATGTGTTTCCGTTTGGTGTCATCCGTGGAAAATGCCGCCGTGTGAACGCCAACCGCATATATTTTATCCGCTTCCGGTATTTCAACCCGCGCTTTTACAATACAGCGCCGCAGGTAAAACATCTGAGTTAAGGCGTCCTGGTCCGAGCGCAGCGGCAAGGCAATACGCTCCATGTTTTTTAACGGCCAGCGCGAAAGAATGGCCGTTCCGAGGTTCATCCGCCCCAGCCCGTCCGAGGGAATAAACTGGGCGTGCCAGATGGAAGCAAAGGCGCCGTAATTCAGATCGGTATGATCCAGAAGCCACTGCATTTCATCAATATACGCTGTGCGTTTGGATTGCACGTCCACTTCTTGCAAAAACAGAATATCGGGTTGAATTTCATTAATTTCATCGGCAATCCGGCGCAGATTTGTTTTTACTTCATTCTCTGTCAGAATCACCCGCTCGCCGCAGGCGTCCCCAAACCAGGGTAAGCGTCCCGCCCCAAAGCGAATGTTCCAGGTCATAATGGTCAGCGTGTCTGCCGTAGCAGGCAGGGCGCTTATTTTTTGCGCCTGATACGAAACGGCATCTTCCGTGGAATCAAAATCATAGACCAGCGGTTCGCAGGCAATAACAAAAACGAACAGTAAAATTCCTGCGCCTACCCAGGAAAATGGTTTTTTGATTTGCTTAACTAAGGCTTCCGATTTCATTTTCCACCTCTTCTAAAATTTCGGCAGAACGCACCAGCTTTTGCATTTGTGTGTGATCCACATGTAGCGGACGATCCACATCGAGATAGTCCACATATTGGCGAATCACCGCTTTTGCTTTTTGCACGCCCTTGCCCGGCGTGTGATCCCGTAAATCCAGCGCTTGAGCGGCCGCCATAAATTCAATGCCGATAATTCCGTACGCGTTTTCCAGAATCTGTTTATTTTTAATGGCCGTGTTCATACCCATCGAAACAAAATCTTCCTGATCCGCCGCCGCCGGAATCGACTGAATGGAAGCCGGCGCCGATAAAATCCGTTGTTCAACAATCAACGAATCGGCCGTGTACTGGCTGAGCATCATTCCCGAAAACATACCCGCGCCTTTTGTAAGAAACGGCGGTAGTCCCATGCTTAAGGCCGGATTATTTAGCCGATTCATTCGTCGTTCCGAAAGGACACAAACCATGGTAACCGCGGCCCCGGCCATATCCATCGGTAAGGCAACCGGAGAGCCCTGAAAATTCGCGCCGGTTAAGGTTTCATTTTCTTCTACCAGAAAAACCGGATTATCGCCCACACCGTTCAGTTCGATTTCTACCTGGCTTTGGGCATAGTTTACAGCGTCATGCGCCGTGCCAATCACCTGCGGTGTGGAACGCATGGAATAGGCATCCTGTACTTTTTGTTTGATTTTCCCGTTTAACAGGTCGCTCCCCTGGACGCATTTTTTGATGGAAAGCGCACTCTGCACGGCGCCGCTAAACCCCCGTTCTTCATGTAGCCGGCGGTCGTACGGCTTCATATTGGCCAGCAGCGCTTCGAGGGACATGGCCGCGGCAATCTCCGCCTGTTTTAACAATCGTTTCATATCATACAGATGAAGGGCGCTCATGGCCGTAAGCAGATTCGAGCCGTTAATGGTGGCCAGGCCGTCCCGCGCTTCCAATCCCGGAATGGCAATGCCGGCTTTATCCATCGCTTCTTTTCCGGGCATCCGTTCACCCCGGTAAAAGGCTTCGCCCTCGCCCATCAGCAGCAGGGCAATCTGAGACATGGGCGCCAAATCACCGGATGCGCCAACGGATCCTTTTTGGCAGACCACCGGCGTTACGCCTTTATTGAGCATTTCCAGCAGAGTCAACGTAATTTCCGGACGGCAGCCGGAACGTCCGTGGGCATGCACGTTAATGCGTCCGGCCATCGCGCCGCGGACATATTCGATAGGAGCGGGGTCTCCGATTCCGGCGGCATGGTTATATATCAGATATTTCTGAAATTTTTTAACCTGATCGTCATCCAGTACAATTTCGGAAAACTCCCCGATTCCCGTATTGACGCCATACATTATTTCGTGGGCCGCTATCTTTTTTTCCAGCATCGTCCGGCAGGTTTTAATGCGTTTCAACGCCTGAGGATGCAGTTCTACCGGTTCATTATGCCGGGCAATTTGTACAAGTTTATCAATGGTCAATCCGCTTCCGGACAAAACAATACTCATTTTTCCTCCAAAATAGAACGTATAGATGAATCCCTGAACGGAACTAATATAAAAACTTAAAAGATGCGAACCAACGGAGAAAAAGGATTTAGCAAAGAAAATTGGTGCTACGTTGCTTTATATGGGAAATTTACTTTAAAAAATTTGCCACGAATTTTCACGGATGAAGCTATAAAGCGGAGGGGAGGTAAGAAAAAACCTTCCGGGTCTATTAAACCCGGAAGGTTTCAAAAATTAAATTAAACCGGCATCATTTTGCGGCGTAGTTTTTTCTTTTTTTCCAGCAATTTTCGCACTTCTTTTCCGCTCATTTTAAAATCAATCGAAATTTCGTTGCCCGTCGTTTTTACGTCGACTTTATTCAAAATATCAACGATTTCCCGCTCATCGCTTACCGACAATTTACCGGCGGCAATAAGTCCTTTAAAGGCGTCGCTAAAAAGCTGCGCGTCTTCCTCTTTTACAAAACCACCGTTAGCCGAAAGCATTACCTGATCGGTAATGTCCATCGAAATGCGTATTCCCCGTAGTTTTTTCAGCCCATTGAATTTTTTTAAATCTTTGGTTTTCAGCATTTCCTGCCAGGCGGCAGGAATTACGTTTAGCCACAGGCCGTTACCATATTTCATCTTCTGTACCTGGCTTAACAAATCCTTATTCGCCGCAACGCTGCCCCCTGCTTCCTGGCGATCAATCCATCTTTTTACCTGATCCAAATTTCCGGCAACAACGGTATGTGCGTCGATAAAACAAAATCCGGGCGCATTTTCTTTGATATAATAAAGCGTTTTTTCTTTATAGTTTTCCGTGAGAATCTTTTTATGTTTATCTTTCTTCTTCAGAAAATCGGTTATTTTTTGCGGTTCAAAATCCCCGCCGGCTACGATGAGGCCCAGCGGTTTTTCTTTGGATGATCCCGGTTTGAGCGCAAAATAAACCTCGCGGATATCTTTTTCCGGGTCTAATCCTGTTTGTTCGACCAGTTCTAAAAATTCCGGATTATTCATAATTTGTTTGCGGGCCGAATCAATAAAAATATGAGAGAACGAAGCATTATGCAGGCGTTTCACATTGATATAGGCATAAATCCCGGCGTCTTGCGGCAACAGGGCAATTTGTTGTTTCATCTGCCCGGAAAGCGCCTGCTTTTGCTCATTGGCGCAGCCGGCCAATATCAGCATTACCGCCAGTATTGTAAATAGTCTTTTAAGTTGTCTGTTCATCTTACCCTCCTAAAAACTTTTTCTCTGAAAAATATAGCCGGATAATCCCAGCATAACGACCGCAAACAGCAGAGACGACCAGAGCGGCATCCAGGAATCAATCGGTACGCCGCGCGCCAGAAACTGTGTTATCGCACCCATTTCCGCCGTCTTGGGAAGCGCATAATATAAACCGTCGAAAAAATAACCGAAATATTTGGACGAAAGCAGAGCGTAAATTTTGTCCCGCGCTAAGAGAAGTGGACTGAAAAACAGGATGAGATAGGTAACCATTAGCGAGAGCGGACCGTTTTTACTAATTACGCTTAAAAAGGTCATCAGCGAAAAGAGCACTAAAAAACTCAGTACAATAATTACGGCCGCCCATAAAAAGCCAAAATTCCAGATACCGGTTTTAATGGATAAAATCAGTCCTGAAAAAATAACGAGATAAAAAATATTGAGCGCCACAATTAAAATCGAACCGAGAAAACGTCCGCTTAAAATCTGAAAGCGGCTCACCGGCTTGCTGATAAACAGGTCCACAAATCCCGGTTTTAATAGCGTAGGAATCAGATTGCTGGTGGCAAAAAGCGATAAAAAAATACCGGCCGTGTAAAGCAGCACCGAAAGACCGCCCTCAATTCCATAAATGATTTTCGTTAAATCAATTTGGTTTGATACCTCTTTCCCGAAAATGGAAAGGCCGGATTGCATTCCATCTACGATATCCACATTTAAAGCAAAAATAAAAAGCAGGCAGATAAAGGTAGAAATGCCCATAAAAGCTATAAAGGTTTTTTTAGCAAGGGATTCTCGAAAGGTGAGTTGAACGATGGATAAAAATTTCATAATGCTTCCCCCTCTTCGATCACGTCGATAAAATAATCTTCGAGGGTAATTTTACGGGGAACAATGGATTTTATCAAAACCTTCTCGGCACGCAGTTTATCAATTAGACGGTTCAGGTGTCGTTCATCTTCCACCGTGACGGTATAATGATCTTCGGCTTGAAGCACCGGGATATTGAGCCCGGCACAAAGCTCCGAAAAGGAAAGCGTTCCGTTTTGGATTTGCAGTTGGTACTGACTTTTAACAGAAATAAAATCATCCACACGGCCGATTTGCAATACGTTTCCGTTTTTTAAGATGGCTATTTCATCGGAAATGCGTTCCACTTCGGAAAGCTGGTGTGAATTCAGAAAAATTGTTTTTCCTTCCGTACGCAGTTTTAACAATAAATCCCGTATTTCTTTCCGTCCCACCGGATCGATGCCGTCGGTCGGTTCATCTAAAAAAATCAAATCCGGATCATTAATCAAAGCGTGGGCCAGTCCCAGCCGCTGCGCCATCCCTTTGGAATATTTATGGGTTTTTACATCCGCCCAGTCGCTTAAATTCACCAATTCAAGCAATTCTGGTATTTTACGGCTTAGGGTTTCTTTGGACAATCCACTCATTTTCCCGTAATACAACAGAATTTGCCGGGCATTTAAAAACTCCGGAAAGCGGTGGTTTTCGGCAAGATAACCGATTTTGTTGTGGATATGATAATCTGTAATGGGTTGACCTAAAACTTTCGCGCTCCCGCCGGTGGGATGAATAATGCCGAGCAACGTTTTTACCAGGGTTGTCTTCCCGGCTCCGTTTGGTCCTAACAGTCCGAAAATACGTCCTTCCTCCACCCGGATATTACAATTTGTCAGGGCTTTTACTTTACCGCCGGAGTAGTGTTTTGTTAAGTCGAATGTTTCTACCGTGTACACATGTTTCCTTTCCTGATTAGCTATAGCATACGAAATAAAGGCAGGAAGGTTGCCTTATGCAATTTTCGTTTGAGGAAATTACAAGAGTCAATTGCCATGTACCGAAAGCGGATAAATTAAAGCCTAAGAATAACGGTTACAGAAAAAAGTGACGCCCCATAACAATTGTTCAATTGGGGGTGCGAATACTTGTCTCTTGTGTAGTTGCAGCGAGGCGCCGGCTGTAAAAGTACCGACGCCTGCTGCGTAAAAATCTAGCCTTTTGAGCTAGAAGGCGGGGATGTATGCAGTATGTTAGGGAATGCCATTATGTATGGGCCGAAAATACCGGCATTACGCCGGTTGCCCTGTTTAATGCTGTTCGTTCCCTTGCGGCTGTCATGTGCCGTAAAAGAAGCAGCTGTTCGGAAATCTGATGCATTTCCAGCAGGAATTTATCATCGTATTCAGAGCCTTCACTGGCGTTCTGTAAAATTAAAATTCGTAAGCGCTGTTTGAGCATCTCTTTTTTTCCCTGGAGGATATGGGTATTCATTTCCTGTTCCTTTCCTCGTTTACTTAGACTATCGGACTTGAAGGAAGGTGTTTAAGTTTTAGACGGGTTTAATAATATATCTGGTCAGTTATTTACCATTGTCCTATCGGGACAAGATAACTTGCTATCGTCATCCTTACTGCTTACTTTTTATGGCGCCATGGCGATCCGTGTGCGTAAGCACAAATACAAAAAAGAAAAGCCATAGATTACCATAACGCCTGAGGCGGACAGACCGAAAAAAAATATGGAAAAAACCGAGCAATTCTATTCGTTCTGTTTTCGTTTTACCTGGCAAAACGTCGCGCGTTGCGCACTTAAAAAAACAAAGAATTCTTAGTCGCGAATGCGCTAATGAACCCTAAACAAAAGAAAGAATAAATTTAATCCGTGAAAACCCGTGTTCATCCGGGCTTTTTAAAAAAAACTACCTACACAAAACAACATAGTACCATTTTTATCTATGTTAGAAACAAGTAAAATAAATATTGTATTCTTTTATTAGAACGGAGATTTAAAATGCGCCCTTTTTTTATCTTAATTAGCCTATCCGCTTTACTAATATTTTCCTGCGACAATCAAAAAGCAGCCAAAGAAAACGAAGCCTTAAAAAAACAGGTTAAAACATTAAAACAGACCATTCAGTTAACCAAAGATATGAACAAGAGAATTACTTTTCTTAAAAAATCGTTGAATGGGGTAAAGGCCCGTATCGTTACAAATTACGGAAACATTGAAGTGAAGTTTTTTAATAACGACGCGCCCATCACCTGTTTTAGTTTTATCACTCGCGCAGAAAGCGGTTTTTATAACGGTACGCTTTTTCACCGTATTATTCCCGGTTTTATGATCCAGGGCGGCGACCCGAACACCAAAACCAAAAACAAAGCTTCTTATGGAATGGGCGGACCGCTGGTAAACATTCCCCATGAGTTTAACAAGCGTTCCCATAAACGGGGAATTTTATCTATGGCCCGCGTGGGCGATGTGACCAAGGGCGCCGGATGCCAGTTTTTTATTATGCACAAAAATGCGCCTCAGCTTGACAATCAATATACGGTATTTGGAGAAGTAACCTCGGGAATGGATGTAGTGGATAAAATAGCCGCCGTAAAAAGAAACAGCCGTGATCTGCCGTTAACTCCGGTACAGATTAAAATAATCGAAGTTTTTAAATAGAAATCAAATTGGTAAAGTATAAACTCTCTCGTTCATTGCCGGTTGTTATAAAAAAATATTAGCTGCGAAAAAACGCGCGTTTCCGCAAATAAATATAACCGCAATAAACATTAAATGCTTAATCGGTTTAATCTGTGAAAATCGGCGTTTATCCACGGCCAAAAAGAAACGGCAACACCTTGCTTTGCGGATACGGATGAACCCGATGCACTATCCCGCATATTTATAGTCGTGCTTTTTTCATTAGTAAATTGATGGGCTTGGAATCCTGTAAAATATAAAAATGAACCGCCGGTACACCGGCATTTAATAGCTCATTAAATTGTTTAAGGGTCCACTCCGTACCGATTTCCAGAACATGTTCCTTTTTTGCCGCCAGTATTTCGCGGGTCAGTTCGTCCGGAATATCCACATGAAAATTTTTAGGAATGGAAACCAGTTGTTTGGGGCTGCTTACAATTTTTAAACCCGGAATGATGGGCGCGGTTATTCCATGTTCACGGCATTTTTTTTCAAAATCAAAATATACCGAATTGTCAAAAAACATTTGTGTTACAATATATTCCGCGCCTGCTTTAATTTTTTTCTTTAAATAGGCAATGTCATATTCCAGATTCGGCGCTTCAAAATGCTTTTCCGGGTAGGCGCCAACTCCAATACAAAAATTCGAGGGACGCGCGTCCAGCAGATTTTCTTCAAGATAAACACCATGATTCATTTTATCAATTTGCGCCACCAGGTCATCCGCATAGCGGTTTATGGTGCGGTTGTTGCGCTGTGATTTTTTATTCTCGCTGGTATCGCCGCGCAGGGCCAGAATATTATCAATTTCCAGATACTGAAGCTCAATTAAAAAATCCTCCGTCTCTTCCCGCGTAAAGCCTTCACACAATACATGCGGTACGGCGTCAATATTATATTTATTTTGAATAAGCGCACAAATTCCCAGGGTTCCCGGACGCTTCCGTTTGACCTTCCGCTTGATTCCCTGCGGCGTCTCTTCATAAATTACTTCTGCGGCATGGCTGGTGATATCGATAAACGGGGGCTTGAATTTTGAAATATCATCCACCGTTTGCAGTAAACTTTTAATATCGCCGCCGCGCTTAGGCGGAATAATTTCAAAACTAATCAGCGGTTTCTTTGCATTTGCAAGGCGATCAATTACTTTCATGGCAGATCCAATGGTTTTAAATATTGTTTTTTAGGTAAAATAAGAAACCTATTATAAAACTCAAAATCTGTTCGGTTCCGGAGAAATACGGGTTTCATCATTGGCTTCCTTTTAGTATTTTAAACTATTAATATTAATAGTAGCCGGTTCACCCCGGAATCTAAAAAAAATTCAGTTCATTCATTTTTACTTTTTTGAGGAACCTATGAATTCATTAGAACACTACTTCGACAAGTTTCGTAAAAATATTATCGGAAATGATTTTGAGCATCCTTTTGAGCAGGGCCCCCGATCTATTTTATATGCCGACTGGGCTGCCAGCGGCCGTCTGTACCGGCCCATTGAAGAATTTATCACCAACACCCTGGGGCCCTATGTGGCCAACACACATACCGAAACCACGCTTACCGGTACCGTAATGACCGACGCCTATTGTCAGGCACATACTATTATTAAAAGGCATGTTAACGCCGGACCGGACGATCGGCTGCTTTTTGCGGGATTTGGCATGACCGCCGTTGTGAATAAATTTCAGCGGATTTTAGGGTTGCGGGTACCCGAACGTTTTATGCCTCTTTTTACCGAAAAAAACAAAGAACGTCCCTTAGTTATTATTACACACATGGAGCACCATTCCAATCAAACCTCCTGGGTGGAAGGACTGTGCGACATCGAAATTATCCGGCGGTCTGATAACGGCCTGCCCGACCTGAATCATCTGCACGAAATTTTAAAAGCCAATCGGCGGCGCAAATTACTTATCGGTAGTTTTTCGGCCTGTTCCAATGTTACCGGTATTTTTACCCCGTACCACGAAATGGCGGAGATAATGCACCAATATGGCGGATACTGTTTTATCGATTTTTCCGCCTCTGCCCCCTATGTTAAAATCGATATGCATCCGCAAAATGAAGCACAGCGTCTGGACGCTATTTTCTTTTCACCCCATAAATTCTTAGGCGGGCCCGGCGCATCCGGCGTAATTGTATTTACAAAAGAGCTCTATCAAAATAAAATCCCCGATAACCCCGGCGGCGGAACCGTAACATGGACAGACCCCTGGGGCGGCCACCACTATTTTGACGACATTGAAACCCGGGAAGATGGCGGAACTCCGGGCTTTTTACAGGGCATAAAGGCTGCTCTGGCTATCCGCTTAAAAGAAAAAATGAATATCGAAAAAATAGCCGGGCGTGAACACCAGATTACCAAACGCCTGCTGACTGGTCTGGATAAAATTCCCGGCTTGGTTGTGCTCGAAAACAATCAACGCAACCGATTGGGCTACATCTCTTTTTATGTTCAAAATATTCACCACAATCTAATTGTACGCTTGTTAAATGATCGCTTCGGCATTCAGACCCGCGGTGGCTGTTCCTGCGCCGGAACTTATGGCCACATTCTGTTTAATATCGATTACCACGAATCCGAACGGATTACCCATTTAATCGACAAAGGTGATTTAAGCAAAAAACCGGGCTGGGTGCGGGTCTCCATGCATCCCACCATGCGCGACAGCGAAGTGGATTATCTTATCGATTCCATTTCGGAGGTGGTACAAAATTCAAAAACATGGCAAGTGGATTACACGTTCGATCCGCACAGCGGAGATTTTATCTATAAAAAACAGCAGAATTTTAAAATTGATTTAACCACGGCTTTTTAGGCTGCTTACTTTTCGTGAAAACCGCATGATGGCTCGGAGTGTCCTAAAAAAGTAACGAAACAATTAGAAAAAATTATACCTCCTTTCCGATTGGGTTGTGCTTTGTGAAACGTCATAAAAAAAACCGTTAATAATTACAGAAGATATATTTATGAAAACAAAATTCTATCCCAACCACCCCATCCATCAAGCGCTTCAAAGACGCATTTTGATTTTAGACGGCGCCATGGGAACGATGATTCAGCGCCGGCAGTTAACGGAAACCGATTTCCGCGGAAAGCGCTTTGAATCACATCCCGTAAACCTAATGGGTAATAACGATCTTCTCTCGCTTACACAGCCGCAGATTATTCAGGATATTCACGAAGACTACCTACGGGCCGACGCCGATATTATCGAAACCAACACCTTTAACGCCAACGGGATTTCCATGCAGGATTACCGCATGGAAGATTTGGTTTACGAGCTAAACTACGCTTCCACCGAACTGGCCCGCGCTGCCACCGATAAATTTAATCTCTTAAATCCGGAGAAACCCCGCTTTGTGGCCGGCTCCATCGGACCCACTAACCGCACTCTGTCCATGTCGCCCAGAGTGGAAGATCCCGCTTACCGCGCGGTACGTTTTGATGAAATGGCGCAGGCTTATTACGAACAGATTCGCGGGTTATCTGAAGGCGGCGCCGATTTATTGTTAATCGAAACCATCTTCGATACGCTTAATGCCAAGGCCGCCCTTTACGCCGCAGAACAGTATTTTGAAAAAAGCAACCGGCGGCTGCCAATCATGCTTTCGGTTACCGTAGTCGATTTAAGCGGACGCACCCTGTCCGGCCAGACTCTCGAAGCCTTTTGGGTCTCCATCAAACAATATGATTTATTAAGCGTGGGCATAAACTGTTCGCTCGGGCCGCAGCAAATGCGTCCTTTTTTAGAAGAACTCAGTAACCTCGCGCCTGTTTATACGACTCTGTATCCCAATGCCGGCTTGCCCAATGAATTTGGTAATTACGATGAAACGCCCAGACAGATGGGAGAGGTTCTAAAAGATTACGCCGAAAGCGGATACATCAATATCCTTGGCGGATGCTGCGGCACCACCCCTGATCATATTCAATATTTTGCCGACGTCGCCGCTAATCTGCCGCCACGGAAAATCCCGGATATCGCCCCGCAAACCCAATACAGCGGTCTCTAAGTTTTAACCGTTACGCCGGAAAATAATTTTGTGAATATTGGCGAACGTTGCAACGTTACCGGCTCCCGTAAATTTTCCCGTTTGATCCGCGAAGAGAAGTTTGAAGAAGCAGTGCAGGTTGCCCGTACGCAAGTGGAAAACGGAGCGCAGATTCTGGATATCAACATGGACGACGCTCTGCTTGATTCCGTTTCCGCCATAGAACATTTTTTAAACCTAATCGCCTCCGAACCGGAAATTGTTCGTGTACCGTTTATGCTGGATTCTTCCAACTGGGAGGTGATTACCGCCGGGTTGCGTTGTATTCAGGGTAAGGCCATTATTAATTCTATCAGTTTAAAAGAGGGCGAGACGGTTTTTATAAAACATGCGCGGGAAGCTCTGCGTTTTGGCGCCGCGGTAATCGTGATGGCCTTTGACGAACAGGGTCAGGCCGATACGCTGGAACGGCGTGTGGCCGTTTGCCGCCGGGTGTATCGACTTTTAGTGGATCAGATCGGTTTTCCCGCCGAAGATATTATTTTTGATCCCAATATTTTTGCTGCCGCCACGGGAATTGAAGCGCACAACGCGTACACACTGGATTTCCTCGAAGCGGTGCGCCGGCTTAAAGCGGAGTTCCCGCTGGTAAAAATCAGCGGCGGCGTCAGTAATCTTTCCTTTTCTTTCCGGGGTAACAACTCCATTCGTGAAGCCTTGCATTCGGCCTTTTTATTCCACGCCACGCAAGCCGGAATGGATATGGGTATCGTAAACGCCGGGCAAATTACCATCTACGAAGAGATCCCGCCCGATTTGCTGGAACGAGTAGAGGACGTGCTGTTTAATCGCCGGAAAGACGCAGCGGAACGGCTGGTGGAATATGCCCAATCGGTTCAGACAAAGGACGTGTCCGGGAAGGATGCTCAGACCTGGCGGGAAGCATCGGTAGAAAAACGCCTGGTACACGCCCTGGTAAAAGGCATTGTCGAGTTTATCGAGACGGACGCCGAAGAAGCCCTTAAAAAGCTCGGAAATCCAACCAAAGTCATTGAAGGGCCGCTGATGGGCGGCATGAATGTTGTGGGCGATCTGTTTGGCGCCGGAAAAATGTTTTTGCCGCAGGTGGTGAAGAGCGCCCGGGTTATGCGTAAGGCAGTGGATTTCCTTACGCCAATACTAAAAGGGCAAAGCGCTAAAACGGGTACCGGCAGCAAGGGAAAAATTTTATTGGCCGCCGTAAAAGGCGATGTGCACGATATCGGTAAAAGTATCGTCAGCGTTGTGCTGGGCAGCAATAATTATGAAATTATCGATCTAGGAGTGATGGTTCCTCTCGAAAAAATTATCAAAACCGCGCTTGAAGAAAAAGTGGATATCATCGGACTTAGCGGTTTAATCACACCCTCCCTTCACGAAATGGAGCTTGCCGCAAGAGAATTTTCACGCCTGAATATGCGTATCCCCCTGCTGGTGGGTGGGGCGGCCACCTCCAAAAAGCATACCGCGGTAAAAACGGCTCCTGCCTATGAAAATGGAAATGTAATCTATGTGCCGGACGCTTCCCGCGCGGTGGATGTGGTCAGCCGGATTTTAAACCCAAAACAGCGCGTTATTTTCTTTGAAGAAACCAAAAACGAATACCAAAAAATCCGCACCGCTTTTTATGACGCTCAAAACGAGGTAAAACTGGTTTCCATCGAAGCGGCGCGAAAAAACAAATTTTCCATCGACTGGCAACGGGCCAACATTGTCGCACCTTCCTTTCTCGGAAGCAAAACCTTTGACCCTTTTCCCCTAAATGAAATCCGGCCTTATATCGACTGGACGCCTTTTTTTAAGACCTGGGATTTAAAAGGTCGTTACCCGGATATTTTAAAGCATAATAAATATGGTCATGAGGCTTCCCGTTTATTTGCCGATGCTCAGAATACGCTGGATGCTGTCATATCCGGAAATCTTTTAACCGCAAGAGCGGTGATTGGTTTCTTTCCGGCAAACAGCGCCGGAGACGATATTGAACTGTTTGAAGACGAAACACGGGAAAAAACACGAAGCGTGATTCATACCTTGCGTCAACAAAAACAAGCCTCTGCGGCCAATAAAGCTTTAGCCGATTTTATTGCACCCAAAGAAAGCGGGATCCCCGATTACCTTGGCGCCTTCGTCGTAACGGCAGGCGGAAATATGGACCTCTTGCTCCGCCAGTATTCGGATGATCAGTATATGACAATTATGATAAAAGCTCTGGCCGACCGGCTGGCCGAAGGTTTGGCGGAAGCCCTGCACAGACAGGTACGAAAAAAATGGTGGGGTTATGCTTCCGAAGAAAATCTGAGCATAGGGGAACTGATTAAAGAACACTACCGGGGTATTCGTCCTGCGCCCGGTTATCCGGCCTGCCCCGATCACACAATGAAGAAAACGCTGTTTTCTCTGCTTGATGCAACCGGACAAACCGGCGTGCGGTTAACCGAATCGTTTGCCATGCAGCCGGCGGC
Source organism: Calditrichota bacterium (assembly GCA_024278755.1). Taxonomy (GTDB): domain Bacteria; phylum Calditrichota; class Calditrichia; order Calditrichales; family Calditrichaceae; genus JANTFQ01. The sequence goes on along the minus strand of JAJRSO010000009.1, from coordinate 445 downwards.
TTCCGTTTCCGGGTTTTATTTTGCTCACTCAAAGGCGCAATATTTTGCCATAAAAAAACTGGGCAAGGATCAGTTGGCCGATTATGCCCGGCGTAAAGGAATGCGTATCAAAGAAGCCGAACGCTGGCTGACGCCGTATCTGGCGTATAAATAAAGCGATTATGTTTATAGAGCAGAAGGAGATTGCTTCGTCGCTGCGGGCCTTCGTCACCACGAGCGATACAGAAGCGTGGTGATCCCCTTTTGGAAATTTTAGATAAATGTTGGTTCTTTAGAACAACCCCCTTAATCCCCCTTTTTTAAAGGGGAAATTGCTCTTCTCGCACATCTGCTATCTGCAATCGTTCTTCATAAATCTCGAAAGAGCCGGTTATCCATTTTTTAACTATAAACGGTATACCCGGAACGGTTCTTTTCATTTAAAATCTGAAATTCAAAATTTAGC
>JAJRSO010000008.1 GCA_024278755.1 Calditrichota bacterium | reverse complement strand
CTGGGGCCGGGTTTCAGTTTATAATCAAACTGCATGCGCCCGTTTACAATTTGTTCTTCAAAATGATAATTCTGCAATCCGGGCAGTTCCTCTTCCAGAACGGTTAGTTCCAAATCGTGACTGGTAATAAGTCCGATATCGTTTCCCCTGGCAATATGCCGAATATAAGCGCGGCTGCCGATAAGCCGTTCGCGGTTATTGGTACCCTTAAAAATTTCATCAATCAGATAAAAGACCGGCAGGGCGTCTTTTTGTTCTATGGCGTTTAAGATGGATTTTAAGCGTTTTACCTCCGCGTAAAAATAGGAGAGTCCCTGATCCAGCGTGTCATCCACGCGAATACAGGTGTGGATGCGCAGCAGGGAAACGGAAGCGTTGGCGGCGCAGACCACACTTCCGGTATAGGCTAAAGCGAGATTACAACCGAGGGTGCGCAGAAAAGTGCTCTTGCCGGACATATTCGATCCCGTGATTAGAGCCGTCGTTTTTGTTCGATTTAATTCGAAATCGTTAGTCACACGGTTTTCGGCCGGAATGAGCGGATGCCCGACGTCGGTAAAAGAAATTTTCAGCGGGTTTTTAGAGAATTCCGGAAAGGTGTATTGGGGATTCAGCCAGGCGAAATTTGCCAGAGCCGAAAGCGCGTCCAAGCGATGCAAAACCTCAAACCAGGGAGGCAGGCGGAGGGCCAGCTTCCGTTTAAAGCGTAGCAGCAGGTTGAATAAAATAAAATCAACCGGCAGGATTAAATTGACAGAAAGGCCGATTACCGGGTTTTGACGAAGGCCGACAGCAATCAGCAGTCCTTTTAATTTCGAAAAGAAAGCGCCGGGTTTTGTGGCTTTATCCTGTACGGGTTTAAGAAAAGCAGATAAAACAGGTTTGCCGGAAAGGTTGAAATTTTGCAGAAATAAAAGCAATGCCGACGTTTTATGCAGTTCGTCATCCAAATGTACGGTTTCGCTAAACAAGCCGTGGGAGTGACGGCCAAATCCTAAAAATAAAAGAATGTACAGGGTTAGCGAAAAAATCCAATAAGCGTTTAAATTAAAACGGTAGTAAAGCAAAAGCAGAACCATATTCACTGCGGCCAGAGACGTGAGCAATGGCAGGATAAACGCGGGAATCTTACGGGTAACCGATTTTTGCAGCCAGCCATTCAGCGTGTCGGAATCCAGTTGCGCGCCGGATTGTGTTTTGGCCAGCAGAGAAATTTTATCACGAAAATGATTCAGAGGGATAAGTTCCTTTACCAGTTGCCGCTGTGTTGTAATATTTTTTTCCGATACCGGTTCTTCGGTCAGCCAGCGCAAAAGCAGGTTGCCGCCCTGTTTGGTTACACAGTTGTTCAGCAGACGGTGCAGGGAAAAAGGGCCGGTGATATCCAAATCCTTTGCAAATGGATGGCCGGTAAGTTCGGGTGCATCGTCCGGAGGAAACGCCTGCCAGTTTAACCGGAAACGGTTTAAATGCATCTGTTTGATCTGCCGCCAGGTTTCAAAGGTATGGATTGTTTTTTTAATGGCCTCGTGTATTTTTGCCGTGGCGGTAAAAACAAGTATAAGCAGAAAAATAGAAATAAAACTAAAAAGTTCACTGCCGAGATAAAGCGCCGTTATAGCGGCGGCAATCCCGGCGGCAGCGATGGTTAGACGCAGAAACGCAAAACGCCGGCTGCGGGATTTATAAAATTCTGCTTGCCTGGCTGCTTTGGCAGCGGATTGTTTTAAATATTTTTTCCGGTTCATTTTTATCTTAAAATCCTCTTTATTGAATCGTGCTTATTAAACAGATTAAATATTCTACTCAAAACGCTCTGGGTGGCTTGTCCGTTTTTTTATGACTCTCGTTATTAAAAAAGCCGATCATATCTTTCGCTCGGAAACAGACCTTTTAAACGCAGTATATCGGGGATTGCTTCGCTACGCATCCTTTGCGCCTCGCAATGACGCCTTTACCCGTCTTTGCGGGTGTAAGCGAAGCAACCTAAAAAATAGCTAAGCCCAGGAAGAGGCATTAAAAAGTTTAGCCTAAAAAACCAGGTTACCTGTATTGGCCTTTATCGCAAAGAGCGCAAAAAATTACTCCCTTAAATTCCAAAGTACAAATAACAAAAATCAAAAAAACAACAACCTAAATTTCAAACAAAAATCACCTTGTAGAGGTATGTTTAAATTTAAGAATTTGGCGTTTGTATTTTGTTATTACTTAATAATTTAACTTTAGAAATTTAGGTAAATATTTATTTGCGCTATCCTCAGGGTTAAAAAAAGCTTTTCCATCCCCAAAAAACACGCTGCTTGTTTTAGGCTGAAACAAAACAATACCAATCTCGTAAATTGCCCAAAATTGTCTTGATTGATGTTACGTAATCCGGAGTTTAAATGAAAAATTTTTTACTGTCTTTTTTATTAATCCTTTTGAATAGCGCTTTTTTGCAGGCGCAGGATAAAAAACCGGCGGCAAAACGCACCCACTATGCTGCAAAACTCAATGCAGAAGCGCCGCGAATTGACGGGTTATTTGAAGAACCGGCCTGGCAGGCAGCGCCCTGGAGGGGTTCTTTTACGCAGTTAAATCCCAATGAAGGTGAGCCCGCAAGCGAACGCACATTATTTAAGGTTCTCTATGGAGCTAAAAACATTTATTTCGCTTTAATGTGTTACGATGCGCAGCCGGATAAAATTACGGCCCGGATTTCGCGTCGGGATGATGTGGAAGACAGTGATTTTATTGCCGTGGGCTTAGACAGTTATTTTGATAAACGCACCGCTTTTACCTTTGGTATCAATGCGGCCGGCGTTAAAATGGATATCATTTTTACCGAGGACGGCGATCGGAGTGATGATAGCTGGGACCCGGTTTGGGAAGGCGCCGTGACCCGATCCGATTCCGGCTGGGCAGCGGAGATGCGTATCCCTTACAGTCAATTACGTTTTGCCGACAAAGAAGAACAGGTGTGGGGTTTTCAGGTGTTACGAAAGATATTCCGCAAGCAGGAAGAGGATATGTGGCAGCCTATGGCTAAAGATGATCCGGGAATGGTCTCTTTTTTTGGTACTATCCGGGGAATTAAAGATATAAAAATGCCTTTACGGGTAGAAATTATGCCCTATGCGGTGGGCAGCTTAACCCGTTATGAAAGACAAAAAGGAAATCCTTTTGCGGACGGCAGCGATTTTGACGGCAATATGGGGCTGGACGCTAAAATCGGGCTAACCAGTGATTTAACGATGGATGTGACCATTAATCCCGATTTCGGTCAGGTGGAAGCCGACCCCTCGGAAGTGAACCTATCCGCTTACGAGACCTTTTTCGAAGAAAAACGTCCCTTTTTTATCGAAGGGGAACATATTTTTTCTTTTCCGATGGCAATGGGCGACGGCGATATGTCGGCCGAACAGTTGTTTTATTCGCGCCGTATCGGTCGCAGGCCCCACTATTATCCCGATGGCGATGACGGGTTTCATTATGATTATGTGGATCAGCCCGCGCAAACGGCAATTCTCGGCGCCGCAAAGATTAGCGGTAAAACAAAAACCGGCTGGTCCGTGGGTATTTTGGATGCGGTAACCCGTATCGAAAAGGCCGAGCTCGATTTTAATGGTAATCGTAAAAAGGCTACCGTAGAACCGTTAACCAATTATTTTGTTAATCGCCTGCAAAAAGATTTTAATGAAGGCAATACTTCTTTTGGCGGGATTCTGACGGCGGTTAATCGTAAAATTGAAGATAGGCATTTAGATTTTCTAAATAAATCGGCCTATACGGGCGGCATTGATTTTCGCCACCAATGGGCGGATAAGACTTATTTTATCAGCTTTAAAGCGGCGGGCAGTTATCTCACCGGAAAGCCGGAAGCCATCGTACAGGCGCAACGTTCGGCGGCGCGATACTACCAGCGGCCGGATGCCGGGCATGTGCACTTGGATAGTTCCCGCACGTCGCTTAGCGGTCACGGAGGTTCGTACGCCATCGGTCGCGGAGGGAAAAGCAACTGGAACTTCGGTACCGGCGGTACCTGGCGTTCTCCGGGGTTTGAAATTAATGACATCGGTTTTCTGCGCGAGGCGGATAAATTTTTAAATTTTGTCTGGATCAGCTACCGGGAACGAAATCCGGTTGGGATTTTCCGTAGTTACAGAATTAATTTTAATGAATGGCAGGGCTGGAATTTTGACGGCGACCATCTCTTTACCGGCGGGAATATAAATGTGCACGGCCAGTTTTTAAACTACTGGAGCGTTGGAATGGGCGTCAACCGGCAGCAGGCGGGATTGACGGCGAGTCTCTTGCGCGGCGGGCCGATGGCGGCCTACCAGGGTGGATGGAATAACTGGGGATATGTTTCCAGTGATTCGCGCAAAGACGTACAAATTAGCTCTTCTGTCTCTACAAATTTTAACGATGATGGAATTTCCAAACGCATTAACGGGAATGTCCGCTTGTACTATAAGGTAAATGAGCAAATTAATATCAGTATGAATCCGTTTTACGCGTATCGGGTAGAGAATCTTCAGTATGTGGATCAGCGGGATTTAAACGGGGACGAGCGTTATGTTTTTGGCCGCTTAAAGCAAAATACGGCCGGGCTTGTTTTTAGGCTAAACTACAGCCCCACGCCCAATCTTTCGGTGCAGTATTTTGGTCAGCCCTTTACTTCGGCTGGAGTTTACAGTGTTTTCAAACAGATCGATAATCCGCGCGGCAAGGGCGACAATCGCTACACAGTTTATTCGGATGCCTCCATTTCATACGATAAAACGAATGACTGGTATTCCATTGATGAAACCGGGGATGGCAGTGAAGACTATGGTTTCGGAAAACCCGATTTTAATGTACAGGAGTTTTTATCCAATTTGGTAATCCGCTGGGAATACAAACCCGGTTCGTTGCTGTATTTCGTTTGGTCGCAAAACCGTAGCGCGTTTAACAATATGCGGGATTTTTCATTGGGGGATGATATGAGCGATCTGTTTGATACGCATCCTACCAATGTATTTCTAATTAAAATGAATTATTGGTTTTCACTATAGGAATATTTTTCTTCTTCCGTTTTTTTACTTTTAAGATCGGGAAACAGGATTTTCAACAGAAGAAGTTTAGTGAATCTTGTTATCCTGTCTGAGCGCTTTGCCAAAAGAACAATCCCATTCTGCGGCAAAAAGCTAAGGTATTAAATGCTGCCGGGCATAAAAAAGGGGTGGCGTTTTTTTGTTTTATTATTGCTGCTTTATTCCTTATCTTTCCTATTATTTTTTAATCATTGTTTCCTGCATATTACGGCTTCCGTATTTTAATTTATATTTTTAAAAGATCCACCGCTGGTTTTAGTGTTTGGAAGTTGCAATGAATGTCTGAAAGGATAGAGGGTTTAATTATAACATTAGTGTCCGGTTAAAAAATAACAAGTGTCTGGAGATTCTGTAATTCCAGGAAATTAAGGGAAATACGAATTAACAGGACTCGATTCGGAACCCACCCCCATCCCCCTCCCTTGAAGCGTCAAGGGAGGGGACGAGTCCCGTGAAATTGGGGCTCGGGGGAGAGTTTTTAAAATAATCTCTTTAACAGGGCAAATTTTCTAAATTAAACCGGACACTATTGAAATTATAATTGTTTAAATAAAATCTCTTGACACCGGCTTACTTGGCAGCTATACTATGCAAGTAAATTACTTGTTCGTTTGTAGTTACAAGTACTTTGCTTGTACAGTTGATATAACAAGTGGAAAGGGTTGGCATGGAAAAAATATTGGCCGAGTATAATAAATTCTGGAAAAACAGTAACTACCGAAGCAAGCTGGTGAAAAGGCCTTATTATCAAAATCAATTATCGCTCTTATTAGAACGGCGTGAAATTGTTTCAGTAATCGGCATTCGCAGATCGGGTAAGAGCAGTATATTAAAGCTTTGCATTGATGCATTATTGGATAGTGGCGTTCCTGAAAAAAATATTTTTAGTATTAATCTTGAAGATTTTAGATTTGGTGTTAATCGCGATACTGATTTTCTTGAAAACATTTATCAACAATATATAAAGCTAAACAAACCGAAGGGAAAAGTTTATTTATTCCTTGATGAAATACAAACTATAAAAAATTTTGAACGCTGGTTACGAACAAATTATGATAAAAATGCGCATCTTAAAATAATCATATCCGGTTCTTCTTCAGCATTATTAACAGGGGCTCTGTCCACACTAATTACAGGAAGGCACATTTCATTAACAGTTTTTCCATTGAACTTTTTAGAGTATCTCAGTTATAAAAAACCAAATTTTTTAAAATTACTCCAGGAAAAGGGTCCGCATCATTTTTATCTTTCCCGACAAAATAAAGAATTGGTCGCATTCGTGTACAAATTTCTGCAAACCGGTGGATTTCCCGAAATCCTGTTTGGGCGTGTAGAGGCTAAAGAATTGCAATTGCAACAATATCTGACGGATATTCTATTTAAAGATATTTCCAAACGATATGCCATAAAAAATTTGGATTTGCTTCAAAAGCTGCTTCATTATCTGCTGTCGAACAACAGTAACGAAATAAGCGTAAATCGGATTGCACAAATACTAGGTTCCGGCAGAGCGACCATTTCTCAGTTAATCAATTACTATAAGCAGGTTTTCTTACTGGACACAACAACTCTTTTTTCTTATTCCGCCAATGAAAGACTACAGATAAAAAAGCCACAAAAAATATATTGCGTCGATACCGGACTTTTTTTCGCAGTTAAGCAAACCGTTCAGGAAGATTTATCGAAAATGGCGGAAAACATAGTTTTTCTGCAACTTAAAAACACCTGGGGGAAAGAAGTGTTTTACTGGAAATCAAAAATTGAGATCGATTTTATTATAGACGATGGTTTCCCTATAAATGTAACCTATACGGATGATATTCCGGAGCGTGAATGGGAGGGCCTGTTCTATTATTTACGCGTTAAAAATTTATCAAGAGGATTATTGATCACAAAAAACATACTTGATAAAAAAGAGGAAAGCGGTAAAACAATTGATTGTATTCCTTTATGGATGTTTCTGCTTACAGAATCGCCCGAAATGCTTAAGAACCAGTTACAATAAAACCAGGGTAAGAAGAGTTGAAAAGAGGCCAAAATTAGATTGCGTATCATAGAAAAAGCAACGTAGTTTTTAATAATTCTTTCTTTTAGTTTTAACGGTTTTCGTATTTATATTTTTAAGAGATCCAACGCTGGTTTTATTGTTTGGAGGTTTGCAATGAATAGTGTTATTCCGGTTGAAAATATTGAGAACCTGATTTATTTAATTCGTGGTCAGAAGGTGATGCCGGATCGGGACTTGGCCGCTCTATATGGAGTTGAAACAAAACGAATAAATGAACAGGTTAAAAGAAATAAAGACAGATTTCCTGAAGATTTTATGTTTCAGCTAACGAAAGAAGAATTTATGAATTTGAAGTCGCAAATTGCGACTTCAAGATGGGGAGGCAGACGAAAAGCGCCATATGCATTTACCGAGCAGGGGGTATCTATGCTTTCTTCGGTACTGAACAGTAAACGTGCCGTTCAGGTTAATATCCAGATTATGCGTACTTTGCGGCAGATGCTGATGTTTGAAAACAAGAAATAGAAGGTGATTTTTGTAAAAGGAGTTTTATGGATGAGTGAATTATCGAAAGAATATTTAAAAAGTATCGTTCCTGAGCGGATTTTTTGGAGAGGTGAAGATTTATATAATGAAGGAGCGGTAAGGAAAGTTAAAGTAACAGAGAAACAAGTTACTGCATCGGTATTAGGCTCGCGCCGTTATACCGTTACGGCAGAAAAAACAAAAGACGGATTTTTGTTTTCCTGCAACTGTCCTTATGAATACTTCTGTAAACACCAAATAGCCTTAGGTTTGTGGATGATAGAAAATAAAAATAAAACCGCTAAAATAAAGGCTCCACAGTTAGCCGAAATCCTTAAACCAGAAATCAGTGAATTATTAGAGAAAGCAACTGCTCCGCAGAAAGAAAAGTTCTTAGCGGATACATTAAAAGAGTATCCTGTTCTGTATAAGCGTTTCGAGGTAATGGTAAAAGGTGCGGAAGATTTAGGATCAGATATTCGAATTGATACCTTGGTAAAAGAAATTAGAAAAGCTATTGAAAATTTTGATTTAGAAGATTTTACACGTTTTTATGATAGCGCACCGGAAGTGTACGGATACCGGGAAGACTGGCAGGTATTGCAGGACGGAGCGCAAGCCGAGTTTGATGATATTCTATCGGAGTATAAAAACCAGGCTCTGGAATTATTGGAAACGCGAAATATTATCGGTTCTTTTAAATACATATTAGCAATATACGAAGCAATCGGTACGGCTAATTTTGATGATATTACCGATCCGGCATGTATTTATGAGGAAGAAGTATTGTACGATTTGGCAGAAATAATAGTGATGCAATTATTAAATGAATTCACATCCCGTTTTGCTGCGCTTTCTGTAGAAGAGCAAGTTTATATGAAATTAATCGAGGTCTATTTTGGCCGTTTTAATAAAAAAAGGAAAAGGCAAATCTATCAATTCAGTGATTTTAACGCTTTATTCCTGAGCTGTATAAAAACCAAAAATATTGCCGCCTCTCTTTTGGGATTCCTAAAAAAAAGTTCGGGTCTAGCAGAAGAAGACTATTGTGAACTGTTATTATTAATTTATGAAAAAACAGATGAAGCGGATAAATGGCTGAGAACAGCAGAAAAATATTACCGGGTTAATCAAAGGGTTGCCGAAAAGCTGCTGGAACATTTTAAAAACAATAAAGATAAATTAATTCAGTTGGCCTGGGATATTGCCTTTCGCTTTGATAAAATATTTATTCCCTTTTTTTACAAATACCTAAACACGAAAGACAGTCCTGAATTATATAAAAATATTCTAAGCGCGCATACCCAAAAGGTGCAAACCATTAAATTATTTAAAGAGTTTAAAAAGGCATACGGACCGGAAGCGGCCAGGGAATTTATTGACAGCCTTGAGGGAAGCTGGAGTACAGAGCGGTTTTATATCCAGCTTTTGGTTGAAGAAAAGGCCTATGAAAATCTTTTAACGCATGCACAAAAAAAATCGGGCTCAAGTCCGGCGGTGGCCTATCTGCGTCCGATTGTCAATATTTATCCTGACCAGGTATATAAAATTATCTCGATACTTGCAGAAAAATATTTAGATGAAAATACAGGGCGGAATTATTACCGGCAGACCGCCGAGTGGTTAAAGCTTTTATACAAAATAAAGGATAAAAAAACGTCTGAAATGGCGCAAAATTTTATCAGGCATTTATATGATAAATTCAGTAACCGCCGGGCTATGAAGGACGAATTCGGTAAAGCAGGGTTGCCGTAATTTACATTTCTAAAAATAAATATCAGAAACGCTCTATATGGAAATGAAAGAAAAAAAATGTTGAAATCCAAGCCGATTGCCCATTCAGAAAATGATGAAGAACAAACTCATTTTCTAGCTGATCATCTTTATTCATCAGCCGGTATAATGGTATCATTATTATCCAATATGATGTACAAAGATATATTTTATTTGACCGGACTATTACATGATTTTGGTAAATACCAAAAGGCTTTTCAAGAATATCTACTGGAGAATGGTCCACGTACTCCGCATGCGGCCTGGGGTGCCGCTTTGGCGAGGAAATTAAAATTGAATGAAGCCTCATTTGCCATTGACGGCCACCATAAGGGATTACCTGATAAAATTGATTGGCAAATTAGCACGGATAAATTTATAAAAACAGATTTACCGGAATTTAAGGAATTAACTGATACTTTCATGGAAGAACTGAATTTAACGAAAAATGATTTCCTTATTCAAAAACCAACTTATGAAAATATCTTTGAACGCGAACTCTTTGTGCGTTATTTATTCAGCGCTTTAACCGACGCGGACTGGCTGGATACCGAGAGACATTTTAATCTTGTTTCATCTGTAAAAAGAATGCATTTGGAGCTGAACTATAATTTTTTATTAGCTAAAATCGAAAACGAACTTAGCTCAAAAAATAAAAAAGGGAAAATTAATCAATTACGGAATGAAGCACGTATTTTTGCACTCAGCAAAGCACAGATGAAACAAGGGTTCTTTTCATTAAATCTGCCAACTGGATTGGGGAAAACACTGACCTCAGTAAACTGGGCGCTTTTGCATGCAAAATATAATCATCTTAAGAGGATTATTATAGTCCTTCCTTTTGTAAATATCATCGATCAAACCGCATTGGAATTAAAACGCATCTTTGGGAAAAAGGTTGTACTGGAACATCATTCATCGTATAACGAAGAGAACGATAGTAAAATAAATGACGGAGAAAAAAGTATCCAGAAACTGGCAACGGAAAACTGGGACTATCCGATTATCATTACCACAACAGTGCAATTTTTTGAATCGCTATTTTCAAACAAACCATCCAAATGCCGGAAAGTGCATAATATTGCCAATGCTGTCGTTATTTTCGATGAGGTGCAAATCCTGCCCAAAGAACTGGTGACGCCCACCCTGACAATGTTAAAAAATGTACAGAGAATGATGAAGACATCTTTTCTGTTTTGTACGGCAACGCAGCCGGCATTTGAGAAAAACCGGCAGTTTGAAAATGGAATTGATTTCATTTTTCCCCTTGTGGAAAACCCTGTCGAACTATTTAAAGTGTCGCAACGGGTTAAGTATACATTCGATAAGCAATCCGAACAGGATATTGAAACTATTATTCAAAAAGCGGGCAAAAAACGAAAGGCGCTTCTTGCTGTTTTTAACACTAAAAAGAAAGCACTGCAGGCGTTTGAATTGGCGGAGCTGAGTTCCGAGTGGGACATCTGTTTTCATCTTTCCACTTCTATGTGCCCGGCGCATAGAAAGGATGTAATCGGCAGAATAAAGTCTGAAATAAAGAAAACAAACAAGAGAACTTTCGTGGCCTCAACCCAATTAATTGAAGCCGGGGTGGATCTGGATTTCCCCGTTGTTTTTCGGGAACACGCCCCACTCGATTCTATTATCCAGGCCGCCGGCCGTTGTAATCGCGAAGGGAATTTGGAAAACAGCGGAGAGGTTTACGTATTCCGTTTAAGCGATAAAACAATGCCCGATCCCCTCTATTCCTCTCTCAGTGATCATACGCTGGAATTACTGAATAATGATTTTGAAATAATCTATGACCCATCGTTTTACACAGAATACTATTTAAGCGCCCTTAAACTATATGTAGACGACGACAGGAAAAGGGTAAATAATAGCCGAAAGAGTTTTAATTTTAAAACGACTGCTGCTATTTATCGTATCGTCGACAATCCAACGAAATCGTTATTTATATGGAATTATAATCAAAGTTCAAAAGAATTGTATGAACGTTTAAAATATAAACCGGGTTTGTCGCGGGATGATTTCAGGGAAGTTCAGCTATATTCGGTTCAGGTGTACGATGCCTTTTTAAACCGGAATCTGGAAATGTGGGAAGAAAAATCACCGGGATTTAGGGTGTGGTTTGGTAATTACCATATGGATAGCGGAATAGTCGAAGATATTAATTTGGCGGAAACAATAATATAAAAGGAGGTCAATATGTTAGCTAAAGAAATTGTGCGGGTTAAAGTAACGGGTGACTATGCTTGTTTTACCCGTCCGGATTTAAAAGTGGAACGGATGACCTATCCCTGTATGACGCCATCGGCGGCGCGGGGCATTTTAGATTCCATCCTGTGGAAACCGGAATTTAAATGGTATGTGCGCCGAATTCTGGTTCTAAAGCCGGTGCGTTTCGATTCGGTGAAGCGGAATGAATTAAAATCAAAACAGGGAAATAACCCAGTTGAAATTGATGCATTGGATAACAGATTTAAACCAAAACATCGTGCGCAGAGAAACAGTATCATTCTAAAAGACGTCGCCTACGTTATTGAGGCTTCCATATATCAGGAAAAATTCAGTTCGAAAAATCCACCGATTAAATATCTGGAAATGTTCAAACGTCGTGTGCACAAAGGCCAGTGTTTTCGACGACCCTTTTTAGGAACACGCGAGTTCGCCGCGGAATTTATGGAAGCGGTCGAAGCGGACAAACCGATTCCCGACACAATCCCCATTGGTAGTATGCTGTTCGATATTTTTTATGATAATGGTAAACCCAGGCCGTTGTTTTTTTATGATGTATCTATTAATCAGGGTGTATTAAACTGTGAGGTAGCTGAAAATGAAAAGATGATGGAAGCAACCCATTTTCAGCCACAAAGCGACCTGGAACTTTCGGCGTTACTCTACGATTTTAAACAGTCGGAAGAAAGAGAGGCTGTTGATGATTAGGGAACTGTGCTTGTTTGGAGAACAGCTGCGCCAACAACAGGATGAAGGAAAATTTATCCATGATGCTCTGAAAGAAGAGTATATAATGTTTGATTTACTGATAAAGCCGGACGGTTCTTTTTTTGCATTTCAGAATGTGGGTAAGATATCTACACAAGCAGAAGCTTTGGTATCAAAAAAGGGAAGCGCCCGTTTTTTGCTTGATAAGCCCGAAGAGGTACTATGTTTTGATACAAAAGAAAAATCAGACGAGAAATCAAAAAAATCGGCTAGAGTAAAACACCATTTATTTATTGAAAAATTATCAGCGTACCAAGATGTTTCCGCTTTGGCCCCGGTTTTTCTTTTCTATGGAAAAAACAAGGAAGGTGGATATGAAAAGGCGTTTGCAGCTTTTCCGGCAATACTTGATGGAATCAAACAAATTGGGAATATGGCGTTTCGTCTCGTGGGCGAGGATAAACGCATTCATGAAAAAGAAGAAGTGTATGTTTCAATTATTTCAAAGTTTGAAAGAAATCAAAAAGAAATCATTTCCAAATCAGGTAAAAAAAGATGCTCTATTTGTGGCTAAAATAAATATCCGGTAATCGATCAGCCACACGGTATGATAAAACGGGTTCCTGACGGACAGTCAGCCGGATGTGCGCTGGTCTCATACAATGAAAAAGCATTTGAATCTTACAATCTTAGAGGTAACCTAAATTCATCTTTTTGCACAGTTTGTGCAAGGAAATATGTGGAAGGACTTAATTATTTATTAAATGAAGGTGATGAAATACCGGCGGATGGGGAAAAGAAAAAATACTTTAAATATAAACACCGTAAAAATCTTGGCGCCGACACTGCTGTTATTTTCTGGACCAAAGATAACCGGGAGGTAAATGAGATTGATATCTTAGAAGAACCGGATGAACAAACAGTAAGTAAATTAATTCAGTCTGTTGTTTCAGGAAATGAAACGGTAGAGCAATTTATGGAAGAAGATATTTTTTATTCCTGTACGCTTTCCGGAGCAGCTGCGCGTATTGCTATTCGGGATTGGCTGGAGATCAGTTTAAAGGAGTATCGCCGTAGTATTGCCGGATGGTTTGAAGATATAAAAATAATTTCGTATAACGAAACCAAGTACTCTTCCCTCTATGCCTTGTCCCGTTCGGCTGCCAACGAAAAAATAAAAAACGATACCACCCAAAGCCGGGTTGCCGCTTATCTTTGGAAGGCCGCAATAAAAGGTGGCGCTCCGCCTTTGTGGATTCTTAGCGCTGTTTTAAAACGGGTTTGCCTGGCCGGAACTGAAGAGGATAAAAGAGACCCTTTTACTAAAGAACGTGCGGCGCTGATAAAATTGGTATTAAACCGAAATTTTAATAAACAAACCGGAGGTTTTAAAATGAAAGAAAAACTGGATAATGAAAACAACAACCCGGCCTATTTAAGCGGTCGTATTTTTTCGGTTTTGGAAAAAATACAACAGGCTGCGCTGGGGTCAGAATTAAATGCGGGTATCCGTGATCGTTTTTTCTCTTTTGCCTCAACGACTCCTGCGCCGGCTTTTGGCCGTTTAATGAAACTATCACAAAATCATTTATCCAAACTGCGATCGGACAAACCGGGCTATGCCGTAAATTTAGACAAAGAACTTCAGGGACTTTGCGCCTTGCTGCCGGATTTTCCAGCTTCGCTTACCCTTGAAGAACAGGGCCAGTTTGCCCTTGGCTATTACCATCAAAAACATGAAAGTTATGCAAAAGCAATGGAAAAGAAAAATCAGTTAAACGATAACGAGGAGACCGAAAATGAGTAATCCAATAAAAAACCGCTATGATTTTGTATATCTGTTTGACGTAAAAGATGGTAATCCCAATGGCGACCCCGATCAGGCAAACCTGCCTCGCGTTGACGCTGAAAATCAGCATGGTTTGGTTACAGATGTGGCCATTAAACGCAAAGTGCGCGACTACGTATCTTTGAAACACAGCCTTACCGCACCCTATGATATATTTATCCGTCACGGGCAGGTTTTAAATACGATTATAGAAAAAGTGGACGGTGATGCAACTGAAGAAAGACAGCGGGATTTAAGTAAAGTTTATTTTGATATCCGTACATTTGGCGCCGTTCTGAGTACCGGTAAAAAACCAGCAGGGACGATACGCGGCCCGGTGCAGTTTACCTTTTCCCGCTCAGTAGACCGTATTTTCCAGGCCGAGCATTCCATTACCCGCTGTGCCGTAACAACTGAAGAGGACGCTAAAAAACAGGAAAAACGCGAGAATGCTTCCACCTTCGGACGTAAAGCTACCGTGCCTTACGGTTTATACAGGATGCATGGATTTATCTCGGCAGTTGACGCCGTTAAATCTGGTTTCTCAGAAAAGGATCTGGAATTACTTTGGGAAGCGCTGATAAATGCTTTTGAGCACGACCGCGCCGCTGCCAGAGGCGAAATGAATCCCCGCGCTTTGATTGTGTTTAAACACGATTCACATCTGGGAAACGCCCGTTCCGGTCAGTTATTCGATCTGGTTACAATAGAAAAGAAAACAGATTTGCCAAGAAACTGGTCGGACTATGAACTTCTATTTGACGAAAGCGGCGTTCCTTCCCGGGTTACGTACGAAAATAAGTTAGCCTGATCAACAGGGGGTAAAAATGAACCCGTTAACAGTCGCTGGTAAATTTGCCAAAGCTTACCCAACCCTAACCCTTCCCTGATGCAACAGGGAAGGGAACGGTAAAAAGGTTGTTGCTTATGTATAAACAGCGATTAAGACCCCAGCAAATTGCAAGACAATTAGCTTGCCAAATGAGGGCTAACCCCACTGAAGCGGAAAAAGCTTTATGGACAAAGCTAAAGGGAAAGCAGTTTATGGACTATAAATTTTTGTTTCAGCATCCGGTTTTTTATAAAAAGGATGATAGATTAAAATTTTTTATTGCGGATTTTTATTGCCATAAGCTACGGCTTATTATTGAAGTTGATGGCGGAGTTCATGAAAGTCAAAAGGAATATGATCAGGCTAGAACAGAACTGTTGTCTTTAAAAAAGATTAAAGTAATTCGGTTCAAGAATACGGATGTATTAGAAAATATTAATAAGGTCCTAATTTGTATTAAAGATCAAATATGCGCAATCTAAAATGCAAAAAAGTGATCCTAATATTTCAAATCGTTTGTGGCTAATATGTCCCCCTGTTGAATCAGGGGGACCGCAGGGGGTAAGAAAATAAAACGAACCAAGGATTTATAAAAAGTGTTCAAATCTTACCCAACCCTAACCCTTCCCTGATGCAACAGGGAAGGGAACGGTCATATCGTACACTGGGTTTTCTCTGTTGAATCAGGGGGACTAAAAGAGGTAAAATGAATTACGAGGAAAATGACTATATTCTGCTTTCTGCATTACAGCATTTCCTGTTTTGTCCAAGGCAATGCGCATTGATTCATGTTGAACAGGTTTGGACTGAAAACATGCTTACCGCCTTAGGCCGGATTATGCACGAAAAGGCCCACGAAACAAAATATGAAAAACGGGTAAATAAAATTATTGCACACGGTCTGCGTTTGTTTTCTAAAAGACTGGGCTTGTCCGGCCAAACAGATATTGTTGAATTTAATAAAATAAAAAACACAGGTGCCGGCTGTACTCTGTCGGGTTTTTCCGGTAGATGGTCTGCTTTTCCGGTGGAATACAAACACGGGAAACCAAAACGGGACCACTCGGATGAGGTACAGCTTTGTGCCCAGGCTGTATGTCTCGAAGAAATGTTAGACATTAATATACCCGAAGGTGCCCTGTTCTACGGAAAGAGCAGGCGAAGACACTTGGTTGTTTTTACCGAAGAACTGCGCGGCCAAACAGAAAAAACCGCGCAAAAAATTCACGAGATGTTTCGAACGAGAAAAACCCCAAAGGCAGAATATTCAAAAAAATGTAATTCTTGTTCATTAATCAATAAGTGCCTGCCAAAAAAAACTGGCGGCACAACGCAAGCTTCCAAATATATCAAAAGAATGGCAGGACAATTTTTATGAGAAAAATGCTTAATACCTTATACGTAACAACGCAGGGAACCTATCTTTATAAAGACGGCGAAACCATTGCTGTAAAAGTAGATGAAAAAGTACGCCTGCGTCTGCCTATTCATACCATTTCATCCATCGTTTGTTTTGGGCAGGTTTCCTGTAGCCCTTATCTGCTGGGGCATTGCGGCAAAAATGATGTTTCGGTGAGCTTTCTTTCGCAGTATGGAAAATTTCTTGCCCGTGTTCAGGGCGAAGTTTCCGGAAATGTGCTGCTACGCCGTGAGCAATACCGCCAAGCGGACAATGAAGAAGATTCCGCTTTGCTAGCCTGGGGATTTATCAATGGTAAAATTATGAACAGCCTTTCGGTAATTAGCAGGGCGCTGCGCGATCATAAGAATAAAGTGGA
Organism: Calditrichota bacterium; assembly: GCA_024278755.1. Classification (GTDB taxonomy): domain Bacteria; phylum Calditrichota; class Calditrichia; order Calditrichales; family Calditrichaceae; genus JANTFQ01. The sequence continues at coordinate 65,772 of JAJRSO010000008.1, read as the reverse complement.
CGGCAAAAAATTAATAGAGGCCCGCGGACGTCTGCGGATTCATTTAAAAAATTTGGAGCAAAATGAAAAACTAAATACCCTGCGCGGTATTGAAGGAATAGCCGCGGCCGATTATTTTAGGGTATTTGATCATCTGATATTAGCACAAAAAGAAGAGTTTCAATTTAAGACCCGCAACCGCCGTCCGCCGCTCGACGAAGTGAACTGTCTTCTGTCATTTGTATATATGCTTTTGTATCACGACGCCCGATCGGCACTGGAAACAGTTGGTTTGGACCCGGCCGTAGGATTTTTACACCGTGACCGTCCGGGCAGGTTAGGTCTGGCCCTGGATTTAATGGAAGAATTCCGTCCATATCTGGCAGACCGCTTAGTCTTATCGCTCATTAATTTAAAAAAAGTACGTAAAAAAGGATTCAAAATTAGCGCATCCGGAGCAGTGTTAATGGATGATGATACGAGAAAAATTGTGTTGACTGCATGGCAGGAACGTAAACATGAAGAAATTACCCACCCCTTTTTGCAGGAAAAAATTCCTGTGGGAATGCTGTTGATGGCGCAAGCACAATTATTGTCCCGTTATTTCAGAGATGATCTGGATGCCTATCCGCCTTTTATCTGGAAATAATAAATATTAAAATTGTGTAGGTAAAGGATAAAAAAACATTCCATGCGTTTTTACGCGGGAGATAAGAAGGGATAAAGAATATGATGGTTCTTATAACCTACGATATCGTAACAAAAAATAAGGCCGGCGCAAAACGGCTGCGGAGAGTGGCAAAAATATGTGTAAATTACGGACAGCGAGTGCAGCACAGCGTATTTGAATGCTCTCTGGAACCGGCAAAATGGGTGGAAGTGCGGCAACAGTTAATAAATGAAATAAAGGAAGAGGAAGATAGCCTGCGATTCTACTTTCTTGGCGCAAATTGGAAGAAACGTATTGAACATGTGGGCGCCAAAGAGACCTATGACGTGGAGGGGACATTATTCGTTTAGCGAACCCCAAGCGAGCACAAAAAAAATAAACTGTCTAACAGTAAAAGAAACAGTAAACTAACAAAAATACTGAAAACTTCAAAAAACACTGTGAAAAGAAGGTTCGCAAAAAACGGCCATTCAACCCACTGATAGCAAGGGCCGAAAAAAATACAGTCGCTCCCCGTGCGGGAGCGTGGATTGAAACAGACGTATTATAGATGTTTGTTTTTAGTGTATGTTTGTCGCTCCCCGTGCGGGAGCGTGGATTGAAACAATTAGCTTTGCAAAGATGGACGATTTAGAATTGTCGCTCCCCGTGCGGGAGCGTGGATTGAAACTTCATCTGTTCCTTTACTGACTTCAAAGTGACAATAGTGTCGCTCCCCGTGCGGGAGCGTGGATTGAAACATTAAGCCCATATCGTCGATGATTTCTTCGGTAAAAGTCGCTCCCCGTGCGGGAGCGTGGATTGAAACCATTACATATATCACAAGTATATTGCTTTTCGCTTGTCGCTCCCCGTGCGGGAGCGTGGATTGAAACTACGCCTATCGCACAAGATTCGCCGTTGGATTTAGTCGCTCCCCGTGCGGGAGCGTGGATTGAAACCGACGACATAACACCGAACTCGGATTCCGACGCCATGTCGCTCCCCGTGCGGGAGCGTGGATTGAAACACCATCGCCGAGTTCAACCTGCAATTCGCCATCCGTCGCTCCCCGTGCGGGAGCGTGGATTGAAACCCAGACAACCATATCGCCGCCCACACTGGCCGCTGCGTCGCTCCCCGTGCGGGAGCGTGGATTGAAACTCCACCATCCTCATCGGCCAGCGGCAGCTTAAGGAGGTCGCTCCCCGTGCGGGAGCGTGGATTGAAACAGCGAACTGGCGTATCTTTACGCGCGCGGGCAGCTGTCGCTCCCCGTGCGGGAGCGTGGATTGAAACAGCATCATATATACCCTTGGGCGAGTATTGGGAAGTCGCTCCCCGTGCGGGAGCGTGGATTGAAACCGTCAGGTGCGGGCGCGGCTTTTTGACCTGGCGGCGTCGCTCCCCGTGCGGGAGCGTGGATTGAAACATCGATGAGGCGCTGCAAAAGCTGCTCAACATTATGTCGCTCCCCGTGCGGGAGCGTGGATTGAAACCACGACGCAAAATTACTAAACACCGTGGGACTGGTCGCTCCCCGTGCGGGAGCGTGGATTGAAACGGCCATCGGTTTGGCATTAATGTGCATGACCAGGGCGTCGCTCCCCGTGCGGGAGCGTGGATTGAAACGTACACCGTTCCGTCGACCGTTATCTGCTTGTCAGAGTCGCTCCCCGTGCGGGAGCGTGGATTGAAACCCCGACTTACAGGCTATAATAATTATTTAATAAAGTTGTATAATTATTGCGAAACAGCCTGTTGATCGGGACACCCCTCGCCTCCGGCTAAATCCCCTCCCTTTTTTTTAAGGGAGGGAAAATCCCGATTTCGGGAAGGGGAGAGTTATTATTTGAGTCTATGTCGTTTTGTGTGGATAATAAAATTGTTTTAAATTATGCGGGTGGAAAAAACAAGATCCCAAACATCGTCAATACCATTTGTGTAGCGCTTCAAAGGGTTTGACCCTCTCTGTTCGGCTGCTTGTCGTGAGCTGGGTCTAATGACCGCCGAACCTTCCCTCCCTGATATCAGGGAGGGTGTCCCGAGTATCGGGACAGGTGGGTTATTAAAAAATATTTTCAGTCATTGATGTTTACGTAATGCGGCGACACTTTACAGGCAGACACGAAGCTTTGGCCCTTTACCCACACGGAGCAACATAGAGCCTATTGTTTTGAACTTTCAGCAAACCAGAACATTCACTTTTTTAACCGGACACTAATATAAATTTATATAAAATAAAGGTACCTGAGCACACAATGTCGCCGAAAAAATACGTTATTTAAAAAATTTTGTTAATATCGTTAATCTGCTATATTCAATCATTCTTTTTATCAGCGGTAGTATTCTTGCAGAATATTGAAATGTGCAAAAAATCCGTATTTGTTCGTGGTATTTTAATCTTTTTAGACCATCTCGGGGCTCGGAACTCCTTCTCAAAATATCCCGAAAACAGCTTGCTTTAAAAAGAGAATCCTTCTATTTTTCAATAAAATCAATCAGCTAACTCAGATAGGAAAAAAATGAAAACAGTTGTCGTTTTTATCCTGTTATCCTGCCAGTTCCTTTTTGCTTCTACGGTCCATCGGATTATTATCAACGGGGTAATCAATCCCGCTGCGACAGAATACATTATTTCCGCCATTGATCGGGCCGAAAGAGAACAAGCGCAGCTATTAGTGATACAATTGGATACGCCCGGCGGTTTAATGGAATCCATGCATAAAATTGTAAAAGCGATTCAAACCTCCCGTGTGCCGGTTGCGGTGTATGTGGCGCCTTCCGGTTCCAGGGCTGCTTCAGCCGGGGTTTTTATTACCTATGCCGCCCATATCGCAGCCATGGCGCCGTCTACCAATATCGGTTCGGCCCATCCGGTTTTTGGCGGCGGCAGTCCGGGCGGCAAGCCAGATTCCAGCGCCAGCGAAACGATGATGGAAAAGGTTGTTAACGATGCGGTGGCCAAAATAAAATCAATGGCTAAAAGCCGCGGAAGGAATGTAGACTGGGCGGAAAAATCCATCCGCCAGAGCGCCAATATTACGGCGGAAGAAGCGCTTAAACTAAAGGTGATCGAGTATATTGCACCCACGCTGGATGCGTTGTTAACCGTGATTGACGGCCGGGAAGTAGCCCTGGACGACGGGGCGGTTATTTCGTTAAAAACAGCCGGCGCGCGGGTGGTTACCTTCGAAATGAACTGGCGGGAAAAACTGCTGGACACCATCACCAATCCCAATATCGCCTATATTTTAATGATGCTCGGTATGCTGGGGCTGACCCTGGAACTTTACCATCCCGGCGCGGTTTTACCGGGTGTGGTGGGCGGCATCTCTCTTATTTTGGGCCTCTATGCCATGGAAACCCTGTCTGTCAATTATGCCGGTATTCTGTTAATCGTATTTGCGGTGATTTTATTTTTGCTGGAAATAAAGATCCCCAGTTACGGAGTGCTCAGTATCGGGGGCGTCATTTCATTAATCGCGGGGAGCGTTATGTTGTTCGATTCCAATCTTCCGTTTTTACATTTATCCTGGCAGGTGATTGCCGCTGTCGTGTTAATAACAACCCTGTTCTTTGTTTTTCTTGTGACTCTGGTCGTGCGTACCTATCGTAAAAAACCAACCACCGGCGTCGAAGGCATGGCCGGTGAAAAAGGAGAGGTTTATAAAGCGCTGAATCCACAGGGTACTATTAAAGTACACGGCGAATTTTGGAAAGCGGAAAGCGAGCAGCCGATTAAAAAAGGGCAGCGGGTGGAAGTACAGGAAGTTGACCGTGAAACACTGTTGTTAAAAGTTAAACCCATCAAATAAAGGAGGCGTTATGCCGTTTGGTGTAAGTATTCTTGTAATCATTATTATGATTCTTGCCAGCGCAATTCGTATTTTAAAAGAATATGAACGCGGGGTTATTTTCCGATTGGGACGTTTAATCACAACCAAAGGGCCGGGTATTATTTTTCTGTGGCCTCTGATTGATAAAATGGTTAAGGTCAGTCTGCGTACCGTGGTAATGGATGTGCCGCCGCAGGATGTGATTACCAAAGACAACGTTTCGGTTCAGGTCAATGCGGTCCTCTATTTTCGGGTTGTGGATCCTTCGAGAAGCGTTGTAGAAGTGGAGAATTTTCTGTTTGCCACATCGCAGTTGTCCCAAACCACGCTGCGCAGTGTGGTTGGCCAAATTAGCCTGGATGATTTACTGACCGAGCGGGATAAAATCAATGCCCAATTGCAGGAAATTATCGACGAGCATTCCGATCCCTGGGGTATAAAGGTATCGCTGGTGGAAGTAAAACACATCGACCTGCCGGAAGAGATGAAACGATCCATGGCCAAACAAGCCGAAGCGGAACGGGAACGCCGGGCTAAAATTATCGCAGCGGAAGGCGAATTTCAGGCCGCGCAAAAACTAACCGATGCGGCAAAAATTATTGATGAAACGCCATCGGCTTTGCAACTGCGATTTTTACAAACGCTTGTGGAAATTGGCGTGGAGAAAAATACTACGACTATCTTCCCGCTGCCCATCGATTTGATTAAGCCCTATCTCGATAATATGGCAAAGAAATAACCAAATCTGCAATCCGCGTTCGTTACTCTTCAATCGTTAATCAAAGGAATGCCCGGTTGTAGAGCAACGAATAATGATTTAAGAAATAATAAATGTCATCCTGCAGGGACTTGTTCGAGGGAAAGTGGTGGCCATGCCGTCTTCACGAGTCCGGCCGCTGCCGGACGAAGTGATCCCTTGTAGCCGCGCGGGGATTACTTCATCGTCCGTCAAAAGCCGGCCGCCTCGCAAAGACGATTTGCAACAGGTTGCCACAGATAGTTTCTGCAATCCGCGTTCGTTAATCAAAGGAAGGCCCGATTGAAGATCGACGATTAATAAAATGAGTGTCGTTGTCTATGAAAAAACAGATAATATATTTTGCCGCCCTGCTGCTTTTTTCCTGCAGCCCCACGGTATTTGTTCTGCGTCAGATGACGCCGGTTCTGGAAAACAGCGCCGAGGCATTGTACGAAGAATCCGATTTAAAGGTTGCCGAACAGGCGCTGAGCTCCAATTTAAAACTGCTTGAAGGGCTGCTGAAAAGCGATCCGCAAAATAAAGAATTACTTTTGTTACTGGCTCAGGGCTGGTCCGGCTACGCGCTTGGATTCGCCGAAGATGAAAATCCGCAGCGGGCCAAACGGTTTTATCTGCGGGCCAGGGATTATGCCCTGCGGGTTTTAAATCAAAAAGAAGGGTTTGAAAATGCGCGGAAGCAGGGCCTTGCCGATCTGGAGCGTTTTCTGAAAAAATACGGGAAAAAAGATGTGCCCGCTCTTTTCTGGAGCGGTTTTGCCTGGGCAGGGTTCGCTAATCTTTCACTAAATGATCCGGAAGCGATTTTAGCGCTACCCGAAATTCAGCGCTATATGCAGCGGGTAGAAGAACTTCAGCCAGATTTTTTCTACGGTGCGGTATATTTATTTCAGGGCAGTATGTACGGGATGAAGCCACGCATTATGGGCGGCGACCCGCAGAAGGCTGGCGCCTATTTCGAAAAGAATTTCAAACTGAATGACGAGGCATTTTTATTGGCCTACGTCTATGCGGCAAAATTTTACGCGGCCAAAATATTGGATGAAGAACTTTTTGACCAATATTTAAATCATATTGAGAAGACCCCGGTTAATATTCGGCCCGGTATGCGGCTGTTCAATCAGATTGCCAAAAAAAAAGCGAGGCGGCTGCAAAAGCAAAAAGAGGATTTGTTTTAGAACTACAAACATCGTAAATCTCCAATCGTTAATCAAGAGAAAGAATCATTAGTATCCGGTTAAATCACAAGCGATTTGAATAATCAGCAGTCATTAAAGACCTTACAGTGTCTTAATATTCGAGCAACTTGATTTATGAATTCTCATAATCACTAACCCACCCTGTCCTTCGGACACCCCTCCCTAATGCATTAGGGAGGGGAAAGGCCCGGCGAAACTGCCGGGCCAGGAGAGGGTAAGAGACATCGGCAATTTAAAAGTTATCTGTTTTGCCCGAATGATTATTTAACCGGAAACTAATGAGAAAGAATAAAGCTTGAAGACAAACTATCAACGATTTCAGAACTAAAACTTCTGCAATCTACGTTCGTTAATCTCCAATCGTTGATCAATAGTGTTCGCTTAAATTAAAAAGACTCGTACTGTTAATGAGATTATTTTACAAACTCTCCCCCGAGCCCCGATTCCACGGGACTCTCCTCCTCCCTTGAAGCGTCAAGGGAGGGGGATGGGGGGTGGGTTTTGAAACAAGTCCTGTTAGTATACATTTCCCTTAATACCTTGGTATTACAGTTCTTTCAGGCAGTTTCAATTTTAACCGGACACGAATTAAAAAGAAGATTTCAGATTGGAAATCAACGATTAACGATTTACGGGTGAAACAAATGCGTTGTCAGTGACCAGCAAAACTTCTGCAATCCGCGTTTGTTAATCAAAGGAATATCAGATTGAAGAGCAACGAATAACGATTTATGAATAAAACCAAAGGAAAAACGATGCGACTACTTTTTGTACTGTTTCTACTGATTCAGCTTTTACCGGCGCAGCAAATAAAAATTAAGTTTGCCACCCTGGCGCCCGAGGGCTCCACCTGGATGAATGTGATGAAGGCATTCAGCGCGGACCTGCTCAAATCGACCGACGGCAAGGTGAAATTTAAAATTTATGCCGGCGGCGTACAGGGCGACGAGATGGATGTGATTCGCAAAATCCGCATCAATCAGTTGCACAGCGCGGGATTTACCGGTGTGGGGCTGGGCGAAATTTTACCCGAGGTGCGTATCCTCGATACGCCGTTTTTGTTTCGTAACCATCGGGAAGTGGATTTCATTACAAAAAAGTTTTTCCATCGCTTTGCCAAAAAGTTCGAGGAAAAGGGCTATATTCTGTTGGGCTGGACGGAGGTCGGTTTCGTGCATATTTACACGAATAAACCGGTTCAGAATACGGAAAATTTTAAAGGGATAAAAATGTGGATGTGGGAAGGCGATCCGCTGGCGGAGGCCACGTTTAGAGCTTACGGCATCAGTCCTATTCCGCTGTCCATCACCGACGTAATGACTTCGTTGCAAACGGGGTTAATCGATGGCGTGTACACTTCGCCGCTGGCCTGCGCGGCTCTGCAGTGGTTCACAAAACTAAAATATGTACTGAATGTACCGCTGGCTAATTCCAACGGGGCCGTACTGATTTCCAAACGGATGTTTAATAAACTAAATCCGCAGCAGCAGGAAATTCTGCGGCAAAAAGCAAAGGAGTATTTCGGAAAACTTACCCAACTAAGCCGGGAAGATAATAAAACCGCCGCCGAAAAAATGCTGGAAAAGGGTATGCAGGAAATCACCGTCACCGATCCGGAAATTTTAAAAGAGTTTAACGAGGTGGGAGAAAAAGCGCGGCAAGCCTTAGTCGGGAAATTATACAGCGCCGAATTACTGAACGAGGTGGAAGCGGCTTTAAACGAATTTCGCAAGGGGGAAAAGAATGATTAAACGCGCTGCATTAGAACAGTATTTAAATGAGTATCTGGATTGTGACGGTTTTAATGATATCGGACCTAATGGTTTGCAGGTGGAAGGCCGGGAAGCCATCCAAAAAATCACTATCGGCGTCAGCGCCGGCGTGGAACTTTTTGAAAGAGCCATCGAAAAAAAAGCCGACGCCATAATCGTTCACCACGGCATTATCTGGAATTTCGAACGGCCTGTTTACAAAGGCGGTTACAAACAGCGGGTAAAGCTGCTGTTGGAAAATGATATTAATTTGTTTGGTTATCATCTGCCGTTAGACGCTCATATGGAAATCGGTAACAATGCCGAAATCGCGCGGATTTTGGGCGTGCAGAACCCGCAACCGTTTGGCGAATACAACGGCCGCTTTGTGGGCGTTAAGGGCGAACTTCCCGCCGTGGAAGTACAAAAATTACTAAACCTAATACGAAAAAAAGTGAACCCGAAGGCATTGAGTTTTATGTACGGGCCGGATAAAATTTCAAAAATCGGTATCATCAGCGGCGGCGCTCAAAAAAGCGTTTCGCAGGCGGTGGAGGCGGAACTGGATATGTATCTTACCGGAGAGGTAAGCGAGCATATTTTAAATTACGTAAAAGAGGAAGGCATCCACTTTGTTTCGGCCGGACATTATGCCACGGAACGTTTTGGCGTATTGGCTCTGGGCAAGCATCTGTAAAAGCAGTTTGATGTGGATGTGGAGTTTATTGACATTCCCAATCCGGTATGATAAAAGTATGGAACACGGATTACGCTGATTAAACGGATACGCACGGAATATTAAAATATTTCCAGGTATTGAAAAATAACAGCAGGTATTGGTTAGAATTTAGCAGCAGTTTGATTATTAGTATCGGTGAAAATCTGCTAAATCAGTGTTATCCTTGGTCAAGATTTTTTAAATTTTACAGAACATAAAATCAAATTCCAGCAATTGGCGAACCACTTCTTTGTCGGCCGGGGGAAATTTATACTGTTCCAGCTCAATTAAACGTATCCGTTTCCATTCCGCGATTTCAATTGCCTGCGGTTCCTGCTGCGGATGGATTTGCGTACACATATAAAATGAAATATCTACAAATTTTTCATCGTATTCGAAAACATTCTGAAAATACAACGGGTCGACCTTTATATCCAAAGCCAGTTCTTCGGCAAGTTCCCGTACCAGAGCCTCTTCGGCCGTTTCGCCGTTTTCGATCTTCCCACCGGGGAATTCCCACATTCCGGCCAGATGCGATCCCTCGGGTCTGCGGGAAATGATAATTTTGTTTTGATCGTCAAAGATGAGAGCAGCCGAAACGCGAATTGTTTTTTTTTGCATTGTAGTTTCCTAAAATGAATAACGGCGCTAAAAAAAAGCCCCGTCGAAACGAGGCTTTTTTAAAACTACTATTTTGTCAGAAGCATCTTTTTTACAGCGGAATACGGTCCGCTTTTTAATTCGTAAAAATAGACGCCGCTGGCCAAGTGGCTGGCATCCCAGTTAACGGTAACCGTTCCGGCGCTTACCTCTTTATCAAGCAAAACGGCCGCTTTTTGGCCGGTGATCGAAAAAACCGTTAATGTGGCATGGCCGGCTACCGGAACCGAAAACTCAATGGTCGTTGCCGGGTTAAACGGATTGGGGAAATTTTGTGCCAAGTGGTAATCCGTAATGGCCGGATTGGGCGTCTCTCTGATTCCAACCACAACAATCCCGTTGGCGTTGGTTTCGCCCGGGGTCGCGGGATTAAAATACGCCCGGTCACCGCTACCGTCGGAAATATAACCATACGATGTGTCGGCCCATTGCGGTCCGAAAGTTAATGAATCAATGAATGTTGTATCGTTTCCGAGCACCTGTGCCAAACCAACCTGTTCACCGCCGCTGCTTAATTTAAACTCCAGATGCAATACGCCCTGTTCCGATTGTTTATCCGCCCATAAAACAAGAAAGCCGCCGGCCGGGATGGTGGTAGTATCCGGAGCCGTTGCGGGAACCTGAACCTGAGTCGGTTCACCTAAATCATCGGTTAAATACAATCCGCCGATATTCACGGAATAATTATTTGCATTGTAAATTTCAATCCAGTCGTCGTACTCGCCGTTTTCATCGGCAAAGGCAGCGTCGTTACTGGCCATGATTTCATTGATAATCAGGCCGGTGATTGCAGAAGGCGTCCATTCCAAGTCGGCTGTGCTGCGGGGCAGAATCTGGTAACCGCTGGTGTGGGGCGAACTGTAATCATATTGTCCGACAATTCCCGTAACAGTTACGGGATATGTGCCTTCGTTAGAACCGTCGATATCCGTATCGCTGTCGATACGCATGGTAAGCGTATTTTTGCTGCCGTCATCGGAAATAGTCAGATTTGTGGAATTTCCCGCGCTGGGCCAGCTGCCGCTTGTTACGGTGGCGTCAACAATTTTTAGCAACATACCTTCGTAGGTTTCCGGAGCCGCTAAAATTTCGGCAATGGTTTTTACCAGCGGTAGGGGAACCGTTCCGGCGCCATTGTCGACAACGTCTGTCCCGGCGTTATCGGGAATAATTTCCAGCTTTCCATTATACTGGTCAATTTTTCCGCTAACCGTATAGGCATTGCCCAAAGTAAACACGATGGAATCCGCACCCTGTTTAAACAAATTGATGCCGCCGGTTGCATCCTGAAAATAGACGTCCAGAGAAGACGATGAGAAGGTGCCGCTACCGACCGTAGCCGTACCGCTTATTTTAACATAATACCGCATATAAATGGAACGACCGTTTGCATCAACCGAATGCAGGCTGCCAATATCGATGGTACCGGCCACAAAATGATCCTGAGAATTTTCATTGTTTTGTGCCGCATCATCTTCGGCATGAATCCAATAGGCCACCCGGTCGCCGCTGACATAAGCGGAGGCGGGAATTTCTGCGCTGTAGCTGTCACCGCTGGTGTTGGTCATAGATACAACAACAGGAGTTCCGTCATTAACCATATAGCGTAGTTCCACTTTGGTCAGTCCGCTGTCATCGGTTACATCGGCGGTAACGGTTGTATTATCGTCTGCCCCCGGAATAAGAATATTTCGTTGTACATTGCTAATAGCCGGAGGGGCATCACCTACCGGCGCGCCAATCCAGGCGCCAGGATCAAAACCGGCCGGAGCGTCCTGTGCGCCGTCGCCGCCACCGGAATCATTATCAATGTTCCATTCCGATGCCACCCAGGGGTTAGCGCCGGCGGTTACGGTTGCCACGCGTTCGGCGCGTCCGTCTTCAAATTCGTGGGCGGTTCCGGAACCGTCTTCACCGGGAACGCCAAAGAGATCGACAATGGTTCCCGAAGCATCTAAAAGGGCAATATTGTCATCGCCGTTACTGTCGGCAGGTCCTCCGGTTCCAATATCCTGATTGGCATCTTTGCCATAAACGGTAGAAAATTCAGACCCGTTAGGCGATATAATATAAAATCCGCCGGCCGGAATGGTGCCGGTTAGGGCGACGGCCGTTTGCGGATCGGTATTGGCGTTGGTCCAGCGTTGCAGTGCCCAGCCGGCACTGAAATCAACCGCTTCGGCGCCGTTGTTATAAAGTTCCACGTAACGAGCGCCGGAATCATTGTTTGGGTCCGCTATCTCCGTAATAAATACATCCGCTCTGGCAAGTCCGCTCAAAAGAACGGAAAAAAGCAGCAAAGCGCTTAAATAGTTTAATAATCTTCTGTTCATAGCTACCTCCGTTTGGTTTATTTTGCAAGGGAGACAAAATTAACACAATCCAATTAAATTGCAACAAATGAAATGTAATTTTAGTAAATGACAGTTCTTTTTTTTAAACTTTTTTTGATATTGAAAAAATAGGAAAAATGAATAAAAAACCCCGCAACAGTTTACTGTACGGGGTTTCTATTATTCCAATTAATTGAATTATTTTAAGAGCATCATTTTTATTGTTTGGTTGAAAGAAGCGGATTTTAATACACCAAAATATACACCGGAAGGAACATTCTGGCCGTTCTGGTTTGTACCGTTCCACCGAGTTGTATACTGTCCCCGCGTTGCCGATCCCTGATAAAGCGTTACTACTTTTTGTCCAATCACGTCATAAACGGCAAGCTCAATATTCTCGGCGTGCTGCGGAACGTCAAAACGGAGCGTGGTGGACGGATTAAAGGGATTAGGGAAATTTACATACAATTTAAAAGAAGCCGCGGCTGCCGGATTTCCCCGTTCAATGGAATTCACAAAGGTACTGTTTTGCGCACCCGGGGTACCCAAATCGCCAGCGCCAAATGTGGCGGTTGCTTCATTCCAGTTTGAACCAACGGTATTGTCATTGGACGGATTGTTGAGTTCCATCGATGCCCCGGTCGGGTCGGGGAAATTCGTTCCGCCATCATAATTAACGCGATCCACTTCCGAAACCCCGTCGCTGTACACTAAAACAACTTCGTCATCGCTGTTGCCCAACGTTAATCCGCTATACACATAATCTACCGTTACGCCGCCATTGGTGCCGGAATCACCGTTAATTCCTAAAACGAGATAACCGCCTGCGGCAATAGTCAAAGCCCCACCGTTATCAATGGTATGGCTGTCACTGCCGTCGTCTTTAATGGTCCATCCGTTAATATCTACAGCGGAACCGGTCGGGTTAAACAGTTCAAACCATTCTCCGTCCGAATCTCCAACAGCGCTGGGGTTTTGCATAATTTCGTTGATTACAATATCAGGCGTCGGAGCCGTGTCATTATCTTCGATGGTTAAATTAAACTGTGAAGGAGATGCGGCGGCAGCGCTGTTCCCACCGGAAACATTCTGAAGTTCAAAGGTCAGCACTTCATCGCCTTCAACCTCGGAATCATCCGTAATCGTAATAACCACGGTTTGATCTGCCGAGCTTCCGGCCGGGAAGGTAACGGTTTGGGTGGTGTAATTATTGATATCGGCGGCGTCGCCGCTAATAAGCGCCACATCGGCGCTGGTGGCGTTGCTGCCGTCGGGATTGGTGATGGAAACGATCAGATCGTATGTGCCGCTATCTTCGGCAACAGAAGCGCCGGATGAGGCAAAGGAAACGGTGGTTGTCGAAACGGGAGCGCCAATCCAGGCGCCCGGATCAAAATCTCCCGGAGCATTCTGCGGACCGTCGCCGCCACCGGAATCGTTGTCGATATTCCATTCACTTGCCACCCAGGGATTTGCACCTGTGGTTACCGTTTCTTTTCGCTCTGCGCGTCCGTCCTCAAACTCATGGTCGGTTCCGCTTCCGTCTTCGCCGGGAACGCCAAACAGGTCAACAATTGCGCCCGAAGCGTCTAAAAGGGCAATGTTATCATCACCGTTGCTATCGGCCGGGCCGCCAGTTCCGATATCCTGATCCGCGCTAAAACCGTAAACAGTGGCAAATTGAGTTCCGTTGGGAGAAACAAGATAGAATCCTCCGGCTTCAATAGTGCCGGTTAAAGAAACAGGAGCCTGCGGGTCTGTATTTGCATTAGTCCATCTCTGTAAAGCCCATCCGGTACTCAAATCCACGGCGGAACTCCCGTTGTTGTACAATTCAACAAAACGGGCGCCGGCGTCATTATCCGGATCGGCAATTTCTGTAATAAAGATATCTGCCTTGCTAATTCCACTAAGCAGAAAAACGGAAAACAGGATAACCTGCAAAAAATATTGTAGCGTTTTCATCATATAGCCTCCATTAGGTTTAGTTTCGTCGGGACAAACAAATTACTATATTTTTAGCTGATTGCAATACCCGAGGTTATTTCTGACAAAGAATAAATATTTTTTGAAATCCGCTGATTTTTCTTGAAATTCAAGAGAAATTTAAAAACGGTAATTTTATGTTCAAACGGAAAAAAAGCATCCTGTTTTTTAGTTTTTTACTTATACTGGTTTTGCTGTTTAGCCGTCTGGTTCTATTGACGGATGATACAAATCAGGCAAACCGCGCACAATTAGCGCATGATTTGCTGCTGACCGATCTCTGTCTGACCACGGAAGCCCGGCATACCCGTCGATTGTCGCAACCCGATATTTTAACTCCGTTTCAGGATTTCCCCGGCGGGCTGGACCGCTTTCCCTCTTCAACCTTCCTGCAAATCCCGGCCTCTGCTTTAAGGCCGCTAAACGAAGAGAGTGAAAAATGAGACGCCAGCTAAATTTAATAGAATATGCCCTGCAAACTCTTCTGCGCCGCTGGAAGAAAAATATGGCTTTACTGCTGATTTATATGTTGGCCGCCGCTTTTTTTTCCTCCATTGTTTTTTTAACCAAGTCCCTGTTGCAGGAATCCAAAACAATGTTGCGGGACGCGCCCGAAGTGTGGGTTCAAAAAATATCCGGTGGACGAATTGAACCGATTCCTTTAAGCATCTCAGATAGTCTGAAAAAAATACGCGGGGTTCAGGCGGTTTATCCGCGTATTTGGGGCTCGTATTACGATGCGCCTTCCAATGCGATTTTTACGATTACCGCATTAAATAAGCGGCTTCCACGTCTTTTAAATCAGTCTTTAAAAGAAACGGAAGCTATCTGTGGCAGCGGATACATAGAAACACATGCAATTAAACCCGGCGAACGTTTTTTATTACTGGATTCCAATTCGGAAATGTACGGTTTTACCCTTAAGGCGTTTTTTCATTCCGAAACCGATATTTTAACACGCGATCTGATTGTTCTGCATCCGCGAGCGGCCCGCCAAATTCTGGGGATTCCGGAAAATCGGGCTATGGATCTTGCCGTGCGGATTACCAATAATTCCGAAAGCGCCAATATCGCGGCTAAAATCAGCCGCATGATTCCCGGTCTGCGGGTTTCTACACGGGATCAGCTACAGCGTACGTATGATTATCTGTTTAGCTGGAAAGGCGGCCTGTTTTTATTTGGCGCCCTGATTCCCTTATTGGCATTTTTAATTTTAGCATGGGAACGAGCGTCCGGAATAAGCGCCGATGAACAACGGGAACTGGGGATTTTAAAAGGCGTTGGCTGGCAGGTGGAAGATATTTTATGGCTCAGGTTTTGGGAAGCATTCAGCCTTTCGGTTACGGCAACTCTGTTGGGTTTGCTTACGGGGTTTATTCATATCTTTTATTTTGACGCGGCCTTTTTAAAACCATTGTTTATCGGCTGGTCCGGTTTATATCCCAGCTATCATTTAGTGCCATCGTTTTCCGGTACGGCGGTTTTAATCGTTTTTATTATTTCAACGGTTCCCTATCTAACAGCGGCGGTTATTCCGGCCTGGCGTGGCGCCGTGACCGATCCGGCGGAAGCGATGCAAAATAATTAGCGGCAGAGTTCGTTAAAATGAATAGGAAAAAATGTCTGAATTCATAATCAAAGCGGAACATATTTCTAAAATATTTAATAAGGGCCGGCACAACGAAACGAGGGCTTTGGATAATATTTCACTGGAGATTAAGCCGAACACAGCGGTACTGTTACGAGGCCCTTCCGGTTCCGGAAAGACCACTCTGCTAACCTTGTTGGGCGCGCTCTCAAAACCAACCTCGGGCAATATCATTTGTCTGCAGCAAAATCTGTCTCACTGGCAGGAGAAATTTCTTACCGGATTCCGACGCCGGCATATGGGCATTATTTTTCAGAATTTTAACCTAATTAACAAGCTCTCCGTTTATGATAATATTGCGGCGCCCCTCATTCCGCTGCCTTTGTCTGCATCCGAAATTCAAACCAGAGTGCAAAAGGTGAGCGCACTGGCACAGATAGAACATCGTTTAACTTACAAAGCAAGTATGCTCTCCGGCGGCGAACAGCAGCGGGTGGCCATCGCCCGGGCGCTGATTCAGGAGCCGGAGATCCTTATTGCCGATGAGCCGACGGCACACCTCGACAGTCGCTTGTCGGCAGAGATTCTTACTGTTTTTTCGGATTTAAAAAAACGGGGGAAAACTATTATTATTGCCACCCACGATCCGGCGCTAAACGGACATCCGCTGATCGACACGGTGTTTTGTATAAAAGACGGACGGCTGGAGCCCGACCATGTTTGCTGATTTGTGGATTATCAGCCTTTTTGTTATTTATTTTGCCTGCGGATTTTTATTTCTTTGGGCGCTTCCGGCCGGGATTAAAATTTTGTTTGGCTGGGATTTTTCTTCTTCTTCGGAAAAACAGCTGCAGTTGGAAAAAAAAAATTATCTTATCTCGGCGCTGCTTCAGTACGCTTTTTTCTTCCAGATTATTCTGTTGCTGTTCTTTTTACAGCTTATAAATGTGCATCTGCCCGGAGTAATCAAAGGCGCCATGTGTGCCGCCGGAACGTTAAACGTAAATGGTTACGGCGATCTGTCGTTGTATATAAAAATAGCGGCTGTTTTTATCTATCTTTCATTCCTTTTTATTAATTATCTGGATCAATCCGAAGCGGATTTTCCCCTGACGCCGCAAAAATACTATCTTCTTTTTGTTGCGGTTTTGATTTTTATGTTGGATGTGTATGTAACGGTTTCCTATTTTGCAGGTATTAAGCCAGATATTATCGCCGCCTGTTGCAGCGTTAATTTTAGTCTCAATTCTGTCGGCGCTAGTTCCATCCAGGCCTTTTCGGAATATGTAAAAACGGCTCTGTTTGTCTTTTATGGATTGGGCGCTTTAATTTTGCTTTTAATAGAAAAGCTTAAAGGGTACCGGTTTTTTATATTGCTTGTATTAAGTCCGCTTTTTGTATTTGCCGATGTAGTTGCCCTACAATATCATTTTGTAAAATATATTTACGGAATGCCGGCGCACAATTGTTTGTTTGATATATTCTGGAGCGAGTACTATTTTGCCGGCTATCTCATTTTCGGCACGTTGGCGGTCTATTTAATCAGTTTGCTTATGCTTCTTCTTTTGCAATTTGTTAAGAATAAACTGGCCGATGGTCGGCTGAATCTGCAACGAAAATTAAAATGGATGGCGGCCGGGGGCTTAATTGGGCATCTTTTAATTTTAAGCTTATATTGGTTGCGCTGGATTATTTAAGAGGATCGAAGAATGAAACAATGGATTATATTTTTACTGCTCTTTTCTGTCTCTTTTGCCTTTGCAGACGACTGGCAGACTTTTTATGAAAAATCCGATTTTAAGGAGACACCCCGCTACGAAGAAACGATCCGCTATTGCAAGAAACTGGCCGAAGCGTCGCCGTATGTGGAATATCAGACGTTTGGCGTTAGTCCGCAGGGACGTAAATTACCTCTGCTGGTCGTAAATAAAAACGGACTGTTTACCGCCGCCGCGGTGCGTGAAACGGATCAGGCTGTTTTTTATATTCAGGCTGGAATTCACTCCGGTGAAATCGACGGGAAAGACGCCGGATTGATGCTGATTCGCGATTTAGTCATTCATAATAAATATCCCCATTTGCTGGATCATGTAACTATTTTATTTAATCCCATCTTCAGTGTGGACGGACATGAGCGTTTTGGACCCTACAACCGGGCGAATCAAAACGGACCCGCCGAAATGGGCTGGCGGGTAACGGCGCAGAATCTCAATTTAAACCGCGATTATTTAAAGGCAGACACTCCGGAAATGCAGGCTATGCTGCGTCTTTACAATGAATGGCTGCCGGAGTTTTTTGCCGACTGCCATGTAACGGACGGCGCCGATTACCAGTACGCCGTGACCTATAAAATCGAATTGCACGGGATTCAGAACGCCGGAATTATCGACTGGACAAGGCAAAACTATCTGCCGCCGCTGCAGCAGAAAATGCAGGCAAGCGGTTTCCCCATTATTGAATATGTCTCTTTTCGAACAGCGCATGATCCGCAAAGCGGAATGGCCACCTGGGCCACGCCTCCGCGTCTTTCCGACGGCTACACAGCCATTCAAAACCGGCCCGGCCTGCTCATCGAAACCCATATGTTTAAGGACTATAAAACGCGGGTAACCGGGACGTATGAAATTTTAAAACATACGCTTGAAATTTTAAATACAGAATACAAAGTATTAAAGCAAACAATTGCGGACGCCGACCGTTTAACCGCCTCGGCCGCGTTTCGTGATAAGCCCTTAACGGTGGTGTACAAACCCAGCCCGGACAGCACGATGATTGATTTTTTGGGATTCGAATATGAAAAGATTAAGAGTGATGTAAGCGGCGGAGACTGGTACCGGTTTCATTCCGATAAACCAAAGACCTTTCGTATTCCCTTTTTCAATAAAATGGAACCGGATATTAAGGTAAATTTGCCGGAGGCATATATCATTCCGGTGGAATGGCGGCAGGTGATTAATCGGTTGAAATGGCACGGCATTCATTTTGTGCGTCTTAAAAAAGCGATAACTATTACAGTAGATTCCTATAAATTCAGGGATATTTCCTGGGCCAAAAGCCCTTACGAAGGCCGGCAAACGGTTTCGTTTAAACTGGAACCGCTTACGGAAAAACGGACATTTCCGGCCGGTTCTGCCCTAATTGATATGAATCAGCGAACGGCTAAAGTGATTGCCAATATTCTGGAACCGCAGGCCCGGGATTCGTTTGTTTACTGGGGATTTTTCAACGCTGTTTTTGAACGAAAAGAATATGTGGAATCCTATGTGATGGAAGAATACGCCCGAATGATGCTGGCCTCCGATGCGGAACTGAAATCGGAGTTCGAAACGAAGTTTAAAAGTGATTCTACGTTTGCTAAAAGTCCCGGCGCTATTTTGATGTGGTTTTACCGGCATTCACCCTACTGGGATAAAAAGATGAATGTTTACCCGGTGGGCAAAATCACAGAGCGGGAAGCGGTGGAGACATTATTTTAACCTAATCCCCGCTGTTTTTAGCCGGAGATGGTTTCGCTCCGCTCGCAATGACAGGGGACCGGGGGAAGGAGGGTAATAAATCCTTCAAATGTTCCGACTGTGCATTTTAGTTGGCATCAAAAGTTAAAGCGAACCTAATTGCGTTTCAATTTCTAAGCATTGGGCGGACGATGCCGATCCGATAAACATACGCGGAGCGCCGCCGAGAGATATAAAAGTTGAAGAATAATTTCGGATTAAAAAAAGAAGACGTATGGTCTAAAAACAAGGACTGCATATTTTGAAAGGTTTACTATGAGGCATTATCTATTCATTTTTATTTTTACTCTTTCCTTTTCGGCGGCTGCCGATTTACCGGGAAAAAAATTCTACCAGATGACCAATGCCGAAATTGATCAGGTAATTCAACAAACGGCGGCGCAGAATCTGTCCATTAGCGAAAAGATAAATCTGCTGTCGGATTATTTTCTTGGGACGCCCTATAATTTAACCTGCACCGGCGACGGCCCGTATGCGCTACTGGAAGCCTGGCCGCTGGTTAATTTCGAAGAGACCAATTGTATGGCCTTTTGCGAACATGTGCTGGCCTTATCCGTTTCCGATTCCTGGGATCATTTTTTCGATAACCTGCAGCAGATTCGTTATAAAGACGGATTGATAGGAATGAAAACACGCAACCATTACACGATGGCTGACTGGCTGCCGCAGAACAGCTGGTTATTGCAGGATGTCTCGGCAACGGTAGGCGGCGCGTACACAAAACAGGTTACGCGCACTATTTCGCACCGGACTTTTTTTAAAGGGAAGGGCATGACCGACATGCGCGACGTCCTGCCGGACCGAACGATTACGTTGAATTATGTGCCGTTAGAAGCATTGTATAAAGTGAAGGAACGAATTAAGGCGGGCGATATTTTGGCGCTGCTGTTTGCTAACAAGACCAATATTTTCTCGGCGCATATGCTGATGGTGGTGGAAAAAAACGGGCAAAAAATTATCCGCGAATCATCCAACAGCAAAATGACCACGTTCGATACGCCGTATGATCAATGGGTGCGGCAAAAACAACCGCTTTCAAAAAAATATATTGGTCTGGCTTTTATGCGGATTAAACCGGAGTTAGACCAAAAAGGGAAAATCATTAAACCTTGGGAAATCAGTGCGCTGAAAGGATTGCATAAATAGCCTCTATTTCGAATCGCACGGGTAAAACGAATAGGAAAAAGAGAACCATTGCCTCCCGCCCCGCCGGAGGCGGACAGGCTGAAAAAACAGAAATTATAAAAAGAGGCGCATGTCTTTTAGAAATTATTAATGAGTTCACTATAAAAACCACGAATTCCACGAATTTACACGAATCTATTCAATGTAATTTCAATAAAAACAATCCGTGTCTTTCTGTGGAAATCAGTGGTTATGCCTTTTTAGACTGGACTCATTAATTGAAAAAAACAATTTTTTTTAACCAGTTATTCTTTTTAACCTCATATCTTTCAATAAAGTTACGATAGTTTGATTCAGGTCACGGATTTTACAATCCAATAGTTTATTTTGCGATTGTTATAGGGAAGTAACATTCATTTTATAGGAGGATGGACATGAAAAAATATCTTGTTTTTGTAATTGTCCTAACCGCATTTCTAACCGCTTCTGCACAAACAGTTTACCTGAGTGATGATTTTGAAGATGGAAATATGGATGGCTGGGTGGAAACTCCGGATACCAGTTGGGGTGTAGAAACGACGGGGGCTATTACAGGCGCCTATTCATTAAAGCACATTTCGACGGATTCAACCGGAGGAAGCCATATTCGCACACCTTTGAATGGTTTGGATATAACCGCTCAAACGACCCGCTGGCGTTTCAATTTAAAAAACGGTGATTTTGATCCCACAGCCGTCGAAAAGTTTTGGGTTTACATAATGGTGCACGACACAACCGCTGTGAACGGGTATGCGGTGGGTGTAAATTTAAGCGGAGACACAGACACGCTGACTCTTTGGAAGGTTACGGCAAGCGCTCCCGACGGCGTCGTATTGCAAACGGGTTTCGACTGGAACAACAACACCTTATTGGGGATTGAAGTAACCCGGGATACGTCCGGACTCTGGGAGCTTAAATATGATACAAACGGTGGGTTTGATAATCTTGTTTCAGCCGGCGCGGCTGCTAATACGGATTATACGGCTGCAAATTACTTTGGTATGAGTTTTTATTTTGACAATCGTTCCCGAGGGCAATTGTGGCTTGATGATGTTTTAGTGCAATCGGGTGATCGCGTAAACGGAAATATTTCTGCCTTTTTGGAAGGTCCGTTTGATGCGGACAGTATGAAAACAGATTTATCGTCAGATGGCGTTATTCCGTTGGCTCAGCCATTTAGCGGAGCTCCCTGGAACTATTCGGGAGTGGAAACGATTCCCGTGATCGGAAGTAATGTGGTGGATTGGGTTTTGGTGCAGTTGCGTACCGGAACGGATTCTTCCACTACTGTGGCAACCCGGGCAGCGTTAATAACGAAAGACGGCAGCATCACCGATATGGACGGCAGCAGCATGGTAAGTTTTTCAGGAATCAGTTCCGGCAGTTATTATGTGGTGGTCCGCCCGCGCATACACTTAGCGGTAATGACGGCCAACGCAATCGCTCTGTCATCCGGCAGTGTGTTATATGATTTTACAACGGCGGCAACCCAAGCATACGGAACCGGCGCGCAAACCGAACTAACCGGCGGCGTGTTTGGTCTGATTACCGGCGACGCCAATGGCAACGGTCAGATACAAACGGATGATAATAATGATATTTGGGAAACAGAGGTTGGTTCTGCCGGATATAAACGGTCGGATTATAATCTGAATGGTCAGGTTCAGACGGATGATAAAAATGATTTCTGGAATAATAATGTGGGAAAGGGAACGCAGGTTCCTTTTTAAGATGAGTGTTATAAGATTTGGAGAATTAAAATGAAAAAATTAATACCCCTTTTATTTCTGTTAAGCTCTGTGCTTTGGGCAACAGGAATAACATTTACGTTTGCGAATGTGACCATTACGGGTACTTCGCCAAGTTTTTATGAATTTGACGTTATGGCGCAGGCCGATGTGGCCGGTACGAGATTGGGCACCAATCTTGTTTATATCAATTACAATACCCTTGGCTTTGGTAGTTCAGTTGCCGCTGCGGGGACAGATACGGTGACAAAAGGGACCCTGCTTCAGGGTGATTTTGGCCCGCCGGCGCCGTACTATGTAATCGTTAATGTTACGGATAATACGCCTTCGCGACTTGCTATTACAACCGAGTATAAGTATCCCGGTTCTCCGGAATATGGCAATGAAGTGCCAACTACGCCAACGCAGTTGCTTCATGTAAAACTCGAAATCGTGGATGTAAACCAAACGGCGGGATTGAGTTTTGAGCAAGCGTTAATGGTGGGTCAGGAATACGAATCGGATAATGTTGCTAAATACAGTCCGGTTACAGCAACCGATACAGAGAATAGTTCGTTAAATCCAAGCGCTTTGGAACCCGTTACAAATTCGGGGCTGCCTGAAAAATTTGCGTTAAAACAGAATTTCCCAAATCCATTCAACCCAAGCACGATGCTGCAGTTTGATGTTCCTGAAATTACTCAAAATCTTCAGTTGACGGTTTTTGATGTGTTGGGACGTAAAGTAGTTTCGCTGTTTCAGGGCAATATTCAGCCAGGTGTGTTCAATTATCAGTGGAACGGAAAAGACGCTTCCGGAAATGATATGCCGACAGGCGTTTATTTTGCCATCTTAAAGGCGCCGCAGTTCTCGCAGACCATCAAGATGATGCTGATAAAATAAAGACTATTTTATCCCGATGGATCGGGAGGTTTTTATCGGGATAAGAAAAAATATTAAAAGTGTAAAAGGGATGCCAAAGCGCATCCTTTTTTTTGGAGTAAATCGACTGTGTCGATTCAAAAACAAATTTCAGACAATAAATTTCAAAAAACAAGCTCCAAATACCAAATAAAAAACAAGTTCCAAAAAACAAATCCCAAATGTTTCTGAGTGCTCTTTAGTTTTGAGCATTGGATATTGAAATTTATTTGAGATTTGTTATTTGTGGTTTGGAATTTATTCCTTCCCGTACCGTCCTCCTAAAAATCCCGCGGCCGAAAATACAAATCCCCATAAAATATAGCCCAGCCCGGTCTGGCTGACCGCCTCGGGTTGAATACCGCTCAGCATGCCCCGCGATTCCATAAAATAAAACACCAGGGTCGAAACGAGTCCGAAAAGAATAGCCAGCTGCGCCTGCCTTGGTTTAGTGGACTTAAAAAAACTGCCGATGACCGGCAAAAAGACGGTGGTGGTTAAGATTCCGGAAGAAAGGTAAAAAATATCCCACAGGCTTTCGGTAAATACCGCGTAAAGAAAGGCAATCAGAACCGCCCCGACGGACGACCAGCGGGCAAAGGTGTTGAGCTGAAGCGGCGACCAGGTTTTTTTCAGCAGCGGTTCCATTAAATCGTGTGAAAAGGAAAGGGCGGTTACATTTCCGCAGGTATCGATGGTGGACATGGCGGCCGCAATCAGACCCACCGAAAGGAAAATACTGAGTCCCAGCGGCGCGTATTGTTTCATCAGTACGGTAAAAATAAGCGCGCCGTCCTGCAATTGTGCCGGAATGACGCCGTTAACGGGCGGATATAAAATAAGCGCCGACAAGCCGATAACCAGCGGCATCACCCCCACAAAAACAAAAGAATTGAATCCGGCCAAAAGCACGCCTTTTTTTGCGGCGGAATTGTCTTTGGCGCCCTGCAGGCGAATCCAGACGTCCGTTTCGATGAGCCAGCCGGGCAGATAGGCCATAAAGGTGATAAGGATCAGCGCGAGGCCCGGCGTAAAAAATAACAGACCCGGTTTGGCCTTGGGCGGTGTCGGAATTTGGAAAAATGAACTCCCTTCCGGCAGCGCGTTCCATCCTAAAATGGCAATGACGGTGATGAAAAAAGCCACGAGGAAAAACTGAATTTTATCGGTGGAAACCACGGCGCTGAATCCGCCGCTATAGGTGTAAACGGCCACAACGGCCGAAATGAGGAATAAGGTCCGGTTTAACGAAATCCCCAGAAAAGGGGAGATAATCTGACCGGCCGCGTAAATTTCGGCTCCTGTCCAGGTAATGAACACAATAATCAGCGCCGGAGCCAGCATCTGTCGGGTGCGGGCGCCGAAACGTTTTTCCAGTAAATGCGGCTGTGAAAACACATCTAAGCTGCGGAATTTGGAAGAGGCCCAATAAAAACCGGCCATGGTAATCAGCCAGGGAATAATTAGCAGCCAGGCGCCGCCCCAGCCATACCAGTAAAAAAGCTGAACGCCGTATACACAAGACCAGCTGATGGACATCATACTGGCCGAAATAGAGAGACCGACCGAGCCGAACGACAAACTGCGGCTCGCTTCCCAATAAGCTTTGTTATCGGTCTCGGTGCCGCTGCGTTTTTCCGTTATCCAGGTGACCAGGCCGATTCCGATAACGATAACGGCGTAAAGAAGGAATCCCATCCAGTAATATAATTGTTCTGTCATACAGGCTCCGTATCAGTTTTTTCGCTTTCGGACAATTTTATTCCGATTGGCGCATCTACTTGTAATTAAATGCGGCGCGGTCTAAATTCATTCTCGATTTTAATGCCGGGGAAAATGGAATGCAAATACAAATACTGCCGGAGCTGTTTTTGCTGTTCAGCGCTTTTTATATCGGAATCATCCTGCTGATAATTTGGGGACTGCGACGATTGAAGATTAAAACATGCGAACAAGAACCGACCATTTCCATTGTCATTGCTGCGCGTAACGAAGCGCTGCGCATCATGCCCACGCTGGAGTCGCTTACTCGGCTGGAATACCCCAAGGAACGTTTTGAAATCATTTTGGTGGATGACGCTTCGGAAGATGGTACGGCGGAAATAATAGAACGTTACGCGAATCGTTTTTCCAACTGGAAGCTGATCCGGCTCAGCGAGAAAAGCGACGCACTGCGCGGGAAAAAGAAGGCATTGCTCGAAGCGCTGCGGGCCGCAACGGGCGAATTGATTTTTACGACGGACGCCGATTGTGTCGTTCCGCCCGGCTGGCTGCACGCGATGAGCTGCTATTTTGAAAAAGACGTTCAGATGGTGCTGGGCAATTCGCCACTTATAACCGCAAAGGGTTTTTGGGGAACCTTCTTAAATTTCGATAATCTATTTTCGGCCGTCGTTACCGCTGCACCGTCAAAATTAGGATTTCCCCACACCGGCATTGGCCGGAATTTAGCTTACCGGAAAACGGCCTACGAAAATGTGGGCGGTTACGCAGCCTTAAAGAAATTCCGCAGCGGAGACGATGTGCATTTAACGGAGCGGTTCCGCCGCAAAGGGTTGGGAAAAGTGGACTACTGCGTGCATCCCGATTCCTTTGTTTCTGCGCTGCCACCGGAAACGGGACGCGAAATTTTCTATCAGCAAATCCGCAAGAACAGCAAAACACTAAAAAAGAGTCTGCCCACGGTACTGTTTTCGATTCTTGTCTTTGCGGCCTATCTGTTGTTTCTGTTTTTGCCGTTACTACAACCGTCCATGCTTGGTGTGTGGCTAATCGTTATAGCGTTGAAAACGGGCGTGGAATTTTGGGCGCTTACTCAGGCCGCCTTTGTTTTCCGTCGGAAGGAACTGATTCCCTGGTTCCCGCTGATGCAGATTATCTATCCGGCTTATGTGATTGTGTTTAGTGCTTTAGGCGCTTTGCAATTGTATAAATGGAAACCGTAGCGTATTACAATGAATAGTGAACAATGAACAGTGAATCAAGAGTGCCCGGTTAAAGTTTAAAATATGGTTAAAAGTCTTGCAATACCAAAGTATTAGGAAAAATTTGTATTCACGAGATTTGTTTCTGAACCCACCCTCAACCCCTTCTCTTGATGCTTCAAGGGAGGGAAAATCCCGGTTTCGGGAAGAAGAGGGGTATTGTTTTGAACTTTCAACAAACCAGAACATTTACTTTTTTAACCGGACACTAATGAAATGATATCCAAATTTTTATAGAGGTAATTAGAAAATCACAAATTACAACCGCCAAATTTAAATTTCCAAACTATTACCGTCTGAATGCATGGAAGTTTGTGGTTTCGTTATTTGTTTTTTTGAGAATTGTTTGTTATTTGTTCTTTGTGATTTGGGATTTAAACTATTTTATTTCTAAAGAATAATTGTCGGAATGAAAGAGATGCTCAGAAATAAACTCTTATTTATCGTAAAGTACTGCATCGGATTTTTACTGCTGGGCTGGATTTTATGGCGGGTAGACCGGCGGGAAATGATCCGGACACTGCTTCATTTTAAATGGGAAACGGTATTATTGGTCGTCGTTCTGACTGTGGTCAACTTAAGTACCCAGTTTTTGCGTTGGAAATATTTAATCGAACGTCATTCCAATCATTTCCGCTACAAAGATCTGCTGCCCTCTTTTTTTGCCGGCTTTGCCTTCCGCTTAATGGTGCCCGGCGGACACGCGGAAATAACCAAGGTCTTTTTATTGCCCGGCCAAAAACGGGGCAAGGTGGTGGCCTTTAGCATCGAAAAGTTTTTTCAGACCTATATTAAATTCATTTTTGTTTTAATCGTCTTTCCTGTTTTTTTTCCGGTCTACCGTCTTCCCTTATGGGGCCTGGCTGCTCTCGGAATGGGCGCCTATTTTTTTCTACCCGCTCTGTGGGGATTACCGTTTATGGAACGTTTCCGGGAAAAGGAGCTGCGCTATCAGCGTATTTTTTTTCATACGCTTTTGTATTCTCTGACCATTTATTTTTGCCTCATACTCCAATATAATATTTTATTAAATGATAGCGGCAGTATAAGTCTTTGGAATACGGTTTTGGCGGTTACCATGATTTGGGGCTCTGGCTTGCTACCTATTTCCGTTTCGGGGCTTGGCGTGCGGGAAAATACGGCGGTCTTTTTCTTAGGACTCTTTCATTTTCCGGCCGCTGCGGCAACGGGCATTGCCCTGTTGCTTTTTTTCATCAATATTATCCTTCCGGCCCTGATTGGCGCGATTTTTATTTTTCATCGCAGGAATGAATTAAAGGAAGCGGGAGGAGCGATAAAAACAGCGACAAGGAATATCGTCCGAAAGGGGCGTTCTCATATGAAACGCTAAACCATAGTTTAGAATTTATGTTTGAATAATATTCAATATTTCGTATATTTACCAAACGAACTAATCCCGGTTTTAATATATTCCGTCTTTTTGGAATAATTTCCTTTTATTTTTTCGGAGTTATGTGCTTTCGATGAATAGAGCGTATTTATGTATACTGCTGAGTTTTCTGTTTACCCGTTTTGCCTTTGCCGGCGCCGGCGTTATTACCGGAACCGTACAGGAAAACGAAACGCATAAATATCTTTCCGATGTTATTGTAACGGTTCAGGATATGGAAATTTCCGATAAAACCGATTCCGGCGGCGCCTTTTTGCTACGCAATCTTAAACCTGGCACCTATTATATCCGTTTTATGAAAAAAGGGTATTATTCCTTAATCATTCCCGATGTAAAAATAAAAAACGATGAACCTGTTCTGCTAAAGGCCGAAATGTATCCCGGCGATGAAACGCAATTCCTGTTTTTGGAAATCGGCGGCATTCAGGTAACCGCCGAGCGGGAGCTGCTTTCGGAAGAAGCGGAAACGGTGCACACTATCAACAGCGGTGAAATTGAACATATGCAGGCCAACAGCCTGGCCGATGCTTTGACGATGATTCCGGGGAATGAAAACGCGGGCGGTCTGGGTTTGAACAAACAGCAGAGCATTAACCTGCGTTCGTTTAGCGAAGATCAGGCCTCGGCCTTCGGAACCAAAGTAATTGTGGACGATGTTCCTCTCAGTAATAATGCAAACCTGAATACAGGGGTGGGCGTTGGCCTGGGGGCAACGGTTTCTAATAATAGCGGCTGGGGCTACGACCTGCGTGAAATCGCAGCGGAAAATCTGGAAAAAATAGAAGTATCGTCCGGCGCTTCTTCCGTGGAATATGGCGACCATACAACCGGACTTGTTAACGTTAAAACAAGAATGAGAAATGTCCCAACCCGCTTAAAGCTGAAAAATAATCCCGATACGCGCGAAGCAAATTTAATGGGCAGTTTTAATCGTTTCCACACAAATTTTGTTTATAATTTGAACTATGGCTATAGCGAGCGCGATATCCGCATTGACGGGGATGAATTTCACCGCATTTCCGCAAGTCTTAAAATGCAAAACAGCTTATTAGACAATCGGCTGGATGTACGTAATTCATTCAAATACAGCCGCAAAGTGGAAGAGAACTATTATCGTATCGATACATCAGCGACCAAGGCCTATAACCGGGATCACCATCTTACCTATTCACAACAGTTCGATTTTAAATGGAATAAGGTAACAAAGGTTTATCTGCGTAATTATGTGGATTACAAGAGGCGTAATAGTTGGAAAAACAAACTGGAAACGGCCGACGTCGCTTACTTAACGGAACGTATGACATCCGGCGCGAGTGAAGCCATTATTTCTTCTCCCATATATCGTTCCAATGTGCGCACTATCGGGGACGAATGGAGTTACGGGTCAAAATTAAAAATCCAGCGAAAACTATTTAGCGGCGAAATTTTGCACCGTTTTCTTGGCGGCGCCGAGTTTCAAACCGATCGTAATATGGGGCAGGGCAAGTCCTTTGATATTCTGCGACCTCCGAATGGTCAGCTGACCTCACGGCCCCGGGCGTTTGATGATGTTCCGGGTGTTACGCAACTGGCCCTGTTTTTTGAGGATCGGATAAGCGGAGAATGGTTGTTACCGTTTACATTGGACTTGGGATTTCGTTTGGACAGTTACAATCCTACCGGTCTCAATGTGGGGAACTTGTTTAAAGATAAAGATGTTTTTGAAGCAGATCAGGGCACTTTTTTTAATCCCCGGCTTGGTTTAAAGGTAAAACCGTTTCCCAAAACGCAGGTACGTTTTACCTATAGTAAATCATCCAAAACACCAGCGCTAAATTCCATCTATCCCGAAAACTTTTTTCTGGATGTATTCGAAAGGGGATTCCGGAATGGACAAGTTTCCGATACGGTTCATATTGTTTCTACCTATGTCTTTGATCGTTCCGCTCCGAACTTAAAGGGATACCAGAGTACCAAGTATGAGTTTGGCATTGATCAACAGGTCGGTGATTTTGGGTTAAGTCTATCTGCCTATTATAATATGTCTAAAAACCAGCCGGTTTCGATGTATAATCCTTTTTACTATGATTTTTATTTTTGGCCGCAATGGCCCGAGGATTTGGATAAAGAAAGTATTGGGCAGGTTCTGGCTTCAACATCGTATAAAAAATATATAAACCGGGGCTGGTCGAAAAACAGCGGGTTCGAATTCAGCCTGCGTTCGCACCGAATTCCCTCATTAAATATGCGTTTCCGAGTAAGCGCCGCGTTTAATTTTAGGAAAAAAGGCGGCGATAAATACCCGAATTATTCGGCGGCCCGTAATTATGTTTCTTCGGAAGGGGATACGTTACGAATTGCGCCCTATTATTCGCCCATCGAATCGTGGCGGCAGCGGATGGTGGTTAAATACAGTGTCGACTATATTGCCAAATCGCTGGGCATCTGGCTGACCTTTAGAGCAGAACAAAAATTATGGGACCAGAGCTTACGTTATTCAAAAATAAAAATGAGTGCGGACGGTTATTTTTATAATGGACAAAATTATGAAATAGATGCGGCTACGTCTGCTTTAATGGGTTTGGATCGGTCCACCCCTCCTAGCACGGAAACAACGGTGAATGACAGCCGCCCTAATGACATTTGGCTGTTTAGCGTCACCGCCAGTAAAGCGCTTTTTAAAGGGGCCGAGGTTTCTATTTTTGTAAACAATATTTTTAATGATCTGGCCTACTATAAAGATATTTACGGCCTGTTACGCGCTGCCAATCCGGCTATGTTTTGGGGGATTGCTTTTAGCAGCAAGCTGGATGATCTCTTTTAATAATCTGGA
Source organism: Calditrichota bacterium (assembly GCA_024278755.1). GTDB lineage: Bacteria > Calditrichota > Calditrichia > Calditrichales > Calditrichaceae > JANTFQ01. Next base: position 35,779 of record JAJRSO010000008.1, on the reverse strand, counting down.
GTACGAGTAATGCGTCTTCTTTTGATATCTTTTACACTCTTCTTCTTTGCGGTTGCCTGTCAGGTAAAAACGCCGGTTCAGGAAGACGGGAGTTTGACGCTGCGTATGGTTGCCCAGGACACAAGCGGCGTCCTTTCTGTTGTTCCGCAATTAGGCTATGCGCCGGTTGCCTATACCGATGTTGTACTTCAGTCAACTAAATATTATGCGGATAACGGGAAACTTAAAGAATACTATACACAAACAGACAGCGCCGGTTTTTTTGAGTTTGAGAATCTCTCGGCGGCAGAATACTTATTAACCCTTTTTAAAGACACGACCTTTATTGATCCGGCTAACGGTAAGGTTGTGGACGTTACCATTGGCAGTAACGAATCTATTATACTTGACCGGCCTAATTTTCTTGGCGCCACAAAAACACGGTTGCTGCCGAAATCACCGTTAGTCATCAATGAAATATATTATGCAGGCCCAATAAATAACGCACACTATTTTTATGATCAGTATGTTGAACTGTATAATTCCGCAGATACGGCTGTTTATTTGGATGGTAAAATAGTATGCCGGGCACGTCAGGCGCGTCCGGTGAATATTGACGAAGTGGATTATGTGCAGGTTATTTATGTCTATCAGTTTCCGGGGGTGCCGGTAACCGGCCGTTCCTATCCCCTCGAACCGGAAACATTTACAGTAATTGCCATGGACGCGGTGGACCATTCCGCCTATATTGCCGGCGCTGCCGATTTAAGCGGCGTGGATTGGGAATTTTATAATCCATATGCCGGGGATTTGGATAATCCCGCAGGAAATGTATCCAATGTAATACCGGAAAACTCAACGGATTTTATGATTAATGTAGTGCATAATGCCATTATTCTTGCCGATGGCTCAAAATATATTTACGGGGAAATTTCACCAACCGGGTATCAGTATATTCATATACCCATCGAAACGATTTTAGATGGAGTGGAATACAGCGCCAATCCGGAGAAGCAGAAAGAACTTACCTATCGGGTAGACGCCGGTTTTGCCGGTGTGGGAATCGGAAAATATACGGGGAAATCGACGCAGCGTCGTTTGCCCGGATACGATACCAATAACAGTAGCCTGGATTTTATTGTTCTTAACCATCCAACCCCGGGGTACCAGCGCTGATGAGTAAACCAATCTTTATTAATACAATTTTTGTACTGCTGTTCATTTTTTCCGATCTGTATTCTACAGATAACCGTATGCAGGCCATGGGTGGAATTCGTATTTCAGTTCCGGATGTGGATGTACGTTTTAATCTATTCCAGTTTGCCGGAAACACCGCCTGGATTAAAGAGAATGATTCGCTGAATTGGGGGCGTTATTCATTGAACAGCCGGAATCAATGGGGGTCTTTACACCGTAACTGGGACGCAGAAGGCGTTCATCAAAAGTTTTTTTATTTTTCCGGTCAGAAACATATTTCCGAAAGCCAGGTTTTTTTCGGGTCGGTTCAGTACAATCACGATTGGCTGAATCGTGTAAATATGGCCATTGAGCCCCGGCCGTACGATTCGGACCCGTTCGTACTGGCCGACTCCGTTAGCGGTGATTTTGTCTATTACGGACCGAAAATAACCGTTGCTTTCAGTCAACGCCTCTCATCAAAGTTGTTATTGGGCGTTTCGCTGGATTATGCGATTAGCGAGGGGTTAAAGAAGCAGTTCACCCGTCCGGAAATTATCGGACGCTATATAAATACAAGTTTTGATCTGGCCTATAAGCCCGATTCTTCCTGGGTTTTTGGCCTTTCATTCCGGCCTTTTGATGTGCAGGATATTACAAAATTAGTGACCCAGCCGAATGGAATTAAGCCGGTCGTCCGACGTTACCGGGGAGAATTTGAGTACAGTAAATATGTGTCTACCGGAGACCGAACCGCACAGTATAAAGGCTGGGAAATTTCACCTCAGATGAGCGTAAAAAAACATTGGCTGGAGGGGGCGTTCTCCGCCGCTTACCGCTATTTGTGGCAGGAAGTATACGACGGCACCAGCCAGCGTACGTATGATGGTAATTACCAATCGTAACAGTACCGCATCCGCACGGCCTGGCGTTATTATCCGCGCTGGGCGCAGCATACAGTTTTTGCCGCTCAATATGCATTTGAATATTTACAGGACTGGGCCGACGAACCATTAGGCGAATTTATGATTTACCAATCCTGGCAAAGGGCGCATCATGTTACTGCCGGATTTTCCCACCGGTTTACGAAGAATCCCATTTTGCTGGCGATGGAACTGCGCTACGATAGATATAATCCGCGCAAGAACGATTATTTGGCGCATCGTCTGCGCAGTGGGTTGATTACAAATTTAGAATTTCATTCGGGTATCGAAATACAAAATGGCAGCAACTGGCGTTTCCGTGGCGGATATGTGTTTACTAAATATACGGAAGATGAAATCTGGAATTATTTTGGAAATTATCGGGGACCGGGAGTTACTTACGGATTTGAATATATCGGTTCCGGTTTTCGCGTGGAAGGCGCTTTTGCGCACTACGCCTTTCTGCGCAGCGGATTTTCCCCGCCAGATGCCCGGATTGAGCGAAAATATATCAATGCGGTTGTAAGCGTTAAGCAGTTTTTTTAAAAGAATAAAAGCGAAACACTTTCCCTTCGGTTTTTTGTCGGGATAAAAGGATAACAGAAAAAAAGTTTTTAATTTGCGCTTTTATATTTTAATTTTCATTTAAGCAATATTACGTTAACCGTAAACTAACCAGGAGGTTTTATGAAACGTTTGTTACTTTTAATTACAATGGTTTTGCTTGCCGGTACGCTTGTGGCGCAAAACTGGCAAGTTGTCCGTTCCGGCAATATGGAATATGAACCCAATGACGGGTTCTTTTTAACTGCTGATTCCGGCTGGTATGTGGGCACGGATGGTGTCGTTGTACGCACGACCGACGGCGGCATTTCCGGCGAAACCGTACGTGAGCCGGTTGCGGGTACGGCAAACTGGAAAGATGTTGAATTTGCAAACAATATGGTTGGCTATGCTTGCGCGGAGGATGGATTTATCTTTAAAACCACCGACGGCGGATTAACCTGGACTAATGTTGGTGATACAACTAATTATACTAAAGATTTGCTGAATATATCAGTCGTCAATGAAAATGTTGTTTATGTAGCGGGAAAAACACATACTTTGCTAAAAACAATTGATGGCGGTGCCAATTGGACCAAGAGTGCATTCGATTTTAACAGCCAAGATTTAGATGGCGGGATAGATTTTTGCAGTGAGAATGTGGGCGTTGTTGCGGTAGATTACAGTAAACATGCTTACACATGGTATACAGTTGACGGTGGTGACACCTGGACAGAAAACGAGATATTCTTCCCCACGGGAAACAGTGCCCGCTTATATGATGTAGCGGCGGGTGGCGACTCAACAATTGTAACTGTTGGCTATTTCTACCATATTTTTATTTCACAAGATGGTGGTAAAACGTTTAACCATAGTGGCGAAACAACGACCTCTTATTTACAATACCGTTCTGTTGATGTTGTAAATAAAGATGTAATTGTTGCCGGTGGTTCGAAAGGCCATGTGGTCATTACAACAAATGGCGGGGCAAGCTGGACGAATATTAATATCCCAACCGGACAAACGGTTACATTTGTAGATTTTATTGACGCCCAAAACGGTTTTGTCTTCGCCGGTTATGGTCAGTGGTTTAAGACATCGGATGGCGGAACAACATGGCAGCCGATTTTGGATTGGCCTAATTCCGGTATCAAAGGTTTAACAGCATGGCCGGACTATAATGTAATGGTTACAGGCTGGGGTGGCGAACAGGCTATGACCACCGATGCCGGCTGGTCATGGACCTATTTTGACAACCATTTAACCGGTTCAGTGGATAAACTATATGCACCCGCATTTTATGATGCCGATAACGGATTAATCGGTGGTTCTAATGGCGAACTTTACCGCACAACCGATGGCGGTCAAACCTGGACATCACTAAATGATACGCTGGTTAATCCCATGTATAAAGCTGGCAGAGCTATTTATACTATTGACTACTTAGATGCGAATACTGTGATCGCAGCAGGTTCTAAAGGCTATATTATGAAATCTACTGATAGCGGTTTAACCTGGAACTTAGTGCATAATGATGAAGATAATTCCATATACACCTTAAAAGTTATCTCCAGTAAACAGGTATTGGCAGGCGCCTCCAGTGGTCAGTTATATGTATCCAATGCAGCTGTGGATAGTTTTTCCATGCCCAAAGATTATGGTAGTATGAATTTCCGCGGTATCGATGTAAGAGGCGACAACATCGTAGTTGTTGCGACAAAAGGGTATATTTATCACACGACTACCGCCGATTGGGATACTCTGACAGAAGTATATAAAGATATCGCGGGAGATGATGTTTTAGGTGTTGCGTTTGTCAATGATAATCTCGTATATGGAGTGGGTGAGAAGGGCCGGATTTTTTATTCTGAAAATAGCGGTGTAGACTGGCAAGAAGAAGTAAGCCCCGTTTCTAAAAACTTGGAAAAGGCAGCCTTCAGTAACAATAGATTGTGGGCTGCCGGCAGTAATGGTACTATAATTATGAAAAACTTTACTCCTCCGGCGGCGAGGACCGGTTTAATAATTAATGAGTTTATGGCCAGCAATGATGCCGCTTTTGCCGATGAACACGGTGATTTTGATGACTGGATTGAAATTTATAATTCAAATAATTATGCGGTTGATATTGGCGGTATGTATATGACAGATGATTTGGAACATCCCACAATGTGGCAAATCCCCGATACGGCGCCGGATTCGACTACTATTGCTCCCGGTGGGTTTTTAGTGTTGTGGGCGGATAAAGAATCCGAAGAGGGTGTTTTACATCTGGAGTTAAAACTAAGCGGTAAAGGAGAACAGATAGGTATTTCCGATAGATTTGAAGGGAATACGATCAGTATTGATTCGTTGACATTTGGCCCGCAATGGGCAGATACCTCCTACGGCTATGTGGAAGACGGCGGTGGCGACCGAGGTTACTTTAATCCCGCTACCCCGGGTGAAACCAATGCCAACGGTATTGTTGTGGTTGGTATTACCGAAAAACCGAATTCCTTTATAACGGATTACCATTTGGCGCAAAATTATCCGAATCCGTTTAACCCGACAACAACCATTGAATTTGCGGTACCAAAGGCAGGAAAAACAACGCTTACGGTTTATTCTGTTACCGGGCAGAAAGTAGCGGTTCTGCTTAATAAAGATATTAAAGCGGGGACCGTTTCGGTTGAATGGGATGCGGGCAATGTGGCCAGCGGCGTCTATTTTTATGAGTTAAAAAGCGCTCATTTTACAGCGGTTAAAAAAATGTTGTTGATGAAATAAAGGATTATTTCATCCCGATTTTCCCCCGGGAAGGGGGAGTATTTATCGGGATGGAGGAGAAGGAATATTTTATCCGGGTTGCCCTCATAATTCGGTTCCTTCGGGAAAAAATAATTTTTTGTTAACCTTCCGGGCCTTTAAAACCCGGGAGGTTTTTCTTTTCTTTTTTTAACCTAAATTGAGCGATTCCTATGTTCAAGTGCTGTAGGTATTGTCATTGCGAGTCCGTCGCTGACGGACGTGGCAATCTTCTTGGGATCGCCACGTTGCTTATCCCGCTTGGGCGGGACGATGACAACAAAAGAATCGCTCAATTTAGGTTTAAGATATATTGTCACTGTATCTAAATTTTAAATTCAGGATCATTAAATGGAAAATGTAGTTGAGTGTAAGAATCTAACGCATTACTATGGCAAGCGTCTCATTTATGAGGACATGAGTTTTAACATAAAAAAAGGTAGTATCTTTGGGTTGTTAGGAAAAAACGGCACCGGTAAAACAACAACGATAAATATTCTCAACGGATACCTTAAGCCGGCTTCGGGACAATGCTTGATTTTTGGCGAAGATTCCCAAAACCTACCGCCGCAAACAAAAACACGGATCGGCTTTTTAATGGAAGGCCACATCCAGTACAATTTTATGACCATCAGTCAAATCGAGAAATTTTATTCGGCATTTTTTCCCAAATGGAAAAAAGAAGCCTATTATGAATTAATGGAAAAATTGGAAGTTCTGCCCGAACAAAAACTTTCCACCATGTCTTGCGGGCAGCGCTCTCAGGTAGCGTTGGGACTCATTTTAGCACAGGATCCGGATTTAATGGTTCTGGATGATTACTCTATGGGATTGGACGCCGGTTACCGACGTTTGTTTTTGGACTTTCTGAAAGACTATGCCTCGTCAAACAATAAGACAATATTTATTACATCGCATATTATTCAGGATTTAGAAGATTTTGTACAGGACATTGTTATCCTCGATTACCGTAGCGTGCTTCTGTCTACAACGGTTAAAGATTTTCGGGATAATTTTAAGCAGTTTAATTTTGAATTTGATGAAAATATGAAGATCCAATTAGAAAAAACCGATGTGGTGAACAATTTTGAATTGTTTAAATCGCATGGCGCTATTTATTCATTTAAAGAAAAAGCACAGGTTGAAAAATATCTTCAACAAACTAAAATTCCTTATAAAAATCTAAAACAGGTATCCATGTCCCTCGAAGACGCATTTATCGGATTAACCGGAAAATATTAGGAGTAGTAATGTTTAAAGCTCTTTTTTTTAAAGAATGGCTGAAAATTCGCTGGGCAGGATTGATAATGCTGGGCCTGTTTTTCCTCGCGGCAGCCAAAACCGCGCTGAATATATCCTATGGAATTCGAATTCTCGGCGCCAATAATTTTTGGGGTGAAATAATTTTAAAGAACATTCCCTTTTTTAATGATTATTTATATCTGCCGGTTTTAACCGGAATTGTAATCGGAATTGCCCAGTTTTTCCCGGAAGTTACCGAAAGCCGGCTAAAATTAACTCTGCATTTGCCGCTTAAAGAAAACAATATCCTGTTGTATATGGCTTTTATAGGTGCAAGCGCCGTATTACTGATAAGCGCAATTTCGCTGTTTGTAATGGGATTAATAAGCCTCACCTATTTCCCGTCGGAAGTATTATGGGCAATGGTTAGCACTTCCCTTCCCTGGGTATTGGCCGGTCTTACCGGTTATTTCGGCACTATTGCCGTATTTGTAGAACCCATCTGGTTTAAACGCATCTTTTTCATTGTTGTTTTTATCAGCTTTATCCAGGCTCTTTTAGAACCCAGCCACCTTAATTTTTTTCAGCATTCGCTTCCGCAATTTACAATTGTTACGCTGTTATTTAGTATTGCCATTTTATTCTCCGGACACCGCTTTAGAAAAGGAGTACTGAAATGATGGTAAAACTAAGCCGAATTTTTATATTAATTCTCGTCGTGTTGATGGCTGCCGTAACGCTGCCCCATTATTACCGGATCAGTTTTGGTAAGCGGGTGGTGAACCCCATGATAAACTTCAGTCCCGTTACAAAAGGGTTTTTAATCGGCAGTTACGCGAACAATAAATTTCAGTGGAAAGATACCAACGGCCATATATACAATCGCGAAGAGGCGGATAATCTGCTTCCTTTTTCAAACTACCGTTTGTTGCTGGCCAAAGGATTAATGCCCGATTCACTTCAGGGGAAAAAGATCAATATCGATACATTACGCTATAATAACCTGTTCATGCGTTTACGTCCCAAAGAAATTGACCCTCCCGGGATTAAAATGTTCCCCCTGTTCGAATCGAAACCGGCGCGTTTAAAACTAACCATGCCCAAAGATTTTGTTCGCTTTAACACACGGATGGAATTTGTGAATGCCCGGGAAAACAGGGTGGAAGAGGAAATATCAAAGCGTTTCACAACCGCCTTAACGGAACAGGGATTCACCTTTCCCGGCGTTAAATATTTTGGAAATCCTTCTACCCGTAAAGCGTTTGACGAAGGTTATTTTGTTGTGGATGCAGCCGGGAAGTTTTTCCATATTAAAAAAATCAGAGGCAAACCCTATTGTAAAAACATTGTGCTGCCAGATGGCTTTTCCGTACGTCATATGGTAGTGTATGAAAATGCGTTGCAGGAGTTTTACGGTTTGTTAGTGAACGATAAAAACGAAGTGTTCCTTTTATTGTACGATCAGTATAAACTTCAAAAATTACCAACGGAAAACTATGATGCTAAAAAAGATCAACTGGTGTTCAGAGGCGATTTGTTTTATCGTTTGACAACGGTTATCAAAGACAGGAAAATTATTTCGACGGCTGTAAACCGCAAGTATCAAAAAATAGCCGCCTATAAACAGGAGATCCCGGCAAGTTTCGGAGAAACAGCAGCCATAGTTCATCATTACCTGTTTCCGTTTACATTGCAATTCGGTATAAAAACCACTTATTTTCAAGATTTTTATTTTAGCGACTATTCGTTTACCGCGCTTTGGTTAAATATAATTTTAATGTTTTCTATGTTCTTTCTTAAACGTTACAAAGGTCGGGCCGGATTGAACCGCTGGTATGATTTCCTTCTGGTATTGATTAGCGGAATTTTCGGATTTATTGGAATTCTAATTTATGAAAATACAGATTTGTAAAATCGATATGAAAAACGGAGTTATTTATGGCGTATGGAATTAAAGTAAAAAACGTATTGCGTAAAACGTTACAGTGGGGAACCTTTGGCCTGCTGGCTTATATGGTTGTACGCTGGTGGGTCGATCCGAATTATCTGCCTGATTTTGAAGCCTTTTGTCCTTTTGGCGGCCTTCAGGCTTTTAACAGCTTTCTGGTCAATAATTCTCTGGCCTGTACCATGACCGAGATGCAAATTTTTATGGGTGTGGTTCTGTTTGTCGGCGTGCTTCTGTTCAGTAAATTGTTCTGTAGTTTCATCTGTCCCATCGGTACGTTTACGGAATGGATGGCCAAGCTCGGCGCAAAGTTTAAGGTTCTAATCACACTTAAAGGATTGCCGGATAAACTACTGCGCGGATTAAAATACGCCCTTTTGTTTGTAACGGTCTATTTTACGACCACCAGCAGCGAACTCTTCTGTAAAGAATATGATCCGTTTTATGCTATCTTTACCGGATTCGGACACGACGTTTATTTATGGTACGCCCTGGCAGCCATTCTGCTAACCGTCGTCGGTTCTATATTTATCCGACAATTCTGGTGTAAATATTTATGCCCGTTGGGTGCGATTTCCAATATTTTTTCGAACGGAGTAATGTTTGCGGGCGTTTTGGCACTCTTCTTTTTACTGCGCTGGTTCGGGTTGGAAATCAGTTGGCTCTGGCCGGCCGGTGTAATCTCTGTTCTCGGATTTGTGCTGGAGTCCTGGCGCCTCGAAGGCTGGATTTTTCCGGTGTCTAAAATTACCCGCAATGAGAGCAGCTGTACCAATTGCGCCATCTGTGATTTGGCCTGTCCCATGGGGCTGGATATTGCCACGGTGGATACGGTCAAACACATCGACTGCCATTTATGCGGCGATTGCCTCGAAGTCTGCCCGGTGGAAGATACATTACAGATAAATAAGAAAAATATCCGCTGGATGCCGGCAGCCGCAACGGTTGCGTTAATTGCTATCGGTTTGTTTCTGGCAAGCACCATTGAATTACCGACGATCAATATGAAATGGGGTAACGAGCAACAGCTCGAAACCGCCTCTGTTTTTTCACAGTCCGGACTGAAAAGCGTTAAATGCTACGGTAGCTCCATGTCCTTTGCCAGTAAGATGCGCCGTTTAAAAGGCGTTGTTGGCGTCGAAACCTTTGTTCAATCCCATACGGTAAAAGTATTTTACGATTCCAGTAAACTGAAACCGGCCTCGATTCAAAAAGCTATTTTTACGCCAAGCCGGACTATTCTGCGTAGACCGGGGAAAGAAATGGTTTCGCTTTCGGTTCTGAAAATGGGTATTGGTAATCTTTTTGACAGTTACTACAATTTTTATTTTTCACGCCTGTTGGCTCAGATGAAAGGAGTTTACGGTTTCAGCACAACCTTTGGCGAACCGGTCCCCGCAAAGATCTATTTTGATGCGGACAAAACCAATCCGGCCGAAATAAAAGCGGCGCTCGAGCAACGGGAACTCACCTATTCCAGCCGGGGCAAAGAAACAACGGTAGAGGTTGATTTTGAAGCGCATATTTTATCGGATTCCTTAGCGCAAATTTCCCCGCAGGAATTTGCCGTTAACATGTTTGCGCCGTTTAATCAGGCTTTTAACGGGTATAAAAAATATATGCCCGATGAAATAAGCGTGTACGAGTTGCCTATGCCGCAGGCGGCAAACCCCAAGCTGCGCCGCAGTTTTTCTTATCTGGTCAGTCATATTTCCACCGATGACAATCTGCTGCGCTTTCAAACCTTGTACAAAGACGGGCCTTATGCCCGAGTCTTTTTTGTAAAGGGGAAAATCAGTCCCGATAGTATTTATGCCACCCTGCAAAAACCCATGTTAACCGTGCATTACAGTAACGGAAAAACCGGACAGGTAAAAAATCCGTTTAAATTCCCACGGAAAGGGAAGATAATCCAATAAAAATTCGGGTTGCTGAAATGGAACCTGAAAAATCATGAAGAATAGCAAAAGAGGGAAGGGAGTAAATTTTTTTCATTTCCTCCCTTCGCTTAACGGCGACTCCACTTTGAGATATGAAAAACACTTAATTGAAAGAAAACAATGAAACTGCTTTTAATATTTAATCCCAATGCGGCTAACGGCCGGGCAAAAAAAATGCTGCCAAAACTTTTAAAACGTTTTGAAGAACGGCAAATTTAAATTGAAGTGTTGCAAACAGAAGCGCAGGGACATGGCCGGGAACTTACGACACAGGCCGATTTTAGTAAATTTGACGGCGTGATTGCCGCCGGTGGCGACGGCACTCTGTTCGAAGTGATCAACGGCTACTATGCAAATCCTTCCGAAAAACGGATTCCTGTCGGCGTGCTGCCCACGGGAACGGGTAATGCGTTTTCGCGTGATCTCGGTTTAAAAACGAGTGACTGGGAAAAGGCCATTGATATTATATCTGCCAATACGATCAAAAAAATAGACGCCGGATATTTTACGACAGAGGGTCAAAAATATTATTTTCTGAATATTCTCGGACTGGGGTTTGTCTCCGATGTAAGCGATACGGCAAAAGGGTTAAAAGTTTTCGGCAATACGGCTTATACACTCGGCGTGTTGTATCACATTCTGTTTTTACACAGCCATCGGTTAACCATTGAAATTGACGGGAAGAAACTGGAACGGGAAAATATTTTTGTAGAAATATCGAATACCCGTTATACCGGCACCTCTTTTTTAATGGCGCCCGAAGCGAAGATTGATGACGGGTTACTGGATATTACCTTGTTAAATAAAATTAATCGCCGCGGATTACTAAAGATATTTCCCACCATTTTTGACGGTAGTCATGTGCGCGAAGAAAAGGTAGAGGTTTTTAAAGCGAAAAAGATAAAAATTGAAACGGATATATCTAAAGTACTGACGCCCGACGGTGAAGTGCTGGGTTCCACACCAATCGAAGTGGAATGCCTTAAAGAGGATGTACCGTTCTTTTGGATTTAGAAGTGAATTAAACCTCCCGGGGTTGTAATCCCGGAAGGTTTGCTTTTACGGCGTTTTCTTCTTTGTTTTTCGGGTCGATTCTTTTGGCGCTTCCATTGTAAAGGGTTGTTTTACCTGCTTTCCATTCTGCGCAATTACAAAAAAATACTTTCCCGGCAGTAAATAGTATTTTCCATTATCGGCGGCTTTAATCTTTTTTGGCCGCTTCTCCTTTTTAAGAGATTTTATCCGTTTTAAATAAGCGTTTTTCGTTAACGTTAAATCATAGGGGAAATAGTTTAAACCGCGACTACTTTCTTTTTCCGTTTTCCAGATGGTCTTTCCGTTTTCATCCTGTAACGAAATTTGTGCTTTCCCATCCACACTGGCAAAGTAGACAATATTCAGTTTTGGGGGAATAATGAAATTCCAACTATAGGTATGCACGCCCCAGGTGTTGCTGAAATGCCTAGCTTTAAGGGGGAAAAGACGGAGCGGCCGGGCAAGCATCTGCGGATTCAGTTTCTGAACCGGTGCAACATCGGCGAGATAGAGAGAGCGTCCGTGCGTGGCAACGACTATCTTTTTATCGCGCGGATGAATTACCAAATCATGTACCGGCGCGTCGGGAAGACCTTCGCTAAAAGCCATGAAGGTTTGGCCCTTATTTAAGCTGACATAAAGGCCGTGATCGCTTCCCACATATAAAATATCCGGATTTGCCGGGTCTTCTTTGATGACGTTTACCGCCTCATCCGGCAGGTCGGTTCCGATTTGCTGCCAGGAACTTCCAAAATTATCCGATCGGTAAACCAAAGCCCGGGAATTATCAAAACGGTAGCCGTTTAAGCTGGCGTAAACGACAGAAGTGTCAAAAGCCGAAGCCTGCACCCGGCTGATCCAGTAACCCGGCGGAAGACCGTCCGAAATACGCTTCCACTGATGCCCGCCATCCTGCGTGACATAAATCAGGCCGTCGTCGCTACCGGTATAAATTAAACCGAATTGCAACGGCGATTCATGAATGGTGGTCAGCGTGCCGTAGGGAACATCGCCCGTTTTGCCGCCCATGGTTAAATCCGCGGAAATGGCTTTCCAGCTTTTTCCCTGATCCATGGAACGGTGCAGTTTTTGCGAGCCGAGGTATAAAATATCCTGATTATGAACAGATAGATGGATGGGCGTCTGCCAGTTAAAGCGCAGCGGCCGTTCACCCAGTTTATGTCTGGGAGAAATAGGGATGGTCTTTCCGCTTTCCACATTCACCCGGTAATAATTACCAAATTGAAATCCGGTGTAAACAGTATTATTATCCCGTGTATCGATGGCAATCTGCATGCCGTCGCCGCCCATTATAGATTTAAAGGGATAGCGTCCGCTGGCCTGCCAGGCCCGGTTTTCTTTATTAAAGGAAGAGCCTGTCCAAACCCCGTTGTCCTGTAAACCGCCGTAAACATTGAATGGTTTTTTCATATCCACGGCAACGGAATAAAACTGGCCCACCGGAATTGAATTTGTTTTCTGCCAGATTTTACCGCCGTCAAAGGAGATGTTCAGACCGCCGTCGTTCCCGTTAATCAGATGGTTTGGATTTTGCGGATCGATCCACAAGGCGTGATTGTCCACATGCAGGTTTTCCCGATTAACGGAAGTAAACGTTTTGCCGCCGTCGTCGGAAACCACAATGGGAACACCGAGAACGTAGAGTTTATCCGGGTTGTCCGGCCTAACGCGAACATTTCCAAAATAATAACCGAAAGTGTAGAACATTTTATCAAGATAACTGGAATGGGTGCGTTTCCAGGTTTTACCGGCATCGTCGGACCGGTACAATTCAGCCCCGATTACCGGGGTGTCAAAAAGCAGGGCGTTGGCGTCATCAAGATATTCCAGCAGCGTTTGCGGTTTAATGGTTTTATTGCGAATTAATTGGAACAGGGTATCGGCCGTATATTTTTGGGGAAATCCGTAACGGTCAAGAAAATCATTTAGATCATCCCTTTTGAGTTTTAAAAAGGTTTTAACGGTCATCTTTTGCAGCATTTTTTTAGTCAGCCCCGGTTCATCCTTTTTGGGGCGATGGAACTGGTTATCGAGCAGGGCATAAAGAATTTGTGGGTTAGACGAACTAACGGCCAGGCCGATGCGTCCGACGCCTTTCCCTGTTGGGAAGCCGCTCTCGTTTATATTTAATTTTTGCCAGTGGCCGCCGCCATCACTGCTTTTATAAATGCCGGAACCGCTTCCGCTCTCTTTAAAATTCCAAGCCCGGCGGCTGCGCTCCCAGGTTGCCGCGTATAAAACAGCGGGATTCTGCGGATCGATTGCTAAATCAATCGCGCCTGTGGAATCATTTATAAACAGAACTTTTTTCCAGCTTTGCCCGCCGTCGGTTGTTTTAAATACACCCCGTTCCGGGTTATTGGAATACAAATGTCCTAAAGCCGCAACCCAGAGAATATCCGGATTATCAGGATGTAAAATGATACGCCCGATATGATGACTTTCGGCTAATCCCCGGCGTTGCCAGGTTTTGCCATTGTCCGTACTTTTGTAAATGCCGTTTCCCGAGTAGGAAGAACGACTGGAATTGTTTTCGCCGGTACCAACCCAGATAGTCCCGCCATGTTTCCAGTCCACGGCAATATCGCCAATGGTCATTGAGGCTTCGTGGTCAAACAAAGGCTTAAAGGAAATGCCGTTTGATTTGCTTTCCCAGAGACCGCCGGAAGCAAACGCCGCGTAGAAGTGCGCCGGATTCTGCGGGTCGCCTTCAATATCCACAACGCGGCCGCTCATAATGGCCGGGCCGATGGATTTAAAAGGCACATTTTTAACCAGCGAATGGGCTTTAAGGGAATCGCGGATAGTTTTTGCCTGTAAGCGAACCAGTGCCGGAGTGGCGGCGGGAAATTGAGCAAAAGAAAATGATAAAAGAAGAAATGTCAAATATGCGGTGTGCCGTAATTTCATATACAATCCTTTATTTGATTCTGTATAAATTTCAATCTTGGAAGCGAGAAGATCAAGTACAAATAGAATTAAGGATGATATATCCTAAGTGAATTTACGGTACCAATTCAATATTTACAAAATCTTTAAGCGAATTTTATGAAGGAGCATTTCTACCTTTCAGACAGGATAAACGGCTTTTAGGAATGGGTTTTAATTTGGGAAAGAATATTAAAATGAAAATTAAAAATATAGGAGCGCTTTGTCTCATAGTGTGGGGAAAATAAATTGAAAAAATGAAAAGCCGTGAATTTTACGAATTAAAGCGAATATATTCGATGTGACTCCTTTAAAACAACCCGCTCTCCTACCCGGTAATATTTTAGCAGAACCGAAATTCACTTAACCAGCCAGGTTCAAATTTAAAAACAAACGTTTTGGAATCCTGGTCCGCCGGAAACATTTTGCATCCAAACACTGAATCCGTTAACTTGGCCGCTCATAAAAAGGCTCTAATCTATGATCCAGACAAACGAACTTATCATCAATCGTTTAGTCCGCTCTCTTACCCCCCGGCGGCTGTACAATTTAATTCTGACCGGAAGCTCTTTTTTGCTTTCGGCGGCGCTGCGAAAAAATATCCTCTGGGGCCGACCTTCCATTTTAACCATCGAACCGACCAATTTATGTAATCTGCGCTGTCCTTTGTGTACCACCGGCAACGGTGAAATGACCCGCGTACGCGGCCATATGCAACCGGAAACCTTTCAACAAATTTTAGACAAGATGGGACGTGATATTTTTTTTCTGCTGCTCTACCATCAGGGGGAGCCGTATCTGAATACGCATTTTCTGGAACTGGTGCGCATGGCTAAAGCACAAAATATTTACTGCACCACCAGCAGCAACGGCCATTATTTTGATGATGAGACCATCCGGGCCACCATCGCATCCGGGCTGGACAGCATGATTGTTTCCATCGATGGTGTTGCGCAGAAAAGCTATGAAAAATACCGTGTTAGGGGCAACCTGCAAAAAGTAGTCGAAGGCAGCCGTCGTTTTATGGAAATCAAAAAAGAGCTGGGCAAAAAAACACCGCTCATCGCCTGGCAGTTTCTGGTTATGAAACACAATGCGCATGAAATTTCCGAAATTAAGCGTCTGGCTAAAGAGGTAGGCGTCGATCGCCTGCTGATAAAAACCATCGAAGTGCGCTCCAAAGAAGAGGCGGCCGAGTGGCTTCCGGAGGATGAAAAATACCGCCGTTACAAATTTGACGGCAGCCGCCTCGAAGCAAAAAACAGCGATAAACAATCCTGTCCCCGTCCCTGGCTGTCAACCCTGATCAACTGGGACGGTTCTATGGTGCCCTGCTGTTTTGATAAAAACGGACAATATGAGATGGGCAATCTTACTGAAGCCGGAGATTTGGAAAGTTTATGGAAGGGAGATGCTTTTGAACGCTTCCGCACACAACTGGCCACGGACAGGAAAAGCATCGAAATGTGCCGCAATTGCAACCAGGGTTTGGGCAGTTTTATTTCGCCAAAAGGTATTTTTAAAAAGAAGAAATAGAGAAACCTGCCAGGTCTGTTGAACCTGACAGGTATGTTTTTCCTTAAAGTCTAAAGTACAAATAACAAAAATTAAATAAAGATTAAAAAAACATTAACTTAAAGCTCAAACAAAAAGCGCCGTATAGAGGCCTGTTTAAGTTTAAGAAATTTGGGTTTTATTCTATCGATTGCTTTCTTCCGACATATCTTCGTATCCTTGAGGAATTTGAAACGCAGAAGGCGGGACGGATTGACTCTCCAGCCTGAGCAGTTCCGTACGAAACGAAAAATCGGCTTTGCGTACCTTGCTCTTTTTTTTCTTTTTATTTTTCTTAAACGCGCTTTTCATAATACTGCCGAAAACAGATTTGGGATTGGTGAAATCGGGCGTGTCGTCATTCTCTTCTTCTTTTTCTACCTTCTTTTTCTGCTTGTTCTGACGAAAAGTGAAATAGCGTCCGTTTGTTAACACCGGATAGCCTTTGATCTTCTTCATCTCTTTGGCCCAAGCCGATTCATCCACTTTTTTCTCGGCGCCGGCGCTGTGATTCAGTCCCCGGAACATAGCCAGCCATTGTGTGCCGAGCATCTCCCGAGATTGCATATCCATTTCAAATCCGGCCGCTTTGGCATATTTTATAAAAAAAGCGTTTTCTTCCCGCTGGGCTTTTTGCATTTTGGAAGTCGGCTTTGTGGTCCAAACGTGAGACGCAAGACTGTCTGTGCCACGGTCGCCGCTTTCGGTATCTTCCCAGACCATTACCCAGCTTATCAGGTATTCTTTGGCAGGGAATCCGTTAATCGTTTTACTCTCTCCGGTTTTTGTAACTGTAAATTCATTTTTAATAATACGGACGCTGCTTTCTTCGTCTTCCCGCTCCTCATCTCGCGTGTCGGAGTCTTCATCGTTGCCGTAATTATTCCAATCCATCTCGTCGATGGCAAAGGTTCGGAAGGTCTTTTCTTTATGATCGATTTTTGTCATGGTTTTGTTAGCGAGGGAGATTATGTCGGCGGTGTGCCCCGGTTTTAAGATAAACTTGGCCATCATTCCGCCCATAAAACCTTTCCCCTTAAAGGATTTTTTAGAATCGCTCAAACTCTGGCTGCCGGAAATTTTTGTGGAAGTTTTGGTGACATATTTTCCGAAGCCTTTAAAGGATACGGTGCTTTTGGATTCCCGGATAACGCCGGAAAAGGCCAACGCGCTAAAAAGAAGAACGATTCCGATGATCGAATATAATCTCTTCATCGTAAATTACCTCCAAAAATATTAGTGATATAAAAGATATTGTTTACGCTGCAAAATAAAGCTTTTTTCCTGTTCTGCAAAGTGTTTAAATAGGGAATTTAAAGGTTTGTTTTGTAAAATGGTTTCCCGTACCGCGGCCGTTCCGCAGAGGCGGTCAAAATGTTTAACGCGCCATTGCAGACTGTCAGCGTATAAACGATGCACCATCGCGGTAATCCGGATTCCCGTTTCGTAAGCGCGAAATTTGGAACGGTCGGTTACCTCTGTTTTAACGCCGCCGCATTGCCGGCCCTGAAATTTAGGATGCATGGACATGCCTTTGATTGCCCGTGGAGTAAAACGGGTTTTTGTAAAACGAACGCCGGGCAGGCAGAGGCTGTTTAACGAATCTGCCAATACAGCCCCATCAATCCACGGGGCGCCAAAATGGAGGAACGGTTGCCGAGTACCGCGTCCTTCCGAAACAGTAGTGCCTTCCAACAAACAGATTCCGGGATATACCGTAGCCGTCATTAAATTGGGCATATTGGGAGAGGGCTTTATGAATTCCAATCCGGTTTGGTTATACCACAGCGATCGCCGCCAGTTTTTTAGAGGAATGACTTTTAAATTTACTTTAATTCCGTTTTTCAGCCAGCCTTCGCCGTTAAACATACGCGCCAGTTCCCCAATCGTCATCCCATGCCGAACCGGAATGGGGTACATTCCTACAAATGTACTGTATGCCTGCTCCAGGATATTACCTTCTACGAGTGTCCCGTTTAAAGGATTGGGGCGGTCCAGCACCACAAAAATTTTCCCCTGCTCGGCGGCCGCCTCCATAGCCAGCGCCATGGTCCAGATATAGGTATAAAACCGGCTGCCGATATCCTGAATATCAAAGACCAGAATATCTACATTTTTTAGCATTTCCGGTGTCGGCTTCCGGGTTTGCCCGTACAGGCTGTAAATCGGAATTCCGCTAAGAGGATCCTTTTTCGTTTTTACTGCCGCACCCGCGTCCGCTTGCCCGCGGATGCCGTGCTCGGGTCCGAACAGCGCGGTTAAACGAACACCGCCCAAATTTAAAAAAATATCGGTAATGTGTTTGCCTGTGCGATTATATGCCGTGTGATTAGTGATGATGCCAACGCGCTTTCCGTTAAACAAAGCGTGATAGTTCGGAACTTGATCCAGCCCGCTAAGCACGGTTTGCGCTTTTGTCGCTTTGGTAAGAAAAAAAACAAGCAGAATACTCATGAAAAGAAAAGGTTTCAATATGGTTTTCCTATTTATATTTGGATGCAAAGACTGTAATTTAAACGGTTAAAAGATGTTTAACAAATTTGATCCTTTCGTGAGGAAACGGAACAAGGTTCCGCTTACCGTAACGTCAGAAATAAAATACGTTTCATTCGAAGTATATGCATTCACAAAAAAATGAGGCTGCCGATGCAGATATTATTTTTATTTATCATCGGGTCGGTATTTTCACTAGCCTGTTCGGACGAAGAGACAATGACCGGATTAAATTCTGCAGATTCCAGCGCCGTTAAAATAATAACGATTACCGATCAGGACGGATATGATTGGGATATAACACATGCCGTGCAGCGCTACCATTGGGATCCGGATTTGTTTCGATTTGGCCTGGGGATTGGCCGCATAAAGCCTATTAACAATCCGCAGTTCTTTCTTCCCGGAGATATGGGATACCCCGATTCTTTGGATACATTTATGGTGCTTGGCGTGGAAATTGAAGGTGATCCACGAGCCTATGCGCTGAGTATTCTTAAAAGCCGCGAAATCGTTAATGATCAATTTGGGGAGCATCCTGTCGCGGTGGCCTACTGACCGCTGGAAAAATTGACTGTCGTGTACAGCCGAACTTTGAACGGACAGGTTTTACGATTTACCGCAAGCGGATGGGTTTACATTAACACCTTTGTTTTAGCCGATTACGAGACGCGCAGCATGTGGTATCCGTATACGGAAAAACAGGTTTTGCATTGTGTCAGCGGCGCATTTGCCGACAGAAGTTTAAAGAGTTGGCCGGCGGAATTGATAAACTGGATGGACTGGCATAAAAAATACCCGCAGTCAAAACTGTTGAAATTAGTTTCAGTTGAACCAAATTAAATTCCCCTGTTAGTTATCGGTATTAAAAAAAGGCCCCCTGTCACTTCGTGTGGATAGGAGCAAATAGAAAAAATTAAAGTCGCGGATTAACGGGAATATTTTAAATCGGGCAAATAAACAATCGTTCTATCTGTAAATCCGCGACACTTTTTTCCGTATTACCTACACAAAACGACAGAGCGCCTAAAAAATGAAATAAAACCGGTAAAGGGATTGTGGGGAAATATTATGCTCAATAATGAATGATTATCCAGCGTTGCATAGTTTGTAAGATTTCTATAAATTACCTTCCGGATTTTAATGAATATAGTTCAGTTTCCGTGATATGCGTTACAAATTTCCCGGAGCGAAAATTCTATATTCCACAATCAAATAAATCAACCCATCATTTTTTAATCATTACCGGGGGAACATGCGTAAAAGCCATTTGCTCATCCTTTTATTGGTTATTTCCTGTGGTGTAAAACAGCCAGTAGATATCGGTTTAAATGAAAAAACCGGCAGTGTCTTGGTCACTTCGGAACCGACGGGCGCATCGATTTTTCTGGACGGCCTCTTTGTCAACAAATCCACTCCGGATACGTTAAAAAATATCTCTGTGGGAAGCCATGTCCTTTCCGTTATAAAAGAAGGATATAAAGCGGATATGGATTCTCTGACGGTAGAGGTGGAAAAAGATTCTCTGAAACGTGTCCGTTTTTTGCTGGAAGAAATTGTGCATATCGGTTCGCTTTTTCTAGAAAGCACCCCCTCCGGCGCCGAAATATTTGTGGACGGACAGTCTACCGCGAAATTTACACCGGATACGATTCGCCTGGAACCGGGTTTGCATTCCATTGGCGCCCGAAAAAATGGTTTTAAGGTGTTTGAACAGGATTTTGAGATTGTTGAAGATTCTCTGCTCACAGGGAAAACGGATTTGGAAATTGAACAGTGTATCTTATTTGAATCGTTTGGAAACGTTTCTTGTCTGCCCTGTACGACATCTGCCGAAAACTTAGAACGTTTTCGCAGCGAACACGCGGATAAAACCTATGCTTTGATGGAGTATTATGCCAATTGGCCTTCCGTAAACGATCCGTTTTATCTGGTCTCTCCGGATGATGTGGATCAGCGGGTGCAAAATGTTTATCAGATTTTTGCATTGCCAGCTCTTAGAATGAATGGGTCAAATACGGTGGATGCGACGGATTATAATGCAGTTGTTTCAGCTTATACCCAATTATTAGATAATCAGCAAACACAACTGGCAATATCTGTAAAAAAACAGAAACAGGATGCAGAATTACGGGTTGATATCGAATTGTTTGATTTTGCCAATGTGTTAAATAATCCTAATCTACGCTTGTTTGTGGCGGTTGTTGAAAATGAAATTCATATGAGCGATCCCCCGGGACTCAATGGGTTAACGGATTTTAACTTTGTTTTTCGTCGGTTTCTTAGTTCCAGATTAGGCGACGCCATTAACGGGATGAAATTAAATTACACATTTCAGTGGCCGGAATGGGACTATACATATTCACAGATTATCGTTTTTATTCAGGATATTAATACGAAAGAAATTTATCAATCATCTATTAACTAAGGAGACGTTTATGAAATCGTTGCTACAATCAATTGTGCTGAGCTTGACTTTTTTAAGTCTTGCTTTTGCAGGGACGCAGAGCACTCTTTCTACCCTGCTTAACGAATCGTTCGAAGGAAGTTTCCCACCCAGCGGATGGACACGTTTTTCTGATTTTAGTTTAGAAGAATGGGCCCAGAGTTCAGAAAAAGCGCGTACAGGTAGCAACTCAGCCCTGGCGGAGACGGGCTATCTTTATGATAAAGATGTTTGGCTGGTAACCCCTGCTGTGGACTTATCCACCGCATCAAGTGCTACACTCTATTTTTATGAAGATGAAAGCGGCTGGGCCGCTAGCGGAGGAACAAATTCCATTGAAGTATCCACTACAAATGCCAGCTCGGCCTCTTCTTTTACCAGCATTCTGGATATGACCCCGGCCAACCATACAAACAATGGCTTTTCTGGTGCAGCTGTTATGGTTGATCTTTCGGCCTATATCGGTGAAAGTACGGTTTATGTGGCCTTTCATTACCATGATCCCGCTTCGCCGAATTACCAGTGGTTTATTGATGATGTAAAGATTACAACACCATCCGAACACGATGCGATGGTCGTTTCCTTAAATATGGATAGCCACTATCCTGCCAATACGGTTGTAACACCGGAAGCAACGGTTCGTAATGACGGCTTAAATACGGAAACTTTTACTGTCCAGTTCGGGTACTATGATTGGAATGATAACCCTGTTGTAATTGACACCAAAACAGTAACCAGCCTGGCGGCAGGTACAAATTTTGATGTCACGTTTGCTGATTATACATTTGAAAAAGTAGGCTATACCTTCTTTGCTAAAACGGTTCTTACCGGCGATATGGACAGTAGTAATGACTCTCAGTCTCTGTTTATTAATTCATATTCTAACCAAAAAGATGTCGTTGTTCCCGAAGAATGTACCGATACGGAATGTACGTATTGCCCGGGTGCCGCCGAAGCATTGGATAGCCTTTATAACGCTTATCCGGATAATGTGGCCATTATTGCTTACCACGGTGGCTTTAGCGGAAACGACCCGTTTGATAATACCGCTGCTTCCAACCGCCGTAGTTATTATGGTGTAACAGGATACCCGACTTGTATTTTTGGCGGCGATCGTACACAGGTTGGCGGAGCGGCAGCGGGGAGCGACTGGTCTGGCGTCTATTCCGGCTATGAAAGTAATTATTTCGCTGAACGCGCAGAATATACACCATTTACAATGTCGTTACGGTATACTGAGAACGGCAGTACCATAAATATGCAATCGACGACAACCTATCAGAGTATTACAAATCTTAAAAATTTAAAATTACGCTATGCGCTTTGTGAATCGCATATTGCATATAATTGGGAAACTTCCATGGATTCACTACATTTTGTTGAACGTGAAATGTATCCGGATGCCAATGGGAAAACCTTTAATTCCGGCAGTTCCGCACCCACAGTGGGCACACAAATTGTTGACGATGTCTCGTTTACAATCCCCAGCGGAGTTGTAAAAAATAACTGTGAATTTATCGCATTTGTTCAGAATGAAGATAATAAAGAAATATTGGTTGCCGCAAAGGTTAAATTTTCGGATGGTCCTTCGGCGATTGATAAGGCAAATGATCAAAACTTACCAACGGAATTTGCTTTGCAACAGAATTATCCTAATCCATTTAATCCCACAACAACAATTAGCTATCAGTTGTCGGCTACCAGCCAGGTTGAATTGACGGTGTTTAATGCGGCAGGACAAAAAGTGCGCACCTTGGTTAGCTCTAAACAAAATGCAGGCTCTTATTCGGCTTCCTTTGACGCAAACGGTTTATCCAGCGGCATCTACATCTATCGTTTAACGGCGGGAAATTTTACCCAAATGCGTAAAATGGTTTTAATTAAATAGAGAAGTGTTTCCTTAACATAAATAATGAAAAAGCGTCGTGCATACGGCGCTTCTTTTTATTGAGGTTGTTATGAAAAAAGTAATTTTGATCTTTCTTTTTACCGTTTATGCTTTTTCGGCCAGTACGTTTTATCTGGATATTCCGGATTCGACGGCACAGGTCGCTCCCGGCGAAGTAAAAGTGTTTGAAGGCTATGTTCATAATACGGGTTCCGCAACAACGGTTCTTCAGGTGAAACGCGCAACAAATGAAATCCCCGTAGACTGGACCACATCAATTTGTTTTGGGGCAACCTGTTATCCGCCTTATGTGGACGAAGCGTCGGAAGCGGTGGATCCGGGAGATAGTTTGTTTTTTGACATTACATTCAATACCAGCAGTGTCCCGGCATCGGGACAGGCATGGATAGTTTTTACAGATGCCGTTACTTCCGAAAAGGATAGTATGTTGTTTTCCGTATCAACAGAACTAAATAAAAGCATACGGATATCGATGGAAGATACGGTAAAACAGGGAACTCAGGGCGAAAGTCTGGTATTTGAAGGGTATGTCCATAATCAGAGCGATGTAACGACGGTTGTTCAGATGTACCGGGTGACAAACGATATTCCTGCAAATTGGACCACTTCCATCTGTTTTGGGGCAACCTGTTATCCGCCTTATGTCGATAATGCCTCGGAAACGGTAGACCCGGGCGACAGTCTCTTTTTTGATATTACGTTTAATTCGGATATGCAGGCAGGAGAGGGCTCCGCTTTATTGCGTTTTGTTGATGCCATTAGCAGCGATCAAATTGAACAGGTCTTTACGGCGATTACGGTAACTCCCGAACCTGTCTTCTCTGTCAGTGTTACCGATACCGCCGCCGATACCCTGGCCGGACAGAGCCATGAATTTTCCGGATATGTGTACAACAATAGCGACAAAGCCCAGACTTTTTTTATGGTGCGGGAACAGAATAATATTCCCGCCGGCTGGTCGACCACCCTTTGTTTCGGAAGCTGCCCCCAGGCGACGGTTGATACGGTGAGTTCCCTGATTATGAACGGAGACAGTCTGGAATATATCGTTACTTTCTATTCCGATGAAACGCCGGCAGACGGTGATGTGCTGATTCAGTTTTACGCCGCCGGTGAAGGCGATACGGTACGTCAGGCCTTTTCACTGCATACCTCTTCCACCGCTATCGGTGATACTCCGGGGAACACCGTTGGCTCTTTTGAGCTGCTGGGTAATTATCCCAACCCCTTTAATCCGACAACCGCTATCAGCTATCAGCTTTCGTACGTTAGTCGGGTTGAGCTTACCGTGTATGATATTTCCGGAAAAGTGGTTCGGAATTTGGTAAGTGAACGGCAGGAAGCGGGAACGCATTATATTTTATTTAAGGCATCCCATCTTTCTTCCGGAACGTATCTGTATCAGCTAAAAGCAAACGGTCAGATCAAAACCGGTAAGATGCTGCTGTTGAAATAGTATCTGCGATGTTTTATTACTTGGGAATCGGAAATTGGGAATTTTCCCGCTTTCCGATTCTAAAAATTAAACCGGGAAACGTTATGAAAAAATTGTTTTTTATACTATTGCTGCCCCTGCTCATAGGCGCACAAAATGTAACACAGTTAGAGTTGGATGATGTTAACGGCGATACCTTTATACTGGAAGAAAACTTAGACCATGATGCGGTTGTGATCTCCTTTTGGGCTACCTGGTGTCTGCCCTGTAAAAAAGAACACCCTGCCCTGCAGCAGGTTAAGGAAGATTTTCCCGATAACGATGTGCTAATCATTGCCATTTCCATCGATTCGCCGCGCAGCCTGGCCAAGGTAAAAAACTATGTTAAATCACATAAATATGATTTTTCCTGGCTGCTAGATCCCAGCGGTGAAATGGCTCAGGAAATGCTGGTGAATGAAGTGCCTTATACCATGCTGGTAAACAAAGAAGGGAAAGTTGTGTTTACCCATAGCGGCTACCGAAAGGGAGATGAAGCCGAACTGAAGAAAGAAATCCGGAAACTGCTTAAATAGAGATTGTTATAATGAAAAAAATATGTATTCTGTTTCTCTTACTGCTTTTTACCGGTTCTGCATTCGGACAAGTCTCTTTCAGAAATCAATTTGTTTATACCAATTGGAAAGATTACGACCGTCAGATTTTGGAGAACTGGGCCGATCTGAATTACCAGTTAAAATCTTTTAAATTCGGTCTGCGCTACGAAATAAATCATCCTCCCGATCCCTTTATCTTCGAAAAAGATTATCTTGTGGACGAGTATGCGCTTACCTACCGCTATATGCAGTACCGCTGGAAAAAAATGAATTTTACCCTGGGAAATTTCTATGAAATGTTCGGACGAGGGTTAACCCTGCGTACTTACGAAGATCGTAACCTGCGCGTAGATAACAATTTAGACGGATTAAAGTTCGGCTATAAAGGACGCAAACTTCGCACGAAAATTATCGCCGGTAAAATGCGCGATAAATACAATCGGCGTAAAGATATGTTGTATGGTTTCGACGGCGAGATAAAACCGTTAAAGGGCCTGCATATTGGCGGTAGCTATCTGCGTCAGGAAAATGGAAAAAAAGAGGCGGGCACCATGTGGGCCGGCCGCGTGAATTACGGTCGGAGCTGGTGGGATATTTATACGGAAGCAGCGCAGCCGGACTGGACCAATAAACTGAGCCATTACACGGCGGTTAATCTATCCTTTGACAAAATATCCGTTACGATGGAATATAAAGATTACGACAGACTTTCGTTCCGTAATTTTTACGATACGGAATACAATGCCGCACCCTCACTTAGCCGGGAACACTCGTTTTCGCTGCTTAACCGCCATCCCCATGCCCTGAATTTAAACAATGAAAAGGGCTACCAGATCGAAGCGGCCATCACTCCGTGGGAAATGTGGGAAATCGTATTGAACCACAGCAAAACACGAAGCCACGAAGACCAGATTCTGTTTAACGAATGGTATGCTCAGGCACACCTGGATTTTCATCAGCAGTTTGAGGTATATGGCGCCATCGCCTGGAGCGAAGATATTTCAACGGAAAACATTACTCCGCTGATCGACGGAGCCTTTAATCTGAGCGATCGGGACCAGCTACATTTAAGCTACCAGCACCAGCATACAACCAATAAAATCAATCTAAGTGAATACGACAATGAATTCGTTCTGATGGAATTCTCCCGTTCTCCCGGATTTAGCGCGGCGCTGGTGGGTGAGTGGACCAACGAAGATCAGTTGCCTAACTGGAAGAAGGACAAAAACTACTGGCTATACGGAACGCTTAGCTTCAATTTCTGGGAAAATCAGCGTATTTCTATTCTGTACGGCTCCCGAAAAGAAGGTTTTGTCTGTGTGGGCGGCGTTTGCCGCTACGAACCGGAATTTAACGGGCTGGAAATAAAAATAAATAACCGTTTTTAGAGTCCGGTTTTTTATTTCCGGTGTATTACCAGCCTCTGTTCCATACGCTTTGCACTTTTATCAGAGCCGGGATGTAATTTAAGGCCGGAGGCTTTTTCTTCTTCCGAAACCTGAGTTTGCTTTTTATTAAAAATTTGTATTCCCTTTTTTAAATGGCTGCCCGCAATAGATCCTCCGACAATCGAAACGACGGCGCCGACAATAACTAATCCCAATGGCGATGAATCACTCGTACCGCTCGTTAGTTTGCCGTTGTTAACGTCTTCCGCTTCCTGCAGGGTATTTGAAAGCATAAGTACGGAACCGAGAAGCATTATGGCGCTTCCGGCTAATGAGACCCCATTGTATGCATAGGTGGTTTTGATCTCTTTGTAAGCGTCCGGACAGCGGCGGATTATTTTTTTAAAATGGGGCTGACAGTCCATTCCGCTAAAGGTGTAAATCGGCTTAGGGTCCTGACCGTTAAAAGAATATTTTACAGGAGAAAAGAACTTTTTTTTCAGTTCAATTTTATCCCCCGCAAATATGGAAACAGACAGAATGGTGGCAAGCAATATAAAGCCCGCGATCCCTGTTCGAAAAAAAGAATGGCGCATAAAACCTCCTGCATTAATGGTTAACAATGATAGTATGCATAAAAAAACGATGCATACGGTGATTTCCCATATTTCTATTGTACGCTTTATGGTCTGAAATGCGCATTTACGGAGCTTCTTAATCCGTAAAATTAAACCTGTCCGGCCCGGTCGGAGTGAAGTCTGAATTTTATTCTAAATAAAAGTATGAAGTTCTGAATTAGGCTGCGAAAAGGTAAACAATTTAGTAGGGGATGGAAAGCAATTTATTAAAAAGAGCAAATTGCCGGTTATTGTTGAGTAATATAAAATCGTGTCCGGGCTTTATGCCCGTCCTGATCGATTAGCAGCAAATTATGCCAGCCGCAGCCAGGCTGTAGCGCTTTTTGGTGCCGTTCTTTGGTACTGCCCAGGTAATGGCCGTCCAGATACCAGTAAACCGTTTCGCCCGGCTGCTGGTGCGCCGCGCGGCAGTTGAGCTTTTGCAGAGAACCGCCAAAATCACGGGGCAGAAAAAGGGAAGCCGGCTTTCCGGGATAAATAATGGTGAGCGGGTTCTCTACGGGCGGCGCCGGACAGGAACGGCGGTGTGGCGGTGCAGATTCTGTTTTATTTCCATTCTGCCTTAGAAATTGTTCCACTTCCGGCGGAAACAGCAAGCGTACTATTTTTTTGTGTCCATCTTTCCAGCACAGCGAACAAACCTGTTCTTTTTCATCCGCGCTGACCGTAAGCTGTTGATGGAACGGACAAAGGGCCAGCGGCTTCATGTTGAGCGGCGCGTCTGCTTCCTCTATGTTCCGGCAAAAAGGACCGGCGGCAAAACCGCTTTGTCGGCAGAGGGTTGTTTTTTTTAATGCGCTATCCGGTTTTAAAAACCATAATTGTTCGTTGTTAATAGGAAGCCGTTTAAAAATATCAAATAATACCGGGCCGGCCGTTTGGGCGCCGCTTAAAGAGGCGTTTCCTTCGCCGTTAAAATTCCCGGCCCAAACCACAATCGTCCACTGCGGATTTACGCCGGCCGCCCAGGCGTCCCGCTGTCCGTAGCTGGTACCCGTTTTCCAGGCCAGTGGACGCTGCCCGCTATACTGCCGCCAGTAGTATTCGGCTCCCGGACGTTTGACTTCATTTAAACTATTCAACGTTAACCAGGCTGCTCCGGGGCTGATTAATTGTTTATCCGGATTCGGATGAGCCGTTTTTTGTAGATTTGATAAAATAGAAAGAGATGAAAATCGTCCGCCCCGCGCCAGACCACGGTACAACGTGGCAATATCCCAGGGAGTTGCCTCTGCTCCGCCGATAATCAGAGGCAGTCCGTATCCTTCGGCGCTGCGGAAGAGAGTGCTGAGTCCGGCCTGTTTTAAAAAATAGTAAAACACCTCCAGACCGAATGTATTAAGCAGGCGCACGGCGGGAACGTTAAGTGACTGAATCAGGGCCTGTTTGGCCGTAATAATTCCACGGTAGGCCTGATCGGCGTTGAAAGGCGAAAAGGGGCCGAAATAAGAGGGAATATCTTTAATAAGTGTTTGTGGTAAAAGCAGGCCTTCATCCATACTCAGAGCGTACAAAAAGGGTTTTAAAACGGAACCGGTGGAGCGGGGCGCCTGAATTCCGTCTACCTGCGATTGGACAAAATCAGCAGAGCCGGCATAAGCGCGAACGGCGCCGCTTTGGGTTTCCGTAACAATTGCGGACAGGTTTTGAATTCCCAAAGCATTTAGTTCGGTTTTATGCCGCCGGAGTATTTCTTCCAGCATTTGCTGCAATGCTAAATCGATGGTCGAATGCAGAATGAAATTTTGGGGGAATTGCGTTTTTAGCCGCCGGGCAAGATGTGCAGCGTGGGTATCCGGCGCGTAGGAAAGGCGCGGAACGTCTTCGGCCAGAGCCAGCGTAAAAGTTTGGTCATTAAAAAGAGCAGCCTTATGCATGCGTTTTAACAACCGATCCCGTTTCTGTTTTAATCGATCCGGATTCTGATGTGGAGAAATCAAAGCGGGCGCATTGGGCAGTACGGCCAGCGTGGCTGCTTCAGCCCAGGTCAGTTCGCGCGGTTGCTTGCGATAATAGCGCAGGCTGGCGGCGCGGTAGCCGATAATATTTCCGCCGTAGGGCGCGTGATTTAAATAGTTGCTAAGTATTTCATCTTTAGAATAGCGCAACTCTATTTTGATTGCTTGCAGCATTTCCAGAATTTTATGCCAAATGGTTCTGGATTTGGGCGCCATTAAACGGGCTGTTTGCATCGTAATGGTACTCGCCCCGCTGACTACGCCGCCCGCCCGCATATTCTGAAGCGCCGCGCGTAACACGGAAACCGGATTGATACCCGGGTGGTAATAAAAATATTTATCCTCAAAAACTAAAACAGCCTGCTTTAGTTTCTCCGGAATAACCGCCGTGCTGTCCGGAGGGAAACACCATTGTTCGTCGTGGTTTAAAAACAGGCGCAGTATTTTTCCGTCTTTATCCAGAACAGCTGTGCTGTAATCATTTTTAAAAAGGGGAGACGGCAGCGGAATGACCAGATAGAACAATACAAAAAGCGAAAGTACCGCACTGAAAATCCGGATGGACTTGCGCCTGAGGAAACGGGGTAATGGAAGAATACTAATTTTTTAGAATTCCTTTTATTTGTATTTGTTACCGATAACGTCGGGAAAAACTCAGCCCAACGCCCTGAGCGTAGCCGAAGGCTGAAACAAACAAACCTCCAACAGAGTTCTTTTTGTCTATTTAATAATCTCCGCATAAAACAAAATAGGTTTGTTTTTCTCTTTAAAATAATCGTGTTCAAAACGGCAGCCTTCCGATTCCTCCCATCCGGGCGCCAAGATTAATCCGTCGCAGCGATCCATAAATTCCACATCCAATTTCAGCCAAAAATCCAGCGAAGATTCTTTTACATGCTGCAACGGATGCGAATGCGAAATCGGGCTGAAAATCAGGTAACCGTTATCAAGCAGTTTAACCGCCCGGTCGTTGCACAACGCGAAATTGTCGGCATGATTTTCCTTGGAAGGGGAAGAGTAGGGGTGCGCAAAATACCATAAGTCCATTTACAAATCCTTTCTGATTAAAACGATTGTCCGGTTACTTCCACCGGCCTTCCGGCTTTCTGTGCCCGGTAGCTGTGGTTGTACATAGCTTCCACCTGCGTGGGTGGCAGGAAAAAACGGCCTTTGGTTACGGCGTTTATTTTAAGTACAAAATCCAAACTTTCGTTGCCGAGATTAAAAAACCACATAGCCCGATCATCACGAAAATCACGATACGTTTCGCGCCCCGTATACCAGCGGCTCATCCAGGAAGGACGTTCGCCGGAGGTGAGCATAAAATTATCAATTTCCCAGCCGGCGGGCAACAATTGTGTTAGCGCAAGGTTTTTAATGGGGTAGTTAAGTTCGGACGATCGTTTAACTCGCAAATGCATCCAGAAGCTTTGGCCCTGTGCAAGACTGACCGGATTAATTTTTATACCGTCTCCATCCAAAAATTTAATTTCTAACCGCAAATTGTGCGCTTCGTCTTTAGCGGTGTAACGCAAAGGCAGGCCCGACCATTCCAGTTCGGCAAAAACCCGTTGCACCGTTGTCTTTGTATCAAGTTCCAGGGTGACTTGTTTACCGAATCCCTTATTGATTTCGATGCTGTAACTGATTTTATCCGTTTTAAAGGAGAGTCGTTTTCCATCCGGCAGAATAATAACGCCGCTCATTTGTTTTGGCTGATCGCCCCGTCCTTCCACCGCCCGCAGATATTTCCCCAGGGCAACCAGCATAACGCCGCTGGTTTGAGTGGCATACCAGTCGTCGGATGAAAGCGCTTCGGCCAGCTCGTCGGCAAGCTGCGCGGCCAGATTCCAGCGTTTAAAGCGGATAAGTTGATCTAAAATAAGGGCTTTATCGCGGTATGCGGAGCCGAATGTGCGTGAAAAATGTTTATACTTAGCAACCGAAATTCCGGTATTGCGAACAATTGAACCGGCGGCTTCTTTATTGCCGGCAAGGGCGTACGCGGCTGCCAACAACCAGCGTTCGGTATCGTTCATCGCCGAGAGATGGTTTTCGCGCAGTAGATTCATAGACCCGATTGACGGCTGACCGGCAAGGGCAAGCAGGTAAGCGGCATACACTTTTTCCATTAGCTCCCAGTCGGAAGCAATGCGTAGTTGCTTTTTAATAAAGGCCTTCGTTTTATCGAACAAAGCGGGCGCAACGTGATAACCGGCCTCACGGGCTTCGCTTAAAAAATGTACAGCGTACAGAGTTCCCCATATCGAAACGTTATAATTCCCCGGCCAGTACGAAAATCCACCGGAGGCTGTCTGAAAACGGCCGAGACGGTATATGGCCTCGTTTATATCTTTATCAATATCGCGTTTGGCGGCCAGAGATTTGGGAATAAAATCCTGGATATAGAGCTGCGGAAAAACCGCCGAAACCGTTTGTTCGATACAGCCGTACGGATATTGAATTAATTGTAGAATACGCCGGGTTAGTTTGAGCTTGGGCCGGCGCCGGATGTGCAGGCGGGCCGTATTGGAACCGGGCAATCCGTCCGATGGAATTTTAAACGAAACCGTTTGTCCGGGTTCCGCCGCCTTTTGTACGTATCGCGTCAGGCGCGGCGAGGCCGGACGAACGGGCAGTTCCGTCTTAAACGTTGTGCTAAAATATTTTCCCTGTGCTTTCAGGGAAACGGCGGCCAGACCGGTTGCCTGCTTTGCTTCAATCGCAAAAAATAAATTCTTCTGACCCGCTTCGGCAAAATGCAGTGTTTGCTGACTGGCGCCGCTAATCTGTAACGGTCCCTTCACCGAAAGCTGTACATTTATATCTTCGGTTTTCGGGTCTGTCTTAAATACCGTTACGGGTAAGCTAAAAAAATCACCCGGCGAAGCCGCCCGCGGCAGGGAAGGCAGTAGCATCAGCGCTTTTTTAACGGGAACGGTTTTCTGTGTGTGCCCGTAGCGGTTTCCATTCACGGCTACGACCATTACCCGCACGGCGCCGATGTAATCGGGCATTTCAAATTCCGTTTCGGCCTTTCCGTTTTTATCCGTAGTGAGAATGCCACTGAACAGGCTTACCGGTTTAAAGCGGTTTTTCTGTGGAGCAAGCTGACCCTGACGGTAGGCTTCTTCGGAAGTTAATCCGCCGCCAATGGAAAAGGCGTTTAAAATATCGCCGTGATTCATACCGATGACCAGATCGAACAGATCACTGGTACGTACGCTTAGACGCTGTTTTTTGAAAAAAGCCTTCCATGGATCCGGCGTAGAGAAACGGGTTAAACTGAGCAGTCCTTCATCCACTACGGCGATGGTAAGCCGGGCGGGTGTTTTATCTTTTGTCTGAACATGTATTTTGAACTGCTTGCCGGGCTGAAGTTCGGCAGGCGCATCGATAGTTAGCGGCAGCTGGGTAGAAGCCGATTCCACCTGAATCGGAATGACGCCGTACATACGGGTGGGGCGGTCGTTCTCCACCAGCGTCTGGGGCTGAATTACCGAAACGGAGGCGTAAACATTGGGCAGCATTTCTTTTGTGATGGGAATTTTTATAACCTGTTCGTTCTTCGCGCCGCTACTTTGCAGCCATTCGGATTTTAACAAAGCGCCGTTTTTTTCGATGGTAAATAAAATGGAAGCCTTTTCGGGAGCGGGGAAACGCAGTACGGCTTCTTCTCCGGGATGATAGATTTCTTTGTCGGTTCGCAGGGTTAAAACACCCGCTTCCCGACCCGGACCGGTTTCACTGCCCCAGGCATAGGCCTGAAAGAAAAATCCGCTGGAATGTCCCCGGATTCCCTTGTCCTGAACTTCCACAAAATACTGGCCGCGTTCTTCCGCAATAAACGTAAAATAGACCGGCAGCCTGCCGGAAATAAGAGCGCCCTCTTTGAGCAGTTCGGTGCTGCGATCCTGTTTAAAACGCAGGCGGAAGCGATCGCGTGAATTATATTCGTACCACCAGTGTTGTTCATTTTTATAGATACGGTAGCGAAGCGTGCGCCCGGATTTGGTATTGCCGCAGGAATCCACCAGAACAACCGGCACTTTTATTTTGCTTCCCGTTCGAACTGAGCCGTAGCGCGTTTTAGGTTTTTTTAGACCCACAAAATAGGAATAGGGATCGATGGAAATATTTAAACCGGATTGGGCCGGCCGGCCGCTTTTTTCGAACACCTTGACCGTGATCCGTCCCGTCACCGCAGAAGGCGCCGCGCTAAGTTTAGGCAGGTTCCAGAGAATCTGCTTTGTCCCGTTTGCATCCAGCGCCCCGGAATAAAGATTGAAACGGGCGGAACGAAAATCGCGGGAGGGGTTGCTGAATCGGAAATCTTTAAATTGTTTAAACCGTCGTTCCATTCCGCTTAGTTCAATGGAAACCGCGCTTTTTAAATTGGAAGCCGGGTTGCCCATCAGGTAGGCACCGCTAATGTCGAGTGTAAGCTGTTTGTCCGCCGGCCCCAGATGTTTGGGCGCGTCGAGAGCTATTTTTAGCCGTTCCGGAAGAACGGTTTCAATTTGTAAAGGTTTGTAAAACGTTTGCCCGCCGGCTTCAAATGCCGCCCTGTAAGTGCCGGTGATATCCGTGCTTTCCCCTGTGTACGAAAAACTGTAAAATCCGTCTTTTCCGTTTTTTAAAGTTTGCTGAAAAACCGTTTGTTGTTGCGGATTTTTAATAGTCAGGGTAACCGGATGATCGGCAGGGAAAGTATTTTGTTTATTCCGGAAAATAGCGCTCAGATTTATAGTGTCTCCCGGCCGGTAAACGCCGCGTTCCGTGTAGATAAATGCGCGGGTTCCGCCATTGAGCGCCTGAATGCCGTCGGTGTCAAAGGTGGAAAGATTCCAGCGCATTGTACCGGGCGTAACCACGCTGCGCTGTCCGTTCTTTTCTGCGGTAACATAAAAAACCTTATCCGGAATATTATGAAATATGGCTTTACCCTGCGCATCGCTGCGTGTCGAAGCAAGCGGTTGGTTTTGAAAGGAATAGAGTTTTATTTCTGCACCGGAAAGCGGTTTGGCCTGAGCAAGGTCGGTTACAAAGACATAGTGATCGCTTGCGGCCTGTTTATAGGTTATGCCCAGATCGCTGATAATCAACGGTTTATAGATATGCCCGTGTTGATAGAGATAGCCCCATGAATCCGGGTCGTTGTAATAATTATAACACCGGTTATAGCGCAGAATATTTTCATTTTTTTCGTAGATCATATCTTCCCGCGTGAAAGAAATTTCAATGAGGAACAAACCTTCTTTTTCTTTTTTGAGCAATGGTGCCAGATCAAGTTCGTGCTGTAACCAGCGGTTTTGCTCGCTGCCGATGTCTAATTCTTTTTTGATTACATCCACACCCACGTTATGGACGGAATACCCAAAATTTTCGCGGCGTTCTTTATTGCCTCGCAGGTTTCCCATATGCAAAAACTGTCCCAGATTGGAATCGAACACCTTGATAATTTTGAGATCGACCCGGCGTACGTTTACGGTTTGAAAGAGAATTTTTTGCTGGTTGCCGGAAGGAAGGAAAACCCCGTTTGCGGAAAAACGGATTTTGGGCAGCAGGTTTTCGATACGGATGGATTCTTTATATTCTTTTTTCAGTTTTACGGCCAGTTTGCTGCGCACGCCGGGCTTCACCCGCAGTTCGTAGGTTTGGCCGTGTTTAAAGGCTCCATTTACCAGAACCTGCTTTCCGGTAATTTTAAGAGTGAGGGGCAAATTTGGCTTTACCTGGATAAAACCTTCTAAATCCTGCTGCGCCATTAAATCGTCTGAAAAAGTTAGACGCAGCTGCGGCTGTGCCTTTTCGGTTTGTACCTGTATATCCGCGATGCTGAGCGTTTTAAACCGGGGCAGGGAAACGGTTTGAGTAAAACCGGTGGATAGGTTTAGCGCGTCTTTATCGATAGAAAGAGTTACCGTTTGCTTTTTTTTGCCGCGGGCCAGCGGTTTGGATATAAAGGTAAAATTGCGCCCGGAAGCATCGCTCTGCCAGGAAATATTTACTTTGGAATGATTCAGTTCTAACTGTGCGGCAGACCGAAGCATCTCCAGGGTAATGCTCTCGGTAAAGGTCAGACTCCCTTTGAAACGTAAAAATCTGGGATCGTCTGTTTTGGCCGGAATAAAATCTACAGAAAAAGATTTCACCTTTCTGCCGGCTGTTTGGAAGCGAAACGGAAAGGGTTGCAGGGATTCGCTTTGCCGGTTTAGCAGCAAAGGCAGATCTAGTTCAGCCTGCCAAGACTGCTGCAACGGTAGCCGCGTGTTGGGTTTAAAAACAAGCGTATGCGCGTTCTGCCAGAAGGTTTTTCCGTCAATGGACGGTTCAAATGAAAATACCGCTTTCCCGAGCGGCTTATTTATCAGGGTAGAATCAACGATATCCGCGCTAAAAACGACCCGGATGGCAGCGGAACTGCGGATATAGCCGGCGGTGGAACCGCTGATTAGTTTGGCGGTTTCCAGCGGGTAGCTTAATTCGGACTGCGGTTTTGTTTTCTGACAGCCGATTAGTGCTAAAAAAATTAGTCCCAAAACGGGAATGACGGAGAAGCGCATAAAAGCCCCTTGATTTTTAAGATGAATAACCCAATCATTAGTGTCCGGTTAAATAAAAGAACTTTTTAAAAAAGAAAATTGGGTTGATTATTTCGTATTCTGACCCTCCCCGGTTCCCGATTTATCGGGAACCTTTTCCCTCCCTAATTGAATTAGGGAGGGGCTTGCCGAAGGTAAGGGGTGGGTAAAAGAAATGTTTAATAATCAAGTCTCAGTTTTTTACTAAATGCACTAACCTTTGATGTACATAGTGCTTTTTAGACATTTGTTACTTTTT
>JAJRSO010000007.1 GCA_024278755.1 Calditrichota bacterium | reverse complement strand
GTACGAACCGTATCCTGCGTCCATTTTTGCAAATAGATGCTCTCTTTCTTCGGGTTTTTATCATAAATAAGATTATTCCTGATAAGAATATTCTTGTTTTGCAACTCTGTATCACTAAATTCCGAAGTTATGCCGATTTCGAAGGGATAATTTTCGGCAAAAATATTATTTTCGATTCTGATGTTTTCCAGATTGTCGGAATATATATACAAACCGCCGCAAATCCAGTAATAGGTAAAACCTTCTTCCGGTTTAGCGGCTCCATTATGATATAGAGTGTTATTATACAAAGCTATATTCCTGCGCCGGTTATTTTTGCCCCAGCGGGAAAAAAAGATGCCTGTGCCGCGATTGTTAAATAACAGGTTATGATGGAACGAAATATCTTCCGTAAGATCGCCGTCTTCGCTGGATACGGCAAAACCCTGGTCGCAACGTGTAACCACATTGTTATGAAGCTCAACGTCTTTTAACGTCCCGAACCAGGCGTCCACGTATAGTCCTTGCCGCCAGCAGTCATGCACATAATTATGATGTACGCTTCCGTGCGCCGAGGTTTCTTTTATGTCGATGCCCTCTTTTTTACAATCTCTTACCAGATTATAAGCGACTTCAAAATAGCGCGCGCCTGCCACGCTAATCGCCTCGTGCGGCCCCGCTCTTTTGCCGCCGCCCCGGCGCATATTTCCGTCATTGGCGTTGATAACCGTATTGCCGAGAATGCTTATATTTTCACACCGTTGCCATACGCATATCCCCGAAGAATAACTGTTCTCTACCGTGCAGTTAATAATTTCGATATGCTCGCTCTCTTTTATATTGATACCCGCAAGATGATTATTTAAAAGAACAATATTCTGCAAGCGCAGGAAGCTTGAATATTCTATCTGAACGCTGCCCCGCACCCCCGGGTATTCGGAATCCCATTTTATATTTACGGCATCCGCGTCAATAATTGTTTGTCTGGCCGTATCGCCTCGAATGACGACAGGAGCCTCTTTTCTTCCTTTTAAGGAAATAACCAATTCCTTTTTAAGTCTGTAAACGCCGGGAAGAATTGTTACCGTATCTCCGGCTTGAGCCTTATGCAGGGCGGTGTAGATATCGGCAAACGGCGCCTCTCGACTTCCGTCGTTATTTATTATCCCTTTAACCGAGACAAAATATTCGGTTGCCGTTAACGGTCTAAAAAATAAAATCGTTGTCGTAAGAAGTAGAAAAGATATGTATAAGCGTTTTTTTTGAATGAGCATCAATTTTTAATTGAGCAATATCATTTTTTTATTTCTCTGTATAAATTTGATACCAGCTCGTAGTAAGAAATACCTGAAACCTGCCCACAGGATTGAGCCATTGATTGTGAGTCCATGATCCGAGCGCTTTATTTTTCGAATAAAATATCAGGGCCCATTTCCCGTTTTTTCAAGCCGGGGCCGGATATCATGGCTTTTAATCCTTGTCCGAATTTGGCTTCGAAATACAGCACTTTTATTTTATGAAAACCTTTCCTTAAAGCAACCTTGCCGCTTACCTCGCCCATAGCGTGTATGCCGTCATTGTCCACGACCAGGCTATCGTTGATATACAGCCGGCTGCCGTCATCCGAGGATAAATAAAAGGTGTATAACCCGTCTTCCGGTATTTTTATGTATCCGGTATAACGATAGGCGAAATTATCACCATGTAAATGGGAGGGCGGGCCGATAACAAATTGCGGATAGGGATGTTTGCTATGGAAGGCCAATTTGCCAAAATCATCCAAAGTAGAAATTTCTCCCGTAAAATATTCCGCCAAAACACCGTGTTTTTCCGCCTTTTTTCTTACGGGATTTTGGTACGCTATTTTTTTATATTTTGCCGAAATAACGGCGCTTTTTTTCCCGGAGGGCAGTATGACAAGCGCCTTTATGGTGCGCTCCTTATCAATTTTTATCGCTTCCGTATAGAGCGTGGAATGTTGATCCGGCTCCTAGCCGTCCAGCGTATAGTAAATTTTAGCGTCTTCAAACGGAGCGCGCAGGTTTATCGTAAACGGCGTCTCCACAAACGCGTCGTCTTTCAATCCTAAAGGCGGGGAAACAAAATAATGGATATTGTTTTTATCCAGATAACGGTAGTGCGCGCGTAATCGCTTTAAAAAATCTTGCGTATTTCGACCGTTTTTGGGCGTCCAGGCAATTTCCGACAACGCAGCCAGACGCGGCAAAAGCCTTTCGAAAGCAATATCTTCGGAATATAAAAATTCGCTCCATAAGCAGCCTTCCAGACCCATAATATCTTTTTGCCGGTCTTTTTTTAGCTTAGCTGGAATCGCCGGGTCGTATTTATATACATCGTTTAAGCGTATATACTCGTTATATTCCGTATATTCAATCTTATTGGAAAATTGCGGGCGATTGAAATAGAGATGCGAGCCGGGCGCGAAAATGACTTTATGGCCTTTCTGCAATGAAGTGATGCCGTACCTATCGCCGCGCCAGCTCATAATTATCAAATCCTTATTGTTATTTTTATGGGCGATTTCATCCCAGCCGATTACTTTTCGGCCTTTGGAGCGGATAAATTCGGCAACGCGGTTGATAAAATAAGTTTGCAGTTGATCGGCGTCTTTCAATCCTTCGTCGCGCATTCTTTTATTACATTTCGGGCATTTCTCCCAGGGCGTCTTTTTGGCTTCATCGCCGCCGATATGAATATAAGGAGAAGGGAAGAGCTCCAGCACTTCCGTAAACACCTTTTCGAAAAACTCAAAGGTTTTTTCATTCCCGGCGCAGAATGGGTCGGAAAACTCAAAGGACACATCTTTCGGCTTCTTCCAAGGTTTACCGGTACAGGAAAGCTCCGGATAAGCATACAAAGCTGCCCAGGAATGCCCCGGCAGCTCTATTTCGGGAACCACGGTGATATGGCGTTCGGCGGCATAGGCCACGATTTCACGAATATCATCTTTAGTATAATATCCGCCGTATTTCTCTTCCCCTTCAACGGCCGCTTCAATTTCATAATTCCACTCCTCTTTGCCCGTACCTTTGCGCCAGGCGCCCAATTCCGTAAGTTTGGGATAGGCGTCGATTTGGATGCGCCAGCCTTGGTCGTCCGTTAGATGCCAATGAAAAACGTTCATTTTATAAAGAGCTAAAATATCCAGGTACTTTTTTATGAATCCCTTGTCAAAAAAATGGCGGGATACATCAAGGTGCATACCACGCCAACCGAAGCGCGGCTCGTCTTCAATAACCGCTAACGGCAATTGTACTTCTCCGTCTTGGTATCCGTTAAACAGCATTTGCAGTAAAGTTTGCACACCGTAAAAAACTCCTTCGGATGATTTGGAGCGTATATCGATCCCGTTTTCGGTTATCGCCAAGGTGTATTTTTCGTCTATTCCGGCTAAAGTCTCGTCTATCGTCAATCGTATATTTATGGTTTCTTTGCCGTCCATAGGCTGCGCAGGATTGACGAGCGTCGGTAAACCGGTAAGTTCTTCTATGCGTTGGGCAAAGTATTGCGCTAATTTTTCATCGGTAGAGCGCACCAATAACCGGGCGCCGCTTATGAAGCGACTGCCGTCTATTATTACCGAGTCGGGTTTTGGAATAATAGACATCATTTTTTCCGCCTTTTCTTTATTACCGCATCCAAATAAAATGGCTATAAGCAATGCCGGCACAATTATTCGTTTCATCTTGTATGTCTCCAAAATATATGATACATGTTTTTTTATTCTTCCTTTTTATCAACACATACTCCGTTTACCCATAATGTCTTTTGAGCCAAACGACCGCGAGGTTTTACTATGACTTTGGCGCCGGAAGGCGCGGCATATTCTAAAAAAAGATGTTCGCCTTCTATTTTCCATTCCACCTTTACCAAACCAAGCGGATGAGGGACGATACCCTTTGCCCAGGAAAGTGTAGCGGACTGCGGTGCAATGACAATAACGTTCCTGTCAAATTTGTTTTGAAATCCCAGGTGTACGCCCAAGACCTCGCTGCTCAAAAAATAGGTAGGATGTGCGCTCCAGGCATGGCTGGAGGTGCCCCCGCCCCCGCCTTCGCTTTCCGCTTTGATATCAAAGTATTCCCAAGATGTGTCATTGCCTTTTAGAATCATTGGCGCCCAGTATCGGCGGATAAACCGCTCGGCCGCGTCGGCGCGCTCATTTTTATAAAGCGAAGCCAGAACATAAAATGAACCGTAGGCTGTCAGGCGACGATCACGGGGATTTTCGCCGATATCTTTCATCTGTTCTTCCAAATAGGCAAGAATACTTTCGGCTTGATTTTTATCCGTACAACCAAACAAGAGCGGTAACGCGTTTGATATGGGATAATATCGACCGTGCAACCGGCCGTTTTTATATCCGTCGTTAAACAGGCGGTTTCCGGCGTCCCAAAAATCGTTTTGAATCAAAGAACATATTTCTTCGGCGTTTTTTTCAAAGGCAACGGCATCCGCCTTCTTTCCCACAGTCCGGGCAAGCTCCGCCATGACCGAAAAACTTTCCGCCAGAAAAGCATGCGTAGCG
This sequence comes from Calditrichota bacterium, assembly GCA_024278755.1. GTDB lineage: Bacteria > Calditrichota > Calditrichia > Calditrichales > Calditrichaceae > JANTFQ01. Next base: position 2,290 of record JAJRSO010000007.1, on the reverse strand, counting down.
GTTAATTGCGCTTGCTTATCAATCCGAGTCTTTTCAATGAACTGACCGTCGCATGTAAAAAAACCTTGTTCATCTCTTTGGTTCAACCTTTTTTCAACAGCGCTTTATAACCGTCATACAGATAACGAATCAACTCAATATCTCCCGTATAGTCGAAATACCATTTAGCGATAAGAATATTAATCAGTGGGTATTCCGACTCGGAAGCCCGAGCATTGCCGTACATAGCATTGTGGTATTTATCATGAAAAACTTTCAGCGTGCGTTTAACCAGCCGCGAATCACTGCTGCCGGCCAGAGTGATGGCATATTCCGGCAGCATATCGCCGGCATACATAGCGCGTTCTCTGAACGGCGTGTCTATATAGCTGTCTTCCGCACAAACGCGCAACGTTCGCCAGCCCATTTCCCAGATAGCGTTTAACATAGGGTCGGAACACTCAAACCGGCCTAACTTTTCAAAAGGATATATTTGTTCAACAGCGCCAAGGCGTTTAATCCGAACCGGTTCTTTGTTTTGGCGGATATTAACCTGCATATAACGAAAACCATAGGGTTTAAAGGTTTCGAATCGTTCTGTTGCGCCATCGGCGATAAAACGTATACCGGCCGAAATCATCTGCCGTTTAAAAAGCCAGGGTTTACCGTTTTTCAAGTCTTCGCTTATGCCAAAGTCTATTATCGTACCGGCAGGAGCCTCAATTTCTATGAAAATTCGGCCCAGAATTTTCCGTCCCATATCGAAAACCAATGCCTGGCCGTTTGTATCCGAAATAACTATGTTTTCCGTTTGCCACTGCGGATGTTCCAGCATCGAATCGGCTGCGTACCAGACCATATCCAGCGCCGGATTATTCGTGCCTTCTCCCCTCCTATGGGTTTTCCATTTAAGAGGATAGAAAGCAAGCATTTCGTCTTCGGAAGCGAAAGGCTGATCCATTTCCGCCAGTTTCTTATCTAACAAACCATCGCCAGGCCCGGCTGTCATAAAAACAACCTCTGAATCGCGTTTTTTTTCTGCGGATATAACCAAACCGGCCTCTTTGGGTACCGCCATATAAAAATCCCAGGCGCCCCAAATACCGCCATAGTGCATATTAAAAAAATTCCACCCTTTTTTCAGCTTAAGCAGGCGCGGATTGCGATTGATCCTGTTTTTCGACGCTCCAATCCCCTCCAAAGGGCCTTGACCGTTTAAATAAAATTCGCCCCACCATAATCCCACAAGCACATCCTGCTGCCGTGGCGAATAGATATAGGTATAGCCGACGATATGCCAACCCCGGTTATAATCAATCCGTCGTTCGTCCGGAGTTTTGACGCGGAAAGAATAGATATCCTCATCGGTATTAAAGGTATAAAGGCCGAGCGTATTTTTAACCGTATATTCGGTTTGGGTAAGCGGGGGGATTGAACGCGGCGACAGCTTACCCCAGGCTTGTTGATTCAAGATAACAACCGGTTTTTCCCAGCCGTTTCCACCGCTGTCACGGCCGCTCGAATCGATTTTTTCTTTGCGGGCATCATACACTTCCATAGCGCCGCAGGCGAAAGAGAAACGCACCGCATTTTTATCATAACCCGCAGCCGGACGGCAAAACCAGTTACCGGGCGTATCGAGGCTAATTTGCTTTTTCTTTGTCTGCACCACTCCCCAGGCAATAAAACCCGGCCGGTTATTGGGTATTTGAAAATTTTCGATACCGTTATATAGGGCTTTTACGTCAATAACATTTTTACCTTTTTTTAAATATCTGCTTATATCATAACGGTCGTACTCGGGATGCGCCGGATAGGAACGCGCCGGCCCGAAATTGACAAAAATACCGTTCACCAACAGGTGATAGCGGGAATCGGCAAACAAATAAATATCGGCTTTTATGACGGGGCTTTTCAACTCAAATTGGTTGCGAAAATAAACGTATTCATTGCGCGCCTCGGCGCTATCTTGCCACCATATAAATTTTGCCCCGGAGGCAAGCAGGGTCGATACGCTTAACAGCGTCAATATTGCGGTTGTCAATAGAGAATTTTTTGGCATATTCGGTTGGTCTCCACTCAATTTTCAATCGCCTGAAGAGGCTTTTAGCAAGATTAAAAAATACAATTGCCCGGAGGTATTATTTGCAGGCATACCATAATAAACCGCTTTACTTCTGCGATTGGATAATATTTTTATACCACAATGCCGAACTTTTGGGAATACGTTGCAGCGTATGATAGTCCGTATAATATAAACCAAAGCGTTGCGAATAGCCCAGCATCCATTCAAAGTTATCTAACAGCGACC
>JAJRSO010000006.1 GCA_024278755.1 Calditrichota bacterium | reverse complement strand
CCGACTTTCGGGACTGCTCTACATAATTTTAACTCTATCTTTTGAAAGTCCTTTTTTGATTCCTAACCAACTTAGGGCTCTAATTATTTAGAACGCTGATTGCATCCCTTTTTCTCTGGCGGGGCTTACAAAAAAAGCCTGTTCAACTTACGTTAAACAGGCTTTTCCCCTCGTGAGCCAGCGGAGATTCGAACTCCGGACCAACGGCTTAAAAGGCCGCTGCTCTACCAGCTGAGCTACTGGCTCCTCATTTAAAAATGAGAACGCAAATATACGGCCGATTGAAATATCTGTCAAGTATCATTACCCTATTATTTTTTAAAAACTTTATGTTTTCTTGAAAAATAATCCTTTGTAAGCGTCAGGATTATGGGAGAAAGTAGTACGAGCGCCAATAAATTTGGCAATGCCATCAAGCCGAGAGCGATATCGCCAAAAGCCCATACAATTTCCAATGATACAATAGCCCCAACAAAATGCATGATAACATAAACGATTTTATAGGGCATAATCGACTTTGAACTGCTTAAGTATTCAATACTTCGATCACCATAATAGGACCAGCTAATGGCTGTCGAGACAGCAAATAAAAATACGGCCAGGGTAATTATTTTATCCCCGTAAGGGAAAATAGGCGCAAGCCCGGTTTTAAAAGCCAGTGCGGTCAACGGTGAACCATTTAGAATACTACCGTTAATCAACGTTTCGTGCGCGCCCGTTAATACAATGACAAGACCGGTTAAAGTACAAATCATCAACGTGTCAACCAGCGGCCCAAGCATAGCCACAACACCCTCACGTACCGGCTCTTTGGTTTTGGCTGCGGCATGCGCGATGGGCGCACTCCCCTGTCCCGCTTCGTTGGAAAACAACCCTCTTTTGACCCCCCAGACCATTGTATTTAAAAACAGCAAAAGTCCTCCGCCCGCGGCGCCCGCAACCTGCGCTTTGGGAACAAAAGCCTGGCTAATAATTTCGGCAATCGCGGGGATAACATTTTGCCAGTTTAGTATTATTATTAAAAGAGCGCCGCCCACATAAAGTCCGGCCATCGCCGGTGTTAATTTAGACGTTACCCTTCCAATCCGCTTTATCCCTCCCAAAATAACAAGAGCTACCAGAAAAGTTGTGAACAGGCCTGTAAAAATTCGGACCGGCTCTACGTGAATTCCTAAAAAATCAACAGAATTGATCAGCCAGTTCCCAGGTGTCAGGATACTATTAAAATCGCTTAATACCTGATCCGAAACCGTAAAAGCCTGAATGGCGTTTCCTGTCCCGAAAGACGAAATAACAGCAAGCGCCGCAAAGGTCACTGCCAGTGGTTTCCATTTGGCGCCCAGTCCTTTTTCGATATAGTACATAGGGCCGCCACTTGCGGAGCCGTCTGCATTTATTTTGCGGTAATGAACGGCAAGTGTTGCTTCGGAAAATTTTAAAGCCATTCCGAAGATAGCAGTGAGCCACATCCAGAACAGAGCGCCGGGTCCGCCGTAGTGAATGGCCGTAGCTACGCCGGCAATATTTCCGATGCCTACGGTGGCAGACAAAGCGGTACTAAGCGCCTGAAAATGGTTAATATCCCCCTCATCATCGGGATTATCATATTTCCCACGGATTACATTCCAGGCATGTTTTAACCGAAACAACTGAATCCAGCGCAAACGCAACGTAATAAAAATACCGGTTCCCAACAGGATAACCACCATCAGTGGCATAATTTGCGGCCATCCCCAAACTGTGTTACTTGCCATTTGTAGTGCGTTTTTTACCGTCTCCATAAAAATCCTTTCCGCTTACAAACTAAATCCTGTTTAGTACCACTCTTTTATACCATACAATAAATACAAAATTATATCTCTTTAAGGTGATAGATCCGTTTATTTATTGAGATTTAAATCAAACATAATTGCTTCCAGTACGGCGCCCGCCACCGAAAATGATGCCGGAGAGATCCGCTTTGGCGGATGCGGATCCGTAACAGAACTAATTTCGGCAAATACCGTTCCTGCCGGGATGATCATTCCGCTGTTCAGCAGGCCGCTTATTTTTCCGGAAACAGGAGATAAAATAGGAATATCGTTTATACGGCCCAGCTCTTGTTTTTCGTGTACCAAAGTATCAACCATTGCATCGGTTGTAAATACCCCCTCGAGGGGCGCCTTAACACGTTCTTTAGAACCGTCCGTTGTTTCAGGCACGCCACAATCCATAAAATCATCCCGGTTAAAAGGATAAAGCACTTGTCCAAGAAATACGGGATCAACACAAATCTCGTAGCGACTTGATGAAGCGGTATTATCTCCTTTTTTAGAAATTATTACGCTGTTTTCTTTGATACGAACAGGAAGATTCCCGAAGAGTCCGGCGTCTGCTGCAAAGATATATTCAAACGGAAGAGCGGTTGCTTTTACCAGGTCTTCCTCTGTAAGAATCGGAATCTGACGATTGGCATAGGTAAATTCAATAAAGTCAGCCAGGTCTGTTTCCGGCGTACTGTCTCCCCTGGCCGCAGAACCGCTGCGGGTGCAGGCAACCACCTCATCAATTGTTTTTTCTCCGTTATATACGGCGCTGCTAAATGTCCGTGTATGGTGGATATCAATAGGGCGGTTGGGTACGAAAAGCGTTACTTTAAAGCCAGCACGAAACAGACGCAAGGCGGTAGCAGAGGCCAAATCATCGCTGCCGGTTATTAACACGTGGATAGAAACCATTATATTTTTTTCACACTATACTGATACAAACTGCCATATAAAATCGTTATTTCCCGCGTTTTCTGAAAATGCCTGGCAACCGGGATAAACAGATTTTCGTCAAGCACATTTTTAATCTGATCTACAAACAGAAAACATCTATTGCTATCCTCATTTTTCAGACAGGACGGACAGGTTTGCTCGATTAAAGTCTGGAATTGTTTTTGAATCTTTTTTTGTGCTGAAGAAGAAGATTGTACTTCCGTATTCTGATAAATTTCCAGCAGTTGCGGTCTTAACACATTAAAATTAATAGTACAGAGATGCAACGCCTTCTTAAATAATTTTTCAAAGGAATCAGCCGCTTTATCCGCCGGGAAGAGATTTACAAATATTTTGGTATCTGTAGCGGCTTTCTGAATTAACGTTTTCAATTCATTTTTATTGAACGGAATTAAAAGATCACCCTCCACTTTTCCGGCAAGATAGGTTACTTCCGGTTGATCGGAACGGATAAGACGGAACAGCAGGTCCGTTTCATCACTGATAAGCACTTTCCCTTCGATGGGATAACGCTGAGGCGCTGAAGCAATTACGAGCGCATGAAAGGCAGCTGTCTTAGCTTCATCCGCCAGCAGGTGGATAAGAGCCGTATTATTTCCTTCTCCGGAAACGATGATAAATTGCTCGTTTTGCAGGTTAAACTTTGTAAAAAACAAATTTTTCATTTGTTTACTTCCGTTTGCGGCATTAATGGAATATTAAAATATTTTAACGCTGAATCAAACGAAAAGATAATCTCTGCGTGTTTACGCATTACAGACTCATATATAAAAAACTGGCGCAAGCCAATTTGCTCATCCTTACAATTCAGATACTGGCTTAGTCCGTTGCGGCGAACACGGCGGGAAACCCAGTCAACCTTTAAATGAATCGTTAGTACCGCTTCGTCGATGATATTTAAAAAACGGCTGGCGCTTTTTGCTCCGCTTCGTTTTTTTAACTGTACAATCGCCTCATCAATTTCCACATTATTCGACACTAATTTGGCATTTATTTCCAACAGATGATTAAAATACATTTGCGCCGAATCATGAAGAGGATTGTTTTTATCCGCGATAGCAATCCAGGCGCTGGAGTCTATAAAAAATGTTTGTATTTTCATATTCACTTTTGTTCCAATAGTTTAACCAAGGGGTTTTTTGAAATTTTAAGTTCCAATCGATGGGAGCGAATGCGCTTTACATGTACTTCTATTTTATCACCGTCATTTATTTTTAACTGAGTCAAAACTTCCGGAGGCAACTGAATTTGTTTCTCTTTTGTAACCTCTGCGATAAACTTACCTAAAACCATTATTATCCTTTCAGATACCAATCTATAAATTCACCCGTTTCGTACACACCCTCTTCGCAAATCACTTTTTGCACCAGATTCAGAGGAATACTTTCGAAGTAAAAATTTTGCACATGCAACTCATGTGTTTTGTTATTATAAATTTCGCTGTTTTCGCGTTCCAAAAACTTAACTGCTTTATCGTTTTTTAATAAAATTTTCCATGTATCAAAAGCAAGATAAACAGGCACATTAAAATGTTTTGCCGTTACCAATAAGGGTAACGTTCCGGCTTTGTTGACAAAGCCGTCTTCAAAAACACGATCGGCGCCAATTAAAACAAGATTCATCTGCGGCATAAACAATCCCATTTCTGCATCGGCAATCAATGTTGTTTTTATATTTTGCTGTAAAAGAAACTCGGCGCTAAACACCCCCTCGTCCGGCGGATGGCTTTTTAAATTGTAAACATGAAAACGTTTTTTTTGTGTATGTGCCCGTACAAGAATTTGATTAACCATGGCGCTACTGCTAATGGTCATTACATTGTTGGATGCGGCAATAAGTTTTGCACCGATATCGCCAATGCGCTCTATATTATTTTCCAATTCTTTCCGGATTTCCATAAGTTTAGCCAAAGCTGCTTCAATAATTGAACGGGTATCGTCTTCTGCTTTTAAAATACGTTTGAACTGCGTTAGAAAGAGCGAACTGCAATGCCGCAGCAAAGCCATATTGGGCTGCGTTTTTAAAATTATTTTTGATACGCTCTGAACTTTTTTGAAACAATCCTGTGGCTCTGTTTTTTCCTCCACACAGTTTTCCAACAATTCCTTAAATAAATCCAGCGTATTTCGTGATATGGTCAGTGACCCAGAGTGTTTATCATTAAGTATCATATCAATAGAAATTGCCATTGCCGCCTTCCGCCGTTTTCGGGTCATAATAGAAAACAGATGGAACTCCCCCACTGCCAGTAACGGGGTCTATTTCGTCTGCGTTTAATTATTTAATATCGTATTTTTTTAATTTCGACATAAACGTACTGCGGTTCATATTCAGCATTTTGGCTGTTTGGAATTTATTAAACTTATTTTTTTCCAGCGCCTGAATAATCAGATTTTTCTCATAGTCTTCCACAAGATTATTCAAACCGTTTTCAAAATCGATGGTTTCCGCCAGAGGTTCGCCCGAAATTCCGCGAATAATTTCCGGCAAATCACCCACGCCGATTTTACCTGTTTTATCCAAAACGATTATGCGCTCAATCAGGTTCTCCAGTTCGCGGATATTTCCGGGATAGGCGTAAGACTCCATCAATTACATGGCCCTCGGCTCTATCTCCCGAACCGATTTCCCATAAACACGATTAAATTTATCAATAAAATGATTTACCAGATACTTGATATCTTCTCGTCGCTCACGCAGGGGAGGAACCGTAATGGGAATCACATTCAGACGGTAGTATAAATCATGCCTGAAGGTCCCTTCGTCAATGGCCTTTTTCAGGTCTTTATTGGTAGCCGCAATAATACGGACATCCACTTTTAAAGTTTCGGTTCCGCCAACCCGTTCGAATTCTCCTTCCTGTAAAACCCGAAGCAACTTTAGCTGCATATTTAAGGAAATATCTCCTATTTCATCGAGGAACAGGGTTCCTCCGTTGGCCATTTCGAAACGCCCGATTTTATCCTTAATCGCCCCGGTAAACGCGCCGCGAACATGGCCAAAAAGCTCGCTCTCCAGAAGGCTTTCGGCCAGCACACCGCAATTCACTTTAACAAAGGGCCGTTTTATCCGTGAACTGTTGTAATGAATGGCATTGGCAATGAGTTCTTTACCCACGCCGCTTTCGCCTCCGATTAAAATAGTGGTATTGGTTGCCGCCACATCTTTTACTAAACGGAACAGTTCCTGGATTTTATCCGTTTTACCGATCATATTGGTAAAATCGTAGGTTTGCTGTAATTTATTAAGCAGGTACTCATTCTCTTTGATTAACGAGTTTAACTGTGTAATGCGCTCTACTTTTGCCAGAATTTCATCTAAACTAAGCGGTTTTAGAATATAATCTTTGGCTCCCACTTTCATCGCTTCCACGGCTGTTTTTATGGTCCCATGAGCGGTTATCATCAGCACCGGAATATGCGGGTATTCTTTTGTAAGAATTTTTAACAATTCCATCCCGTTCATTTCCGGCATTCGGATATCGGAGAGGATAATATCCGGCTCATGGGCTTTGATTTTTGTAATTGCATCAATTCCGTTAATCGCTGTCATGGACTTGTATCCCTTACTGTCAAAGAGATCCTGCATCATTTCCAACGCATCAAGATCATCATCTACAATTAGAACCCTGGACTTCATTGAGCCTCCTCATTATTATAAAAAAGTAGTTCGAGCTTTTCTGTCTGTCCATCTAACCTGCTAATTTGATACCGGCCGTGATATTGGCGGATTATCTGATTTATTATCGTTGTTTCAATGTATTTACGCCGGGTACTCTTTTCGGCCTCTCCCAGATAGGAGACAAACGAAAGATCATCATTGTAAAAGGCCTGGGGATACATTAGTATAAATTCTACGTTAATCGCCGAATTCGTACCGATGGTACGTACCACAATTTCCCCGGCGCTTCCCAGGCAGTCAAACCCTATCTCGAGTAGTGTTTTAAACAGAAGATCGAAGTGCGAAGCCTGCCCTGTTATAAGGAGAGACGGCTTCTGCAAATCAAATGTTAAGCCTATCCGGCTCCGTTCAACCAGTCGGGAAATGGAAGGATCCATCCGTAAACTTTGTAACACCTCATTTATCTGTACCTGCTGGGGAACAAAATCTTCTTTCAGGCGGGCAAAGGTTAGGAGTTTGGCAATTATTTCATCCATACGCTGAACCTGGCGGCTGATGGCATCCAGATTTTTATTCCCTTTTCCCTGCTCGCCTTGCGCCTGACGAATTAGCTGTAACCGTCCGGAGACGACATTGACGGGATTGAGCAGCTCGTTGGCAATGGATTCGGCAAATTTCTCCAATATGGGATGTTCCTGTTCCGTCCTTTCTTGCGTTTCAGCTGCCCTGAAGCTTTCCTGCAGGATAAAATACGGGTTTTCAATTTCGATACGTTGCATCAAAACAGTTTTTAATACAATTTCATCCCGGGAATTTATAAATTTAAGCAAAAATGTTTGTGTTTCTTTTGGCGCATTCAGATTTTTCTCGGTCATATATTTCCAGCTTTTATGCCCTTCCACCAAAAGTTCCATTACATTGCTTCTCTGGTAGATTCCGCCTTTCAGGCAAAACAAAGATTCTCCCGTTTGATTCAAAAACACAATTTCGCCATTGGAATCGACAATAAGCACAAGCCCGGCTATTTTATTCAGGCTTTCTTTGATTAGCTTTCCATAGCTCAAACCGCTATAAACAGCGCTGCTAAAATCCGAATACACATCACTAAGCAACAACGGAAATTTTGTTACCAACTCATCCGGCAAAATAAGTTTAATATGTGTACAATTATCAATCTCATTTAAAACCGAACTATCAAGACCAATCAGGATAATGGTCAATTTTGAATTTGTTTGTCGAATAAGGCGGAGTTCTGAAGCGGAATAAGCGGCGGCACTGTTATCAATTACCAGCAGATTAGCCAGCCTCTTTTTTAATATCTGATGGATATCTTCATCCGGTGTAACGGTTTCGAGCAAATAATGCAACGAACCGTAAATGGAACGGATAATTTTGGATATTTCCGTTCCCTCTTCCACACAGATTATTTTAAGATATTCCGTTGTCATATTTTTCTTTTACAAATTCCGTTGTTTGATATATTCTTGTCTCGTCTTCACCGGATATCCTATTGTTCCGTTACGGCAGCTCGTGCCAAAGGAATATATTGGAGCGCTTTTTCGATACGTTTGTTCACTTTTTCTTTTCCCAGAATATAGCATAGTTCAAAAATCCCCGGGCTGGCGCTGCTACCGGTTAGCGCCAGGCGCAACGGGTGAATAACTTTAGCGGCGGCCACTTCCCGTTCTGCGGCAAATTGACGTATAAAAGCTTCTATTGCTTCAATATCCGTAAAAAAACGCGCTTCTTTTTTTTCAATTTCCTGTTTTAACAATACAAGCAGTTTTTCGCTTTGCCCTTTAAGAAAAAATTTTCTTACCCCTTTTTCTTCATACATCTCCGGTGTTTCAAAAAATACTGTTAATCCGTTTGTTAATTCACTTAACGTACTGCATCTTGCCTGCTGTAAAGAGACCAGTAAGCGAAACCGCTCTGTTTCCGGTTCAGTTATAGTCCGCTGCGCTTGTTTAAGCCATTTGAGGACATGTTTCCATATCCGATCAAACGGGAGCCCCGCAAAATAGCGGCTATTTAACCAAAATAATTTTTTTACATCAAATACCGCCGCCGAGTGATTAATCCTGTTCAAGTCAAATGCGCTAATCAGTTCTTCCCGCGACATTATTTCACGATCATCCCCCGGCGACCAGCCCAACAGGCAGAGATAATTAAACAATGCTTCCGGTAAAATACCCTGTTCCAAAAATTCGCCAACCGAGGCCGCGCCATGCCGTTTGGACAACCGTACCTTATCCGGCCCCAAAATAAGCGGGATATGACCAAACTGCGGAACGCGCCATTGCAACGCTTCGAACAGCAAAATCTGTTTATTGGTATTGGCAATATGATCATCGCCGCGCAATACCAGCGTGATTCCCATATCATGATCATCCGTTACTACGGCTAACGGATAGGTCGGTGTTCCATCCTGACGGACAATTATAAAATCATCCAGAGTGTTATTATCAACTTTGGTCTGGCCGTGAATTCGATCGTTCCAGGAGACCTGTCCGGATTCTACTTTAAAACGGATGGAAAACGGTTTTTTATCTTTAAGGTTTTGCTCAATCACCGCTGGGTTTAAATCCCGACAGGTGCCGTCGTAGCGCTGATTTATTTTATTCCGCTCGGCCAGACGCCGTTTTTCTGCCAATGCCTCTTTTGAACAAAAACAGCGATATGCCCGGCCCTGCTTCAGCAGCTCGTGCGCTGTTTGCAAATGTCTTTCCCGGTGAGCGCTCTGATAATACGGTTCTCCGTCCCAATCGATATTAAGTAACCGCAAGGCCGAACGTATTTGCTCTTCTGCTGCCCTTGTTGATCGTTCTTGATCCGTATCTTCAATACGAAGTAAAAACGAGCCCCCGTATTTACGGGCCACAAGCCAGTTAAAAATAGCGGTACGCGCTCCGCCCACATGCAAGAAACCGGTGGGACTGGGCGCAAAACGCAGTTTCGGTAATTTTAAAGTATCTGTTTTTACTGCCATCATCGGGAAGTTAGAGCCGCCTTTTTGTAATCATTAAATATAGTTTGGATTTCGATTAAAGGCAAAAAATTTAAGACGTTATATCACTTTAGTCCAATTGGACTCCTATATATCCCGCAGACAACCAGCGCCTTTTGCCGGATAAATGTGATATATTCTTTAATTAAATGGAAAATCTTTATATATTGATTTAAAGAAATATCCGGATTTCCAATGGACAAAAACATTCAGTACGTTAAATTCTGTGCTTATGGTTTTTTAAAGAACCTGCGTTTTTTTGAGATTTTTTTTATTCTTTTTCTAAGAGAAGCCGGACTCAGTTACCTCTCTATCGGCTTTTTATATTCTATTCGGCAAATTACAATTAATATAATGGAAATCCCTTCGGGCATTATTGCCGATACGTTCAGCAGAAAGCGGGCCCTGCAATTTGCCATGCTCGCCTATCTAAGTTCCTTTGTTATTTTTTACCTGAGCAGGCATTTTTTCCTTTTATCCGTTGCCATGATATTGTACGGTCTGGGTGAAGCCTTTCGTTCCGGGACACACAAAGCTATCATTTTAAACTATCTCGAAGCGAATGGTTTATTGCACTTAAAAACCCGTTATTACGGAAGTACCCGTTCCTGGTCGCAACGCGGATCCGCTTTGGTTTCGCTGCTGGCAGCCGTTTTTTTTTATTTTGGAACCGGTTACCGCACTCTGTTTCTGATAAGCATTGTCCCCTATCTGCTCGACCTGGCTCTGATCAGCTCATATCCTGCAGATAACCGAAGAAACGCCTCCAAAGCGGATTTTTCTGTTTTACAGCTATTCCGGCACACCATCATTGATTTTATCCGCTTTTTTAAATCCGCACAAACATTGAAACTTCTGTTCAGCGCCGCCTCTTACACCGCTTTTTTTAAAACGAATAAAGATTACCTGCAGCCGCTATTGGTAGCGCTGGCTTTGCAAATGCCGTTTTTATTGGATAAAAACCAGGAATCCCGTAGCGCTGTCCTGTTTGGCAGTGTTTTTTCTATTCTGTATCTGCTTACGGCCTTCGCCTCCAAAAATGCCTGGAAAATTGAAACGTATTTTAAACATTCCGCTTCGGCCATTAATCTTTTATATCTCGTGGGCATTGGCGGTATCAGTCTTGCGGGAATACTTGTCTATTCTAAATTAAACGGACTGGCCGTTGCGGCATTTATATTTCTGTACCTGGCGCAAAATATCCGCAGACCATTAATGGTAAGCTTTATGAGCGGGCATATAAAATCGGAAATCCTCGCCTCCGGACTATCGGCCGAATCGCAGTTGGTTACTCTACTGGTAGCTGTCTGCGCGCCTTTATTTGGTATTTTAATCGACCTTTTAGGACTGGGAGGCGGACTTTTTGCCGGCAGTATGTTTTTTTTAATCCTCTTTCCACTGGTCCGACTGCCCATAAACGGGAATTCTTAGATTCTTTTAGGAACGAATTAAGGTAGCCATTTGCCTGGCATTTTGAATGGCCTGTCCACGGGGATGGTTATTAAAAAAAATATAGGTTTTTAGGGTTTTACGCAGAATTTCTTTTATGTGCCCGGTCCAGCTTTTCAGTTCATTTTCCGAATACAAATAATCATAGCGCTCGGAGCCCTGCCCGCTCCACCACTTCGTTTCATTCCTGCCATGGAAACGAATATAACCAAAATCAGACGTCACAATCTCCTGAGGCGGGAGCAGTCCCGGCAACAGTGGTTCGTCCACATTCACATAACCTACGCCAAGGGATTTTAAGAAAGAGGGTATGGCGGCTTTTATCCAGGAAGAATGACGAAATTCAAAAAACAGAGGATTCCCTTTACAGAATGCTGCTGTTTCGGAAAGGTATTTTCGGTTCTGCTCATTGTTTTTAAACGAATAAGGAAACTGGACCAGCAGGCCTTTTAGTTTTTCTGCTTCCCGCATGGGAAGCAGCGCGGCATTCAGTTGTTTTAGAGCCGCTTCATTTTCGATGCGCCGGTGTGTGGTTTCCCGATTTACCTTTACGATAAATTCAAACTCTGCCGGGGTTCGGTCTGTTAAACGCTTTATCGTCTGTTGCGTAGGAATTTTATAATAGCTGCTGTTTATTTCCACACTATTAAAATGCTGACAGTAAAATTCGAGCCTTTTGTTTTTCGGTAGCTTATCCGGATAGAAAAAACCATACCAGTCGTCGTAACTAAAGCCGGACGTCCCGATAAGGGGAAAGGAATTTTGAATCATAAAGTGTTTTCTCTAAATTGCCTGCGGTAAATTACAGATTTGAATTTTTTAAGAAAAGAAAAAATGAAAAAAATTTTAATTCTCGGCGCCAGTTCCGGAATCGGACTGGCCTTAACCAGAGCGATGCTGCAAAGCAAGTGCAGGGTTGTCGGTTGCGGACGAAATATTCAAAAATTAAAACAAATAAAAACGGAATTCCCCGAAAACTTTGATTATCAAGTGTTAGATATCCGCCAAACAGATCTTCTGACCGAAAATCTTAAAAACGCTGTTTCCAAATTAAACGGAATGGATATTTGCATCATCTCTTCGGGAGTCAGTTCCGATACCTCCGAACTGAACTGGGAAACCGAACACAACATTATTCAGACCAATGTTACCGGCTTTAGTCAGGCCGCGGTTTTTGCAGCCCATTATTTTATAAAACAGCAATTCGGACACCTGGCCGGAATTTCATCGGTGGCAAAATATTTTGGAAATCCAAACCCGGCCTACAATGCCAGCAAGGCCTTTGAGGCAATATATTTGGATGGTTTACGGCTACGGCTGGAGCGCAAAGGTATTTACGTTTCGACTATCCTGCCCGGGTTTGTGAAAACGCCAATGATCGAACGGCAAAAACACATGTTCTGGGCGGCAAAACCGGAAAGGGCTGCCCAGCTGATTTTAAAAGCTCTGGAGCGAAAAAAACGGTATATATTTGTTACACGACGCTGGCGGCTGTTTAGCTGGATTCTGCCGCCTTTGCCGTTTAGTCTTTTGCGCAAAATATTTTGAAACCCATCCGGATGGGTTTTATTCCCCGACCCTTGGGTCGTCGTGATAAAAATTCAAATCCTTCCGGATACCCCGTTGCACCGATAAATCGGTATTTTAAACGTGCGGCGGGGTTGTTTATTTCCTTTGTCAGTACCGACAATTGAAAAGGGGCCATCGACTTCGCTCAGGGTGCAACGAGGGGGAGCAAAGGCGTTGTAAATCTGCCCAATGGCTGATGCTCCGCGTAACGGTTGCGCACCCGTCGAACCGGCGATATTTACGACCGTTTACTGCGATCCACCGCTTTCAATATTTTCAGGTTCAATACAATAAAACGCCAGAACTGATAAAATATATTATTTGTAGCTGAACGGCTCATAGTCTTCTCCTATTCCGGAATAATTTTCCAGCCCGGACGGCCCTGGAATTTCCACATAAAGGTTGAATGGATGATGCGTTTCATCCAGGCGCCCGCCAATCCCATTTCCATATGCGTCACAAACATATCGCGTCCCTGCTCGTTTGGGAATGTGCGCGTATCGGGTACCACAGGATACATAAGCATCGTTGCGGCAGCGCCGTCCCAGAGCGAATCCCCCATAGAAGCGATACAGGCGGCAACCATCTCCGTCATCCGTTCCTTATGCGTCATCTGACCGCGATTGATTAAATCAATAATATTCAGAGCCACAATTCGTCCGATGATTCCTGAGACCATTCCGGTGCGCGGGGGCGCCGCGGAAATAGACATTCCGTTTGGATTGGTATGCGGCTTGGAAATGGGCCCCGGCGGCGCAAAAGCGATTCCGGCGGCAAATATATTTTTATAGGTGGGATTCTGATAAACGCCCGGCCAGGCATCGGGATTATCGGCCAGATCCTGCCAGGGCAAACCATAAATTCCATCCACCAGAGTAAACCCCGGCTTATTCACAATTTTTTCGGAAACGTCGTTACCGTCTTTGTCCAGATATCGCAACGGGATACCGAGGAACTGCGGAATGAGCATGGCAAAATCATAATCGGTGGAACCCTCTTTGCCTTCGTAGTCTTCCCAGTAAATGCGTTTTTTATCTACTTTTTTAACCCCTTTTTGCACTTCCCATTTAATATCATCTTCTTTAAAGATTTCACGAACAAAATCTTCACTGCGTACAATTTGCCCTTTAATTTTTGCCGAAATACCGCGAACGCCAAAATCACCCAATGCCCGCTCATTGGAGAGCCAGGTCAGTTCCACTTTATCCCGCAGATTCCGTTTCATCAAATCTTTGTGAATATTGGACAAGTACTCAAAAGCGGCGCCCTGACAGGTTGCGCCCGGATGGCCGGTACCGATAACAATTTTTAACGTCTCGCCTTTTTCCAAACGGGTAAGCAATGCAGTATATTTTTCGGCCGCGTCTTTTGCATGATCCAGCGTACAAATGGAAACGGTGTTTCCTTCATGAGGTCCCAAGCCTTCGGTTGCGCTAAAATTAAGTTTCGGACCGGTGGCGTTCAACAGGTAGTCATATTTCAGTTTTTCGGAACCGCTGCCATCCATGCGATCGGCCAGAACAAATTGCTCATCCGGATGTACTTCGGTTACCGCCCCATGCACAAAATTTACATGCATTTTTTTGTAAATTTTTTCCAGAGGGAAAACGGTTTTTTCCGGCTTCATATGACCGATACCAACCCAAATCCAGGAGGGAACAAAACCAAAATAATCGAACTTATTTACGACCGTAATTTCATGTTTTTTACCGAGGGCGTCGCCCAGATATAAGGCGGCTGTGTGACCGGCAAACCCTGCACCGATAATAACAACTTTAGCCATACACTCTCCTATATGCATTTATAACACAACGATAGAACCGAAAAAATCGGCAAAAAATTCCGAAATTTTGATTACAGTAATGCCTTAAACTTTAAAGTACAAATAACAAAAATCAAATACGTCTTAAACAGAGATCACCTTTAGATGCATGTTTAGATTTTAGAATTTGGTGTTTATTTGTTATTTGGCGCTTATATTTTGGCGTTTCCTAAATTTTACTTTAAAAATTTGAGTGAATGTGATTAATAAAATATTACATCATAATCTAATAGTTTTTTATTTTTATAGATGAATTTAGCGGAAAAAAATGGTTTTTTTTTCAGCCATTTTAAGAACACTTTATCTCCTTCCCAAAGCGGTAGATCGAATAGTTTATCATTGTCAACCCATGCCAAAATACCTTCATCCGAGTCAATCAGTGTTCCGGAAAATTCGCTAATTACAAACAGAAACACATACCAGTCTTCATTCTTACTGAAGGCGGGAAAGGTCAGTATACCTTTAAACTGTGGATTCCGAATATCCAGTCCGGACTCCTCTTTTACCTCACGAATGGCGCACTCTTCCGGCGATTCTCCGGGTTCCAGTTTACCGCCCAGTCCGTTCCATTTTCCTTCGTGCATATCGTTTTCTTTTTTCACACGATGCAACATCAGGGTCTGGTTATTATTACGCAGATAGCAGAGCGTGGCAAGTTTCATAAATAACCGTTGCAATTTATGTCAAACGTTTAACAAAAAAAAAAATACTTCCAGCCACAGAGGGAACAGAGTTTTTTTAATACTATGAGTTCACTATAAAAACCACGAATTTACACGAATCTATTCAATGTAATTCTAATAAAAACAATCCGTGTCTTTCTGTGGAAATCGGTGGCTATGCCTTTTTAGACTGAACTCATACTATTCAATCATTAAGACTATCGTTTTTTTGGCCCTTCTCTAACCTTCTAAAAAAAGAAGAATAACCGGGGTTTTCGGTACCACTTGTTGTAAACTTTTTCCATTTCCGGTATCGGTTTCCGCTTAAATCAAACAAACAGCCACAGCGCCGCCCCAACCAGCAGAGGAACGCTTAAATTGTCGGTACCAGCGGGTGAAACCGCCTCTGCCGCTGTACCGGCAAGAGCCGCCGAAAAAGCCGCCGGAAAGAGATAGCCCGGATCCATCAATGGCGAATTGGGACTCAGCGCCGAGCCCGGCAGCCAGGCAAGGGTTAGATAAACCGAAATAAAGGCAGCGCCAAACATGGCGGCAGACCCTTCTAAGGTACGGGTATGTTTGAAAAAAGTATAACTGTGCCGTCCCCAGGTTTTTCCAATAAGGCTGGCCAGACCGTCTCCCCAGGTCATGGCCATCACTGCGGCAACTGCCACAAAAGCCATGTCCGGAGCGCCGCCGGTACGCCAGAAAATCAAAAAAAGAGTCGTAATGGAAAAAGCGAAATAGACGGTCCCCGGAGAAGAATCCGCTTTATCCACGCCCTGCAGAATCTGGAATTTATAAATGATAAAATTAAGAACAATAAAGGTGGCAAAAGGAATAATGCCGAGGTACCAGCGGTCGAAAAAAAACAATATTCCCCAAACCCACATCCCGGCGCCAATATGCACCAGTTTACGGGTGATGAACTGTTTCCAGCCAAATTTGCGCACCAAAACTTCGGATACAATCAGAAGACTGGTCGCATACACATAAGAAAGGGTTAAACCGAGAATATCATTGCTCATTCATTATCTCCAACAACCTTTTTAAATACGAATACTATTCGTCTAAACGAATTGGGGCTATATTTCTATTTCACCGAATTCTTTCAGTTTAGTTACAACCAGGTTTTGAATCTCTTCGAGTCGCTCCTGTGTGCGCGCTTCAAAACGCAGTACCAGCACCGGCTGCGTGTTGGAGGCCCGAACCAGTCCCCAGCCATCGCCAAATAAGATGCGCACACCATCCACATCCACCACATCGTAATGCTCGGAAAAGAATTCTTTTGCCTTCTCGGCAATTTCAAATTTAATTTCATCCGAAGCCGCTTCCGCGCGGATTTCCGGCGTTGAAAAATATTTCGGCACGTCGGCCAGCAGTTCCGAAACCTTTTTATCCGATTTCGACACCAGTTCGGCTAAACGGGCCGATGCGTAAATAGCATCGTCAAAACCAAAAAAACGGTCGGCAAAAAACAGATGGCCGCTCATCTCACCGGCAAAAGGAGAATCGACTTCCTTCATTTTCTTTTTAAGATTGGAATGCCCGGTGCGCCACATAATAGGCTTTCCTCCGGCCTTTTCGATCATTTCGGGCAAAGCCTGTGAACATTTCACTTCAAAAATAATGGATTTTCCGGGATTGCTTTTTAAAATATCACGACTGAAAATAATCATCAGCTTATCGCCCCAGATAATCTCACCCTTTTCATCCACTACCCCGATGCGGTCACCGTCGCCGTCATAGCCCACGCCAAAGTCGGCACCAGATTCACGGACGGTTTTAATCAGTTCCCGAATATTATCCACGACGGTAGGATCGGGATGGTGGTTAGGAAAATGTCCATCCGGCGTATCGAATAAATCAATTGTTTCTACGCCCATTTCATGGAAAAGACGATGAGCAACCAGCGAAGCCGCGCCGTTTCCGGAATCGAGCACAACCTTAAGCGGACGTTCTATTTTAATATTCTTCTTGATATAATCAACATAGGCGTTGTTAACTTCAATTTTTTCATAGCTGCCGGAGCCGGACTCAAACTGACCTTTTTTAATAATTTTATAAATTTCCTGAATCATAGGGCCGAACACAGGGGCATTGTTCATGGTAATTTTAAACCCGTTATAATCCGGCGGATTGTGCGAACCGGTAATCATCACGCCGCTTTCCACATCGTTGAGATAGTGCATACTGAAATACTGTACCGGAGTTGGCACCGGACCCAAATCTACTACGCTTACACCCGTTTCACGCAGTCCTTTCATCAGCAGTGTACGAAAACGTTCGGTCGACAGGCGGATATCGCCGCCTACCGAGACTTTATTTACGTTATGCTGAAGCATATACGTTCCAATACCAAGTCCCAATTGATGGACAACCTCATCGGTTAAGTCTGTATCAACAACGCCGCGAATATCATATTCTCTGAAGATATAGGGGTTTATCATGGAAAAGCTCCTCTAATATATTGTATTTTATAAATATGAATATACTGTTTTATCGATAGCGTATAAACAGAATATAATTTAAATGGTTCCATATAAAAAACCAAATCGACAAAAAGTGCGCCTTGTCAATGTCAATTATCTTCCGGCACCCTATCTTGACCAAAATTTACGGAATTCGAAATTTTTATCGACTCCTTATAGTTATTGTTTTTAAATAATTTGTTGACTTTAAATTTCTTTTTTTTAAACTTTTAACAAAACAGTAACGAGGATAAAATATATGCAGGAACGAGTATTAAAAGCATTGGATTCCGTACGCCCCGGGCTTCAGGCCGACGGAGGCGATTTGGAATTTATACGCATCGATGAAAACAATGTTGTGTATATCCGGCTCGTCGGCGCCTGCGGCGGATGCCCCATGTCAACCATCACTCTTAAAGCGGGCATTGAGCGGATTTTAAAAATGCAGGTTCCTGAAGTTACAGCCGTGGAAGCGGTATAAAACAGGCAGATTAAAGTGATTCAGGTTACAGTAAACGGAATATTTATTACCCAGTCTCAGGCCAGCGGTATTCTGTTAAAAGAGCAGAACGGAAACCGCGCTTTGCCAATTGTTATTGGAGAATTTGAAGCGCAATCCATTGCTATGGCGTTGGAAAATATCAAACCGCCGCGCCCGATTACACACGACCTGACGGTTAATATGCTTAAGACGCTAAACATCACATTAGAGAGTATCCTCATTACGGAGCTAAAGGACAGTACCTTTTACGCTATGCTGCGTTTAGTGAAAGATTCCGAAATTATAGAAGTCGATTCCCGGCCCAGCGACGCCATCGCCATTGCCGTACGTTTTGGTTCGGCAATATATGTAAACGAAGAGGTAATGGACGAAGCTTCCTACATACCCGATGAAGCGCAGGTTCCGGCTTTTGAATCCCAAACTGACCATTTGGAAGAGCTAACAAAAAGTCTGCAACAGGCGGTTGAGGCGGAAGAGTATGAAAAAGCGGCCCGTATTCGGGATCAAATCAAACGCCTGGAATCGGGTTCGCGAATGGTTTAGAGCATAACAAAATAACAATTGAATGCGAATCTTAATCATAAAAGCGCTTAATTCAATTCTTTGCCGGTATGTTTCGTTTTAAAGTAAATTAAAATATACCCGATATATGAATGATATTGTATCTTTCAGTAAAAACAAAATTTAGCAAACGGCTATTTTAGAACAGGATTAACTTAAGCCGCAACTAACAAAGGATCCTTTTATGCGTGATTTTCAATTCTTGGCAAAACTATACGGCGTACGCGGAAGTTACCCTATAACTCCTGAAGATGGAACTAAAATCGGCGGCAATACAACCTGTTTTATGGTACGCTCTCCGGAGCATGTAGTTATTTTTGACGCCGGAAGCGGAATCATCCGTCTTGGGCAGGAACTGATTCCGGAAATAATCGAACACAATAAAAAGAACAATAAACCGTTTCATATCACCATTATTTTTACACACACGCATTCCGACCACCTGATTGGTTTTCCTTTTTTCACTCCTATTTATATGCCTAATGTGCATATTCATTTTTTCGGTCCGGCCACCCTGGGAATGGATTTTAAAGAGATCCTGTCTCTGCAGGTTATCCCCCAGTTTTTTCCGGTAAGTATGGAAGAATTCCGTTGCGGAAAGTCTTTTCACAATATCAGCGAAAATATGTTCATCTATTTCAATCCCGGGGAATCTGTACCACAGGTGGGCTATCTGAATGAGACCGAGGCGGCCTTCAGTTCGTTTTCTATCTACCCTATGAAATATTACCTGCATCCCAAAGACGGCAGCTATATTTACCGTATCGAAAAAGACGATAAAAAAATCGTTTTTGCAACCGATGTGGAAGAGTGTGTGGGCGGCGATCAGCGCTTGATTAATTTTAGTAAAAATGCCGATATTCTCATTCACGATGCGCAATACACCGACGATCAATATAAACAGTTTGCCGGATACGGACACAGCAGCCTGTCCATGGCCTGTGACGCCGCCAAACAGGCGCAGGTAAAAAAACTGGTATTATTCCACCATAATCCGGGAAACTCGGATGATATGCTGAGGGAGATGGAAAAAACAGCGCAAGGTCTGTTCCCCGATACAGAACTGGGTACAGAAAAATGGGAATGGAAACTATAAATCGCGGCGGGTCTGAATGGCTCTGCCGATAGTGGCCGTATCTAAAAATTCCAAGTGAGAACCCAACGGAACCCCGCTGGCAATGCGCGTTATACGCACATCGCTGTCTCTAAGCATCCGTGAAATATAAATCATCGTCGCTTCACCCTCGGTGCTGGGATTAATTGCCAGCAACACTTCTCTGACCCCGTTTACCTGAACACGCGCTGCAAGTTCCTTCAGATGCAGATCATCGGGCATGGTTCCGGCTAAAGGTGAAATCACGCCGCCCAGCACATGATATAGCCCTCTAAATTCATGTGATTCCTCGATGGCCATCACATCCACCACATCTTCCACTACACAGAGCAAACCCGCATCACGTCGGGTATCCGCGCAAATGGAGCAGCGCTCGTGTTCGGCAATATTAAAACACTGTTCACAGAGTCGGGTATTTTCTTTCACGGAGAGGAGGGCGTCCGCCAGCTCCGAGACATATGAGGAATCGCTTTTTAAAATAAACAGAGCCAGACGCTGGGCTGTTTTATAACCAATTCCGGGGAGTTTGGAAAAATCATTTATCAGTTTGTCAAGTACGGGAAGTCCGGAAGTGTGCATCTTACATTCCCGGCATCTTAAAACCATCCGGCAGATTCAGTCCGTTCATCATGCCGCCGGTTATGCCCTGCATCTCTTCATTGGCTCTGTTTTGCGCGTTTTGAATGGCCTGATTGACCGCCGCAACAACCAGATCCTCCAGCATTTCTTTATCTTCCGCGTCGATTACTTCCGGTTCGATGGCAATGGATTGCACTTCCAGTTTGCAATTTGCAACCACTTTCACCATGCCTCCGCCCGAAGTGCCTTCCACCGAAATAAGGGCCAGTTTTTCTTGGGCCGCCTTTATTTCTTCCTGCATCTTCTGAGCCTGTTTCATTAAGTTGTTCATATTAAACATCGTATTTCCCCGTTTTCTTCAATTTTTGTTTTTAGATTGCGTTTACCCTAACTAAGTTCCAAATCGAAATCATCGATTAATTTTGAAATCACTTCTCCGCCTTCGGCTCGTATTTTTTGCATTATTGCCGCTTTATTCTGCTGCGTTTCACGCACCTGTTCCTTTTTGATCTGTTCCGCTTCTTTCACTTCGTATTTTAATTCTAAACGGATAGAAACATCAAACTCCTGTTCAATTTCATTTTGAACAATCCCTTTACTTTCTTCCAGCAAATCTTTCTGAAAGGCGTTAATGGCGCCCAAATCAATCTGGATCGTCCCGTCCGCCAAAAGATAGGTTTCGGCTTTTTCCAGAAATATTAAAATCGAAGATTTTTGCGCGCCTATTTGGCTTACGATTTTAGGCCAGGCGTCAGTGATAGTTTTTTGAGTTAAAACCGTATTTCCGCCGGTTTCAGTGGGATAAGAAATCGTTGGTTTTTCTTCTACGACGGCATTATGATCTTTTTTTTTTAAGAGTTCAAGCCGTTCTAAAATATCTTCTATCTGCGCGGACGATGGCATTTTGGCCAGTTTTATCAGACCCAGTTCAAATTTTAAATTGGGCTGTTGGCTGATTCTTACAAGACGCTGGGTTTCCGAAATGGTTTGCAGATAAGCAATCAGATCGTTTTCGGAAAAGAGGGCGGCCGTCTCCTTGTACTGCTCAATATAGTTTTCGGAGACATCCAGAAAGTCGATGGAACCCGTACTGCGCAACACCAGAATATTTCTGAAATGTTCTTCGAGACCCAAAAGGAATTCATTAAGGTCATAACCGGAATCAAACACTTCTCTGGCCATTAAGATCAGTTCTTTTATATTTTGTTTGTTTACGTGCAGCGAAATGGTAAAATAGATCTCCTGATGAATCACACCGAGCGCCTTGGACACATCTTCGAAAGTCACTTTATCGCCGCTGTAAGAAATAATCTGATCCAGGACACTCTGGGCATCACGCATGGAACCGTCGGCTTTTTTAGCAATTTGCAACAGGGCTTCTTCCTGAATATCGATTTGGTCTTTATCGCAAATATTTTGCAGATGCCCCATAATGGTTTTCAGCGGGATACGCCGGAAATCAAAACGCTGGCAGCGCGACAGGATCGTAGCCGGCACCTTGTGAATTTCGGTGGTGGCAAAGATAAACAGGGCGTGTTCCGGCGGCTCTTCCAATGTTTTCAACAGCGCGTTAAAGGCCTCTTTGGTGAGCATATGCACTTCGTCGATAATGTAGATTTTATATTTACCCTGAGATGGCGTATAGCGGATATTTTCGCGCAAATTACGAATTTCGTCAATCCCGCGATTGGAGGCGCCGTCAATTTCCAATACGTCGAGAGAATTGCCCTGAGTAATAGACACACAGGAGGAACAATTATTACAGGGTACGGCCGTGGGCCCTTTTTCACAATTCAGCGCCTTGGCCAGAATGCGGGCGGATGTGGTTTTGCCCACTCCGCGCGGCCCGGTAAAAATATAGGAATGGGCGATGTGATTGTTAGTTATGGCATTGGACAGAGTTTTGGAAACATGCTCCTGCCCGATAATCTCATCAAAAGTCTGTGGCCGCCAGCGGCGCGCAATTACAACGTAGGACATAATTCTTTTCTAAATTTTAGATTTTAGATTATAAATTTTAGATTCTGAATCCTGTTCTCTGTATTCGAACCTCTACAAAAATAAAAAGCCAGGTGAACCCGCGGCACATAGTCCGAGCGCTGACCGCTGCTTCCTTCCGGACCTGACGGAGTTGGGCGCCGTGCTATTGCGCGGGACCTGGCTTAGTGGAGCTAAGCGGGATTGAACCGCTGACCTCTGCATTGCGAACGCAGCGCTCTCCCAGCTGAGCTATAGCCCCTCAAAGAGAAATCGAATTTAAGTCGTATGCCGAATAATGTCAAGGTAGTTTTGAGCTAAAGAAAAGTAGAATCAGTATAACGTAGCGAGTTGTTTTTCCAATTGAAACCAAGAGTAAAAAAAGGAAAAAGCGTATTTTAAAAGCGCCGGCGGCCACAGTTAACGGATCGCCGATAATTGGAACCCAGGCAAATAACAGACTATAAATTCCGTATTTCCGGAATCGAACAGTTGCCCTATTTACCGTACGTTCCTTCATCCGAAAAATTTTATAAAATAAAAGCCGGTTTCCGTACAACCCTAAATAATAATTTACGACAGAACCCAGAACATTTCCCGTTGCCGCGGCCACAAACGGCAGCAGCCATTCCCCGCTCTGCTGAATCAGTAAAAGCAGCAGCACTTCCGAACTAAAGGGTAAAATCGTTGCCGCAAGGAAGGCAGCGAGAAACAATCCCGGTACACCAAAATTGATTAGAGATTCCATTCCTTTGTATTCCCGTAAAAAGAATCAAATTTAAACGCTCAAACACATCGAACAAAATAACAACCAAATTTCAAACGCTAATCTTTAAAACCATCAGCGCTCATTTGCTAAAATGGCGATAGTTTGAATGTATTAAATTGAAGCTTATGTATCATTGGACGCTTGTATTTTTTTGTTTCCTGAATTTTACTTTAGAAATTTGGGAGATACTCTTTCACTAAAGCAAGACAAAAAAAAGCGCAACGCGATTAACAGCGCTGCGCCTTTCGGGCAATAATTTGTTCGCAGGTTTTAAGCCTGTTCTTCTTTTTCTTTTGTGTACAATTTTAAAGGCGCGTACGCCGGGCAGAATCCGGTTACGGCTGTCAGCAGCGGCACCAGACCAACCGCGCCCCACCAGCTTTTAAAGTAGACGCCTCCCGCAATAAGGACAATTCCTAAAATTATTCTAAAGAGCCTGTCGCCTTTACCTACATTTGCATTACATTTCATATCTTTCTCCAATTGGTTGATTTTAATTAACACTTCAATAATACCTCTTATGAATTGTAATGTCTGTAACTAAGTCACCAAGCGCTTTTATTTCATCTTGTGCCTAGTTTTTCCGGCAGACGAATTTCTATTGCTCCTCTGGAAAGTAAAATCAGCCCCTCTGTTTCAAAATCTTTTAGTAAACGGCTGATCACCTCACGAGCCGTACCCAACTTTTCGGCTATTTTATGATGGGTTGTTGCGATAACCGGACTCGATTGCACACTATTTAACAGCAGCCATTCCGCAAGCCGGTCGTCCACCCGGCGGAAAGCGCTGCTATTAACGATTTTCAAAAAAATGCAGAACCGCCCGCATGGTCCGATTTCTGTCCATTACCGTTTCAATCGTTTCAAACGGAAAACCAAACACCACGGATTTGTACGCCCCGCTAAATGCGCTTGCCGCGCTGTATTCGTTTTCCGCATACCGTAAAATCGTTTTTGCGTCCCGCGCCGGAATAATGGCGTCCGGCGCTTCCACTTTATACATACGGGTGCTAAATTGCTGATTAAAACGCAAATCCGAAAACAGGGAGTCGCTGGCAACTACCCGCCCGATTCGCGCGGCAAAATTAACGCCATTGGAAATATGCAGCACTTCTCTGCCGAATCGGACGTCGGGATTGTGTTTATATCTTCCGGAAAAGAGTTCGCTGCCTGCATGAGCGCCGGAGACAAAGAGATTTCCACCGGCTGCGGTGAATCTGCGCAGTTGTTTCTGTAAGGAGGCCGGATAGGCCCTAAATTGATGCACACGTACGGAATCCTTTAGCCAGGGCATGGTCCGTTCTTCGCCGAGAATCAAATCCACTACGGTATAGCGTTCACTCCCAAAAAGACTGTCCGCAAACGCTTCATCGCTCATTGATACGAAGGAATGTCCGGCCGCGCGGATGGCCTGCCCGTGTACAAACGAAAAATCAAAGGTATTACCGGCAATTATTCTGGTCTCATAATCCGCGAAACTATTGCCGTGTCCGGAAGCATCGTTCATTTCAAAAGGCGAAGCGGGATTAAAATCATTCTGCACACCGGTAAAGCTAAGATCAAATTTATCGGGAACGCCTTCGTCTTCGAAATTCACAAAGCCGCTGAAATGCGGGAATTGAACAAAGGCCGGGGCGCTGACGCGGTCAAAGCCATTTACAATAAGCACCGTTGGGGTTTCATTGCTCATCCTGCAAACCGAAAGAATTTCCGAGGGGAAGCTCTCTCCTCCGGCATTCAGCGCCGTTACTTTAAAACTGTAAATGACGCCGGGTTTTAAATTTTTCAACAATACACGGTCTTGTCCCGCTATAATTCCATTATCAAATCCGCCGTCTTCCACCCGTGTATAAACCATATATTTTTCGGCGCCAGCGGAGGGCTCCAACAAGTCCGGCTGTGCTTTCCAGCGTAAAACCGCGCGTCCCAGCGAATCAAATTCAGCGCTAAAATGGGTTGGCGGAAGCGGCTGGACTGTATAACCCGTCTGATTTTCAGCGGCGAGGAAACGCAGCATTCCTTTATAAATAGCCCGCGCCGTGGTGAAACGGAACGCCGGATCCAAGGCAAACTGCATATCCCTAAAGTTTTGATGGGAAAGCAGTTCCAGAATCATAGACGGCACATTGGGACGGGAATTTTCACTATATTGCGCATTGCGCAAAGAACGGCGGTTCCAGGCCGGATCGAGCTGCGCCTGAATATCCTGCACAATTTGTGTCTGCACCACATCCGCCAAATCCCGGCAGGCCAGCAGCGAAACGCTGTCCGGGAAGACCGTCAGCGTATCGGCTCCGGTCAGGCTGTAAATGGAAAGCGTACCGATGACCGTATCCGAAGGGCTGATGCCGGCGTCCGTGTGAAAAGCCAGGGAAAGATCAACGGGAATGCCCAGCCCCTTTGCATCCCGGTTTAAATTGGGTCCGTACGGGGCCCCTTTCAGGTAATTCACATATTCCCCGCGACTCTGATAGTCGTCTTTATAGTCGTTCTTTCCCCCGTTAAAGTCCCAAACGAGCGAATCGGGAATCCCGCTGTACTGCAAATTGTAGCGCGCGCCTTCTTCGAAACGGGGTCGTCCGCTGGTTCTGCCTCCGCGGAAAATATTGCCCCGGCCGCCGCCAAAGCGCACGGCGTCCGCGCTGACGACCAATCCGGAATCCGCGCTTAAATTAGTGAGCCGCACACTGCCCGAATCGGTGGAAGCGCCGCGTTCAAAAAGGAAGGTTCCGAGATAGACCCAGGTATTTCCCGCAAGTTGCTGATTGACGAGAAAATCACTTCGGCCGCCAGCGTGAAAAACCGAATAGTGGGCGTCCGTTACATTGGAGTCCGAAGCGGCAAAAGAAACATAAACCGCATATTTGCCGCGCTCCGGTATTTCAGGTGTCCAACGGATTTCCGCGTCGGCATTAACTTTTGAAAATGTTTTTCTGACCGTACCAAGTTGAAAAGGATTCTCTGCATTATAAGGCGGGATGCCTTCGGCAAAACCTGCCGCAGCCGGTGTGCCCCAACTGCCCGAAACTTCCCGGTAGTCCTCCCGCCCTTGGCCGGGCGCGTCATTATCCACCACAACCATATTCCGCTGCGGATCCCGTTCCCGCGGATCAAAAACCAGCGCCCCGGCATTTTCCAGCATCGGGATTAAATAGGGCAGCACAAAAGAGGTCGGCAATAAATCCTCTACGGTCTGAAACAGACGCGGCCGCTGCCATTCCCAACGGTCCTTTTCATGCTTGTAGTACCAGCCATGACTGTTCCATAAAGCAATGTTTTTCCCCTCGAGTCCCCTGAACGCTTTCCAGGGTTTAACCCGGCGCACCAACGGCAACGGGCGTACGGTTTTATTGGGAAGGCGCCGCCGATCATACTTTTGTACGGAAGAACGGAAATAATTGGGAATCAAATCCTGAATGGGAATTCCCAGCGTCCTGAGTACCAGCGCCTGCTTTATATATTTTTTACCCAAATATTTCCGTACCGCCCGGTAAATCTCCCGTACATTTTCTTCGCGCAGCGGCAGATAGGACAGGTATTTATTAAAATCAATAATGATTGCGCCGCTGCGTCCGTCGATGCGTACGCTGTCGATGCGAACGACCGGGTCCAGTTTTAACGGTTTATTATCCGTGTAGGTATGATAGAGAAATTCCTCCACCTTTTTATGCACGGCAACCTGAGGTTTGCTCATCCCGCGATAATCGTATTTTGGCGCATGTTTAATCCATTCCGGCTGGCAGGAAAAAAACAGAGCTAAAATTAACAAAATTAGAAAATATTTTACTTTCATCCTTTATCCTACATCCATTTTTTTAGTGAATCGCTATCCCATTTTCCGGGATTCTTTTGAATATGTTATAATACAATTTAACGATTGTTCGTCCCTAATTATATGATCATAAAATGATTTTTGCCATTTGAATTTAAAACCGGATATTTTTAAAATCCGGCGGGATGAAAATGATTTTAACACCCGCATCATTTCCGACAAACCGTTGCACGTTCGCGCTTAAAAATAAATTTTAGCTGCGAATGGCCAATGAACGCAAATTGTAACAATAATAAAATCCCTATTGTAAATAACCATATCCTTTTAAACGATAAATTTGCGGTTATGTAATATCATTCTTCGCCTGTTATTATCTGTTATCTTTTCAAATATCCTTTGCCTTTATAGATTTTATTTTCCTTGCCATCGTGCAGGGCAAATTTTGTGGGCCCGTAAACAGCGGCCGAGCCATATTCCCCTTTTCGGTTGACGGCATAAAAACGCACATTAAAATTTGGCTGGCCTTTTTCATTTAACAGACTCGGTATTTTGGCGTGATGCACAATACGCTTCACCGTTTCCATGCAGGCTTCCTGCGGCGAATAGCCGTTGCGCATTAATTCCACCGTTAAAAAGCAGCTTAAGTTTTTTAAATTTTCTTCGCCGCGCCCGGTGGAACCGCAGGCGCCGACTTCATTATCTACATATAAGCCGGCGCCAATAATGGGGCTATCGCCCACGCGGCCGGGAATTTTAAAAGCCAGTCCGCTGGTAGTGGTAACGCCGGAGATATTTCCATTTAAATCAATTCCCAGGCAGGAAATGGTTCCGGTTGTTTTAAACAGCTCTTTAAAGTTTTTAGGAATATCGGGATTATCTTCCGGAAACCAGTCGTCTTTTTTATTCAGGGTTTCTTTCCAGTGCAGCCAGATTTTCCGCGCCTCATCGGTCAGCAACTCCTCTTCCTTAAAACCATGCGCTCTGGCAAAACGCAGGGCGCCCTTCCCGACAAGTAATTCGTGGTCGGTGCGTTCCATCACCAGACGCGCCACTTTGGAAGGATTTTTAATATTGCGCAACGCCGCTACCGAACCGGCATTATGGGTGGGACCGTGCATGACACAGGAATCCAGTTCCACGACGCCCTCTTCGTTGGGTAGTCCGCCGTATCCTACGGAATGATCCGTCGGGTCTTCTTCTATAATATTTACACCGGCAATGACCGCGTCCAAAGCATCCCTGCCATTTTTTATCATTCCCATCGCTTTTTCCGTAGCCCGTAAACCGTTGGCGCTGGAAATCACCAGCGGACCGCTTGCTTTCCCGCCAATGCCCGCATATCCATCTTTTGCCAGAAAAGGAAAACTGATTCCGGCTGCCAGAGCTGACTTGATAAAAGATCTTCTTTTCATAGGTCACTCCTTTTATTGAAGTCTGAACAAATTTAAACGTCTATCTGTCCAATCGGAATAAAATATAGGCATTTTTTAGATATGCCGCGAAAAAATTACAAAGCGCACTCTACCGCTATATGAAACCGGACTGAATAAAACTTTTATTCAAGATACGGCTAAACTTTACGATAATTTTTAATATCTTTTCTAAGCTACTGCGGTTAAAATGATTTCACAAAATAAAACAAATATATTACTGCTTGATGATGATCCGGATACCTTGCAGATGTATGCGCTTCTATTGGAAAAACAGGGGTTTTATATCCACAAGTTTCTTTCTTCCGTAGACGCCCTTTCGTTTTTACGCTTTACTAATATTTGCATTGATTTAATTATAACCGATCTCAATATGCCGGAAATGGACGGATTAAAATTTTTAGAACAGGCGCGCGGTATCCAAAAACATTTTTCGACGCCCTTTATTTTTTTAACCGCTTTAAGCGATCAGAGCACTATATTACAAGCCTATAAATTTGGCGTCGTTGATTATATTCAAAAACCGGTGGCAAACGATTTATTTACCGCGAAAATTTCTGCTGTTATCAACTCATACCTCCTGAATACTTTAAAATCCAATATTTTATTAAAGGGCAGTCGGCGAACTTTTTCTGTAGAAGAAATAATCGCCTATTGTGAACAAGAGCAAGTCAGCGGTTATGCCGTTATTGCCCACATTCATGAACAGGGTTTGCTCCAATTTGAAAAAGGCGTTTTAAAAAGTATTTCAACCAATGATTTAAAAGAAACGGCTGCTTTTGAGAAAATGAGTGTGTGGAAAGAATATCGGTTTATCATTGCCAGAGGCAATTACAATCCTGCAATGCGACAATTTTTAGCGCGGTAAAAGAAAACATCAGACACAATATAAATGATAAAATGCATAAGTCTCCTTTATCGGTAAAGCATAGAATTTATCCTACTCTTTCTAATGCTGTTGAAACGTAAAAAAATGGGTTCTATATCGACTCGTATGGGTAAAAACAAATACAAAAGAAATTCAGGCGACAGGATTCAGGAAAAATAGGAGGGAGAGCGCCGTTTAAAACGGGCCCCAGCTAAAAAGTACCGGCGGAATGAGCAGCAATAGCGCCAGAGCAAAAAAGATAACCTGCAGCGAAATCATCCAGCCAAACCATTTTTCATAGGGAATTCTCGCCAGTCCCAACACACCCATGGTCACGCCCGAGGTTGGAATAATCAAATTCGTAAATCCATCCCCCATCTGAAAGGCCAGCACGGCCGTCTGGCGGGTCACGTGCAGTAAATCGCTTAACGGGGCCATAATGGGCATCACCAGGGCGGCTTGTCCGCTGCCTGACGGTATAAAGAGATTCACGGCGCTTTGCACTACAAACATCAGCTGCGCCGCAAATACCGGATGCACGCCGCTCACCAATCCCGCCAGACCGTGCAGAATACTGTCAATAATCAAACCGTCTGAAGCGATTACCAAAATGGAACGCGCCAGAGCGATGATAAACGCCACCTGCACCAGTTCTTTTGCGCCATCCACAAAAGAACGGGATAGCGCGCTGACCGATAGATGGGAAATAAATCCGGTTAAAATGGCCATTCCCAAAAAGAGGGCGGCAATTTCCTGTATGTACCAGCCTTGGTATTTTACGCCCAAAATCAGCAAAATCATTGAAAGTGAAAACACCGCGATAATCCAGCGGTGCCGCGCCGTCATTTCAATGCGCTGCGCGGCGGCGTGTTCGGCCCGCCATTGGGCGTCGGCTTCGTACATTCTGCTTTTCCGGGGATGCGCTTTTATTTTTTTTGCATATAGCGCCACAAAGACGATCGCTGTAATGGTGACAACCGCCCAGACCGCGGCCCGGTAAGCGAATCCCGAAGAGGGCGGAAGTCCGGAAATACCCTGCGCGATGCCTACGGTAAACGGATTCATAAACGCGCCGGCAAATCCCACACCGGCCCCGACAAAAGGAATGGCCGCGCCGGTAATGGAATCATACCCAAGCGATATCGCCAGCGGCACAAATACCAGGATAAACGGCAGCACCTCCTCGCTCATTCCAAAGACCGAACCAAAGAGTGAAAAGACGGTCATCGTAAGGGGGATAAACAAAATCCGCAACCAGCGGGAGCGCTCGTGAACGGCGGCGAGATAGTGGATAAAAGCATCCACCGCCCCGGTTTTCTGTACCACAAAAAATGCCCCGCCTACGATGAGCACAAAGGCAATAATATTAGCCGCCTCGATAAACCCGCGAATGGGCGCCGTCAACAAAGCCGAAATACCCTGGGGATGATGCGGCGCCGGCCGGTAGGATCCGGGCACTACCACACTGCGTCCGTTCAGCTCGTGACGCTGGTATTCGCCGCCGGGTATTAGCCAGGTAAGCGCGGCGGTTAAAATCATAATAGAAAAAATGAGAACGAGGGTATCGGGCAGTTGGATTTTTTTCACTTCAAATACTTTCTTTTATTTTATCAGAGGCATTCTAAAAAACAAAAAAGGCGGACAAGCGCCCGCCCTGTTGATAAATATTATGCCGCTAACAGCGGTCCAGACAATTTAAATCCGAAAAGGCTGTTTTAAGACGCGCAATCATGGAGAGCTCCAGCTCACGCAGCCATTTACGCGGATCATAAAATTTTTTATTGGGCTTGTCTTCCCCGTCCGGGTTACCGATTTGGCTTTGCAGATAGGCTTCATTTTTCTTGTAATAATCCATTACGCCTTTCCAGGAGGCCCACTGCGTGTCGGTATCGATATTCATTTTAATCACGCCGTAAGAAATCGCTTCACGGATTTCCGCTTCGGAAGAACCGGAGCCGCCATGGAATACAAAATTCACCGGATTCTTAGCCGTATTAAATTTTTCTTCGATAAATTTTTGAGAATTGTCCAGAATCTTCGGCGTCAATACCACGTTGCCCGGTTTGTATACGCCGTGGACATTCCCAAACGAAGCGGCGATGGTAAATTTATCGCTGATTTTACTCAGCCGCTCATAGGCGTAAGCAACGTCTTCGGGCTGTGTGTAGAGTTTTGAACTATCGATACCGGTATTATCCACGCCGTCTTCTTCGCCGCCGGTCACGCCCAATTCGATCTCCAGCGTCATACCGATTTTAGACATGCGTTCCAAAAACTGGCAGGAGATATCAATATTTTCTTCCAGCGGTTCCTCCGAAAGGTCCAGCATATGGGAACTGTACAAGGGCCGCCCATGCTGACTAAAATAGGCCTCTCCCTGTTTTAGCAGTCCGTCAATCCAGGGAATCAGTTTTTTAGCGGCGTGATCCGTATGCAGAATAACCGGCACGCCGTAAGCTTCGGCCATCAGATGAATATGTGTTGCTCCGGAGATGGAACCCATTACCGCGGCCTGTTGTCCGTCGTTGGAAAGTCCTTTACCCGCATAAAATCCGGCGCCGCCGTTGGAAAACTGAATAATAACCGGGGAATTCACTTCCCGGGCCGCCTCCAAAACAGCATTCACCGAATTGGTTCCTACCACATTTACGGCCGGCAGGGCAAAACCTTCCTGTTTGGCCAGACTGAACACTTTTTGCACGTCGTCGCCATAAAGCACACCGGGTTTTACGACATCAAATACTTTGTTTGCCATTGCACGCTCCTTCTTAATAAATGTATCCGGAATATCTCCGGGCAGAGTATTTATCATCCTGCAACAATCGTTTACTCTGATTACCTGCAAACAATTTTTTCAGAATGACAACATCAATATGGGTACAAATTTATCATTTCTAATCCAAAATTCATAATTTTATTTTCCTTTT
Organism: Calditrichota bacterium; assembly: GCA_024278755.1. Lineage (GTDB taxonomy): Bacteria > Calditrichota > Calditrichia > Calditrichales > Calditrichaceae > JANTFQ01. The sequence goes on along the minus strand of JAJRSO010000006.1, from coordinate 18,416 downwards.
ACTGCCGGCGTCTTTCCCCCATTAAGCAAACCGCTCACGGTAACAAAACGGTAGCCCCGCCCGCGAAGGGAATCAATTAGCCGGCCTAAAACGGTATAAGGAAATTCGTTCTTCCGTTCACTGCTCAGATGCATCAGCAAAATGCGCCCGTTTAACCCTTGTGATTGTTCTAACCGCTCAAAATGGGTAACTATTTCGTTTGGCGTCCGGTAAAGTTTCGAAGCGCTGTCCGCCACCCAGTCCCAGGAATCACATCGCAGCGACCAGCCGGTATGTTTCCACCCGGCCTCCGCCGCCCAACGCAGAATATCGCGATTCAGCTCCCCAAACGGCGCCCGCCACAACGGGGCGAGGTGAATACCGGTCAGGCGTCTGAACATACTGTCCGGCATTGACAGCTCTTTCTTAATGAATTGCCGGTTCACGTAGGGTCGTGATTTGGAACTTCCGTCAATTTACAGATTGGTAAGATGGGGATGATGCATCGAGTGGTTGCCCAATTCGTGCCCGTCGGCAATCATCCGCTTTACCAGAGCGGGATAGCGTTTAATAAAATCCCCCGTTAAAAATAGCGTACATTTTACATTTCTGGAAAGAAGCGTATCTAAAATATGCAGGGTTCCGTTGGCTGCGGAGCCGCCGTCAAAGGTAAGGGCTATTCTTCTCTGTTTTGTAAAAACACGGCTGAGTGGTTCTTCCAAATAGTTTAGACGCGCGGAATGGAACAACACGGTGAAGGAATCGATTAAGCCGCTCTTACCGTTTTTATCCATTGTCCACAGACTGAAACGGTTGGCGCCTCCGGAAAAGTAGTGCGTCCCAAAATCCAACACACCATCTTCCGCCTTTCGCGATTGTTCAAACACCCCGTTTTTCCATAAAAACACCGGCCGCTTTAGGCCCTTAATTTCCAGTTTAATTTGCAGTCCATAATTAAAGGCGGTATGCGTAGTGTCCATTTTGATCCAGAAGGAATCCGCCACTTCTGTAACGGGAACAGATACGGATGGCGCTGTTTGCGGCGGCGGTTGTTTTAATACCAAATAGAGCAGGAGGTCTGAAAAAAAGACAAACAGTAAAATAAAAATCCAGGTTCGATGCGGCTTAAGACGACTCCAAAGCGCTGCTGTTTTCCAGCGGTAGTAGCAGGAGCGGCTGCAGAACAGGTGGTGCTCGCGCTTCTGCTGGCAGGAGCTGCAAATATATTCTTTACAGTAAAAACAGCGCCGTGCCGTTAATTTTTCTGGATGATTTTTACAGTGCCCTTTTTTTGCCATTTTTTCTGTCCGTACAGAACATAAATACCGGTAACGGTTAACTATTAATTGTTAATTGGTAGTTTTCAATCGGAACTCGTAATTAGGAATTAGTTCTTCATATCCCGTATCTCTCCTACTCCCACTCCTAAAACAATTTACCTAAAATCGCCTCCAAATAAAAGTAATATGATTTTCACATTACAGCCCGATTAAAACAATGGCGACCGTTCCGGATAGCAACGCCAGTATTCCCTGCCGGTTCAGTTTTTCCTTCCAGATTAAATAGGCCGCCAGCAGGGTTAACACAATGATACCAATATTGGACAGCGGGTAGACAACCGTTGCCGGCAAGACTAGTAAGGCATTAATCATAAAAAAACTGCTTAAAATATTGGGAACGCCCAAAATCGTTCCGCGCCATAATACAGCGCTGTCGAGTTTGATTTTTTTAAACCATAAAATAGAACTCGTGTAAAGAAAAGCAGACAAAAATATAAAAAACAAAAAGAGTTCTTTTTCCGATTCCGGGCGGCGGACACTGAAGAGTTTCAGACTGAAATCATTTATGCCGATACCAACAGTTAGCGCCGTTAAATAAAAATAGCCTGAAAATTTAATGCTGTTCCCGTGTGATTCCCGAAGCGATAAATAAAAAAAATAAAGCGTAAGCAGAGCGAAAAAATAGCCTGCAAGCTGGTACATTCCCGGCGTCTCTCCGAAGAACAGAATGGATAGAAACGTGGAAATCACCACCGACAAGCGCGAACTAACCGTTGCCAGCGCGGTGCCCGCCGCGTTGACCGATTTGGCAAAGCTGAAAAAGGAAAAGACAAACAACGCGCCCATTACCACGCCGAAAAACGCGGCTGCCGCTGAAAATTCAGGGCGCGGCTGCGTTATCCAAAGCACGAATCCAACAATGGCGGCAATAAAATAATTACCGGCTAAAAGCGCCAAAGCATTCCCCGCTTTGCTATCGTTGTGCTTTAAAATCAAAGCGATACTGCTGGAGCATAAAATAGTGAGGACTAATGATACCATGGCGGCACTATTTCTTTCGTATTAATTTTTAGCGATCTCTGCACAGAGAGGACAGAGGTAAAACCCATTTTTTGCTTTCTGTTTTTATCCATGAAAAAAGCTGGCTTAATTTACCTTTTCTTTGAACAATAGTACAAAATTTTTCTAAACGCTGCACTCGATAACTCGTTATGAAATTAGCAGTGGAATTATTTCCGTTCTATTCATAAGATCACTATAATAACCCCGAATTTCACAAATTGACACGAATCTCTTTTATGTAATTTATATAAAAACAATCGGTGTGTTTTTGTGGAAATCGGTGTCTATGCCTTTTTTGAGTGGACTCATTCATTAAATTGAATTCGCTCTAAAATATTTTTACTTTGTTTCCGTCTCAATAGAAGAAGGCATATGGAATTGAACCGATATTTCGTTATTCTCATTCTGCTTCTGCTCGGCAGGCAGGGACTCAGCCAGAGTTTCGGTTTCGGCCGCAACAAAGTGCAGTATACGAAATTCAACTGGCAAATTCTTGAAACCGAACATTTTAATATCTACTACTATTCGGATATGAAAGAGGCCGCGGAAAAAGGGGCGGCCTTCGCCGAAGAAGGATTTCGCGATTTAGAGAAGCGTTTTAATTATTCCATTACCCGTCGTATCCCGCTTATTTTATACAGCTCGCATTTGCATTTTCAACAGACAAACGTTTCGCCCGGTTTTATCCCCGAAGGGGTTGGCGGATTTTTTGAATTTATGAAAGGCCGGGTCGTGGTTCCGGGAAACGGTGATTTCCGTCGTTTCCGGCGCGTAATCCGCCACGAACTGGTGCACGTGTTTATGCACGCCAAACTGTACAATCTGGCCCGGCGTTACGATCGCGCCGAGCCGGCCGCTCCTCCGCTCTGGTTTACGGAAGGGCTGGCGGAGTTTTGGTCCGGCGGCTGGGACAGTCAGGGTGAAATGGTGCTAAAAGACGCCGTTCTGCATAATTATGTCGTCGGCCTGCAGGATATTGTTCAGGTGCGCGGCACCTACTTTATGTACAAACTGGGACAGGATATTTTAACCTATATTTCCCATCATTTTGGCGACGATAAAATCCTCCTTTTAATGGAAAACTTTTGGAAATACGACCAATTTGAACAATCCTTTAAAGAGACGCTCGGGCTCAGTTACCGCCAGTTTGACGAGGCCTACCTGCCGGATTTGAAAAAACGTTTTTATCCGAAACTGGCCGATGAAGATTTTAACGCCGCCGTCTGTCCCACTATTGTGCGGGACGGTTACAATTTTAAACCGGTCTACTACAAATCCGGCGGGAAAGAATATGTGATTTCCACCGGCAATCGCGACGGCTATTCCAGCATCTACCAATCGCCTCTGCAGGCGCTTGCCCCGGAGCAGAAAGACAAACGCAAACGGATCATCAAAGGAGAGGCTTCGTCTAAATTTGAAGCCTTTCACCTGTTTAGTTCCAAAATTGACGTGAACGACGCCGGCATTTTAACCTTCAGCGCCAAAAGCGGAGCCTCCGACATTTTATATTTATTTGATTTAAACACGGATACCGTTAGCGCTTCCTTGCGGTTCGGCAACATCGTGGGAATCGCCTCTCCCGCCTGGTCTGGCGACGGAACCGAGATCGTCTTTAGCGGATTAAGCTGCGACGGACAGCTTGACCTATATACCTATCATACCGTTCGTAAAAAACTGACTCGCCTGACCGATGATTTTTACGCCGATTACGACCCGGTATTTTCACCCGGCGGGAAATACATCGCTTTTTCTTCCGGCCGTTCCGCCCCCGGAAAGAAGGGCGCCCAAAACCTGGTACTGCTGGAACGGGAAAGCGGGCGTATGTTTTACCTAACCTACGGCGAACAGATCGATAAAAGCCCGGCGTTTTCTCCGGACGGCCGCTACCTCGTTTACGCATCCGATTTGTCCGGAACTTTTGACCTCTGCCTGATTAAAAACCCTTTGGAACACAGCCGGTTGAGCGCGCCGCTGGAATCCTTTAAACTGACCCGTTTTGTGGGTTCCGCCTTCGATCCCTGCTGGGTAGACAGCAGCCGTCTCTTATATTCCACATTTGAAAACAACCGATTTCAGATTCGCCTCCTGAATAATTTTTTAAGTGAAGCGGTTGCAGACAACAAAATTGAAATGCCCGTCTTTCCCGATTCCAACAAAGCCTGGACATTTGCGGGCATCCGCCAAAGCAAGATTGAAAAACGCCGGTCGTATGTATCAAAATTCACCCTGGATTTTGCCCAGTCACAGGTTTCGCAGGATCCCTTTTGGGGAACCTCCGGAGGCGCGCAAATGGCCTTTACGGATATGTTGGGAAACGAACAATATTTTCTGACCGTTTTTAACAATGCCCGGGTAAGCAGCGATTTTTGGAGCAGCTTTAACGTGGCGGTGCAAAAAGTATCCCTGCGCAAACGATTAAATTACGCCTTGGGCGCCTACCGTTTTGCCGGTTTCTATTACAACCCCGAAGATTTTTACTACTACGAAGAAAAAATTGGCGGATCCCTGATTTTAAGTTATCCGCTGTCGCACTTTTCGCGGATATCACTGAACCAGAATGTGTACTATTCAGACAAAAATCGTTTTTTCAGCAAACGGCGCAAGGCCTGGATCAATGCCTCCTTTTTTTCGTTTGTGTTTGATAATTCCATTTGGGGACCCAGCGGCCCGATGGACGGCAGCCGTATTAATATCGGCTTTGGCAACACCTTTGATTTCGCCCGTTCCCAGGTCAATTATATCACCGGTCTGATAGATTTGCGCACCTACTACCGCGCCAGTCTGCGCACCGCCTATGCTGTACGCTTACTCTCTTTATTTAACGAAGGCGCCGAATCGCGTCAGTTTTATTTTGGCGGTAGCTGGGATTTACGCCTCTACCGACGCTGGTCGATGCACGGCAAACGGATTTTTCTGCTCAGTCAGGAATTCCGTTTTCCTCTAGTGGACTTACTGGCGCTGCGTTTTCCCACCTTTTCGCTGGGATTTCGTTCCATCCGGGGCGCTCTGTTTTTTGACGCGGGCAACGCCTGGAACAAACATTTTGAGGGTTTAAAAGGAAGTTTTGGACTGGGCGTACGTTTAAATTTGGGAAATATGCTGGTGCTACGCTGGGATATTGGACGGAAGACCGATTTCCATTCCATAACGGATGAAACGGTTACCCATTTTTTCTTTGGGTGGGATTTTTGAACGTTATCCCGAGACCGGCCGCTGCCGGACGAAGCGCTCCCTGTCTTGGAGCGTCTTTGCGGGGAATGAAATGACGATGCACTCCCTTTAGTAACTTTATCATATCAGGAGCAAAACAGGAAATGATTTTCAAAGCAATTTTTAAGCCTCTTCTTTTTCAATGGAAAAAAGTCGTAAAGGGAAAATGGATCATTCTCTTTCCGAGCCTATTTCTATTTTTGTTTTCCTGCCAGCGTCCTTTCCTCGAGCGCTCCAATCAAATCGCCACCAACCGCCCCGCAGCATTTTACAATCCATATTTTTCAGACGCCGATTTAAAACTTCCTCTTACACTTGTGAATGAAAAAAACCTGCGCGGTACGGCCGTGGGTTCATTTATTCCTTTAGAAAAACAATTCGCATTAGTGACGGCAAACGGCTATTTTTATACAATGGAAAAAGAGGATTTTCAAAATGCCGCCCGTCTTCGTCCCTCCAAAGGCGCCAGTACGGCGCCCGCGTATGCTAACGGCCAAATGTACATCGCTTCCGAATGGCTAAAAACAGGGCTTAATATTTATGATTTTTCACGACAAAAAATAGTGTGGGCGTTGGAAAACGCTTTTTCTGTTTCAACGCCGATCGTCTGGCAAAATAAAATTTTCCACGCACAGAAGGACGGAATTATCCGCTGTTTGAATGCGAAGACATACCGGGAAATCTGGCGCCTGGATATGCAGGATCAAATCCGTAATAACCTGGCCTTCGATGGAGAACTGCTGTTTACGGCAACCCTTTCCGGTAAGATCCGGGCGCTTGTTCCGGAATCCGGTTCCGTTGCATGGCAGACAAAACTGCACGAAACCGTCCGCGCCGCGCCGGTCGCGACCTCTTCTTTTTGTATCATTGCCACCGTCTCGGGGAACCTATTTCTGCTCGATAAACAGACGGGGAAAATAAGGTTTACTAAAAATCTCCAACAGCCTTTTTTCGTCACGCCTTCGGTACACACAGACCGGCTGTATCTCGGCGGAAGCGGAGGCGGGTTTTTCGTTTATGATTTAAGCGGCGACTCCCTGCTCTGGAAAACCCAATTGGACGGCGCATTAATGGTACCCGCCCTTATCCTGAAGAATAAAATTGTAGTCGGCACCAGTCGGCGGCAGCTATATATTTTAGATAAAACCGACGGCTCGCTTCTGCAGCAGATGGAATTAGAAGGACGATTAAGCGCGCTGCCTCTGCCCTACGACCGGGGTTTGATTGTAGGCTACGAATATAAAAAACTGGCCTTTTTAAAATTTACAGGTGTAAAATGAAATCAGCCTTTCTGTTTTTTTTCGTCTTAATCGTAACACTTCAGATTGAACCGCTCAGCGCCGGAGATAGGTTCGTATTACAAAAAACGGACCGTTTAAAAGCGCTCTCCTCTCCTTCGCAAACAGGATCAACGGATTCGCTTTCCTCCGAACAGGCCGTTCCGTATTTTCAAATCAGTAGAGCAGAAATACTGCCCGATTCGCTGGTTCATGCCGATACCTATTCATTTTTTGGCGGGTTGCTGCCGAAAACAAAACGGGATTATACCCGGAGCGGATTGATGGTTACGGCGGTTCTTTCTAACTGGGTTTCGTTCTATTTAAAACGGCAGGCGGATACGTATTACGGGAAATACAGACACTCGGTCAGTTTAAAAGACATTAATTATTATTATGATAAAACGTCTGCGTTTGACCGCTATTCCAACGCTCTGTTAATTGTTTCCGGCGTGGCGCTTTCGGCCTATTTGTATTTATTATTTAGCGATTGATTCGGTAAAAACTTAACCTTCGTTATAAACTATAAAAACGGAGTAAACGGCTTAAACCGTCACCCCGTTTAAAGGAAATTTCCTACTTCTTGTAGATGAAGGTTAAAATTTTAGAATTTAGTGTTTATTTGTTATTTGGCGCGTGTATTTTGGTATCTCCTAAATTTTACTTTAGGAATTTGACTCATAATTAAAAATCATTTTATTGAATCATATTAAAGGCGCCTTTAATTAAAATGTCACTGTTACCCAACTCCTTTGCATTCACAATTTCTGTATATCCATCGTTAGATTGCCCCACTTTTACCTGTCTCTGCTCAAATGCGTATGTATTGCTTTTAAAGGATTTTTTGACAAGTACATAAAAGGCGTTATCCAAATTTACAATCGCATCCGAAGGCAGAGCCGGACGAGCAACCTCGTCAATAAGAATTTCGGCCTCAATGTACATGCCGGGAATAAAATATTTCGACTGGGTTTCGTCTTTTAGATGTCCGTGAACATTTATGGAACGATCGTCGGAATAGACAGCCCGTCCGACTAGAAACACTTCCCCTTCAAAATAGCCGGTACCATTATCCGGAAAACGAAAACGGATGGATTGCCCTTTTTTTATTTTAGCAATGTCATTTTCGAAAACATTGAGTTCCAAATGCATGTGTTCGGTATTTACGATACCCACGGCCACCTCATTGGGACTCAGATATTCACCTTTTGTAATATTCACTTCTGTAATAAATCCGCTGATTGGCGCTTGTATTTCAGTAGTAGTGCCGATATTGTCAGATGTCAGGTTGGTAGCATCGATATTTAAGAGACGCAGTTTTTTTTCAAGCGCTCTGAAATCCGATACAACAATACGATAATCGGCTTCGGCTTTAAGAAAATTTTTCCGCGAAGCGACCTTTTCCTCTAACAATTTCTTTTGTCTTTCGTATTCGGCTTTCAAATAGTTCATCCGGTTTTTAGCATTCAGGTAGTCCTGCTGCATCTGCACATAATCGGGATTTTCCAGCGTAAACAATGCGGCTCCTTTGTCCACTTCTTGTCCGACCAGCAAATGCAGGTTTTTCACCGTGCCGCCATAGTACGCGCTTACTGACGCTTTGAATTGCGGAGGAACATCTAACCTGCCCGTGCTCCGGATACGTTCCGAAAACAGTTGTGGAGTCACTTTCCCCAACGCCATTCCGGACGAACGAAACTGTTCCGTACTTAAAATTATGTTCTCCTCACCGGAAAAACTATCCACCTTTACGCTTTTTGTATTTTCCTCTTTTCCTGTTGTGCAGGCTGCCAACAAGGCTGTGGACACTATCACCAAAGTAAAAAATTTAATTGTTTTCATACGATTTTCCTTTATTGTTTATAAACAATCTTCATCATTCTCTCATATTATTTGCTGTCTGCAACCGCTTCTTAACAAAAAAGCGCAATTAGCTCTTATTCCAAAACCAGATAATTTAAAGCCAGCGCTGTTTGATTATATTTATTTAGATTATCCAGATAATTCATCTCAATATCCACCGATTTGCGTACAAGCTGAATGTATTGCAAAAAATCAATCTCACCGTTCCGAAACGCTTTGCGGGCATTTTGCAATAGTTCCTGCGCAAGTGCATAACCGGCATTTTCGTAATAATCCACTGCACTTCCATAGCTTTCCAGTTTTGTAAATAGCTGGTCTATATAAGCTTTTAACTGAGCATTGTAATCGGAATAGTTTTGACGCAGAATCTGTCGTTGAATGGAAGCGCGGCGTATTTCGGCGCGTTGTTTAAAAAAGAATATGGGTAAGGATACGCCAACCTCAAAACCATAGTATGTTTTGGCAGATGCGCCGTTATTGCTGCCGGTAAATGCGCCCACATGAATATCAGGTAAAAATCCCTGTTTTTGCAAACTCACTTCAAAATCGGCCACACGCAGCATTTGCCGGAAATACTTCAGGCCGGGATAATTCATCGAATCACTGTAAAACACTTCCAATTTATGTAGCGCGGCAGGGGGCAGGAAAAAGTTGTCACGACTTTGCAACAGAGCCTTTAAGAAAGCATATCCTCCTTTTATTTTTTGCCGTGTCTGTATTAATTGAACCTGCACCTCCTTTTTCCCGGCTTGTGCGGTTAAATATTCCAGATTATTGGTCTCTCCCAATTCATAGCGCAGTTTAGCCGCTTTCACGAAATCCGTCAGCAAGCTATCCAAAAAGCGGTATTTATCTTCTACATTATTCAGGTAAATGATTTGGTAATACGCCTTGGCAACCTGGCCTTTGAGCGCGGTTTCGTTTAACAGATATTTTTGATGCTGCTCTTCTAGCTTTTCTCTGTTTTTACGGCTTTGTGTGTAATACAGAGTAGGAAATTTAAACGACTGACTAACGCCCAAAATATCCAGTGGTAAATTATTTTCCGCCATATTATTTTCGTCGTAACTGTAGTAAAAATCTGTTTTGGGAATATCCAGCGCCGTAGCTGCATAGACTTGTTTAACTTCAAGTCGTCTGGCCTCCAGAGCCGTATTATTTTTTACAGCCATATTCATTGCCTGTTCCAGACTCAGGTATGTACTACCCCGATTTACATTTTGCGCCCGAACCATAACCGGTGCGGTTACAAGGAGTATCATGGAGAGGATTGTAATGATTTTTCCGCTGCTTATCGGAATTTTAATTTTGAAGTTATCCATAACGGAATAAAGTACTGGCAAGACAATCATAGTCAAAAAAGTAGATGTGATAAGTCCGCCGATTACCACAGTGGCCAACGGGCGCTGCACTTCTGCGCCGGCATTGGTAGAAATAGCCATCGGCAAAAAGCCCAGCGCGGCAGCGCCGGCGGTTAACAGAACAGGACGTAAACGGTCTCTTGTACCCATAAGGATCCTTTCGTAAACATCTTTGATTCCCTCGGCTTTTAATTCTTTAAAATGTTCAATCAGTACAATGCCGTTGAGAACCGCAATACCAAATAGAGCAATAAAACCAACGCCGGCCGAAATACTGAAAGGCAGCCCACGCAAAGCAAGCGACAATACGCCTCCCACCGCGGCAAAAGGAATGGCACTGTAAATCATCAACGCTTCTTTAAAGGAACCGAAAGCAAAATGCAGCAAAACGAAAATAAGAAATAGGGCCACGGGTACGGCAATCATCAAACGGCGCTTGGCATTTTCCAGATTTTCAAACTGCCCACCGTAGGTTACAGAATAGCCCACGGGGAGATGAATTGATTTATTGATGATGGAACGAACATCTTCGACGACAGAAGCGAGATCGCGGTTACGTACATTCACACCGATAACAATGCGCCGGCGCGTATCATCGCGTGAAATTTTGGCCGGACTTTTGGTGATGCGAATTTCGGCAAATTCACTTAACGGTAAAGTACGTCCGTCGGCCAGAGCAATGGATGCCTTCTTCAGGTTATCAATATTCTTGCGGTGTGCCTGGTCGAAACGCACAACCAGGTCGAATTGTTTTTCCCCTTCAAATACGGTACCAGCTTTCATTCCGGCAAATCCCATGGAAATAATATCATTCAATTCCTGAACATTCAGACCGTATTTGGCAATGCTCTGACGATTGTAAATGACGCTCATCTGCGGCAGACCGGCCGTTTTTTCCACCGAAATATCCGCCGCGCCCGGTACGTTTTGAATGGCCTCTTCTATTTTTCGGGCTTTGGTATAAAGAATATCCAAATCATCGCCAAAAATTTTAATGGCCAAATCGGCGCGTACGCCTGTTATCAATTCGTTAAAGCGCATCTCGATAGGTTGTGTAAATTCATAATCAATTCCCGGAATAACGGACAGCGCTTCTTTAAATTTGTCTGCCAACTGGTCTTTGTTTTCGGCGGTAACCCATTCCTTCTTCGATTTTAAAGTAATGATCACATCACTCTCTTCCATAGACATGGGATCGGTGGGTACTTCGGCCGCTCCGATACGGCTGACTACATTTTTTACCTCCGGAAATTTTTTAAGGATCCTTTCCATACGGGTTAATGTTTCGATAGTTTTACTAAGCGATGTGCCGGTTTTAAGTACCGGCTGAATCACAAAATCACCTTCGTCCAGTGTGGGAACAAATTCCGCACCCATAGTGGCAAAGATAGCGCTTGTGGCAATTAATAAAGCCGCGGCAATGGCAATTACTTTTTTCTTATGCTTTAAGGCCCATTCAATAGACGGCTTGTACAGTTTCATGACGAACGCCATAAAACGTTTGGAAATTGTGTTTTTCCCAGGATTGACGGGACGCAGGAATAACGAGGCTATCACCGGGACATAAGTGAAGCCCAGGATCATTGTGCCTACCAGAGCAAACGTAAACACCAGGGCCATCGGTTTAAACATCTTCCCCTCGACACCGGTAAGGGACAGAATGGGAATGAATACAATAATAATAATAATTTGGCCGAATACTGCGGAGCGTGTCATTTTTGCCGTACTTTCACTGGCAATTTTATCGCGTAAACGCTGCTGCTTTTCGCCTTTCAGCTTAATCAAGTCAGTACGTCGTGCCGTAATTCGAAAAGCAATGTATTCAACGATAATCACCGCCCCGTCAATAATAATCCCGAAGTCGATAGCGCCGAGACTCATCAGGTTGGCGTCCACACCGAAAATGTACATCAGTGAAAGCGCAAACAACAAACTAAGCGGAATGACTGAAGCCACCACCAAACCGGAACGCAAATTGCCCAGTAAAAGCACAACTACAAAAATAACAATTAAAAACCCCAACACCAGGTTTTCGATAATTGTAAATGTGGTTTTACCGATTAATTCGCTACGATCTAAAAAGCCATTGATTACGATACCCTCGGGCAGTGTTTTCTGGATTTGGGTCACGCGTTCTTTAACACGATCTATGGTTGCTTTGGAATCGGCATTTTTTAGCATCATAACCTGCCCCAATACCTTTTCGCCTTCGCCATTGGCCGTAATGGCGCCAAAGCGGGTAGCGTGTCCAAAACCTACAGTTGCCACATCGCGAATAAACACGGGTGTGCCTGCGGTGGTTTTTATGACAATATTACGAATATCATTCAGAGATTTTGCCAGCCCCTCCCCGCGGATAAAATAACTTTGATTGGTTTTTTCGATATAACCGCCGCCGGCCACACTGTTGTTTTTTTCAAGAGCGCTATATATTTCTGACAGCGAAATACCCATAGCGCGGATACGCTCCGGATTAACCGCTACTTCGTACTGTTTTAAATAGCCACCCCAGGTGTTTACTTCCACCACGCCTTTAATGCCGGAAAGCTGCCGACGTACAATCCAATCCTGAATGGTACGCAGCTCTGTTATGGAATACTGATTTTTATGCAAAGAATCGGTGTCGATAATATATTGGTAAATTTCACCCAAACCCGTTGTAATAGGGCCCATAGAAGGCGAACCGAATCCTTCTGGAATGTTTTCCTGCGCCGATTTGATTTTTTCTGCGATGAGCTGGCGCGGCAGGTAGGTACCCATATCGTCATCAAAAACGATGGTTACAACCGAAAGACCAAATTTGGAAATGGAGCGAATTTCGCTTACTCCCGGTAGGTTGGCCATTTCCAGCTCCACCGGATAAGTCAGGTATTTTTCCACGTCTTCGGTGGAAAGATTACGTGAAGTGGTAATTACCTGCACCTGATTATTAGTCACATCCGGCACGGCCCCGATAGGAATTTGCGACAGGGAGTACAACCCAAAGAGTACCAGGGCCAGTGTGGTCAGTAGAATGATCAACTTATGGCTGATACTGTAATTAACAATTTTTTCGATCATTTCAACATCCTTTTTTGTTTTTTTAAAATTTGACTGCGCCAAGATAATGATGTATAGCTTAGATAATGCTTAAAGAAATCTTAAGATATTCTTAAAATCGATTTTTTCAGGATTAAGAGGCCTTGGACTCCTTTCCGGGATGCGGGATGGTATAGGCTTCCATAGCCAAAATCGGCTATGGGCAACGTATCCCCGCAGAATTTTTAGTTGTGATTGTCTGAGTTGTTTTTAAAATCCCGAAGGGATTAAATGATTATGGCGCAGCAATTCATTGTTGTAAAAAAATAAGGGTAACAAAAAAATGTCCCGTAGCCCCGTCTGATCTGATATTCCCAATTCTTTCAATTATATTTTAAAAAAGAATGAAAACGGATAAATGTTTCCATTACAATTAAAACTTCCTTTTGCCCTGGCATTCTGAAAAGCCTTTATCCGTTGCCTAAAAAACAATTTGTACCTTCAACCCCTTGTCGGAATGATTCTTCAGTTTTATGTCCACACACAGCACTTCGCTGGCTTTTTTTACGATAGACAATCCCAATCCGCTGCCGTTGATGTGCTTGTGATTCAGCGAATCCGAACGAAAAAAAGGATGGAACACCGCTTGCAGGTCTTCTTCTTTAATGCCATCGCCGTAATCTTTTACTTCGATGCTTGTCTTCCCCTTCTCCCGCAACGTGCGAATTTCTATCGTATTGCCCGGGGGTGAGTATTTAACCGCATTGGAAATGATATTTTCCAGAATCATATCCACGTAATAAGGATCGGTAACCACTTCGGCGTCTATCTCGTCTTTGATCTCAATGTGGATGTTCTTCTCCTGAATCAATTTACGGTGGCGATGGATGGCGTTGTCGATCAACGAAAGAGCCGGTAACGGCTCCTTGCGCAGTTGAATATTGGCTTTGTCAAAACGGGCCAAAAGCAAAAGCTGATCCACGCGCTCGGACATATTGTCGATTTCCGAAATACAATAGTTGATCTTTTCCTTGTATTCTTCTTCCCTGCGCGGCTTGCGTACCAACACTTCCAGCGTACCTTTAATGACCGAAAGCGGCGTGCGTAGCTCGTGCGAGGCATCGTTAGTAAATTGCTTTTCTCGTTCAAAGGCATTTTGCATGCGATCCAACAATTCGTTAATAGCCTGTGAAAGTGTGTACAACTCGTCTCGTGCCTTGGGCGATTTTACACGCTCACTTAAATTCTGTTTGGTAATGCGGTTAGTGGTCTCGATGATATTTACAATGGGCCGGATATTCTTGTCGGCTAAATACCGAGCTACAAAAAAGAGCAGACCCAGAACCAGAGGAAACAGCACAAACAGCACGGTTTGCAGATTTTTGACCACCAAAATAGTGCCTTCCAGCGAAACCGCCGTTAATAAATACCCTTTAACCTGTGCGCCTTCTCTGATGGAGATCTGAATTTGCCGGATGGCCTTATCACTCAGTTCCGCATTAAAACATTCGCTGTCCGACACCTCCGGACGGAAACTTAGTTTTTGCCCTTTTAAATTGGATGATTTTTGCATTAGCCGGTTGTTTTTATCCACAATTTGCAAAAAAAACGGCAAGACTTCCGCTTCTTTATGCTCGCGCTCAGCCATGATGGCTTTGCTGTTAAAATATAGAGTGTCCTGCCCGGTAATGACATCTTTTAAATGCTTTTGCGCTTCGTAGGTTAAAGCAGCATCCAAATTGGAATAAACGGTAGTCGATACGATTAGGTAAATCACAAAAAATACCACGGCAATAATAGATGATGCTGTGATCAGATAATACGAGGCAATCCTATCCTTAAAAGTCATAATCACGCTTCCCTGACAATATATCCCACTCCGCGAATGGTCTTAATGTGCGGGCCGGGTTCTTCCAGACGTAGTTTTTTGCGCAGGGCATTAATATATACGTCTATAACGCCGGTGTTGTATTCAAAATGAATATCCCATACGCCTTCGATAATTTGGGTGCGGCGGCATACATGCCCTCTATTGCGCAATAAAAATTCCAGAAGTGCAAATTCCTTTTGGGTTAAAAAGACTTCTTCGGTTCCTTTGAACACCTGATGTGTACGGGTGTCCAGCACAATATCACCCAACGTATAGCTTTCGTATTCGCCCGATTTGGGCCGTAACTGAACACGAATACGCTCCAATAATTCTTCAAAAGCAAACGGCTTTTTAATGTAGTCGTTGGCGCCGGCCTGCAAACCGAAAATCGTATCCTGCACCGTATCTTTGGCTGTTAAAAAGATAACCGGTGTTTCGGTGTTTTGTTTTCGGAAACGCCGGCAAACTTCTATACCGCTAACACCGGGAACCATCCAGTCCAGCAATAACAAATCATAGTCGCCCGACAGGGCGGTTTCCAGTCCGCTGCTACCATCATAGGCCACGTCAACGGCAAACGATTCTTCTTCCAGCCCTTGCTTAATAAAATTGGCAATGCCGGGTTCGTCTTCTATTATTAAGATTCTCATGGTTTAAATATAATGCCGTTTAGTTAAAAATTCCTTAGCAAATTCTTAAGATTTCCTTAAGAATGAACAACTCCAGTGTAAGCACGGGGAGGCTAAATAAAAAACAAAACGCAGAGAACGCAAAGGTTAGCCATATGACGCATCGGAACAGAATAAAACAACTGCCAATACTATCAGAGATTTTCTCTTTTATTATTTGGCCTTTGGAAAGCTTTTTACGGGATAAACCATTCCCGATGCAGCTACTTATTTATTACATTTTCCCGGAACTACCTGTTCTATTTTACTCTTTATTCAGATCACAAAAAATATCATTCTATGTTGTGTTTAATCCCGATCATTTTTCCCGGACTTTAAAACAAAATATCCAACTATACCTGCAATAAACGAACCAATCAAAATGGCCAGTTTGTCCGTATACTGAAAGAGACTGTCGTCTTCAAATGCCAGCGAAACGATAAACAGACTCATCGTAAAGCCTATGCCCGTTAAAACGGAAACACCATATAGCTGCACCCAGTTGCTGTTTTCCGGCAATTTTGCGAGTTTGAGTTTTATGGCAATGAAGCTAAAGCCGAACACCCCAATCTGTTTGCCCGCAAACAGACCAAGCATTATGCCCATCGGTACCGGCCCGGCCAGTTGACTAAATGAGATTTGTGTGATATTTACACCGGCATTTACAAAAGCAAACAACGGGAGAATGAAAAAGGCTACCCAAAAATGAAGGCTATGTTCAATGTCTTTGAGCGGTGAAACGGTTTGGTTGTGCTCATCTTTGGCAAATAACGGAATTGTGAAGGCCAGGGTCACGCCTGCCAAAGTTGCATGAACACCGGATTTGAGGACGCTTATCCACAAAACAACGCCGATAATAAAATAAGCCGCTTTCTTTGCAACACCCAGAAAGTTGAGCAGAGTTAAAGCCAGCAAAGAAACGCCTGCAACGATTAATGAGACAATGGACAAGTCGGATGTATAAAAAAGGGCGATGATAACAATTGCACCCAGATCATCTATAATGGCCAAGGCCATTAAGAATATTTTTAATGAAACAGGGACCCGATTCCCAAGCAGGGAAAGAATACCCAGAGCAAAGGCAATATCAGTTGCGGTTGGTATGGCCCATCCATTTAGGGCCACGGAATTTCCCTGATTAAAGAATAAATATATTGCTGCAGGTACAACCATTCCGCCAACGGCTGCAATCCCCGGCAAGGCAATTTGATTTAATGACGAGAGATGGCCTTCCAATATCTCTCTTTTCACTTCTAAGCCGATAAGCAAAAAGAATACGGCCATCAGTCCGTCGTTTACCCAATGGTAAAGCGATTTGTCCAAATGCAGATCCCCAATTCGAATTTCTACAGGGATATGTAAAAAAGCCTGATACAAGGGCGCCATAAACGTATTACTAAACAGAAGCGCTAACATTGTTGTAAGTATTAACAAAATCCCGCTGGAAGATTCTTTTTTAATAAATTCTTCTACTGCCTTCATTGAAGTCCTTTTTAGATAATTCTATTTTTTAGTTAAAGAGAATCTTTCTTTTCCGGTATATGTAAACACTAATAATTTATTCTCCTACTACGCTCTTTTTCGAACCAAGTTAAAAATAATAACCGATCCCGGTAAAGAGATTGCTTATTTTGTTGCCTCTGGCAATAGGACTTAGGAAGGCCTGTTTATCTAAAAGCCAGAGTCTAAAACCTAAAAAAACACCCCACTTATCAATTGGTAGCGTAAGTATGCTTTCCAGTTCCGTTACAAACGCAGCCTGCGGCCGATAGGTATCGGTTCCGTAATAATAGCGGGTAAGTCCACGGCCCTGATACTGAACGCCGGCAGCCGCTAATATTCTAAACGGTCCGGGGAAGAAATGTGTATAAAACTGCATATCCGCTTCCCAGCTTTTATGGCTGGCAGAAACATCGTGTAGCAAAGCCAATCGAGCTACCCAGTTTCCCCACAGATGTCTGCCCAACTGAATTCCCGCTTCAAAAGCTCTGGCTCTGTTAGTTATCCCCGGGTCTTCTTTACGAAACTGGTGGCTGCGAATTTGTGCGGCAACCGAAGCAAACCAGCTATTGGAGCGAAAAAATGTATATCCCAAACGATTGGCTTCAATCCAGACCGGCCCGTATCCGCCAAAGATTAAAGGTGACGGACTGTAACGGATATCCGTAGCGCTATAGTTACGATCGATTGCGGTTATACCAAATCCCCATAAACCGTACGCGGGTTCAACTAATTTTTGTGAAAAACTTAACACAAAACTTGTCAGTATCATCAGAAAAATTTTAGATAACATAGTCCTCCCGATTATTAAAACAAACAATTTAATATCCTGAATTCCAGACGTTTTTACAAATAAAAGATTTTTGTTAATCAAAAATAAGTGTTCTGAAGACGTCCGCTAAAAGAAGAAAGTACTTTTTAAGTTTTATAAAATTACAAATTAAGTTTTATAAAATTACAAACAGATCGCACGTTCCTTGTCCGGATTATGGCCTTCATTATGGACGGGGTTTTTCATTCTGTCAACTATTTTTTAACCGGTTAAAAAGCAGATGAATGATGGATGCGGTGTCAGTCGCCGCCGCAAATAGCCTTTGCGTAAGCAGAGAACCAAAATACGGTGTCTGAGATTGGCACAAGGAAAGGTGCGTCCAATTCAGGATAATTCGTATCCCTCCGGTGAAGTACTGTCTTGGTTCAGCGTGAATCGGACTTTTGGGGTTCATTTATGTGTATAAACTGTTCGGCAGAACGGACTAAATCTACCATCCAGCAGGGAATCTGTCAAGATTATACAAAGCGCCTTCGGCAATCCGGACAGATTCCCT
>JAJRSO010000005.1 GCA_024278755.1 Calditrichota bacterium | reverse complement strand
TAAGCAAATACCACTTTTTCAGGGCTGTTCTATGAATGCAAAAAAAATATTTTTTTCTTGATTTTTAAAAATCGGTTTAATATTTTTACCTTAAACGTTTTCGCAAACGTTTTCGCAAACGTGTAAGTTATATTTATCCCATCCTGTTCCTGCATATTTGATGAAATATGTAAGTGACGGGACGGAGTTTTGAAATGAATCCTTTGTTAACTGCAAATTAATTTATAGAAGGAATTGAGCAATGAAAAAGCCTTTACCGTTTTTATTCGTTGTATTTATTCTTTTATTTGATTCCCTTTTATTTGCCCAAACAGGGAAGATTGTAGGAAGAGTTTTTGAATATGAAACGGGCGATCCCCTCCCCGGCGCGAATATTTATATACCGGAAGAGTCTATCGGAATTGTTAACATCGGGACTTCCAGTGGAATTGACGGCGAGTTTTATTTAACAGATGTTCCTGTAGGAGACTATGTGCTTATAGTAAACTATCTTGGTTACAAAGAGCGTAAAATTCCGGTTAAAATAGAAAAAGATAAAATATTGAAACTTGAGATTGAGATGAAGCCGGAAGCGATAGAAGGGGAAGTCATCACGGTTACCGCCCAGGCCAGCGGTCAGCGGCAGGCTATCAATCAACAGTTGAATGCAAAAAATATTGTCAATGTCGTATCGTCTAAAACTATCCGCGAATTGCCGGAAAATAATGCGGCGGAAGCTGTTGGCAGGCTGCCAGGTGTTTCATTGGAACGGCAGGGCGGCGAGGGTACCAAAGTGGTCATCCGCGGAATGGCGCCTAAATATTCTCTAATCCAGATAGAGGGGGTTAATATGGCGGCAACCGGCGAGGGAGACCGCAGCGCCGATCTAAGTATGATTTCGCCGTATATGCTGGAAGGTATTGAACTGTCAAAATCGATCATGGCCAATCAGGAAGCTAGCGCAACAGGTGGGATTGTCAACTTTCGCATAAAAAAAGCGCCGTTGGAACCAACCTTCAATGTTATTACACAGGGCGGCTACAATGATTTAAGGGGCTCATATAATAATTATAAGATAAGCGTTGGCGGGAGCAATCGTTTTTTTTCCGATGCTTTAGGTATTTATGCTCAGGTGGATTATGAGAAGAAGGATGTAAGTTCTCAACAATTAGGTGGTATCACATTCTCTCAAGAGAATGAAAATGCGCCGGTTAAAACGCATACCATACAACTAATGGATATTTTTAGAAACATAGGACGTTTAGGCGGTACCGTGGTATTGGACTATTCTACACCGGCTACGGATATAAAACTTACCAACTTTTTAAGCAGGATTAACGTTGAGGAGACACGGTATCAAAACAACTATAATTTTACCCAACAGGGGTTTTCATTGAATTATACGGATACACCGGAAAAGTGGCTTACAATAATGACCAACTCTCTGCAAATTGATCACCAATGGAAAGGCTGGGAGTTTAATACGCTTTTAAGTCATTCTTATTCCAAAAACGTTTTGCCTGCGCAAATCAGTTCTACAAATAATAATTCCCCTAACAATCCCTTTCCTACGGATAGAGATCCTAATTTTAATGTTGATCTGAATCCCGAAGATATCCCTCATAAAATGATCCTTTCTATGGATGAAGTTGTCAATTTTATGCATTTAGGAGGAATATACCATGAAGAAAGCGAAACTCAGGAGAGGGACCTGGCGGCCGAGCTCAATATAGCATATAAATTTGATCTTGCAAAAAATGTCAACATAAAACTAAGTGTCGGTGGTAAATATAAGCATAAATCCAAAGATTATGACCGTACGGTTGCAAGCGTGGATAACTTTGGCGGCGATCAGGAATTTAGGGACTTAGTTTATTACACTTTTGAAAACGAACTGAGCCAGAGGACAAAAGATGCTTGGATGAATGACAATATGCGCATATTATTAATCGACTTTCTTGATAAAAATTATAAAGGAAAAGAATTTTTAAACGGGAAATATGATTTCGGTTATGTATTTGACAAAGAAAAATTTAGGCGGATTCACGATTTGGTTATGGCTACGTATGATCCCTACACAACAGAATTAGATCCTATGGTAGAGGGTAATTTTATTGAATCCAATTACAGCGATTATTTTGGTTTCGAGGATTACTATGCTTTTTATATAATGCCGGAGGTGAAAATTGGTTCCGATATTATGATTATCCCCGGCTTGCGTTATGAAGCAAACCGTACGGAGTACACCGGTTACCGCGGCAATAGATTGGGTGTTTTAAGAAGCTGGACACCCACTCCAATCGATACGGTTACCAAGGTACGGACGAATGAGTTTTGGCTGCCTATGATTCAGGCCTTTTACAAACCGACCGATTGGTTAACCATAAAAGGGGGTTATACGAACACCTTACAAAGGCCAAACTACAACCAAATCATGCCTGGCTGGGTTATTCAAAATCAGGGAGAAATCTGGAATTTGAGTAATTTCCGATTAAGGCCGGAATTATCCCGAAACTGGGACCTGCAATTTGCCTTTCATTCAGATAAGGTGGGACTATTATCCGTAGGCGCTTTTTATAAAAAAATTACGGATATGATTTTCTGGACGGGACAAAAGGTTATAACGGATACGGCGTATTTTGAATTACCGTCTGTCATGAACCGTAAGAAGGCCGCATGGGCAACAAACAACCCCTACGATGTGGTAAATTACGGATTTGAATTGGAATGGCAGTCTAATTTCTGGTATTTGCCCGGTATCTTAAAAGGGCTTGTGGTAAACGTGAATTATACCCGTAATATATCCGAAGCAGAATATTTGAAAACCCGGATTAAACAGGTAGTGGACCCCATAACTTATAGAATAACTTTGGTAAACGAGGATACCACATACAAAGCGCCAATGATTTTGCAGCCGGACCATGTATTAAATTTTGTATTAGGCTTTGATTATAAAGGTTTTTCCATCCGTAGTGCGGTTCGTTTTTCCTCCCATGTATTCAAATATGCAGATTGGTATGATGCGCTTCGAGGCTATTCAACCGATTATTTTAGATTAGACCTTGCCATAAGACAAAAACTACCTATTGAAGGGTTGGAAATATATCTGAATATGAATAATCTGACCGGCGAGGTAGAAAGAGACGTCATTAATCACATGAATTTTACCAGATATATGGAAGACTATGGTAGAAACGGCAATATCGGTTTGCGCTATCAATTTTAGTTTGAATTCCACGAAAAGAAAAAACACAATCGTAAGTATACATATATGTTAAAGGAGGTGATGTCAAACTAAGAAAAAAGTAAGTTATTGAAAAAACCGAATAATTTTAAGAAAGGAGGTAAGTACGGTCGTTGAACATTTATTAGAGCATTCAACACTATTACATGAATGTTATCAACAGCTTAAAACTGTTACAAATTAAGTAAGGAGAGTTATAATGAAAAAAATATTCATATTTCCGTTTCTTATTTTATTCTTACTGCTAAACGTTTCCTCGCTTTTTGCGCAGTTGGAATCCAAAGGAGATACGCTGATCATAGGTCCTATTCATCCTGTAACCAATCAGCCTTTGGGTGCTTTAAATTATGCCTTAAAATCTGATACCGCCGACGACGGCAGTAGAAAACACAAAGTTTATAAGCTGCAGCTTGGCGCGCAGTATCTCTTAACGGAAGTAATCCAAATCGATTTTCCTTTGGTGTTAGTGGCAGATAAACCGGGAGAGACGGTGGAAACAAGACCACCGATTATTCGTTGCGCCTTAACTGAGGATGGGAGCGCCCAAGTAGATAACTGGTGGCATATTTTCGATAACGCAACATTCAAAAATCTCTGGATGAGCGGCGTAAACATAGATGGCACAGGTCCTATTTCTTGGATTACTCAAACTGTAAACGCTTCAAACCTGACCATTAGTTATGAGGGATGTATATTTGAGGCGCCTTTTACCTGGTGGGCAATGTTTGCGGATTGGGCTGGTCACAATACATATAAATTTACCGATTGTATTTTCCAATATGTAGGCAATCCAAATGTTGTGGGTTGGAACGGAGCCATTTTTCATGAAACGACAGCGGATTCTGTGATTATCAAGAACTCGACCTATTATGATTTCGGCGCCTTTGCCATTAATTGGGGAGGCGGCACCTACTATACCGAGGTTGATCATTGTACATTTGTAAATAGCAGCGTGCATCCGGTCAATAACCACAGACATATTAAGCAAATATTCACCAACAACCTTTTTGTTAATTGCCACGCATTTAGCGATGACGATAAGGAAATCAGTAAACATTATGACGTAGAAGTAAAAGGCCTGATGAATTACGCTGAAATCCAATGGGATCCGCAAGAGCTTGACTCGCTGTGGGGGCCTGGGGGTGCCTATGGATACAACTATGATCCTAACGGTGACGGTAAATTAACCGATGACGAGTTAATATGGACGCTGAAGAATAACAATTGGTACTATACCCAAGACATCCGCGACTATTGGGATCAATTTCCGCAAGTTCATCCCAATCCATGGATGAATAATTATAACAAAGCCATGTTCAACAGTAAGGACAGTACAGGTACCTGGACATGGAATCTTATGGAATTCACCTGGGCAGATACCAGCGGCGGAGACACCGTTATTGTGGAAAACCCCGATGGCGCGGCCAAAGATACGCTCATCATTGTTGATACGACTATAGTTACTGTGGAGCATCAACCGTATAAATACTTTACAGAGGAAAATACCACGAATTTGGATCCGGGCATTAAGAATGATAATGGAAGCGGAGCGCTTCTTGCTGCGGGTTGTATAGCTACGAGAAACGGTGAGACTGTTACCAATTGGCATAATGTAAGCGATTATTTGGCCTTTACCTGGCCGCTGCCTTATGATCTTTCTTACACCAACTCTCAATTGGAAAACGGGGGCACAGATGGCAAACCGGTCGGTTCGCTGCAGTGGTGGCCGGAATATACCGCTATTGAAAAAGAACAAGGCATTATGCCGCATAAATATGCATTGGAGCAGAACTATCCTAATCCTTTTAACCCAACGACGAACATCTCTTTTAGCATTCCTAAAAAGGATAAAGTTACCTTAACCGTTTATAATGTAGTAGGACAGAAGGTAAAAACGCTGGTTAATGGCGTTTTAACGGCCGGCAGTTATAAATACGCTTTTGACGGTTCAGGTCTTGCTTCCGGTGTATATATTTACCAAATTCAAGTCGGAAATGAATTCCAGCAGTCGAAAAAGATGATTCTGCTTAAATAAGCGAACCGATTAATGCGCAGGCTGCCTGTCTTAGGCGGGCAGCCTCTTTATTTAATAATATAGTTGCCATAAAATGAAAACAAATTATCGCGAAAACAAAGTAACCATTAAAACCATATCCGAAATATTGGGCGTTTCTCCCGCTACCATATCCAAAGCTTTACGCAACAGTACCGATATCTCGGAAGAGATGAAAAAAAAGGTGCGCGATTTAAGTGAAAAGCTTGGATACCAGCCTAATTTGATGGCACGTAGTCTAGTAAATAAGAAAAGCGGAATGCTTGGCGTTATCATACCGGATATTAATATTTCCTATTACTCTTTTTTGGTACAGTATATTTATGAACAGGCGCAAAGCAAAGGCTATGAATCCATTATGATGTTCCATCATGAGGACCATAAGAAAGAGCGTAAAAATATTGAATTTTTGTTATCATTACAGGTGGACGGAATCTTTATAGATATTACAAATGGGAACAGAAATTGTGATTTACTGCAACAAATTCATCAAACAAGAATACCGATCCTCTGCTTTGACAGAAACCCAAACTGTTCTGAATTAAGCCTTATCGCGCCCGATGTTGACAAGGAAACCGCAGAGCTTATTAATGCTATTGTTAAAAACGGCAAAAAAAGAATAGGATATGTCGGCGTGATAAAAGGAGATGACGTAACCGTTGCCCGGTTTCAATCCTTTAAAAAACATCTTAAAAATTCCGGCTTGGAATTTGATCCTAAACGGGTTGTTGAATGCAAACCCGATATCGACAATGCCGAAGAAAGAATGCGTAAAGCCTTACGAAACGGGAACGATGCCGATGCTTTTATTTGCGCGGGAGGACTTTTCGCTTTTGGGGCGGGAAAAGCGGTGATACAAGAGGGTTTAAAAATGCCGGAAGATATTTTACTTGGAGAATATGGTAATAATAATATAGTAAAACGTTTGGGCGTATCTTATTATAGTACAGATCACTCTCCTGAGATCATAGCTAAACAGTCTGTTGATTTGATGCACTACTACCTTACCGACGACAATGAAGTGTGGGAACCGCAACAAATTTTTGTACCCTCAAAATTAATTTACCATGATTTAAATAATCATAAAGAGGTTTTCCTAAAGACTATATAATATCCGCCTTAAAATATATTAGGAAAATATATATTTCCTGGCATGTTATTAATTTACTTATATAGTCAGCAAGTCTTTATTTTCTTCTTCTTTACATAAAATACAATTATGTCAATTAGTTTTTAGATTGAAGGAAGACATTATTACGTTAGTCGCAAATTTTTTGTTTTTTCCCCGACAACAAGCGGAACAAAATCTAGCGATCGATCCGATACAAGATTATGTAGAAAGCGGCTATCAGCAGAATATCGAACAAAAACGCGGATAAGAAAAATACGGGAACGATTTCATGAGCGACTTAATACAAAATTGGACCAACCGGTTAGATAAACTGAATGAATTTGACCGTACGCCAGTGCAAAAATCAAACTTCCATCCGCTGCGTAAATTTATAGGTCTGTTTGCAGGCGAGCATGTAGCGGCTACGGAATTTGTTATCGGCGCCATGTTTGTTATTCACGGCGTTTCAGCCGGAGATTTAATATGGGGTTTGCTGCTCGGTAATTCTCTCGCCGTACTTTCCTGGGCCTTCATCGTGGCTCCTATTGCCATTAAAACCCGGTTGACCTTGTATTGGTATCTCAGAAAAATAGGCGGCCCCGGGCTATCCTTTATTTATAACATTGCTAATGCCGTGCTCTATTGCATCCTGGCGGGCGCCATGATTTCGGTTTCGGCTACGGCCGTTGGTTTGGCTTTTGACGTGCCCACGCCCGCTCTAACGGATATTTATCCCAACAGCGTAACATGGGTTGTTATTACTTTATTGGTAGGTACGGTCGTCACGGTTTTTGCCGTCCTCGGTTTCGATAAAGTATCGCGTTTTTCCAGCGTAAGCGCTCCCTGGATGTTTACCATATTTATTGCCGGAGCTATAGCTCTTTTGCCCGGCCTGGGGAAAATAGATTCTTTCGCAGACTTATGGCATGTGGCGCAAACTAAAATATGGAATGGTATTCCCACTCCGGGTCAGGAAAAATACGGATTCTGGCATATTGCTTTTTTTGCTTGGTTTGCCAATCTGGCTATGCATATCGGACTTTCGGATATGGCTGTTTTCCGATACGCCAAAAACTGGAAATACGGTTTTGTTTCCGCTTTTGGCATGTTTCCCGGTCATTTTCTGGCCTGGATTGCTTCGGGAATCATGGTAGCCGCCGTGAACCGCGAAATGAATCCCGGAGTAATGGCTTATACGGCGGCCGGGGTCGCCGGCGCCCTTGCGGTAGTTGTTGCCGGTTGGACAACGGCTAATCCGACCATGTATCGGGCGGGGTTGGCTCTACAAACAACAACGCCTAACTGGCCGCGCTGGAAGGTAACGGCAATAGCGGGAACCATAACGACAATTGTAGCCGTTTTCCCAATGGTATTTTTAAGACTACTCGATTTTGTCGCTCTATATGGTTTGATTCTAATGCCCATTGGAGCGGTTGTTTTTGCCGAACATTGGATTTTACCTAAATTAAAAATTAAACAATATAGGGCGGAAGTGTATAAAAGATTTATAAATTGGCAAGCCCTCGCAACCTGGGTTTTAACCCTTGCGCTCGTTTTTGCCATACCGATTCATATCTTTTTTAAATGGCTGCCAGGATATTTTATCGCTCAGTTTCTGTACATTGCCCTTGTGTATATAACAGATCGAAAAAGCGGTCGGCAGCCTTCCGCTTCCCCATTAGTGCATGAGAGGAATTAAAATGAAAAAGGGTATTCGTTATACGGCAATGCTTATTTCGCTGGCTTCTCTCGGTTTTATTCTGTATAACTCAACGGCGGTTTTTATGCATATATCCCCGTTCTCTGATTATATCTTTTGGACGGAAAGGATGACCGCCGTCTGGTTTGTCAGCGCTCCTTTTTGGTTATGGGGTAAAAAATAATTTTGAAATTGATTAAATGGCTGGATTTATATAACGGACTTTAATCAACCTAAATATATTTTAGGAAACCATTGAAAAAATGTTAAATCAATTAACAACTCACCCCCCGCCTGCGTCGGGCAGGCCTTAACCCCTTCTTCTCAAGGAAGAGAGGATGACGTAATCTATTGTTCGTACGCAAGATAACGACGATAAAGGGTGAGTTGAAAATGAAATTGCAACATAAATATTTTTCGATAAAGTAGTATTCTAGCGCTTTTTTCAAAGCTTCTTATAAATATATAGAAAATCGACAAGGAAATATGCAATGGATAAGGAACAGTTTAGAGAACGATTGAAAGAGTTGGAACAAAAACATGAAAATTTAATCCATAGAAAAAATGTTTTACTGCCTTCGGACGACGGGATAATTTCGCGATATAAATATCCTGTTGTCACCGCCGCGCATACGCCTTTATTCTGGCGATTTGATCTCGATTATCGCAAAAATCCGCATTTATTGGAACGATTAGGCATAAATGCTACCTTTAATTGCGGGGCAATCGAACTGAATAATAAAATCCTGTTAGTCGTCCGGGTTGAAGGTAGAGACCGCAAATCATTTTTTGCCGTTGCGGAGAGCGAAACGGGCGTGGATCATTTCAGATTCTGGGATTATCCGATTGATATGCCGCCATATCATCCGGATGAGACAAATATCTACGATATGCGATTGACAGCCCATGAGGACGGTTGGATTTACGGCGTTTTCTGTACGGAAAAAAAAGACCCGCAGGCGCCCGAAAGCGACCAGCATTCCGCAGTAGCACAAGCAGGCATTGCGCGCACAAAGGACCTGAAATCCTGGCAGCGTTTACCCGATTTAAAAACGCCGAGCAGCCAGCAGCGTAATGTGGTATTACACCCCGAATTCATAAACGGTCAATACGCCTTTTATACGCGTCCCCAACAAAGCTTTATCGATGTAAACGACGGCAGGGGAATCGGCTGGGGTTTATGTAAAGATATAGAGCATGCTGAAATCGAAAAAGAAATTATTATAGAAGAAAGGCGCTATCACACCATTAACGAATACAAAAACGGTTTGGGACCGGCTCCCATCAAAACTCAATACGGATGGCTGCACTTAGCTCACGGTGTGCGGATGACGGCAGCCGGCTTGCGTTACGTGCTTTACACCTTTATGACCAAGCCGGATAAACCCTGGGAATTATCATACCGGCCCGCCGGTTATTTAATGGCGCCCTTGGGCGAGGAAAGGGTCGGCGATGTCTCTAACGTTCTTTTTTCCAACGGATGGATATTACGGGACAACGGCGAGATATTAATCTATTATGCATCCAGCGATACGCGCTGCCATGTTGCGGCCACTACCTTAGACAAGTTGGTAGATTTTACGTTGAACACCCCCTCCGATGGATTATATACTAACGCTTGTTTACGACAACGAATGGAATTGATCAGGCGAAATTTGCAATTAGATTCTCAAATTGATTGATAAATACCTCTGTATATACCGCACTCTTCATACTCTAAAACGACTGCCCATGCCTTCTATTACATAGCAGATATTTGTCAAAACATCTGCATGCAGAAAGGATATAATAATGCTGTTCAACACAATTTCTTATTTAAAGAAAAAGCTCCCCAATTGGCTATTTCCCATTGTAGGATTTCTTTCTCTCATCTGGTTTTTAATACGCGTTATCCCGAAGCCCAGTCGGGCCTCTTATCCTTGTATGCGCGCCGCCGCGCCGCTGGCCTCCGGTTTTGTGTTGTACATAACCGGCCTGCTCTCCGGCTTGTTCGCTTACAGGCAAGCCAGATTGCAGTTGCAGCGCGGCCATTTGGCGCGGGGAATCCTTTTTGTTCTGGCCTCTGCCCTGTCCTTACTGATTGTCGCCCGCGACTCTGCCTCGCCAAGTCAAGCCGCAGCGGTGATCAATTACTCGCCGAACAATCCGGTCGGTGAAGCCAAAGGCATTTATCCGGGACGAGTAGTCTGGGTATGGGATGCGGACGCCACTAATGAAAACTGTACCAATACCTATAACGGCGACGGTGTGGGCGATGAAAACGACGACGGATATTTTCTGGACAAAAATACCGACCAACAGGTTGTGGATAAAATGGTATCGCGGTCTTTAAAAGAACTGACCGGCGCGGCCACAGATTCGGCCGCTTGGGACAGTTTGTTCCTATATTTTAATCGAAAAAAATACGGCGGCAGCAGCAAATCTTATCAATCCGGTGAAAAAATTTTTATAAAAATAAACGCCACCAGCACCTGGGGCAAAGGCCAGTTCTGGGGAAATATTAACGATAATTACGATAAGATGGAAAATCAATTTTACGCCATTTCCGAAACGTCGCCCCAGGTTGTCCTATCCGTTTTGCGCCAATTGATTGATGCGTACGGTGTAGCGCAAGAAAACATTTTTGTAGGCGATCCTATGAAATATTTATATAATCACTGCTACGATAAATGGCATGCCGAGTTTCCGGATGTGCATTATATCGCCCAGGAAACGGATAAAGGCAGAGAAGGCGCACAACCGACGCAAAATGAAGTCATTTTTTATTCCGATAAACATACAATTCTGGATGAAGCCTCCGATAAAATATATACCGTACTCAATGAGGCGGATTATCTGATCAATATTCCCGTTTTAAAAGCCCATGCCCGGGCCGGGATAACCCTGTTTGCCAAAAACCATTTCGGCTCGCAGACACGCAGCAGCGCAGAACATTTGCATCCCGGCCTGGTCGCTCCCAATGAAGGCGACCCCACCCGAACGGACTACGGTCTGTACCGCGTGCAGGTAGATTTAATGATGCACGAACGTCTGGGACGCAATACCGTTCTTTTTCTGGTAGACGGACTGTGGGGCGCGCCGGAAGCCGTGCAGGCGCCGACCAAATGGGACATTTCCCCGTTTAACGGCGACTGGACATCTTCCATCATTGTTTCTCAAGACCCGGTGGCCATAGAAGCCGTTTGTTTCGATTTTTTACGAACGGAATATAACGGCGCAGACGGCAAAGCCGATTATCCCAATATGGGCGCCATTGACGACTATCTGTATCAGGCAGCCGATTCAACCTATTGGCCTGACGGCATTATTTATGATCCCGAGAACGACGGGCAAATAGTCGCCTCGCTTGGCGTTCACGAACATTGGAATAACGCAACCGACCGTCAATACAGCCGCAATCTGGGCGAAGGCGAGGGGATCGAATTTATTTTTGTCGATCAAAAAGCGACGGCAATTAAGCCGGCAAAAACGCGTAACAGAGCGCGGACATTCGAACTATTGAAAAACTATCCCAATCCCTTTAATCCGAAAACAGTCCTCAGTTATCAGTTGTCTGTTTACAGTAGTGTGGATTTGAGTATTTATAATATACTGGGTCAAAAGGTAGCCACGCTGGTAAACAAAACACAGACGCCGGGATATTATTCATTGGAGTGGAATGCGCAAAACTTTCCCAGCGGCGTTTACATCTGTAGAATGACGGCGGGGGGCTTTACGGATTCCATAAAACTGATGCTGGCAAAATAAATTCTATGAAACTACAATATATAACGATTACCCTATTAACGGCTGCCCTGGCGTCGCTTGAGGCGCAGAATTGGGAATATTACACGACCGGGAACAGCGGTTTAGCCTCCGACAACGTACTTTCAATTTGTCCGGCAACAGACGGTATGATCTGGTTCGCTACGGATAAGGGGTTATGCGCTTTCGACGGTTCGGTATGGGTAACCTATACCGGCGAGAGCGCCTGTCCAACGGCGCATGATAAAATTAATAAAGTATTTTACGACGGCCAACGCGTTTGGGCGGCCTCCGATAGCGGAATTTCCGCGCATTTTTTGCCAGCCGACGAAGATACAGCCTGTTCCGTGCTTTATAGAACAAACAACAGCGGTCTAATCTATAATCTTGTATGGTCCATTGCCGCCGATACCGCCGGTCATTTTTGGTTTGGCACGGACAGCGGTCTTTCCATTATGACCGTCGAAGAATGGCTGTCCGTCGTTCAGGGCGAACATCTAAACAATAACCGCATCCGTTCGCTGGGCGCCGGCTATGACGGATGGGTTTACGCCGGAACAGACGGGGGCGGCGTGGGACGATTGCGTTTGAATGAAGTTGACGCCGTTACCTCCGCTTCCGCTTTAACGCAAACCTGGAGCGGATTACTTTCCGACACGGTTTTGGCGGTATTCGTTGACAAGTCGGGCAAACGCTGGTACGGCACCGACCAGGGCGTTTCCAGCCACAACAGTCCCGATTCCAAAAAAGGCTGGGAAATTATCACCGAAGCCCAGGGCCTGCCCGATAATTATGTGCAGGCCGTCGCCGAAGATTCGAGCGGAGGCATGTGGTTCGGCACAAAATCGGGAGCCGCTCGTAAATCGGAAAAGGGCTGGCGGTATTTCACAACAAGCAACGGTCTGCTCTCCGATGATATAGTCGATATCGCTGTTTCAGCCGACGGAAGCGTTTGGTTTGCCTCCCCTTCGGGCCTGGCCCGCCTGCTTGATATTTCTACGGCTATCCAACGTAAGACGAAAGAACCGCAGAACACTTCGTTTGCGCCTAAGGTCTATCCTAATCCCTTTAATAGTTTTGCTACGTTCGCTTTTTATCTGCCTAAAAACGGTAGAGTGGCAATCGATATTTACGATATGAGAGGGAGGCTGATCCGTTCTTTGTTTCATCAATATCTTTCGGCCGGTAAAATAAAGATGAGCTGGGACGGCAAGAACGGAAACGGGCGGAACGTTTCATCCGGTATGTATTTTTTGCGTATCCGGATAGGAAGACAAATATTTATCCGTAAGCTTTCTTTTATCCGATAAAAAAAGAGGAGGGCTTTTGCGTTTACATATTATCGACATCGGAATCATTCTGCTTTATATAACGCTTACTATTTTCATCGGTTTCTATATTTCCAAAAAAGCCTCTCAAAACCTGAAATCCTATTTTTTAGGCGGCAATACCATGCCCTGGTATGTATTGGGCATATCCAACGCTTCGGGAATGTTCGATATCACCGGAACGATGTGGCTGGTCTATTTATGCTTTGTTTACGGCCTTAAAAGCGTGTGGATACCCTGGCTTTGGCCCGTATTCAATCAGATATTTCTAATGGTTTACCTGTCCAAATGGTTAAGGCGTTCCGATGTATTAACCGGAGCGGAATGGATAACGACGCGTTTTGGTAGCGAGAAAGGAGCAAAATTAGCACACATCAGCGTGGTTATCTTTGCATTGGTTAGCGTAATAGGCTTTTTAGCTTACGCTTTTAAGGGTATCGGTAAGTTTGCTTCCATGTTTTTGCCGTGGGGTCTCTCGCCCGATACCTACGCCTTTATTTTTATGGGCGTTACAACTTTATATGTTGTTTCCGGCGGCATGTTCAGCGTGGTCTTTACCGAAGTGTTACAATTTATCATTATGACCGTCGCTTCCATCATGGTGGGCATCATCGCTATTCAGAAAACCTCGCCGGAGATGATTGCCAAGGTTGTTCCGGAGGGCTGGAAGGATCTTTTTTTCGGCTGGAATCTGAATTTGGACTGGAGCGGAATACTCGACGCCGTGAATACGAAAATAGCGGCCGACGGTTATTCTCTATTTATGATCTTCTTTATGATGATGGTTTTCAAAGGTATCTGGGTGAGTATGGCCGGCCCGGCGCCTAATTACGATATGCAGCGCATATTGGCAACGAAAAATCCGCGCGAGGCCAGCCTGATGAGCTGGTTTGTCAATGTGGCGCTCATTATCCCCCGCTATATGATGATTGCCGGTTTAACGGTTCTGGCTCTGGTTTATTTTAGTCCTCAACTGGCTGCGATGGGCGGCGACATCGATTTTGAGCTCATCCTGCCATACGCCATTAAGAATTTCATTCCCGTAGGATTAATGGGCGTGCTGATTGCCGGCCTGCTTTCCGCCTTTATGTCTACCTTTGCCGCAACGGTAAACGCCGCGCCGGCCTATATCGTCAATGACATTTATAAGCGCTATATCAATCCCCATGCAAGCAATAAAAAATACGTATTTTTCAGCTATCTTGCTTCCGTCGGCGTCGTTGCCGTGGGAATGGGATTCGGTATAATTGTCGATTCGATTAACCAGGTTACCTTATGGATTGTCAGCGCGTTGTGGGGCGGTTACGCGGCCGCCAACGTTTTAAAATGGTATTGGTGGCGTTTTAACGGTTACGGCTATTTCTGGGGAATGATCGCCGGCATCCTATCGGCTCTGATTGTACCCAAGTTGTTTCCCCATCTGTCTTCTTTGGAAGGCTTCCCCATTATTCTGGCCGTTTCCACTCTGGCATCCGTCATAGCCGCCCTGCTGACCAAACCGGATCCTGAGAAAACGCTGACGGAATTTTATGCGCGGGTACGCCCCTGGGGCTTTTGGCGGCCTATTTATGAAAAGGTAAAGCAAAGCGATCCTCAGTTCCGTAAAAATACGGAATTCAAACGGGACGTCTTTAATATTTTCATCGGCATTATCTGGCAAACGGCTTTGGTGGCTGTGCCCATTTATCTGGTGATACAGGAAATGAGAAGTATGATTATAGGGTTGATTGTCGTAGCCGCAACCTCTATTATTCTAAAAAAGAGCTGGTATGACAAGTTAGAAACGAATTAATCCCCTCCTGGCAAGGATGAATAGTGGTACGGGTTTGTGGATGCTGAAATACTTCTCTTGGTCTTGTTTGATTAAACTATCCAATAAAAAATATAATTGAAATACAGAAAGGACAAACGTAATGCTTAATCCCAAAGAAATAGCCAAAATGATCGACCACTCCCTGCTCCATCCCACAATGACGGATGAAATTTTAAAGAGAGAATGTGAAGTTGCCAAAAAATATGACGTGGCCTCCGTCTGCATCAAGCCGTATGCCGTTAAAATGGCTGCCGACTTGCTTAAGGGAAGCGGGGTTTTGGTCGGGACGGTAATCGGCTTTCCTCACGGAAGCAGTACCGTTAAAGTAAAAGCGTTTGAAACGGAAGAAGCCATTAAGGACGGCGCCGTTGAGATTGATATGGTGGTTAATATCGGTAAAGTCCTCAGCGAAGATTGGGATTATGTGGATCGTGAAATCGAAACCATTGCCGCTATTACAAAAAAACACAATGCCGTATTAAAGATTATTTTTGAAAACGATTATTTAACGGAAGACAAATTTAAGATTAAACTATGCGAAATATGCAATAAACACAAAGTCGATTTTGTAAAAACGTCAACCGGCTACGGCTTCGTCAAAGGCGAAGACGGAAAATATTCATATAAGGGCGCCACGGAACACGACCTGAAATTAATGCGTAAATATGCCGACCCGCAGATTCAGGTCAAAGCGGCGGGCGGCGTGCGGACGCTGGAAGATACGCTGAAAGTTCGGGAACTTGGGGTTACTCGGATAGGTGCTACGGCCACCATAGCTATTGTCGAGGCGGCCGGAGGCACGAAAGTTACAGACTCCGAAACTCCGACAGGATATTAGAAAGGTACAAATAGTATGAGAAACCTTTTTCTGCTGGTCTTTTTATTATTTACACTATTTGTTGGCGGCTGCTCGTATCAAAAGGAAAACCCGAAAAAAAAGTATTCTCTGGAAGAAGGATTTCGGCAGCCGCCGAAATCCGCCAAATCGAAAGGATACTGGTGTCTGGTTAACGGCAATTTCGACCTGGCGCAAATGACGGAGGAGTTAAAAGAATTTAAAGATAAGGGCATGGGAACGCTGGATATTTGGGATGTAGCCGGCTGGGTCGATCCGAACGGCGTTGAACCGGCCGGGCCGCCCTTTATGGGAGATGAATCCGTTCAAGCCGTAGCTCACGCCATACGGGAAGCGGGAAAACTGGGCATTGACATCGGTTTGACCATATCCAGCAGTTGGAACGCCGGCGGTTCCTGGGTTAAGCCCGAAGACGGAGTGATGGGTTTGTTCGACACGTCGTTAACCGTACAGGGACCGCGTCGGTATCGGGCGTCGCTTCCCTTTCCGCATATTCCGGAAACCTTTGCCGGTAAAAAAATGCTGCTTTACAAACGTAACGACGGCTTGCCGACCTTCTTTAAAGAAGTGGCGTTATTGGCCTATAGCGTTTCTAAGGATTCGATTGTCGGCCGTGTGATAGATATTTCGGGCAAGTTTACAGAAGGAATCCTAACCTGGAATGTCCCGCCCGGCGAGTGGCATATCACGCGCTATGTTGTAACCGGAACGGGACAAACGTTAATGGTACCAAGCCCTAATTCAAACGGCCTTATGATTGACCATTTTAGCGCCAAGGCTATGCGGAAACATTTGAACTATTTTTTCGAGCGGCTGGAGAATGAACTCGGCGATCTATCCCAAACGGCGCTCAAATATTTATACACCGACAGTTACGAAGCCAACAGCGCCGCCTGGACGGTAAAACTGCCCGAAGAATTTCAAAAGCGGCGCGGATACAGTTTGATCCCCTATCTTCCGACCCTACGCGGGTACATTGTGCAAGACCGGAACACAACCGAACGATTTCTTTTTGATTTCAAGAAAACCTTATCGGATTTGATTATAGAAAATCATTACGCCCTGGGTAAAAAACTGTGCAATGAAAAAGGAATCGGATTTATTGCCGAAGCAGGCGGGCCGGGACCGCCGGTGCACAATTGTCCCTTCGAATCCATTCGCGCACTCGGCTCGTTGAGCGCCGCCCGAGGTGAGTTCTGGTTTGACCCCTTGCTCGGGGAAGAACACAACGAGTCCGTAAGGGTCGTTAAAGGGCCGGCCAGCGCTGCGCATTTGTATAATCTGCCGCGCGTAGAAGCCGAGGCTTTTACCGGCACACAACTGTGGCAGTTCGGCCCGGGCGATTTAAAAGCAACCGCCGATCGCGTGCTTTGCGAAGGATTAAACAGCTTTGTTTATCATACCACGCCGCATATCCCGCGCGAGGCAGGCATCCCCGGATGGGTGTATAACTTCGGCACAATAATAAACACCACCCGCGCCTGGTGGCCGCTTTCCTCGGCGTTTCACAATTATCTGGCGCGTTGTAGCTTTCTTTTGCAGCAAGGCAATTTTGTAGCGGATGTGCTTTATTATTATGGGGACGAAGCGCCGAATTTTGTAAAACCTAAACGATTCAATCCTTCGCTTGGCGTCGGATACGATTACGACGTTGCCAATACGGATATTATTCTTAATAAACTGGATGTAAAAGACGGGCGTTTCGTATTGCCCCATGGGCAGAGCTATCGAATTTTGGTTTTGCCGGATGATGAAAGGATAGACCCCACCGTATTGCAAAAACTTTCGGAACTGGTAAAAAAGGGCGGGATTTTGGTTGGTAAAAAGCCCCTTCGCTCTTACAGCCTGCATAATTACCGGCAAAACGATAAAAGAGTGCGCGAACTGGCTGAGACGATGTGGAAAGACGATGCCGATAAAATCAAATACGGTAAAGGCCGGATTTATACCGACAGAGAAAACCTGCGCGCTGTTCTAAAAGACCTGCACATTATGCCCGATATCACCCTTTTAAAAGACCATCCGCATACACGCATTGATTTTATTCACCGACGCACGGAAGAGGCCGATATCTATTTTCTGCGAAATACAACTGCCAAGTCGCAGGTTTACGAAATCCGCTTCCGAACACGCAACGGACGGCCCGAGCTGTGGAACCCGGATAACGCTTCTATTGCACCCGTTTCCGTTTATATAAAAGACGATCGTTCCGTTACCCTACCCTTAAAGCTGGACGCCTTGGCATCCGCATTTATCGTTTTTAGAAACAAACCGGTGGGGCGGCATATTGTAAAAGTCGAACTGAATAATGAGCGGATATTTCCGGACGCCGAGGATACCTTTCCTTTAAGATATAGCGATACGGGCCTGTATTTTGAGCGTAACGGCGATTACGCTCTTACCTATGACGACGGTTCGCTTAAAACCTATACGGTTGCTGTTCCCGATACCGCGCTCGCCATTAGCGGCCCTTGGCAAATACGTTTCCCCTACGGCTGGGGCGCTCCGCAAAGAGTTGAATTCGAAGAACTCATATCCTGGACCGAGGCTCTTGACCCGGGCGTTAAATTTTTTTCAGGCGTCGCCACTTACCTCAATACATTTACCATGCCCGGCGAAAAAATCGGGCAAAACAACCGATTGATTTTAGACTTAGGAAAAGTTTCGAAAGCGGCCAAGGTATTTCTTAATGGAAGGCCGTTGGGCATAGTATGGCATGCGCCTTATAGGATAGATATCACCTCGGCGGTAAAAGAAGGCCGGAATTACCTGGTCGTTGACGTTGCCAATGTGCTTTCCAATCAAATGACGGGGGACGCCCGGCGCGCAGGAAGGGATAAACGCACCCATTCCAACATTACCAAAGGTCCCAACGCCTGGCACACACCCTGGAAAGACGTGCCGCTGGTTGAATCCGGATTATTGGGACCGGTAACCATTCACATAAAGAGGGAAGTAAAATGCTGTCAGTAAGAAAAAAAATCTTCTTCGTCAATTTGGTCGTTATGACGTGGGTAGTGCTATCTGCCGCCAACCCGGCAGCTCAAGCCGATACGGTGAAGGCCGCCGATATCGGAAACAATTTGCCGAGTATCGACGGATTTATTAACGATCCTTGCTGGGCCCAAGCCCGCTGGCAACCAATCGATCAGGTATGGATTGAGTATGGAGAAAACATCGAAAGTACGGATTATTCGGGAAGATACAAGGCGCTGTGGTCTTCCCATAGCAATGCGCTCTACTTTTTGGTTGAAGTGACCGACGACTATTTTGTCGACGGTTATATCTTCCCAAACGACGACTATTATAGCTACGATGTTGTCGAAGTATTTATCGATCAGGATAAATCGGGCGGGCTGCACGTATTTGACGGCACAGGCGCCGTGGGCGACGAATGGGGAACAAATGCCGAAAATGCCTTCGCCTATCATATCAACGTCAATTTGCCGAGCGACGGACAAGCGGCTACGGAATTTTTTGCCTGCGATATTTCCGGAAGCGACTGGAACGATAAAAAAATAGAGGATTATAGCAATCATTTTCAGCAATTTGCTTTCCGTAAATCCGGCGATAAATATGTTTGGGAATTTTCTCTGCTTGTTTATGACGATACGTATGACCCCGACGATCCCGACGCATCCCAGGTAACGCTGAATGCCGGCGACGTTATAGGCCTCTCTCTGGCCTACTGCGATAACGATTCCATCAATGAGGAACCGAAGGAAAGAGATAATTTTATCGGTTCCGTTTGGGTGCCGCAAGAACGATATAACGACCATTGGAAAAACGCCGATGATTTCGGAACCTTGCAGCTTATGGCCAGGGCTCAAAACGAAACCAAACCCATGACTATCGGCGCCAACTTTTGGAATCAAGCCTGGGGCGGCGCCGATCCTTGGAAGAACGGATATCAAAACGCCATACAGCCGGATAGCGTAAACGATCCTGCCTACAATCCCTGGAAATCTGCTTTAATAGATGAAATCGCTTTTTATTCCGTTCTGCGTTTTATGGATTGGGGCGATATCAACTGGAACGACCACGAAGTACATTGGACTGACCGCGTACCGCAAGATCGGGTAAACCAACGGCAAACGGCCATCGAGTGGATGATAGATTTATGCAACCGTACGCAAACGGATATGTGGATCTGCATACCGGAAAAAGCCGCCGTCGATTACTGGCGCGGTGCGGCTCAATTGATTAAAGACCGTTTGGATAGCAACCTGAAAGTCTATGTGGAATGGTCAAACGAAACCTGGAACGGTATG